>JAHJRA010000017.1:0-11711 GCA_018831045.1 Gammaproteobacteria bacterium | reverse complement strand
GATCGCGCTGTTGAGGAGGGGCTGTGCCACCGATCAGTGTTCCGAAGCGAGACCGATGAAGCCCCCGTTGCCCGCCCGGACGATATCGTCATGGGCCTTGGCGGCGGTCAACTGCTTCTGGGTGAGACCATCAGGTCCCATGCTGTAAAGATCGTAGTCGCTGTTGAGCGGGTTCAGGTTCTTGTCCTTGCGCAGGGCACCTTTGTTGGGGGGCGGTGCCACATCAATGCCCAGATACTGGTAAGCGTGGCCCCAAGGGTCCAGCGGCAGGGGGATGTTCAAATCGCTGAGGCTATTGGGAAAGGTGCCCGCCGTCGTTCGGTAGCGTTCGAGCGCCATGGAGATCTGGGCGATGTCCTTGATTGCTGCAGTGCGCCGCGTGCGTTCCACGTATGCCTGATAATTCGGTACGGCAATGGACATCAATGCTGCAGCGATGACAAGCGCAATCAGCAACTCGATCAGAGTGAAGCCCCGCTGCTTGTTTGAGACGTACACAAAAAGACCTCACAAATAACTACCGAGAGGGGCACTCGGCTGGTTATTGTCTATCGGCAGGAAAGCATTGATGTTGAGCTATTGGGCAGTTCTTTTTTAAAGGTATGCCGCTATCCTGATTTGTTGTCGTTGCTGTGGTGAGGGGTAATACGACGGATTTAGGTGCTTGCCGGCCAGTCAGAGTGTCAATGGCCTTCTTTGAATCATGGTCTAATGGCCGCGCAAGACGTGAGTCACTAAGTCCATCTAGGCTTTGTGCAGCCATGGGGCGGCGTTGAAACATTGCGCAGAACACGGCTCACTAACCCTTAGTACAGAAAGTGGGCAAGAAACCAGCTGGGTTGTTTTAGGGTTTTTGTTGCACTTAACGCCGACCGACCCGCAGGAACAGCGGCCACTGCAGCTTCTGCGCAGTTTCTGGATCACCCCACACGGGCTGGAGTTCAGCCATCAGCGTCGGCAAGGGATCGCGTGCCTGTGCGGCCTGATAGTGCTTGACCGCCGACCAGGTGGAGAGGTAGTCCAGCAGCCGATGCAGGGTCCACTCGACCTCGATAGAAAAAGCCTGCGGCTGGATTTCCACAAACGGAAAATCCAGGCTGAGGTAGGCGTCGTCGATCAGCGCGCGCTCGGGCGGCCAGTACGGACCGACGGTTTCAGCATAAAAGCGCTGGAGCAACGCGTCCATTTTACCCGGCAGCACCATGCGGCCGTAGCCCCACAAGGCGATCACGCCGCCGGGCTTCAGAACCCGCTTGGCTTCGTCATAAAAGCGCGGCAGGTCGAACCAGTGCGCCGCCTGTGCGACGGTGACGAGATCGACGCTGCAATCGGCGAGGCTGCTGGCTTCGGCCGGCGCAACCCGATAATCGACAAGCGAGTGCGGCCCGGCGTGGCGGATTTGCTCGGCTGAGGCATCGGTGGCGACTACACTACTGAAATGCGGCGCCAGTCCCAGCGCCGCCTGGCCGCTGCCGGTGGCGCAGTCCCAGGCGAGTTCCCGTTCGGCGCACAGGCCGGCAAGCCAGGCGAACAGCGCGGCGGGATAGGCCGGGCGATAGGCGGCGTAGCGCTCGGACGCCGACGAGAAGTGATCCTTGAATTCGCTCAAGTGGGCAGCAGCGTCAGGCGCAGGTCGCCGCCGATCTGCCGCACGTCGGCCAACCGAAATCGTGCGGCATCGGCCAGCATGGTGAGCGACGGGTGGTCAAACAGCCCGCGCGCGCTGTCACCCACCACCATTGGTGCCACATACGCCACCCATTCGTCGACCAGCCCGGCTTTGATTAGCGCACCGTTTAACACGGCGCCGGCTTCAATGTGCAGTTCATTGACGCCACGTTGTGCCAGCAACGTGAGCAGCGCAGCCAGATCGACACGGTCATCCGCTCCGGGCAACTCAATGACTTCCGCGCCTGCCTGTTCGAGGGCCGCGCGCGCAGCAGGATCAGCATGATGGCAGGCGATGAGCGCGGGCAGGATCGCCGCATCCGCCGGCGTGCGCAATGCGGAATCGACCACCACCCGCAACGGCTGCCGGCCGATGTCGAAGTCGCGCACGTTCATGCGCGGGTTGTCGGCCAGTACGGTGCCGCTGCCGGTGAGGATGGCGCAGGCGCGGGCGCGCAGGTGCTGCACGTCGGCACGCGCGGCCTCGCCGGTGATCCATTGCGACTGGCCGTTGGCAAGTGCGGTCTTGCCGTCCAGTGTGCTGGCAGTCTTGAGGCGCACCCACGGACGCTGCCGCGTCATGCGCGAGACGAAGCCGGGGTTGAGCGCGCGTGCCTCGGCCTGCATCAATCCCACCTCGGCCTCAACACCCGCCAGCGTCAGCATGGAAATTCCACCGCCAGCGACCAGCGGGTTGGGATCGGTCATTGCCGCCACCACGCGTCCCACGCCAGCATTGATGAGCGCTTCGGCGCACGGCGGGGTGCGACCGTGATGTGAGCAGGGTTCGAGCGTGACGTACACCGTCGCACCGCGCGCGGCATCGCCCGCCGCTTTGAGCGCATGGACTTCGGCGTGGGGGGTGCCGGCGCGTGCATGCCAGCCTTCTCCGACAACATGTCCATCCTTGACGATGACGCAGCCGACGCGCGGATTGGGGCTGGTGGTGTAAAGCCCGCGCGCGGCGAGTTGCAGCGCGCGCGCCATGTGGGCATGGTCGGCGCTGCTGAAACGGTCGATGCGGGGCATTTACTGATCGATGTCGCGGATGACGTCGCGGAAGTCTTCGACGTCCTGGAAGCTGCGGTACACCGAGGCAAAGCGGATGTAGGCGACCTTGTCGAGCTTTTTCAGCTCGTTCATCACCAGCTCGCCGACTTCGCGCGCCGGGATTTCGCGTTCGCCCAGCGTCAGCAGGCGCTGGCGGATGCGGTCGACCGCTGCATCAACCAGTTCGGTCGAAACCGGGCGCTTGTGCAGGGCGCGGCGAAAGCCTTCGCGCAGCTTGGATTCGGAAAAATCCTCGCGGGTGCCGTTGGTCTTGACGATTTGCGGTGGCCGCAACTCGGCGGTTTCCCAGGTGGTGAAACGTTTGTCGCACGCCGCGCAGCGGCGGCGCCGGCGAATCGCGTCGCCCACTTCATTGACGCGGGAGTCAATGACCTGGGTGTCGAGGGAGCCGCAGAAGGGACATTTCATGGTCAGGGGTCGGGATTCAGGGGCCAGGATTCAGGGGATGCAGCTTCGCCGCAAATTGATCGAAGGGGCCGCGAAGCGACTTTCCCTGATCCCTGAATCCCGACCCCTGACCCCTCTCAGCCATACACCGGAAACTTCGCCGTCAGCTTCGCCACTTCGCCCTTCACCCGCTCGATCACGGCCTCGTTGTTGGGGGCTTCGAGCACGTCTGCGATCAGGTGAGCCAACTGTTCAGCTTCCAGTTCAGTGAAGCCGCGCGTGGTCATCGCCGGGGTGCCGATGCGGATGCCGCTGGTGACGAAGGGCTTCTGCGGGTCGTTGGGGATGGAGTTCTTGTTGACCGTGATGTGGGCACGGCCGAGCAGGGCTTCGGCTTCCTTGCCGGTGAGGTTCTTCGCCTGCAGGTCGACCAGGAACACATGGCTCTCGGTGCGGCCGGAAATGATGCGCAGGCCGCGCTCGACCAGCACCTTGCACATTACCAGCGCGTTGTCGATGACCTGTTCCTGGTAGCGCTTGAATTCCTTGGTCGAGGCTTCCTTGAACGCCACCGCCTTGCCGGCGATGACGTGCATCAGCGGACCGCCCTGCAGGCCGGGGAAGATCGCCGAGTTGATCGCCTTCTCGTGCTCGGCCTTCATCAGGATGATGCCGCCGCGCGGGCCGCGCAGGGTCTTGTGGGTGGTCGAGGTCACCACGTCGGCAAACGGCACCGGGTTGGGGTAGACGCCCGCGGCGATGAGGCCGGCATAGTGCGCCATGTCGACCATGAAGATCGCGCCGATTTCCTTGGCAACCTTGGCGAAACGCTCGAAGTCGATCCTGAGCGCGTAGGCCGAGGCACCGGCGATGATCAGCTTGGGCTTGTGCTCGCGTGCCAGCGCTTCCATCTTGTCGTAGTCGATTTCTTCCTGTTCGTTGAGGCCGTAGGCCACCGCGTTGAACCACTTGCCGCTCATGTTGAGCGCCATGCCGTGGGTGAGATGGCCGCCTTCGGCGAGGCTCATGCCCATGATGGTGTCGCCCGGTTTGAGGAAAGCCAGGAACACCGCCTGGTTGGCCTGCGAGCCGGAGTTGGGCTGCACATTGGCGGCTTCGGCGCCGAACAGCGCCTTGACGCGGTCGATCGCCAACTGCTCGACGATGTCCACGTATTCGCAGCCGCCGTAGTAGCGCTTGCCGGGGTAGCCTTCGGCATATTTGTTGGTGAGTTGCGAGCCCTGCGCTTCCATCACCGCCGGGCTGGTGTAGTTTTCCGATGCGATCAGCTCGATGTGATCCTGCTGGCGCGTGTCTTCTTTTTGAATCGCCGCCCACAGGTCGGGGTCGGTTTGGGCAAGGGGCAGAGGAGCAAACATGGCGGAGTCCGGAACGCGAAAACGCGCATTTTAGCAAAGCGCGCCTGAGAACGCGTGATGCGCGGTTCAGCTATCTCTTTTTTCGTCGCCTGTCGGTTTCGTCTGCGGCACATTGAACAATGTACGCAAGTCGGCAATCTCCTGGCGCAGCGCTTTCAGGTCGTGGTGCATTTCCAGGCGCATGCGCTTTTCTTCCTGGCCAACGAAAAAGGCCGCAATCGAAGCGGTCACCAGCGACATCACGCCATAGGTCAGCACAATGACCACGCCGGCGAATAGCCGGGCAGAATGGGTGGTGGGGACGAGGTCGCCGTAGCCGACCGTCAGGCCACTGGTAAAGGCGAGCCAGACGCCGTCCCAGTAGCCGTTTACGGTGGGCTCCAGCCAGTAGAAACCCGCGCCCGATACCAACATCAGGCCAAAGCCCAGCAGCAGGATATAAGGCGTCGAGCCAGGAGTGAGCGAACGCAGCTGATGGGCCAGCCGTACGCCCAGCAAGCCCGCGAGAGCGAGTCGCAGCAGGCGCAGCAGTGCATACAGTTCACCGGGCAAATGCGGAACCAGCAACGACACCGCAGTGGCGGCGATGATGGCGAGCGACAGCCAGTTGTGCAGCACATACCGCTTTCGCTGCGTGGAGACGCTCAGCATCACTATCAGCTCAATTGAAAAAGCCAGCAACACCACCCAGTCCAGCATGTGGCCGGCCGTTTTCAGGTGCGGTTCGGCCACCAGCTCGCCCAGATAAAAAGCCGGGATGGCCAGCAGGGACACGACCAGCATCGGCCAGTGCAGGCGTTTTTCCCAGAGATAGGCGCGATGGTTGTCGTGGGGGGAAACGCCACCCAGCCCCATGGCAAGTCGGATATTGAACGGCATAAACGTGGCTCGGGCAGGAATCCTTATAATTCTAGGCTCTTGTATCCCCTTTCCTGCGAACCGGAGTTTCCATGCGTTTCAATCGCCGTGATTTTCTGGCGGGTGCGGGCGCCGCCCTGCTGCCGCTGAGTGCGGCACAGGCTGCCCCCGCCGAATCCAGTCAGCTGCCCACCATCCGCTGGCGGCTGGCATCGAGTTTCCCCAAAAGCCTTGACACCATCTACGGCGCAGCGGAAACCCTGTCCAAACGCGTGGCCGCCCTGACCGGCGGCAAATTCCAGATCCGCGTGTTCGCTGCCGGCGATCTGGTGCCCGGCCTGCAGGTGCTCGACGCGGTTGGCAACGGCACTGCCGAATGCGGCCATTCGGCAGGCTATTACTACGTCGGCAAGAACCTTGCGCTGGCGTTTGATACGTCCGTGCCGTTCGGCTTGACGGCGCGCCAGCAGAATGCCTGGATGTACGCGGGCGGCGGCATCGAGGCGCTGCGCAAGCTTTACGCCAAATACAACGTGTTGCAGTTTCCGGGCGGCAATACCGGCACCCAGATGGGTGGCTGGTTCCGCAAGGAAATCAGATCGCTGGCCGATCTCAAGGGGCTGAAAATGCGCATCCCCGGTCTCGGCGGCAAGGTTATGGCGCGACTCGGCGCGGTGCCGCAAACCCTGCCCGGGGGCGATATCTATCCCGCGCTGGAACGCGGCGCACTCGATGCTGCTGAATGGGTCGGCCCCTACGATGACGAAAAACTCGGCTTTCAAAAAATCGCCAAGCATTACTACTACCCCGGCTGGTGGGAAGGCGGGCCGCAGCTGAGTTTCTACGTCAATCAGACGGCATGGAAAGCCTTGCCCGAGCAATATCGTCAGGCGTTTGAAGTCGCCACTGCCGAGGCGAACCAGCTGATGCTGGCGCAATACGATGCCAAGAACCCGCCCGCGTTGCTGCGTCTGGTAGGGCAGGGGGTCAAGCTGCATCCCTATCCCAAGGACGTGATGCTGGCCGCGCGCCGCGCCAGCTTTGAACTGTACGAGGAAGAGGCGAAAATAAACCCCGACTTCGCTGCCATCTACCGTCCGTGGAAAAAGTTTCGTGATACCGAATTCCAGTGGTTCAAGGTGAACGAAGCCGCCTATTCGAATTTCAACTATTACGTGAAATAGCCATGAACCGACTTGACCAGTTGATCACCACTTTCGACCTCGGCCTGCGCACGGTGTTTGCCAGCCCGCATGCAGGGCGCCCCTATCCTGCAACGGGTGCGGAAGCCGACCTGAGCGAAGCCGAGCGTGCCCACGCCGCTGCGCTGATGCGCGTCAACCATGTCGGCGAAGTGTGCGCGCAGGCGCTGTATGCCGGACAGGCGCTCACCACGAAAAATGAACAGGTGCGGGGTGAACTCGAACAGGCCGCGCGCGAAGAAACCGACCATCTCGCCTGGTGCGAAACGCGCATCAACGAACTGGGCGGCCGCAAGAGCCTGCTCAACCCGCTGTGGTTTGGCGGCGCATTCGGCATCGGCGTGGGCGCCGGACTGCTCGGCGATAAATGGAACCTCGGCTTTCTTGCTGAAACGGAACGTCAGGTCGAAGCGCATCTCGACGGCCATCTGCAGCTATTGCCGGAAGCCGACGCCAAAAGCCGTGCGGTCGTCGAACAGATGAAAATCGACGAAGCCCGGCATGCGCAAACCGCGGTTGACCACGGCGGCGCGCCGTTACCGCCGCCGGTGAAATGGGCGATGCAGTTCGCGGCGAATGTCATGCGGCAGACGGCTAGCCGGATTTAGGGTTGCTGATGTTGATTCGCGCCAGCCTGGGCCTGAATTTAAAGCCACCAATGTTCGCGTAACGGCTTATGATCTGCCCAGTCTGGGCATGCGCTTGTCACGCAGGAATTTAGCCGGACATTCTGTAGTCATTGCAAGGAGAATCATCATGGCAAAAGGCCAGGTACGTGGAAACAAGGAAGTCAAGAAACCCAAAAAACCGAAACAGGCCGTGGTTCCTGTGGGATCGTTCATCACCCCGCCAAAACAAGATAAACCGTCAAAATCCCACTGATTTTTGATGGAACCCAGGCAAACGCCACCGTCGAGGTGGCGTTTGCACATTCAGGGTCCGCCCTCCGCTTCGGATCGCGTTGCCCGGGTTCCTGAATTGCGACAAGAGCCAGCGTATGGTTGCCGCCACTTTTCGCTTCTATGAAGAGTTGAACGACTTTCTTGCGCCAGCCCGGCGCAAGCAGGAATTCATCGCTCCGTGCGCGCAGGCGGCGACCACCAAGCACATGATCGAGGCGCTGGGGGTGCCGCACACCGAAGTGGAGCTGATCCTGGTGAACGGCGAGTCGGCGGACTTCAGCCGCCTGTTGCAGGACGGCGACCGGGTGGCGGTGTATCCGCGCTTCGAGTCGATGGACGTGACGCCGCTCTTGCGAGTGCGCGACACGCCGTTAAGAGAGACGCGCTTCGTCGCCGACGCGCACCTGGGTGGACTGGCCCACATGCTGCGCATGCTGGGCTTCGATACGTTGTATGACAACCATTTCCACGACGACGAAATCGTGGCAATGAGTGAGCAGGACGGCCGCATCGTGCTGACGCGTGATCGTGAATTATTAAAGCGGCGCGCGGTGACGCACGGCTGCTATGTGCATGCGCTGAAATCGGAGGCGCAGCTGCGCGAGGTCGTCGAGCGGCTCGACCTGGCGCGCAGCGCCCGGCCGTTCACCCGGTGTCTGCACTGCAACGCGCCGCTGCGCCCGGTCGACAAGGCCAGCGTGCTGGACCGCCTGCCGCCGAGGGTGCGGGAGCACTACGAGCACTTCAGCGCCTGCGACGCGTGCGGGCGCGTGTACTGGGAAGGCTCGCACTGGCGCAACATGTGTCGTCTGCTCGATGGGGTGCTGCTAAACAGCGGGGAAAGCGGAACTTAAGGTGCGGCGTACCCTCTCTCTTGTCTTCCCCACACAAGCAAATCTCATGAAAAGCATGAAATGGAAAATCTTCGCGACCCTGGTCGTCGGCTTGGGACTGGCGGGGTGCGATGGCACGCCTTTGGTTCAATCAAGCGATGCCGACGAGACAGTGGTCGAACGCAAGCTGGATCCGATGCAAGTGACGCGCGGGAAGGCCGTCTATGAAAAGGTCTGTCTGGAGTGCCATGGCATCGGCGGCAAGGGGCAGCCGGGCGACTGGCGCATCCGCGACGCCGACGGCCACTTCCCGCCACCCCCGCTCGACGACAGCGCCCATGCCTGGCACCACCCGACTGCGGTGCTGCTGGACATGATCCGCGAGGGCAGCCCGCAGGGACAAGGCAAGATGCCAGCCTGGAAGGGCAAGCTGAGCGAGCAGGAGATGCTGGATGGCGTGGCTTACATCAAGTCGCTGTGGTCCGACGAGGTCTACGCGCTGTGGTGGAAGCTGGAGCAGAAATCGCTGGAACCCTGAGCGGACTGCGGACTCTGTCTCGCAGCAGGTAAAATGCCGGTATTGAAATCACCCAATCAGGAGTAACACCATGAGCGAATACGGATTCGACACCCAGATCAGCGGCCCCTTCGACGCAGCCATCGAGAAAGTCACCGCCGCCCTTAAAACCGAGGGTTTCGGCGTGCTGACCGACATCGACGTGAAAGGCACCATGAAGACCAAGCTCGACGTCGACATGCGCCCTTATCGCATCCTCGGCGCCTGCAACCCGCCGCTGGCGCATCAGGCCATTACGGCCGAGCCCGATGCCGGCATGCTGTTGCCGTGCAACGTCGTCGTACGCGAGGAAGCGGACGGCAAAGTGACCGTGTCCTTCCTCGACCCGGGCATCATGGTCAAGCTTGTTGCCAACCCTGCCGTTCATGGCGTTGCGACTGAAGCGCGCGCGCGTCTGATGCGGGTGAAAGATAGCCTGGCGGCCTGAGCGGTTTTAACGCTCACAAAAAAGCTCGCGTCTGCGGGCTTTTTTGTGAATTATGAATCCAGTTTTTTCTGCACTTCCTGTACCAGCACCCACGGCGCCACCACTACTGCCCAGAACATCGGCTGGCGCGCATGCCAGTCTTCGGCATCGGAGAGTTCAGCCCGGGCGATGCGGCCCTCGGCCAGCCAGGCCTGCGCTTCGGCTGCGTTGTTTTCGGCAATCAGCAGGGCAGCATCGACCAGGTCCACGCCCGTTGCGACTTTGACGACGTCGCCGCGCGCGAAGTGGCGTTCAAGTTCCGGCCACGCAAGCTGGGCGGTTTCGAGCGTGAGCTTGGCGTGGAGAATTTCGCGCTCCGTCATGGCCGGCTTTTCCCGCCGCCGCGGCGCTGGCTCAGCGGATGCTTGGGCACTTGCGGCGGGCGCCCGCGCGAGGCGGGCGGCGCGACGCGCGGCTCGCCCTTGACTGGCACGTCGCGCAGGATGCGTGCGCCTTCGGGGCGCTTGCCGGTGCCGGCGGGTTGGAACAGCGGGATCAGGTGCTTCTTGCTGTTGCCGATCAAGTCCTCGCGCCCCATTTCCTTCAGCGCCTCGCGCAGCATCGGCCAGTTTTCGGCATCGTGGTAGCGCAAAAAGGCTTTGTGCAGCCGGCGCATGCGGCCCTGTTTGACGACTTCAACCGATTCACCCTTGCCGCCCAGCACCTTCTTGAGCGGGTTCTTTTCGGTGTGATACATGGTCGTCGCCAGCGCCATCGGCGTCGGTAAAAAGGTTTGCACCTGATCCAGGCGGAAGTCGTGCTTTTTGAGCCACAGCGCGAGATTCAGCATGTCTTCCAGCGTGGTGCCGGGGTGGGCGGCGATGAAATACGGGATCAGGTACTGCTTCTTGCCGACCGATTTTGACGCGGCCTCGAACAGAGTCTTGAACCGGTCGTACGCGCCCATGCCGGGCTTCATCATTTTCGACAGCGGCCCGGCTTCGGTGTGTTCGGGCGCGATTTTCAGGTAGCCGCCGACGTGGTGTTGCACCAGCTCCTTGATGTATTCGGGCGAACGCACTGCAAGGTCGTAGCGCAGTCCCGAACTGATCAGCACCTTCTTGATCCCCGGCAGTGTGCGGGCGCGGCGATACATGCTGATGAGCGGGGCGTGGTCGGTGTTGAGGTTGTCGCAGATGTCGGGGAACACGCAGCTCAGGCGACGACAGGCTTTCTCGATGGTTTCCGACTTGCAGGCCATGCGGTACATGTTGGCGGTCGGGCCGCCGAGGTCGGAGATGACACCCGTGAATCCAGGGGTTTTGTCGCGGATCGCCTCGATTTCCTTGATCACCGAATCTTCCGAACGGCTCTGGATGATGCGGCCCTCATGCTCGGTGATCGAGCAGAAGGTGCAGCCGCCGAAGCAGCCGCGCATGATGTTGACCGAGAAGCGGATCATCTCCCACGCCGGAATCTTGGCGTCGCCGTAGCTCGGGTGCGGCGCGCGCGCGTAAGGCAGGTCGTAGACGCCATCCATGTCGGGGGTCGACAGTGGAATCGGCGGCGGGTTGAGCCAGACGTCGCGTTCGCCGTGCGCCTGCCGCAGCGCGCGGGCGTTGCCCGGATTCGATTCGAGGTGCAGCACGCGCGAGGCGTGCGCGTAAAACGACGGGTTGTTTTTGACCTGGTCGTAATCGGGCAGGCGGATCACGGTGCGCTCGCGCACGTCCTGCCTGGCGGCGAGCCGTTCGGCTTTCGGCACGATGCGAATGGGCGCGGTGCCTTCCGGCGTTTGCGCGGTCGGGCCGCTGGGCGTCATCGCGTAAGGGTCGACATGGGCGTCGATGGCGCCTGGTGTGTCGAGCTCGGTGGACAGCACTTCCAGCCAGTTGTCGGCTGGTTTCCAGTCGCGCGGCACCATGAAGCCGGTGCCGCGGATGTCGCGGATGTCGGCGATTTTTTCGCCTTTGGCCAGACGCTGCGTCACCTCCAGCAGCGCGCGCTCGGCGTTGCCAAAAATCAGCAGGTCGGCCTTGGAATCCGGCAGCACCGAGCGGCGCACCGTGTCCGACCAGTAATCGTAGTGCGCGATGCGGCGCAAGGAGGCCTCGATCGAGCCGATGATCACCGGCGTGCCGGGGTAGGCTTCGCGGCAACGCTGGGCATACACCGTGACCGCGCGGTCGGGACGCTTGTTGGGCGCGCCATGTGGCGTGTAGGCGTCGTCGGAGCGGGTTTTGCGGTCGGAGGTATAGCGGTTGACCATCGAATCCATGTTGCCCGCCGTCACGCCGAAATACAGCGTCGGCTGGCCGAGGGTGCGAAACGCATCGGCCGATAGCCAGTCGGGCTGGCTGATGATGCCGACGCGATAGCCCTGCGCTTCCAGCAGCCGTCCAACCAGCGCCATGCCGAAGCTGGGGTG
>JAHJRA010000003.1:0-45235 GCA_018831045.1 Gammaproteobacteria bacterium | reverse complement strand
CTGCAAGCGTGGGGCTGCCAGTGAAAAACTGCATGAAGGCTTCTTCACGGGCCAGGCTATCGGGCAAATTCAGCTCGTTGAAGAAACGTCGGCTATGGATGACGTAAAGCGGATTGGGCAGGGGGGTCGGTTCCACCTCGACGTAATGGCCGGATTTGACTTCGCGCATCCTTTTGTTGGGGTGGTGGCGAGCCTGCTCGGGGTCTGCTGTCAGTGAGCGCAGCAGCGAATAGTCTGCGCGCTGCAGAAAAGCGCTAAAGGGGGTCGGGGTGGAAGTGGGCATTGTGTGAGGTGCGCCAGGTTTTAAAAGTAAGGTTTTACAAGTAAGGGATTGGATAAGTGCTGCGGCCTTGAAGTTCAAGATGGTAGCGGGGTCCGTACACAAATAGAGCCAGATTCCATATTTAAGGCTGGCCCCACCCCTCATTTCGCCCCGTCGAATCGTCCCGATCCCGGCTTCGCAGCCTTAGCCCCGCTTTAACTGCCAGTGCCCCGAGCAAGAAGATGGGCAGGTACCAGAAGATTAGCGACTGGTCGGACTGATACCGGGGTCAGCTTCGGATTGTTTTTGGTAGCCGTGTAAACACCCTTAATCAGTGGCACCTCAAAATAAAGTTGAACTTGTTCGCCAGCCAGGCCTCAGAGTTCCATCTGTAGGATTCAAGCTTCAAGTTTCAAGATTCACTGGCGGTAACTCTGGTTGTCCACTTTTCCTTGATATTCGATGGGTGGGGCATGTTGCCCAAATAGGTTTATTAAGGAAATGCAAAATGGAAACAGGTATTGTTAAGTGGTTCAATGACGCCAAGGGCTTTGGTTTTATTACGCCGGACGGCGGTGGCGATGATCTCTTCGCTCACTTCTCGGAGATCCAGGCAGGCGGCTTCAAGTCGCTGCAGGAAAACCAGCGCGTCAGCTTCGAAATCACTGCGGGCCCCAAGGGCAAGCAGGCTGCAAACATCCAACCCGCGTAAATTCGCTTTGGTTGAAACAAAAAACCCCGGCTAGCCGGGGTTTTTTGTTGCCTGCGTCGGCTGGGCAACGGGGGCGGCCGCATTGAAAACAATCAGTCACAGGCTGGTCTTGCCTGGATTCAGCAAGAGGCTGATGCCCACCGCTTACGCCCTCAACCGCACCCGGTTCTCCACGGTTAGACCTCGCCTGCCACATCCACCACGGCATACAGCCGGGGCTTCGGGCCGCTGCCCCAAGTGGGGCTGGGGGTAGGGCTGTCGAGATACATCACTTGCGCGCTGTCGAACTGCTTTTCGACCTGGCCATGGGGGAGCAGATGGGTGAGGGCGTCGATGGATATCCCGCGCTGCTTTATGCGGCTGAAGTCGAGGAGGCAAGTTTTCCTGTTGTCTACGCAGTGTGCTTTCCTGGTAATGCCCCTTCCGCCATCCTGTTTATAGGCATGCGCCTGTGCAGGTATATTGGTCAGCACACCGACGTCACCCAAGGGCTGAGTAGCGGATATGCGCAGGATTTTGCAAATCGTTCATGCTGCACGCAGCATTTTCAGCTCGGATCGCCATGCCGGACACGAAGATGTGGCATTGCTACACGCTATTTACGACTCGGCCCCGATCGGCATCACGCTGACGGACTTGCACGGCAGGTTTGTCAGAACCAACCCGGCTTTTCAAAGGATGACCGGCTTTAGCGCATCTGAGTTGAGTGCCGAAACCTGCGAGTCCTTGACGCATCCCGAGGATTTTCCGCGGTATCGGGGCTTGCGGGAGGAATTGCTGGATGGCCAGAGAGCAGCCTTCAGGCTGGTCATGCGCCACCGGACGAAAACGGGGGCGGCGGCCTGGATTCGCAGCACGGTTTCGCTGCTGAATGGCCGTCAGGGCGTGTACCTTGTTGCGCGTTCCGAGGACGTGACCGAAAGCTGGCAGCGGCGGACACGGCGGCATGAACGAACCGAGTCGTTCCACCTGCTGGTGGCAAGCGTGACCGACTACGCGATTTTCATCCTCGATCCGGAAGGGCGGGTGGCCAGCTGGAATGCGGGTGCGGAGCGGATCAAGGGCTACCTCGCTGACGAGATCATTGGTCAGTATTTCTCGTGTTTTTAT
Organism: Gammaproteobacteria bacterium; assembly: GCA_018831045.1. Taxonomy (GTDB): domain Bacteria; phylum Pseudomonadota; class Gammaproteobacteria; order Burkholderiales; family Thiobacillaceae; genus Thiobacillus. Next base: position 43,151 of record JAHJRA010000003.1, on the reverse strand, counting down.
CAGCGCGAGGACATCGAGCGGGCAATCCTGCGCGTGATTTGCAAGCCGCGCTGGTACACGGCCGCTACGAGGACGAAAGCTGGCGCTTGCGCAAGGACGGTTCGGCATTTTGGGCCAACGTGATTATCACGCCGATGCGCGATGAATCCGGCGCCTTGCGTGGGTTCGCCCAGGTGACGCGCGATCTCACCGTGCGCCGGCAGCTCGAAGAGCGCCTGCGCGAAAGTGAGGCGCGGCTGCAGGCTTTCCTCAACCACAGCCCGGCGGTCATCTTCCTGAAGGATGTCGAGGGTCGGTATCTGCATGCCAATGCCAAATTCAAGCAACGTTTCCGGTTGAACACGGAGCAGGTCATCGGCAGGACTGACGCCGAGCTTTTTGTGCCGGAACAAGCGATGGCATTCCGCGCCAATGACCAGCAGGTGATGACGAGCGGCATGCCCATGGAATTCGAAGAAACCGCGCAGTATGAGGATGGTCTGTGCATCAGCGTGGTCAGCAAGTTTCCGGTGCGCGACACGGCCGGGCGGATCATCGGGATCGGCGGCATTGCAACGGATATGACCGTATACAAGCGTGCGCAGGAAGCCTTGCGGATCAGTGAGCAAGGCTTTCGTGAGCTGGTGGATATCCTCCCCATCGCCGTGTATACCTGCGACGCATCCGGGCTCATCGAAGGCCATAACCGTCAGGCGACGGAGTTGTGGGGACGCCAGCCGAACCTGGGGGACGAAGCCGATCGGTTTTGCGGCGCGTATCGCCTTTACACGCATGATGGCGTGTATATGCCCTACCCAGACTGCCCGATGGGCGAAGTGCTGCGAACGGGGCGGGCGGTGGTTGACCGCGAGATCATCATCGAGCATCCCGACGGTTCCCGTCGCGCGGCAGTCGTCAACATCATTCCGCGCCTGGACGAACACGGCACCATGACGGGCGCCATCAACTGCCTGATTGACATTACCGAGCGCAAGCTCGTCGAACACGAACTGAAAATGTACGCCGATCAATTGAGGGTCTTGTCCAGCCGTCTGGTGGAATTACATGAAGAAAGCCGACTTTCGCTGTCACGCGAGTTGCATGACCGCGTGGGCCAGAATTTGAGCGCACTCAATATCAATCTCAGCATCGTCCTAAGCCAGTTGCCGGATGCGGCTAAATACCTGGTTGGGGCGCGGCTGAAGGATTCGCAGGAGCTTGTCGAAGCCACCGTCGATGTCATTACCGACGTGATGGCCGACCTGCGCCCACCGCTGCTCGATGATTACGGCCTGCTGCCCGCCCTGAAATCGATTGCGGAGCAGTTCAGCAGGCGAACGGGCATTGGCGTCGAGGTGCGCTGTCCGGCCCATCTCGACGGTTTGACCAAGCAGGTGGAAATCTCGCTGTATCGCATCACGCAGGAGGCCATGACTAATCTGGCCAAGCACGCGCACGCCAGGAACGTCAAAATCGAGGTCGCGCTGCCGTCTGACCAGGTCACGCTCACGATTTCCGATGACGGCATCGGCTTCGATCCGAACCTGCTGCCGCAATACAGTGGTCGCGTGGGCTGGGGCATGCTCACCATGCGCGAGCGGGCGGTGGCATTGGGCGGAACACTGGCGATCGACTCCGAGCCTGGGGTGGGCACGCGTGTGACGGTAACACTCACGAGGAAGCCATGAGCATCAATGTCCTGATCGTAGACGATCATGTTGTGATGGCGGAGGGTCTGCGTTACCTGATCGACGCGCAGAGCGATCTTGCCGTGGTGGGCTGCGTGAATGATGGCCGCGAGGCATTACGCGAGGTCGTTGAACGGGTGCCGGATGTGGTGGTCATGGATATTGCGATGCCCGAGCTCAACGGAATCGAGGCGACTCACCTGATCCATGAGCGATCGCCCGACACGCAGATCGTGATGCTCTCGATGCATTCGAACCGTGAATACGTCCTGCGAGCCCTGCAGGCGGGCGCACGTGGCTACGTGTTGAAGAAAAATGCCGCCGCAGAAGTGCTGACGGCAATCCGTTCGGTGTATTCAGGTCGGCGCTATCTGAGCAGCCAAATCACCGAAAGTGTGATCGAGGACTATCTCCGCAGCAGCAGAGATGACCCGCTCGATGCGCTCAGTTCCCGCGAGCGTCAGGTACTGCAGCTGCTGGTCGAGGGCAAATCAACCGTACTGATTGCAGAATCGCTATCGCTCTCTCCGAAGACCGTCGAAACCTATCGCGCACGCGTCATGCAAAAACTCGATATCGGCGATATGCCCGGTCTGGTGAAATTCGCGATTCAGCACGGTTTGACGACGATCGAATAAGCTGAGTTCGGGCGGTTTGCTCTCACCAAAGCTGTAGGGATTTTCCTGGGGTATTTGTCGGATTTCCCTGATTTCCCCCTTTGCTTTCGCTCGCTACTGTGCTTGGAGTCCATCATGGGCTGCCTGGGTTCACGGCGCTGACTGGCGCCAGGGATGTTCGGGTTCGCGGAAGGAGCGGAATGTCCGATCACAGTCTATCGATTCGCCATATCAGGCTCGGCCTCATGAGCCTGGTAATCCTGATACCCGGTCTGGGGCAAGCTGCCGCCGCAACGGCCCCGAATCTGGCCGACCTGTCGCTTGAGGAACTCGTCAATATCGAGGTCACGTCGGTATCGAAACGTGCCGAGCGGCTGACCGATGCGGCCGCCTCCATTTTTGTCATCACTCACGACGACATCCACCGTTCCGGTGCCCGTTCCCTGTCCGAGGCCTTGCGCCTGGCCCCCAACCTGCAAGTGGCGCGCGTCAGCGCGAGTGCATATGCAATCAGCGCACGCGGTTTCAACAGCAGCGCGCGAAACAAGCTGCTGGTTCTGATCGATGGACGATCGGTCTATTCACCGCTGTTTTCCGGGGTGTTCTGGGATGTGCAGGATGTGATGCTCGAGGATATCGAACGTATCGAGGTCATCAGCGGGCCGGGGGGGACCTTGTGGGGCACCAACGCAGTCAACGGCGTCATCAATATCATCACCCGGTCCGCGACAAACACGCAGGGCGAAGTGCTGGAAGCCGGCGCGGGCAATCGCGAGTACGAGGGCGCGGTGCGCCATGGCGGAACCTTCGGCGCCAACGGTCATTACCGCGTCTACGGCAAATATTTCGACATCGATCATACGGAGACGACAACAGGCAATCCGCGCGACGATGCCTGGCACAAGGGCCAGATCGGATTTCGTACCGACTGGGATGACGGGCGCGATCAGTTCTCGGTTCAGGGCAATGCCTACCGCGGCTCGGAAGGCCAGCCCGCGCCGGGGACCATTTCGACGGGCGTGCCTTTCACGCTCGGCACCATCAAGGTTTCAGGGGCAAACCTGACGGCGCGCTGGGATCATCGGCTGGACGGCGGCTCCCAACTCATGCTGCAGGCCTATTACGACCGGACCGAACGCGACGTGCCACCCACCTTTTCGGAGCTGCTCGACATCGTCGATCTGCAGTTCCAGCATTCCTTGCAACCGATAGGCATGCACAGTCTGGCCTGGGGCGCAGGCTATCGCTACAGCCAGGATCGGGTGACCAATAGCCAATACGTTGCCTTTCTCCCTGCCCGGGAAAACCAGGCCTGGGCGAACGTGTTTGCGCAAGATGAAATCAGCCTGCGCGATGACCTGCGCCTGACGCTGGGCGCCCGGTTCGAGCGCAACGACTACACCGGCATGGAATTCCTGCCCAGTGTCCGGCTGGCCTGGAAGCCCGCTCCCGCTCACCTGCTGTGGACGGCGGCCTCGCGCGCGGTGCGTGCGCCCTCGCGGCTCGACCACGACACCTTCGTGCCGGGCGTCCCCCCCTACCTCCTGGCCGGCGGACCCGATGTGCGTTCCGAGATCGCAACCGTCTACGAAATCGGCTATCGCGCTCAGTTCGCGCCGCAGGTTTCGTATTCGGTGACGGCATTCCACGCCAGCTACGACCATTTGCGCAGCCAGGAAATCGACTCCAGCGGGACCTTTCTGTTTTATGGCAACGAGATGGAGGGCACCACGCACGGCGTCGAGATGTGGGGTACCTACCAGGCAATGCGCACCTGGCGGCTGAGCGCCGGCCTGACGCTCCTGGACATGGACCTGCGGCGCAAGCCCGGCAGCACGGACCCGTTTGGCCCGAGTGTGTTGGGCAACGATCCCGCTTATCAATGGAATCTGCGCTCGTCCTGGGATCTGACGCCGACACACGCGCTCGACATCCTGGTCCGCCGCATCGGTGAGCTACCCAACCCGCACACGCCCGCGTATACCGCGGTGGACGCACGGCTGGGCTGGCAAGCGACCCGCAACACGGAGCTTGCCCTGTCGCTGCAAAACCTGTTTGACGAGGCCCATACCGAGTACACGCAATCGGGGATCCAAGGGGAATTCGGACGCAGTGTGTTTTTGCAGCTGACTTGGCGGCAGTGAGAGAAATGGACAAGCGTCTTGGCTACCCGCAGGCATGCTTGATCCAGAAGAATTACCTCCGCCGTCGCACTCTCCTTGTGAGCGTGACCCTGTTCCTGCTCTTCGTGTGGCTCATGGCATTCCCCGCCTACGGGGCAGACGATGGCACTGATATCGAGCAGCGCGTCAAGGCCGCTTTCCTCTACAAGTTCGCCAGCTATGTGGACTGGCCGGTAATCGCATTCCCCAAAGCGGATACCCCGATCACGATTGCCGTCACGGGATCCGGGACGATTGCCGCGGAGCTCGTCCAGTTGGTGTCCGGCCGCAAGGCGCAGGGACGTTCCATCACGGTCAAACGGATCGCGCCCGGCGAGCCGCTTGGCGACGTGCACATCCTGTTCGTCGGACGAAGCGAATCAGGGCGGCTCGCGCAGTGGGTTCAGGAAGCCCAGACGCACGCTACTCTGGTGGTGACCGATATGCCGGGTGCTCTGGGGCAGGGCAGCGCAATCAACTTCGTTCTGGCCGACCGCCGCGTGCGCTTCGAAATTTCACTCGACGCTGCCGAAAAAAGCAGTCTCAAGCTGAGTTCGCGGTTGCTTGCTGTGGCCCAGCGTGTTGTTCATACGGGAGCGCCATGATGATGCGTGCGATCATGAATTCGGTGCGATACAAGGTGATTCTGGTGGTGCTCGCCACTAATTTTGCCGCACTGTCCGTGGCCGGCATCGCGCTCGTCATCTTTGAACTCCGCAATTACAAGGACATCTGGGTTACCGACCTGGCCGCTCAGAGCACGATTCTGGGGCGGGCGAGCGCACCGGCCCTGGAGTTCGACGACCCCAAATCTGCCCATGCGTATCTGGCGCTGCTCGAGACCCGGCCGCGAATCACGGCCGCAGCCATCTATAACGCCAAGGGCAAGCTGTTTGCCAGCTATGCGCGGGATGGCGTGCATGCCGCCGCCCTGCCTGCGCTCCCCGAGGCCGATGGCAACCGGATCGACGGAAGCGAGATCACGCTGTTCACCCGAATCGTCGAAAACAACGAAATTCTCGGCACGGTCTACATGCGCGCGCAGTATCAGCTGTATGAGCGGCTGACGAGATATCTCGGCATTCTCGCTGCCGTCATGACTTTCAGTTTGCTGGTGGCATTCCTCATCGTGATGTGGTTGCAGGCAAGGGTGACCGGACCCATTCTTGCCGTGACCGACGCGGCGCGTCAGGTCATCACCAAACGTGACTATTCGCAACGGGTGCGCAAGACGACCGACGACGAGATCGGCTATCTGGTGGATGCGTTCAACGACATGTTGGCCGAGATAGGTCGCAGGACGGAAGCCGCGGCGGCGTCGAATCGCAAGCTCGAGCACGAAATCACGGAGCGCACGCGTGCCGAGGGTGAAATCCGCACCCTGAATCTCGAGCTCGAACAGCGCGTATCCGATCGCACCGCGCAACTGGAAAGCGCCAACAAGGAGCTGGAGGCATTCAGCTATTCGGTGTCGCACGATTTGCGTGCACCCCTGCGCGCTATTACCGGCTTCTCGACCATGCTGATCGAGGATCACGGCAAGCAGCTCGACCAGGAGGCTCAGCGGAAGCTGGGTGTCATTCTCAGCGAGACCGGACGCATGGGCGCGCTTATCGACGACCTGCTCGCATTTTCCCGTCTGGGCCGGAAAGTCATGCAGGTCACCGAGCTGGATATGACGGCGCTGGCCCGAAGCAGCTTTGAAGACCTGATCCAGCAACACGGCGCATCGGTCGATTTCCATCTTGGCTCCCTGCCACCAGGCAAAGGCGATCGCATCCTGATTGGGCAGGTCTGGGCCAATTTGCTGTCCAACGCGCTCAAGTTCAGCTCGAATCGCGAGCTGCCGAGGATCGAGGTGAATGCGATCAGCGACGACAAGGAGTACATCTATTTCGTGCGGGACAACGGCGCGGGATTCGACCCCCGTTATCAGTCGAAGCTGTTCGAGGTCTTCCAGCGTCTGCACGATTCCAGTGAGTTTCCGGGAACGGGCGTCGGTCTGGCCCTGGTGCATCGAATTGTCAACCGTCATGGCGGCCGCGTATGGGCCGAAAGCAAACCTGATGCAGGCGCGACTTTTTATTTCACCTTACCGAAGGAGCACAGCGATGGACACGTTTGAACAGGTGAATATTCTTTTGGTCGAAGACAGTCCTCTGGATGCGGAACTTACTATCCGCGCGCTCAAGGACGGCAAGCTCGCCAACACGGTTGATTGGGTGAAGGACGGGCAGCAGGCTTTGGACTATCTGTTCCACGAGGGCGGCTATGCCAGGCGCGCTGGAAACATGCCGCAACTGGTTTTGCTGGATTTGAAAATGCCGCGCGTAAGCGGCATCGAGGTGCTGAGGATCATCAAGGTCGATCCCCGCACCCGGAAGATTCCAGTGGTCATCATGACCTCTTCTCAGGAGGAGCGCGATATCGCTGAAAGCTACGATCTCGGTGTCAACAGCTACGTCGTCAAGCCGGTCGATTTCACCGCCATGACCAACCTTGCCAGGCAGGCGGGTTATTACTGGCTGGCAATCAACCAACCACCTGTAACGTGATTCTGCATGTGATGACCCGAATCGAATGAGGTGTGCCGGTGGACATTCGCTTCGCGGAGGACAGAAATGAACGGAAAAGCATTGCGTATCCTGAACGTGGAAGACTCGGAACTCGATGCCGAGTTGTGCTGGCGCGAACTCGATCGTGCAGGACTGAAATTTATCAAGGAACGGGTATGGTCGCGCGAGACATATGAGCAGGCCCTGCATGACTTTGCGCCCGACCTGATCCTCTGCGATTTCAGTTTGCCCGGCGCTTTTGATGGGCTCACGGCGCTTTCCATCCTGAAAGAGAAGTCGATGGATATTCCCTTCATCTTCGTGTCGGGAACCATCGGTGAGGATCGTGCGGTCGATGCCTTGAAAAGAGGCGCGACCGACTATGTACTCAAGGACCACTTGAACCGGCTGGTGCCCGTAGTCAAGCGGGCGTTGCAGGAGGCTATGAAGCGGGTGGTGCTGCAACATGCCCGGGCAGCATTGCGCGAGAGCGAGGAACGCTTTCGCCAGCTGGCGGAAAACATTCGCGACGTCTTCTTTCTGATTGATGTGAGTGAGCAACGCGTGCTTTACGTCAGCCCTGCCTACGAGGAAATATGGAACGAAAGCTGCGCCACCTTGTACGAAAACATCAATGCCTGGCGCGACGCCATTCATCCTGAAGACAAGGAAAAAACCGCCCGATCCTACGAGGAAAGAGTCCTGTCTGGTCTGGATTATGAGTATCGAATCGTGCGGCAGGATGGGACCTTTCGATGGATTAGCGACCGCGTGTTTCCGATATGGGACGAATCTGGACGACTGCAACGCATCGCAGGTGTCGCTTCCGACATCACCCTGCGCAAACGGGCTGAAGAAAGAATCGAGCGCCTCAACCGTATCTACGCCGTGTTGAGTGGCATCAACACCCTGATCGTGCGCGCCAAAAGTCGCGACGGATTGTTGAATGAGGCATGTCGGATCGCAATCGATCCGGGACGTTTTCGCATCGCCTGGGTCGGCCTTGTCGATCGCGACGAAGGCATGGTGAAGCCCGTCGCATCGGCCGGGGAGGTGCGCGACTTCTTCGATGCCATGCCACAGACAGCACTGCAGATTGGGCGGAGAGGGGAACTGGTCGAACAGGCAGTGCTCAGCGGCAAGCCAGTCATTTCGAACGACGTCAAGAAGGATCCTCGCTTGCAGACACAGCTCCGTAGCCTGGAGGAACGCAGAATCGGCTCGCTGGCCTTCGTCCCCCTCCTGCTTGATGGCGAGGCAGCTGGTGTGCTTGCGCTGTATGCGGCAGATGCAGGGGTTTTCGACGATGAGGAGATACGGCTGCTCACGGAACTGGCCGGCGACATTGCATTCGCGCTCGACTATCTCGCTAAAGGCGAGAAACTCAATTACCTCGCCTTTTATGATGCCCTGACCGGACTGCCTAATCGGGCACTGCTTGCCGATCGCCTGAGCCAGCAGCTGGTTAATGCCGAGCAGAATGGAACGAAGGTTGCGCTCGTGATTGGGGACGTGAAGCGGTTCCGCCTGATCAATGAGTCGTTCGGGCGTCAGAATGGCGATATGCTTCTGCGCGAGATTGCCGAGCGTGCCAGGCTAAGCTGGCCCAATCCGGATAGTCTGGCGCACATCAACGCAGACAGTTTTGCCGGCACGCTGGTCGAAATCAGGGACGAGGCCGCGGCAGTGCACGCACTGGAGCGGGCATTCCAAGTCGTGACAGGCGCCCCCTACACCATCGGTGAAAAGGAGCTGGCTATTTCGATGTCGGCTGGAATCGCAGTATTCCCTGTAGACGGAAACACCGCAGAAACCCTGTTCAAAAATGCCGAGGCGGCGCTGAAAAAAGGGAAGCTGTCCGGGGAGCGCTATACGTTCTATCAACCCTCGATGAACGAGCGGGTCGCCGAGACCCTTTTGCTCGAAAACAAGATGCGCCGGGCGATCGACAACAACGAGTTTACCCTCTACTACCAGCCCAAGCTGAATCTGGGCACGGGCAAGATCAGCGGGCTCGAGGCGTTGATTCGTTGGCAGGATCCGGACAACGGCATTGTTTTGCCTGGGGAGTTTATTCCGTTGCTAGAGGAGACCGGGATGATCCTCGAAGTCGGCGCATGGGCCATCCGCCGGGCGCTCGCCGACCAGCGGCAATGGCGCATGCGGGGAGTGCTGGCACCGCGCATCGCAGTCAATGTGTCGGCGATCCAGCTGCGGCAAACGAATTTCGTGGAATCGGTGCGCGAAGCGATTATGGAAACGAACTCGACGCCGCACGGGCTGGACCTGGAAATTACGGAAAGCTTGATCATGGAAGACGTCGAGGAAAGCATCAGGAAACTCGAGACGCTGCGCGACATGAACGTCAATATCGCCATCGATGATTTCGGCACCGGTTACTCCTCTCTCAGCTATCTTGCGCGCTTGCCGTTCCAGTTGCTGAAAATCGACCGCTCTTTCATTATCGCGATGACCAGGGATGCCGAAAGCATGGCGTTCGTATCCACCATCATTTCGCTTGCGCATTCGCTCAGGCTGAAGGTCATTGCAGAAGGCGTGGAAACCGAAGAACAGTCGCAATTTCTGAAACTGCTGAAGTGCGACGAGATGCAGGGCTATCTGTTCAGCGAGCCGGTGCCGTTCGAGCAGATCGCCGTGCTGCTGGACAAACATGGATGTGTACAGACCTGACAATTGTCTCGTTTTGATGTGCCTGCTTGTCATACCAGGTAGAGCTGGTAGTCATAAGTTTGAGCCATGCCGCAATACGCATTTTTGGCAACTATGACTTGGCGGTCTAGGGGTATCGGATGGCAGGCTGTGGGCGTGTATTGCTTACCCCCTCAACCGTACCCGGTTCTCCACTGTCAGCACATCGCCTGCCGCATCCACCACTGCATACAGCCTGGGCTTCGGGTTGCCGCCCCAGGTCGCGCTGGGGGTGGGGCTGTCCAGGTACACCACTTGCGCGCCGTCGAACTGCTTTTCGACCTGGCCGTGGGTGAGCAGATGGGTGAGGGCGTCGATGGATATCCCGCGCTGCTTCATGCGGCTGAAGGCGAGGGGGCTGATCTTTCCGAGTTTCATCATGAGGGTTCTCCTGTTTGCCTGCGCGGGCGGGTGGGCATCGCGCTTGGCGTTTTACGGATTCGGTATTTATACTGTATGCGCATACAACTGTACATGCATACAGTATTTAGAGGAAGCCCCATGCTGGAACTGACCCGCCGCCAGGAAGAAATCCTGAACCTGATTCGTGAGTGCATCGAAACCACCGGCCTGCCGCCGACGCGCGTGGAGATTGCGCAGCACTTTGGCTTTAACTCGCCGAACGCGGCCGAGCAGCATCTCAAAGTGCTGGCGAAGAAGGGCGTGCTGGATCTGGTGCCGGGGACGTCGCGCGGCATCCGGTTAAAGGGCGGCGGGGGTCTGCCGGTGGTGGGCCGGGTGGCGGCGGGTAGCCCGATCCTGGCGCAGGAACACATCGAACGGCACGTCCAGGTTGATGCCGCGCTGTTTTCGCCGCGCGCGGACTACCTGCTCAAGGTGCATGGCATGAGCATGAAAGATGCCGGCATTCTGGATGGCGACCTGCTCGCGGTGCATCGCAGCGCCGAGGCCAAGGCGGGGCAGGTGGTGGTGGCGCGCATCGGCGACGAGGTCACGGTCAAGCGCTTCCAGAAGCGCGGCCACACGGTGCAGCTTATGCCGGAAAACCCCGACTTCGAGCCCATCGTGATCGACCTCAAGCGCCAGGAGCTGGTGATCGAAGGCATTGCGGTGGGGGTGATTCGCAGCGGAAAGAGCCTGTAGCGCAGCGCTGAAAAAAGTCAGACTCGATACACAGGCTGTAGTCATAGGCATGTAGAAAGTCATGGCTTTACAGCTTCTTTATGTGGTGCTTTAATCGGTACCAGTTTAAGTACAGGAGACAGTCATGAACGTCGTCCCCGCTCAGGAAATCAAGCGTCGCGGCATTGCCGCCGTGGATGAAGCCCTGACCCAAGGTCCGGTGCACATCATCAAGAACAACCGCCCGCAATATGTGGTGCTGACGGAAGAGCGCTACAGAGAGCTGATCGAGTCCCAGGAAGAAGCTGCTCTGGCCCGCATCAAGGCATCGCTAGAAGACGCCAAGGCCGGCCGGGTCAGCCGCCATGACAGCGTCGAAGCGCTGATGCAGCATCTGGACAACGAACCGGCGGCATGAGTTGGACGCTGACCACCACGGCTTTTTTCGACCGCCGTGTTCGCAAGTTCCTGACCAGGCATCCTGATCTACGGCCCCGCTTCATCGAAACCATGACGCAACTGCGCGCCGATCCATTTGAACCCAGCCTGCGCTTGCACCCCCTGACCGGCAAATTCCAGGGTATGCAGGCCATCAGTCTCACCTACAGTTACCGCCTCACCCTGACCGTGCAAGTCACCGAAAACGAAATCCTTATTCTCGATATCGGCAGCCATGACGAGGTGTATGGGTGACGCTGGCTGGGTCACAATCCCGCATGACATCACGCTTGGCCACAGACAAATGAGCACTCTGAAACCCCTTTCCCTCCGCATTTTTGTCGCTGATGACGACCCGGATGGGCTGCTCAACATTCAGCTTGGAATTGAATAGAGTCGTGACCCGCAACACACACCAGGAACAACATGGCTCGCCGCAACCCAACTCTTTTTGATGGCTTGATCGCAATAGCCAGCAAGCTGCCTTGGTGGGTGGGGATCGTGCTCGCGATGGCTGCGTATTTTGGGCTGCATAGCGTGGCCGTCAGTGAGGCAACGGCTGTTGCGCAGCCTGGAATGATGGGCGGCTTTGTCGGCCAGAGTCTTGGCAATACGCTGGCCACGGTTGGCCAGGTTCTGTTGCCGTTTGTTTTTCTGGTGGGGGCGGCTTTGTCCGCCTATGGGCGATACCAGCGCCGTGCCTTGCATGAACGGGTGACTGGCGGCCCTCACGGAGGTGCACTCAATCAGTTGAGCGGGCAGGAGTTCGAAGCGCTGGTAGGCGAAGCGTTTCGGCGCAAGGGCTACTCGGTGACGGAGACCCGTGGCGGCGCCGATGGCAGGGTGGATCTGGCGTTGAAGAAGGGAGGCGAGCTCTTCCTGGTGCAATGCAAACATTGGCGAGCCACCCGGGTGGGCGTGAACATCGTGCAAAAGCACGCTGGGCTGATGGCAGCCAGAAGTGCTACCGGTGGGTTTGTGCTGACGTCCGGCGTATTTACGGATGAGGCCCGTGCGTTTGCCAAAGGCAAGAACATCGAGTTGATGGATGACAAGGCACTGGATGCACTGACCCGCGGTGTAAGTGTGCCCGTCAAGTTTTTTCGGGATCCGCTTAGCGTCCTGACGATAGGCGCGCCATATTGCCCGGAATGCCAAAGCCGGATGGTGATGCGTAGAGCCAGAGATGGCGCGAATGCGGGCATGAAGTTTTGGCGGTGCTCACGATATCCGGACTGCAAGGGCAAGCGTCCGGCCTGATCTGGCTGCTTGCCCTTTACCCAGGGCATGCATGGGGCACGCATCGTGGCCATTCCTGACAATTGTTTATAAATGACTGAACGACGCCATCCATGACTCGATTCGCCGCCATTGATTTCGAAACCGCGAACAACGCCCGCGATAGCACCTGCGCGGTGGGCGTGGTGATTGTCGAGGGCGGGCGCATTGTCGATCGTTTGCATGCGCTGATTCGCCCGCCGTCGCGCCAGTTTTTGTTTACGCCTATCCATGGCTTGTCGTGGAATGACGTGAAGGACGCGCAGACCTTCGATGCGGTGTGGGCGGGATGGGCGCGCGAGCTGGCGGGGGTGAACTTTCTCGCGGCGCATAACGCGCCTTTCGACAAGGGCGTGCTGGGCGCCTGCTGCGAGACCTATGGGCTGGCGGCACCGACGCTGCCTTTTGTGTGCACGGTGCGGCTGGCGCGGGCGCAGTGGGATGTTCGCCCGACCAGGCTGCCGGATGTGTGCAACTATCTGGGCATCGATCTGCGGCATCACCAGGCGGATTCGGATGCCGAGGCGTGTGCGCGGATTGTGATGGCGGCGCAGGCGGGCGGGTGGCGCCACGAATCCTGACTTTGCCGACTCCAGCCTCTCAACATCACCCGACGAAAGCATCCCATGTTCCAGCCCCTGACCGGCCTGTATGAGCCATCCTCCATTCAGCAGCTCGCGGACGGGCGTTTTCTGGTGGTGGAAGATGAAAAGAGCCACCCCTTCAGCCTGGTGACGATCAGCGCAGCAGGCGACGTGAGCAGCACGCCGCTGTTGCCGCCGGCGGGCGACGATGCGGGCTGGAAGCTGGATGATCTTGAAGCGCTCGCGCTCGACCGGGCAGGCTACGTCTACGCCCTCACCTCGCATTCGCGCGATGCGGAGGGCGACGAGAAAAAGTCCCGCGACAAGCTGGTCCGTTTTCGCGTCGAAGGCGGGCGCATGGTCGAGCCGATGCTGGTTCGCGGCCTGAAGCCCGCTTTGGTGCGGGCAAATCCGGTGCTGGCCGCTGCTGCCGACATCGCTGACGTGAAAAGCAGCGGGGGCTTCAATATCGAGGCCATGGAAATCAGCGCCGACGGGCAGCAATTGCTGGTGGGCTTTCGCAGCCCCTTGCTCAAGCAGCGCGCCATCATCGCCTGCGTTGAGAACCCTGCCGCGATCTTCGAGCGATGCGAGCCAGCCCGCATTGCACGCACCCTGATTACGCTGGATTTGGGCGGCGACGGGATTCGCGGCCTGGCTTATCTGCCCGCTCTCGAGGGCTACCTGGTGATCAGCGGCCCGGTCGCCAGTCAGCAGGTTCACTTCCAGCTTTGGTTCTGGAGCGGTCTGCCGGATGCGCCGGCACGCCGGGTCAGCGTGGCCGGCTTGCCAGGCTTCGAGCACGCCGAAGGCGTGAGCCCCGCCGTGATCGACGGCCGCCAGCGCATCATCATCGTCAGCGATGACGGCAGCAGAAAAGCAGGCCGCGATGCGCACTTTGTGCTGCTCGATGCCGAGCAACTGGTGATTGCGCCCTGACAGGGGGGCGCAGGATTCCCGCTTAAGCAACCAGCTAGACCCCAGCCCCTGTGGGTATTCGCCGGGGCGACGACTTGTTCAGCAGCATTTTCCTTGCCCGGTGTCGACGTGGAGCTAGATTGAAAGCGGTTGCGCGTTTTCTACAAGGGAGAAACGGCCATGAGGATAGGGCGAGTCGTGGGGGTATTGATGATGAGCGTGATGGGAACAGGGCTGGCGCAAGAAACCGGGGCGATCAAGCTGCCGCCGCCCGAAATGTCCGGCGGCATGCCTTTGATGCAGGCGCTGCAGGCGCGGCATTCGGCGCGGGAATTCGCCAGCAAAGCGCTGCCGCCTCACATGCTGTCGAATCTGCTATGGGCGGCAAGCGGGGTGAACCGGCCAGAAACAGGCCAGCGTACCGCGCCTTCTGCCCATGACTGGCGTGAGATCGATGTGTACGTGACCACCCCAGACGGCGCGTATCGCTACGACCCGCCCACGCATACGTTAATCAAAGTGGCGGCGGGCGACATTCGACGGCTGGCAGGCGTGCAGGACTTTGTGGCGACTGCACCGCTGAACCTGGTGTATGTGGCCGACCTCAACCGCATGAGCGAGGCCAGCGCCGAAGACAAGACGTTCTACAGTGCAACTGATGCCGGCTTCGTTGCCCAGAACGTGTATCTGTATTGCGCGTCGGCTGGTTTGGCGGTGGTGGTGCGCGGCTTACTCGATCGCGATGCGTTGGGCGCTGCTCTGGGGCTGGCGAACCATCAGCGCATCATCCTCGCGCAATCGGTGGGTTACCCGGCTGGCAGTGCTAAATAGGGGTGTCGTAAGCAAACTATTCTTGGAACGTATCCCGTCAGGTATGCGCAAACACGCATGCCGGTGCTGGGAACAGGGGAGGAGATCATATGAAAATTCTGTTGATGATGCTGCCGCTGCTGGTTGCGGCGAATGTTGCAATGGGGCAGGGCGTTGGGCCTGAAGCAGCGTCCACACCCGATGGGGCCCAGGTCCTGAACAAGAGCCAGGTTCAACCGAGGGGCGAGGTTCGGGATAGCCATGATCGATATATGGGAAAACAGCGGCAGGGACGCGACATGCGCCGCTGTCTGAATCTGAAGACCAATGAAGCGATCATTCGCTGCGCCGAACCCGGCCGCAAGCCGTAATCTGCATTCGTCCGGCGGCTGACGCCAGGTATGGGTGACAGGCTTGGCGACGCCGCTTTCCCATCTTGCCGTGCCGCTGGCGCTGAGCGTGGCGCTGGGGCCGGATATCGTGCCGCCGGGGCTGATGGCGCTGGCACTGGTTTGCGCAGTGTTGCCCGACATCGATGCGCTAGGTCTGTGGCTGGGCATTCCCTATGCACATCCGTTCGGTCACCGCGGCTTCACCCATTCGTTGCCGTTTGCCGCGGCGCTGGCCGGCGCGGGGACGTTGCTTGCGCCGGCGCTGGGCTCCGATCCGTTGACGGTGTTCGGGGTGCTGCTCGTCAGTGCCGCGTCGCACGGGCTGATCGACGGGATGACCAACGGTGGCCTCGGCATCGCTTTCTTCAGTCCGTTTTCGCACCGGCGCAGCTTTCTGCCGTGGCGGGTGATCGAGGTGTCGCCGCTGCGTCCGTCCGCGCTTTTCTCGCGGCAGGGTTTCGCGGTGCTGCGTTCGGAGATGCGCTGGGTGTGGTGGCCGTGTCTGGCATTGGCGTTGCTGGGGATTGCACTGCGGGGGCTGGCTGGCCACTGATCCGGGCTCGCCCGGCCTGGCCCGGCTAGCATCCCATTCGTTCTCGGTCCGCCAGAAACTTTTCGAGGCCCGCCCGGGCGCCGCCGATCCACGGCGCGCCGTGGGCGAACAGCAGATGGTCGAATTCGCGTTCGCGCAGGTGCTTGAGAAAAGCCTTGCGCAGGCCGTGCTTGACCGCTGCCGGATCGTCACCCATGTAGGCATCCGGCACGAAACCGAGCTTGCCCCGCTCGCGCACAATGGCGTCGCCGAGGCTCAGGATGCCGCCATGCAGTGGCACATACAGCGCGGTTTCCTCGGGACACAGCGCCGCGACTTTCAGGGCCACTACGTCACCGGGTAAAACCTTGCCATGGGTGAATCCCCTGACTTTTTCGCCATGGGTGAATTCGTGCAGTCCGTCCTTGTGGCACCAGACCTGCGCGCCATAGCGGGCGGCAAAGCGGTCGCTATGACGGTAGTGGTGGCGGTTGGTCAGGTAGATGTGCTGCGGCGCGCCGTGCGCCGCGAACCACTCGATGCCCTGCGCCGGCACGCGCGGGTCGATCAGCAACGGCGGGTCGGTGGTGTGGGTGTAGTAGGAGTGGACATAGGCCTGAATGCCTTCGTGGAAGGTTTTCCAGTGAAAAACGCCGGGGAGGATTTCCTTCATGGTGGAGACCTTTCTTCCATGCTGTACAGCTCCAGTAAAGACGAAGCCTGCGCAAAGAAAAGCGGCCCGTGATGATTTCTGCGGGCGTCGGTTTGCCGTCTATAACGGATGGCATGACCTGGAGAACATCCGCCGCGAAAGCATCCAGCGCCAAAGCGCGCAGCCTGCCGTTCAGGGTAGCGGAAGCCCGGGTCGATCTGGTGATGAATGTCTTATGTTGAACGGTCGCTCGCCCTGCGTGGGCGTGCGCACCGCACAGGAGAAACGTATGGAACCCAACCCCTTACTGCAGCTCATCGAGCACGGACAAAGCTACTGGCTGGACAACCTGACGCGCGGCAAGCTGGCCGGCGGCGAGATCGGGCGGCGCGTCCGCGACGAAGGCCTGCGCGGCATTACCTCAAACCCGGCGATTTTCCACAAGGCGATCAGCGGCAGCCGCGACTACGACGCGCAGATTCGCGACGCGGTGGCAGCTGATCGCCCGGCCGATGAAATTCGCGAAGCGATCATGGTGGCCGACGTGCGCGCGGCCTGCGATGCGTTGCGTCCAGTCTACGAGGAGACTGCCGGCGGCGATGGTTTTGTCAGCCTGGAGGTGTCGCCGCATCTGGCGCACGACGCGCAGGCCAGCATTGCGGAAGCGCGGCGATTGCATGCTGCGGTGGCGCGCTCGAACCTGCTGATCAAGATTCCCGGCACGCTGGCCGGCCTCGCGGCGGTGGAGCAGTGCCTGTTCGAGGGGATCAACGTCAACATCACGCTGCTGTTCTCGGTGCCGCGCTACGAGGCGGTGGCCGAAGCCTGGCTGCGTGCGCTGGAGCGCCGTCTCGAAGCCGGCCTGCCGGTGGCCGGCGTGGCGTCGGTGGCGAGTTTTTTTCTCAGCCGCATCGACATCCTGGCGGACGGCCTGCTGGCCCATCGTTTCGGCACCGCGCACGAGGAACAGGCCAGAAGCCTGCTGGGCAAGGTCGCCATCGCCAATGCCAAGCTTGCCTACCAGCGCTTTCTGCAGATGACGGCAGGCGAGCGCTGGACGAAACTGGCGGCGCAGGGCGCGCGCGTGCAGCGCCTGCTGTGGGCCAGCACCAGCACTAAGAACCCCGCCTACCGCGACGTGATGTACGTCGAGCCGCTGATCGGCCCGCACACCGTCAACACGCTGCCGGACGAGACGATCGCGGCCTTCTCCGATCACGGCCAGGTTGCCGCGACGCTGGAAGACGGCGTCGACGAGGCGCGCCGGACGATGGCGTCGCTCGAGGCGCTCGGCATCGACTTCGCCCAGGTCGCCACGCAGCTGGAAAACGAAGGCGTGCAGAAATTCATCGATCCCTTCGATGCGCTCACTGCGCTGCTGGCGGAAAAGAGCCGCCTGCTGCGGCGGCGCGAAGACACCGGCCAGCTCCCCGAGGTGGCGCGCCTGCTGCGGCGGCAGGTGCTGCGCATGACCACCGAGGCGGGCTCCGGTCACCCCACTTCCTGCCTGTCGTGCGCCGAGATCGTCGCGGCCTTGTTTTTTCACGAAATGCGCTGGGATCCCGCTGACCCCGAGGCGCGCAATGTTGACCGCTTCGTGCTGTCCAAGGGCCATGCCGCGCCCATCCTGTGGGCGGCACTGGCCGCCGCCGGTGCCATCGCCGAGGATCCCATGAGCCTGCGTCGCATCGACAGCACGCTGGAAGGGCATCCCACGCCGAGCAATCCGTGGATCAAGGTGGCGACCGGCTCGCTGGGGCAGGGTCTGGCCGCGGCCAACGGCATGGCGCTGGCCAACCGGCTCGACGCCATCGACGCACGGATCTATTGCCTGCTCGGCGACGGCGAATGTGCCGAGGGCTCGGTGTGGGAGGCGGCACAGTTCGCCTCGTTCAACCAGCTCAGTAATCTGATTGCCATCGTCGACGTCAATGGCTTGGGGCAGTCCGGACCCACGCCGTATGGCCACGACACCGCGGTGCTGGCGCGCCGCTTCGAGGCCTTTGGCTGGCGGGCGCTGCAGATCGACGGCCACGATCTCGACGCCGTGCTCGACGCGCTCGAGCGCGCGCGCGACGGCGGGCCGACGGCGATTCTCGCGCGCACCGTCAAGGGCAAGGGTGTGTCCTTCCTCGAAGGCGCGCTGGGCTGGCACGGCAAGGCGGTCGAACGGGCGCGGCTGCAGCAGGCGCTGGGCGAAGTCGGTGAAACGCATGTCCAGCCACACGTGGCGCCACGGCGCATCGGTGCCTACACAGCGGCGAGTACGGAATTCAGCGGCCGCATCGAGGTGAATTACCTGATCGGCGCTGAAGTGGCCACGCGCGAAGCCTATGGCCATGCGCTGCAAAAGCTCGGCGCGCTCAGTCCGGCTATCGTCGCCCTCGACGGCGACGTCATGAACTCGACCGGCACCGAGCACTTCGCTGAGGCCTTTCCGGAGCGCTTCTTCGAGTCCTACATCGCGGAGCAGAACATGGCGGGCGCCGCCCTTGGCCTGGCCGCCTGCGGGAAAATCCCGTTTGTCACCACGTTCGCCTGCTTCCTCACGCGCGCGTACGACTTCATCCGCATGGCCGGCCACAGCCAGCCGCGCCACCTGGTGTTCTGCGGCAGCCATGCCGGCGTGTCGATCGGCGAAGACGGCCCTTCGCAGATGGGGCTGGAAGACCTGGCCATGTTCCGCGCGCTGGCGCACAGCACGGTGCTGTATCCCTGTGATGCGGTGAGTGCCGAGCGCCTGACCGAGCAGGCGGCGCATATCGAGGGCATCGTTTATCTGCGTACCACCCGCGGCAAGACGCCGGTCATCTACGCCAATGAGGAAAACTTTGCGGTGGGCGGCAGCAAGGTGCTGCGCGCCACAGCCAACGACCAGTGCACGGTGGTAGCGGCCGGCGTGACGGTGCATGAAGCGCTCGCCGCCCACGCAATCCTGAAGCAGCAGGGCATTTCCGTGCGCGTGATCGACGCCTACTCGGTCAGGCCGCTGGATGTGGCCACCCTGGTCACGGCGGCCAGGGAAGTCCGGGGCGGACTGGTGATGGTGGAGGACCACTGGGCTGCCGGCGGCCTCGGCGATGCCGTGGCACGTGCGCACGACTGGCCGGTTCCGCTGCGCTTCCTGGCGGTCGGCAGCGAGCCCCGTTCCGGTCCGCCGCACGCGCTGCTCGAGCGCTACGGGACCTCCCGCCAGGCCATCGTGCAGCAGGTGCTCGCCCTGGTGAACCATCCCTACGCACGGCACGTGCGCCTGGCTTCCTGAATCACGGCGCCGCGGCATGCTGTCACGATGAGCAGACCATGAACCTTTACGTCGGCACCAGCGGCTATGCCTACAAGGAATGGAAGGGCAGTTTCTATCCGCAGGATCTGCCCGCGAAGCGGATGCTGCACTATTACGGCGAGCATTTCCGCAGCGTCGAAATCAACAACACCTTTTATCGCATGCCCACCGCGGCGCTGCTGCAGACATGGGCGGGCGAAGTGCCGGCCGATTTCAGGTTCGTGCTCAAGGCGTCGCAGCGAATCACCCACCAGCATCGTCTGGTGGACGCAGACGAGGACGTAGGCTATCTGCTCGACGTCGCCGATACGCTGGGAAAGCAGCTGGGGGCACTGCTGTTCCAGCTGCCGTCGAACCTGAAGAAGGATGTGGCGCGGCTGGACGCGTTTCTGGCGCTGCTGCCGCCGCATCGCGCTGCATTCGAGTTTCGCCATCCCTCGTGGTTCGACGACGAAGTATTCGGGTTGTTGCGCGCGCATCAGGCGGCGCTGTGCATCGCCGAGGCCGAGGGCGATCTCGAGGTGCCAGTCGTGGCGACCGCGGACTGGGGCTATCTGCGTTTGCGGCGGCCCGATTACGGCGAGGCGGAGCTGCGGGCGTGGGTGGAGCAGCTGCGGCAGCAGGACTGGCAGGACGCGTTCGTGTTCTTCAAACACGAGGATGCGGGCAGGGGGCCGCAGCTGGCGCAGCGGTTTCTTGAATTAGCCGCCTAGGTCTCAAGCCCCGCTCAGCCGGCGATAGCTTGCCAGGTGGCGCAGCGCGTCTTTTTGCCGGCCTTGTGCCTGATACAGACGGGCGAGGTTGTAGTGGCAATCGGCCAGGCCGGCGTCGTCGCAAAGCGCGCGCTCGTAGGCCTGCACGGCCTCGTCGATGCGCTCTGTGTCTTCCAGCAGCACGCCGAGGTTGTAGTGCAGCAGGGCGTCGCTGCCGCCTGCGCTCAAACCCGCGCGATAGACGCGTTCGGCTTCGTGGGGGAGGCCGCCCTGGTGGAGCAGGCGACCGAGGTTGGTGGCGGCGCCGGCATGCGCCGGATCCGCCGCAAGCGCCTGCCCGTATGCGTCTTGCGCTGCCTCCACATCCAGCGCTTCGAGTACCGCGCCACGGCTGAACCAGTCTTCGGCCATGGCTTTTTCAGATTCCCTGCGGTCGATCAGGCTGAGGATGCCGTCGGACATCCCGACTTCGAACGCCAGTAGATACTGCCCGGAATCGGCCTGCCAGCGCGCGTCGCCTTCCTGCACCACGACGCGGTCGCCGACTGCGCCGATCCGCAAGCCGGACAACGGCACGTTGTCCGGCAGCTGGCTGCGCAACTGCTTCAGCGAGTGGATGATGCGGCGTGGCGCCAGGTCCGCCCGGGTCAGCGCCCAGGCAGTACGCAGCACGATCAGGTCCTGGAACGAGAACAGGAAGGCGCCGCGCGGGCCGCGCGCCGGCGTGACGAAGCCGGCCTGGATCAGGCCACGGATCGTGCTGCGCGGCAGCTGCAGCAGCTTCTCGACCATGCGCACACCGTATTGGTGCATGGGCAAACCCAGGCTATTTCTTCGCGGCGGCGCGGCCGGCCGGTTGAGCCGTGGAGACCCGCTTGGGCGGCTTGCGGGGGGCCTTGGCCGCTTCGGCGGGCGCGTCCCCCTTCTTGCCGAGGCTCTGGCGCAGCGCTTCCATCAGATCGATGATCTGCGCGCCGCCTGCGGCCGCTTCTTCGGGCACGGCTATTTCCTGGCCTTCCACCTTTTTCTCGACCGCGGCCTCGATCCGTTCGCGCACCGCGTCGGTGTAGGCCGCGGGATCGAAGGCCTTCGCACTCTGCTGCTCGATCAGCTGGTGGGCGAGCTTGAGTTCGGCCTCCTTCACTTCGACCTTGGGAATCTCGAGTTCGTCGATCGCCCGCACTTCGGCGGCATACAGCAGCTGCTGCATCACCAGCCCTTCTTCGAAGGGGCGCAGCATCACGACGTGCTGCTTGCCGTGGCTGTCCCAGCGGCCCAGCGCGCAGCGATCGGTGTCGCGCAGCGCCTGCGCGAACAGCGCGTAAGGCTTGGCGCCACCCTTGTCGGGCGCAAGGTAGTAGGCCTTGTCGAAGAAGATCGGATCAACCGATTCGATCGGCACGAACTCGGTGATTTCCACCGCGTGCGAGCCGGCTTCTTCCAGCGCCTTGATCTCGTCGGGCGAAAACACCACGTACTGGTCCTTGGCGAATTCGTAGCCCTTTACCATGTCTTCCTTGGGAACCACGATGTCCTCTTTCGCGCAGACATACTGCTGCTTGAGGCGCGAGCCACAGCCCTTGTGCAGCAGATTGAAGGAAAAGCTCTTGCTGGCCGTGGCGGTATAAAGCTTGACCGGAATCGCCACCAGGCCGAACGAAACTGTCAATGAGCTGATTGATCGTGCTGCCATGTTGGGTCTCCTTGGTCTGTCGTTGCGAGCACCCAGAGGGCATAAACTCGCGCAGCAATCCATGCTTTTGATTCAGCGACCTTTCTGGATCGCCGCGTCGCTTCACTTCCGGCAATGACGAAAACCCGTTTTCCTATGCCTTCGTCTGCGCCAGGGTCCGCTCCAGGCTTTGCTTGTGGGTGAGGGCGTCGCGCCAGGGGTCGCCGGCTTGTGCCAGGC
This sequence comes from Gammaproteobacteria bacterium, assembly GCA_018831045.1. Taxonomy (GTDB): domain Bacteria; phylum Pseudomonadota; class Gammaproteobacteria; order Burkholderiales; family Thiobacillaceae; genus Thiobacillus. The sequence goes on along the minus strand of JAHJRA010000003.1, from coordinate 20,843 downwards.
GCACTGCAGCATGGGCGAGACTGAAATTGAGCGGCTGCGCGGTCTCAAGTTCCTCCCAGGTGAGCGGCATCGAGATCGGCGCGCCGGGCAGGCCTCTGGGCGAATAGGCGGCGGCGAGCGTCTTGCCGCGCGTATTCATAGTGTAGTCAAAGAAAATCCTGCCGCTTCGCTTGGCGATGCTCCATTCCATGGTGATGAGTTTGGGGTGCTGCCGCAGCAGGTGGCGGCCGACCAGGCCAGCGACCTCGCGCACCGCGGCGAAGTCGAGCGTGCGCTCAATCGGCACGTAGATATGCAGGCCGGTCTTGCCGGAGGTCTTCACCAGCGGCACGAGCCCCATCGCCTGCAGCACTTCACGCAGCCGGAAGGCCGTTTCCTTACACGTGTCGAACGCGGCGACGCTGTACTCGGGCTCGGCGCCGGCGGTTTCCCGGCCTGAGTAGATGTACGGGTCGAGGTCGAACACCAGATAGTCCGGATAGTTCAGCAACGAGCGCTCGAGCGCAGCGGTCGAACTGGAATAGTCGGTGCCGAGTTCCGGTGCATCCGCGCCGGCCCGCGCGCGTGAATGCCAGACGTGGAATTCGAGCGTGCCCGACTGCCCCAGCCACAGCAGGGTCGGCAGGTTGTTGCACAGCAGGTAGTCGTGGCGCTCGTCGCGGCTCTCGGAAAAGACCGTGACGGACTCGGCGAATTCCGGCAGCGGCGGCTCCCAGTGTTTCTGGAAGAAGCGCTCGCCGCCGATGCCCTCGGGCATGCGGACCATGGTCAGCGGGCGGTCAGCGAGGTGCGGCAGAAAATACGGCGAAACCTGCGCCAGGTAGCGTAGCAGGTCGCGCTTGGTGAGCGCCGGCTGCTTGAGCGCCTTGTCGGCGGGCCAGTAGACGCGATCAAGGTGGGTCAGGCGGATGCGGTGCGCGCCGACCGCCAAGGTGAATGCCTGCCGTGGGTCGTCGAGCTGTCGCAGGACTTCATCCACTGTGGTGTCGGCCGGGGGCGCGCTTGTGTGAACGGCGTGCTGCGGATCGCTGCGCCGCACCGATTTCGGATCGACATCCTCGCGCAGCCGCAGGAACACCGGCGCGCGCAGGTAGCCGTCCGGAGTCCACTCGGCGAACTTCACTTCAGCCACGGCCTCGGGACGCAGCCAGACGATGGCACGGCGTAGCGGCGGCGGTTCGGCGAAGGGCTGGCGCTCGATCTCAAGCGGCGCGAAGCGTTGTTTAAGCTGGACGAGCATCGCGTCGTCGAATCCGCTGCCGACGAGCCCGGCGTAACGCAGCTGGCGGTGATCCCAGTAGCCGAGCAGGAGGGCGCCGAGGGTCGCGCGTGCGCCCTTGCCCCGGGTATAGCCGCCGATCACGAATTCAGCGCTGTGTGTGAGCTTGATTTTCAGCCAGGCGGCGGAACGCCGGCCGGCTTCGTAGCGGCTGTCGCGGCGTTTGGCCATGACGCCCTCGAAGCCCTGGGCGAGCGCTGCCGCATAGAGGGCAACGCCGTCGGCGGATGCATGCACAAGGCGTACATGGGCAGTGGGCAGCAGGCATTGGGCAAGGTAGCGGTGGCGATCACTGTAGGGCGCCTGACGCAAGTCGAGTCCGGCGCAGTGCAGCAGGTCGAAGCAGTACAGGCTCGTCGGCGCGTCGTGTTCGGCGGCGGCGATCTCGCGCGGCGCCTTCAGCCGGGCGCGATTCTGCAGCGCGTTGAAGGAGGGCCTGCCAGACGCGTCAAGCGCCAGCACTTCGCCGTCGAGGATCATTCCGCTGGCCGCTTGTAGGGCGAGTTCGGCGGCGATGTGCGGGAAAACCGGCGTCAGATCGAGGCCGCGGCGCGAGCGCAGTTTAACCGCGCCGTTGTGCACGAAGGCCAGCACCCGGTAGCCGTCGAGCTTGGGCTCGAACAACCAGTCCGGATGGGTGAAAGGCACTTCGCCCAGTTCGGCCAGCATGGGCGAGAGCTTCATCGGCATTGCCTCGGGGCGGCCGGCCGGGCCGAGCCGCGCGGCAGGCAGTTGCTGCGGCGCGGGCAGCCGTTTCAGGTCCGCGGCGGTCAACCCGGACACGACGGAATGGTCTTGTTCAGCCACGTCCCGCTGCGTGGCAAACGAATCCCGGTGCTTGATCAGGAGCCAGTTCTTCGGCTCGGCGCTGCGTACCAGCGCGAACGAGCCCTTCAGCTTTTCGCCGCGCAGAAACAGGCTGAGCTTGCCCTGCTCCAAAGCGGTCCGCACCTGCTGCTCGGCTTCGGTGCGGTCACCGAGCCATGCGCCATGATCCTGGTCCGGTGCATAGATGCCGCAATCCCACACGATGACTTCGCCGGCGCCGTATTGTTTCGGCGGAATCACGCCCTCGAACGAGGCGTAGTCGAAGGGATGATCCTCGGTCTGCACCGCCAGCCGTTTCACCTCGGGATCGAGCGAAGGCCCCTTGGGAACGGCCCACGATTTGAGCACACCATCGAGTTCGAGGCGGAGGTCGTAATGCAGTTGCCGGGCCGCGTGCTGCTGCACCACAAAGAGCAGCGGCCCGGTTCGCGTTTCGAGTGCGGCGGGCGAGGGTTCCGGGGTGGCGGCAAAGACCCGCTTGGCGGCGTACTCGCCAAGCTTGCCCGATGGCGCAGCCGGTTGCTGCGCGGCGCGCCGGGAGCCGGGCTTCTCAATGCGTTCTGGCGTGTCGTCACGGGAAGCTCGCACGTCAATGACCTCCGGGAAGCACGGGATTGTGGCTGGAGCCGGCCATCACACCAGATATTTGCTCCAGCCTCCGTAGGGGTTGTCGATCCGGCCACGCGGCACGCTCAGTGCGACCAGCAGGATCCCCGCCGCCACGCCGGCCAGGTCGGCCATCCCACTGCCGCCGTCGAACATGAAGGGAGCGAACATCAGGGCGACGGCAAGCAGGACGTTGATGAAGCGGGCGGGACGTGCCGCTTCCGCCATCGCGGTGATCGACACGGTGACGATCAGCGCGCCGAGGAGGTGGTCGCTGTCGGCCTGCGCGCCATCGGTGCCGAAGATCAGTCGGGTGCACATCAGCCCGATGCCCAGGGCCGCGCTTGCGGCAAGCGTCCACGGTACGTTGACGCCGCCGCCCAGCATGTCTTTCACCACTGCCATCGCCGGCCGCTCGAAATCGTCCGGCGGCGTGCGCTTGCCGCCTTCCATGGTGTCGCCGCGCAGGAAGGCGAGCAGGACCGATTTGCCGCGGCGCCGCCGGTCGAGCAGGAACTGGCCGCTCGCCACCAGTTCGTCGATGGAATAGGGAATCTGCAGCAGCATCGCCGCCGCGGCGAGCAGGCACAGGCTGCACCAGGTGCCGATCACGATGGGCTGGATGATGATGAAGAAGAGGCTCACCGCGCCGAGCGGAACGATCATCACGCCGAACAGCACCACCAGCCACGGCATGGTGCGCCAGCGCGCGCGGCCGCCGACGATGCCGGTGAGGATTTCCAGCATGTAGGTCAGCGCGCCGAGTCCGGCGTCGGGCACCGGCCACGCTTTCGACACGTCGGAGGTGATGATGCGTTCGGTGCCGTCGCCGAAGAAGGGGTCCCAGGCACCCGGAGTGTGGCCCAGCTGGTAGGCCGCGAGGTAGCGCGAGATGTAGAGACCGACAAAGGCCAGCGCAATGATGGGAATCCGCTGCGTCCAGCTGGAGGGGCTGTAGCGCCAACCCGGGGGAATATCGGGCCCGGTGGTGCGCGCCGCCACCCCGACGCCTGGTGTTGGGCGCACCAGGAGGGAGAAGCCGATCACCAGCGCGCCAACCAGGGTGCCGTTGAGATAGCCGGCGGCGGTGGGTGCCCAGAACACGAGCGGCGCGCACAGCAGCCACAGGCCAACCGTCGCATTGGCGAAGCGCGCCCACGCCATGTGACGCGACAGCGACAGCAGGCTGAAGAGCAGGATCAGGACGCCGCTCGCCAGGTCGCTCAGGGTCATCGGCCAGTCCGGATAGCCGAGGATGGACGGACTGGCGATCAGCCACAGGCCGAGGCCCAGGTTGAGGAAATGCGCCCACAGGTTCTGGCTGTGCTGCAGGCGCACCGAGCGCTCGTATTTCTCCAGCAGGGCGTCCGCTGCGGCCGGATGCTCGGTGATCGTCTCGAGCCATTCGGGCGCGGGAATCCGGTTGGCCCGGTACCAGGCCAGCGGATCCGCCTTCAGCGCCGCAACGATGGCGGGCAGCTCCTCGCGCAGGGCATGGCGCGGCGCCCACCCTAGCAGGGCCTGCGCGCGCGAGATGTCGATCTCGTAGTGATCGTCGGCAAGCTCGATCATGAAGGGTTTGACGAAGGGCTTCTCGCCGCGGTCGATGGCATCCGGCACCACCGCTTCCAGTTTTCCCTGCAGCCGCGCGCCCAGTTTGACCAGCGACTTGGGTACGGTTTCGGTCTCCCATTGCTCGCCGTGAATGAGGGTGCCGAGCCGGTTCTGCAGCGCCGCGTAGCTCACGGCCGTCGGCTCGCCCAGCAGCAGCTTGAGGTCGGGCGGCAAGCCGTCGCGTCGATCGATCGTGCGCACCACGGCATCCACCAGGTCGTCGATGTGAACGAACGACTGGCCATGCGAGGTTTCGCCGGGGAAGACGCGGCCCTTGAGCTGGCGTTCATAAATCCAGCTGATCTGGTGCGCCAGCGTCGGCGGTTGAACGGCCCCGGTGTACACCCCGGCGATGCGCAGCAGCACATAGGGAATGGCGCCATGTGCATGCGCGATGACGCTTTCTGTCTCCAGCTTGGATTGCGGATAGGCCCAGCGCGGCGCGAGCGGCGAGGTTTCATTGATCGGCATTCCGGGTTCGGTGGCCGCATGGACCAGCATGGTGGACGCGTAGATGAACTGCTCGACCTGGAGCGTCTGCAGCTCGCGCAGCAGGCGGCGGGTTCCTTCGACGTTGACCTGCTGATACAGCGGGTTGGGCTCGCCGCTGAAATCGTAGTAGCCGGCCAGATGCACCACCGAGGCGATGCGTTCGCCGTAGCAGGACTTCACCTCGCGGATTGCGTCGCCAACACTGTCGTCCGACGTGATGTCGCAGCGCACGCATTCCGCGTGCGCCAGCAGGCCCGACTCGCGGTCCAGCCCAACCACCCCATACTTCGCCGCCAGCGCCTTGCTCAACAGTTTGCCCAGGAATCCGCTCGCACCGGTCATCAGCACGACCGGCTTGGCCGGGCCTGGATGTCTTTTGCTGTGGGGGGTGGGATTCCTTTCTTCAGCCATATGCGGCCTCCGCTCAGTGATCGCTCATTCGTCCGTTGTTAGTGCTCGTGACCTCATCGCGCCCCCCTGCGGGCGCGCGTGTTTGCGCATAGGCCCGCCCTGCGGATCGTCGCCCTGCACGATCGATCACCGATACCCACTGCAGTAAAGACGACGCTCAGTGCAAAGAAAAGCTGTGCATGATGATTTCCCGGACTTCGGTGGTCATCTATAAAAGATGGCATGCATGGTCTATGGAGAACATCCGATGCCAACAACACCCAGTGCGATGATCACCGGCGCCAACCGCGGCCTCGGGCTGGAGTGGGCACGGCAATATGCCGAGGCCGGCTGGCGGGTGTTCGCCAGCTGCCGCCGCCCCGAGGAAGCCGACGACCTGAAGGCGCTGGCCGACAGCTATCCGCGGGTCAGCGTGCATCGGCTCGACGTGACCGACAGCGAGCAATTGCGCACCCTGCAGCTCGACCTGGAGGAAGCCCGGGTCGACGTGCTGCTCAACAACGCGGGCGTGTATCTGGACAAGTTCATGGGGGATTTCGGCGGGATCGACTATGACGCCTGGCTGCGCACCTTCACCGTCAATACCCTGGGGGCGGTGCGGGTGAGCGAGGCTTTCATCGGACAGGTGGCCCGCAGCGAGAAAAAACGGGTGGTGGCGATCAGCAGTCACATGGGCTCCATCGCCGAGATCGCCGCGCCTGGCAATTACGCCTATCGCTCCAGCAAGGCGGCTTTGAATGCCGCCATGAAGGGGCTCTCGCATGCGCTCGCCCTTCAGGGCATTGGCGTCCTGCTGCTGCATCCTGGATGGGTGAAAACCCGCATGGGTGGCCCGGATGCGACGTTCACCCCCGAACAGAGCGTCCGCGGCATGCGCGCCTTGGTGGATAACTTCAAGCCGGAAATGAACGGACGCTTTTTCCGCCACGACGGCAGCGAGATCCCTTGGTGATCATGCGAGCGGAGCAATGACCGGCGGCTCCCTCACTGGGTCTTGGGTACGGCCCAACCCTTCCGCCAATAGGTCTGCTGTCTTTCCTGCTGCTCCTTGGTCAGGATAGCCTCCATGCGTTTCTGGGCTTCCACCGAGCTGTCGTACATTTTTTGCTGGAGCTTGCCGAATTCCTTGTAGGTCGCGGCGATGGCCGCGTTGTCCCGCTTCGGCGCCTGGTACAGGGCACACAGCTTGGCCTGCTGATTCATCATGTCGCGCATCATGGCCCAGTGTGATTTGCGGGTTTCATCCTGAATCTTGTTGACCCTGGACTGCTGATCGTCGGTCAGGTCAAGTCCGCTTCCCCAATAAGCGCCCATCATGCCGGGGCCCATGCCATAGCCGCTCATCATGCCGGGGCCCATTCCGTAACCCCCCATCATGCCGGGACCCATTCCATCGCCGCCCATCATGCCGTGACCGTCCTGGCATGGGGGCCTGGTTTGGTCGGCCAGCAGAGCCGGGGCCGTTCCGCTCAAGCCGACAACGAGACTATAGGCAGCAAGCCGGCTGAAATGTCGTGCGTTGTTCATGGCAGTTTCCTTTCGCAGTGGAGTGGATGAAACGTTGGCCAGGAGCCCCCCTTGTTCCGGTTTGTCGATCAGACGTCAGCAAATGGGGTCGGGGAAAAAGGCCGATTCGGTCGGACTGGATTTGAGACAAGGCTTCAAAAATAGCTAGTCAACTATAGTCAGGCTCGCATGAATTACAAATGGCGCGGCGCGACGACGAGCGGCACGGTCATTTCCGCCGCGCTGAGCCCGCCATGCACGCCGATGTGGGTGTGGCGTTCTTCACCTTTGAGCCAGTCGCGCAGGATGGCGTGGCCGCGGGGGATGAGGACGTAGTCGCCGATGCGGTCGTGCAGGGCAGGGTGGGCGTCGCCCGGCCCCAGCCAGCCCTGCTGCAGGATGGTTTCGCTCTTGAACCAGTGGACCCGGTCTGCCAGCTGCTCGCGCATATATTGCTCGAATTGCGCTTCCCGGCCCGCGCGCACGTAAGCGTAGGCCATGCGCGGTTCGCCGCACAGCGGCAGCAGCAGGGTTTCGCGCAGGTTGGGGTGGTCGTCGAGATCGATGGTCTCCTCCGCCGAGGTGTCGATGAAGCCATGGTCGGCGGTGACGATGATGCGGCTGCCGCTGGCGCGCGCCACGTTCACCAGCTGGGCGAAGCCGGCGTCGAGTGCGGCAAAAGCCTGCGCCACCTGCGGACTCTGGATGCCGTATTCATGTGCCAGGCTGTCGTGCTGCGGCCAGTAGGCATGGATATAGCTGCGCGGTGCGTCGCTGCGCAACAGTCCGGTGATGAGGGCGAACATCTCGTCCAGGCTTGCGTAGCCGTGTCGCGTTGCCTTGCCCGAAAGCGCAGCGTTGAAATCCGAATGAATGATGTGCTGCGGGCTGACGACGTGACAGGGCAGGGGCAGGCGGTCGTACAGCGGGGTGACGCCGAACAGCGTTGTCGGGGTGACGCCGGCATGGTGCAGGCTGCGGCGCCCGGTGCGCAGGCGAAAGGGCAGTGGCGCGGCGATGGCGCCGATTTCGCGGAAGTACATGTGCCAGCCGGTCAGCCCGTGCTGCTGCGGGGCGAGGCCGGTGAGGAAGGTGGGGATGGCGCTTGCCGTGGTGGAGGGAAAGACCGAAGTGAGCGGGCTGTGCAGATGCTGGCGCAAGACGCTGTCGTGGTTGATCAAATAGTCGTGGCCCAGCCCGTCGACGACCAGCAACACCAGATGCCGCGCGTCGGCCAGCGCTTCGGGCGGCAGCGCCGTCAAGGGTGCATAGGGACTGCTTCCACCAAGGGCAGTGGTAATGGAACTCATGAGGTTGACCAGACTGCCGCCGCGATAGTCGGGCAGGATGAGGGCCGGGTCAAAGCTGGGTTTGGGTGTCATGGTGTTTCGCGATTCCGGACATTTTCAAGTGCAATGGCCGCATAGGGCGGGCTGCCAGGCGGCGCACCCTGCGGGCGCCGTCCACGCTGCATGACGGACAGAAATCAGACCGGGCCTACTCCCTGAAGGGTGCCTTTTCGGGTTCAATGCTTTCAATCTGCGGAATGGCGTTTTGCGGATGCTGCCGGATGGCCCGCTTCAGTTCGTCGTCCATGCGGGCGCCGTGGGCGCTGCTCTGCTGAATGAGGGTATCCGGCGGGAGCTCCTGCGAAGCGGACGCGATACGCTCAATCTCGGCTTCGGCGGCAAGCCAGTCTTCCAGAGCATGCCCGTGGGCATACCCCCGCTTTGCGAAATGGTAGTAGGCCGCATCGCGAATCATCGCCTCGCGCTGTTCCAGGCTGAAAACGCCCCGCCAGGAAATGTCGGGAGCATTGTGTGGGTCAACAGGTGCGTGGGTCGGGTTGGTCATGTTTTCATCCTCCATCGTCAAAGATCAAGGAGCCCGGCGAGGTGGCCTCGCCCGCAGTCGAAATGTGCCGCGTCTGAATGAGCTGCCTGACTCAATATAGCCGGTTTGCCGGCGGGCAGATTCATCAGGCGCCCCAGGTTCGCACGCGCCCCACATCCAGATGCACAAAGTCGGAATTCGGGTAGTAGCCAACCCCGCCGCCTTTCAGCATGAGCCCGGTTCGGCGCAGGTCGGCCAGCGCTACGCCGGGCAGGCGGATGTCGATGGCCTTGCCCTGCATGTGCAGGCTGCCCTTGGCGACCCCGGAAGAGTGGCCGGCCAGCATCTGGTTGCTGGCCGGTGAACGGTAGCCGGAAATGACCTGGAAAGGCTGCGACGTGCCGAGCGTGGACTGAACGCGATGCAGCAGATCAAGCAGGTCGGTATCGATGGCGGCGACCTGATCGGTGCGGTGGTCACGCAGGACGCGGTTGATCTCGGCAAGGGATTCCGCCACGTAATCGCCTTCGATCCAGTAAGGCAGGTCGAGCTTCTCGCCGGTATGCAGGTTGTTGAAACTCAGCCGGCGCTCGGGCATGAGCCGTCCCCGGCTGGCGAATGCCGGCAACGGCAGGGCAGCGGCAAGCAGGCCCAGTTTGAGAAAGCTGCGGCGATTGAGGGGATGTTTCACGGTGTTCCTTTCGCTCCATTGCTTGGCAGGCGGCTCACGTCACGGGCAAGGCCATCCTGCGCTGCGATCACCTCATTTGCCCGGGGCCAGTCGATGGCTTGGCTCAAGCCATGGGCTTCAGCCATCTCACGAACAATCGACGCCGGATCAACGCCTTTGTTGTAGATATCCGGATGAACTTCGAGCAGGATGCGCCCGTCTTCAGTGACCGCCAGCAAAACCGGCTGGTAAACAAGCTGACCGGTTTGTCCGACCGGGGTTCGCTCAAAAAGTTCGGCGATATCGTCTGGATGCAGGCGGATGCAGCCATGGCTGCGGAACTGGTACACGCTCGATGGCGCGATGGTGCCGTGGATGCCGTAACCCCACACACTCAACCCGAGCCAGTGCGTGCCGAGGGGATTGTCAGGGCCGGGTGGCACCTCCAGCCGCACGACTTTCCCCTCGCGGCGCATTTCCTCCTGGATAGAGGTGGGCACCACCCAGGTCTTGTTCTTTACCCGCGAAACGATCTCGAACTCGCCTCTTGGCGTGGGCGTGGCGGGCTTGCCGAGGCCGACGGGGTAAGCGTCCAGCAGGCGACCCTGACTGAAGTGGAACAGCATGCGTTGCGGAATGTTGATGAGAATGCCGTCGTCGAGCGTCGCCGGAACGATATGGGGGTTGTGGATGCGAAAACGCTGGCCGGGATGGATGAGCGCTGCGTAAGGAACCGCGTTGTCCTGCGCCAGAAGAGGGGGCGGGAGACCAAAACGGGCACCGATGGCGATCATGAAATCGCCCGGTTGAACAATGTATTCGCTGTCGCCTCCGGTTACCTGGTGCGAAAGCGGCGGCAGATCATTAGCAGGGACGGCAAGGCTGAAGCCTGCAAGCATGCAGGCGAGAAGTCGGGAGGCAAGCAGGATCATCTGGGTGGATTTATTATCGGGATGTATTCGGGCCACGCCATGTGCCTGGCGCATGGCGTGATTTTATCCGCCATCCAGGCGGTTTGCCGGCTGCGCCATGGATCCGTACTGACACGACAGCTGGCGGCCGGTATAAGGACACACCCGCGGTTTGTGCGTGCCGCCGCCGCACAGCATTTTTTTTGACAACCTGCACGATGCCCATTTCGATATGAACGATTTGCTTCAACCTGGCGTGCGTCGCCGCGAAGTGTGGGCCTGGGCGATGTTCGACTTTGCCAATTCGGGCTACACGACGGTGGTCATCACCGCGGTATTCAGCGCCTATTTCGTCGCGGCCGTGGCAGGCAACGCCCCGTGGGCGACGTTTGCCTGGACGCTGGCCTTGTCGCTGTCCTATGCGCTGGTGATGTTGACCGCGCCGCTGATCGGCGCGCATGCCGACGCCCACGCCAGCAAGAAAAAGCTGTTGTGGCTGACCACGCTGGGCTGTGTCGGCTTTACTGCGCTGCTGTACTTTGCCGCGCCCGGCGCGCTGGTGCTGGCGATCGCTGCGCTGGTGATCTCCAACTATTTTTTCGGCACGGGCGAAAACCTGATCGCGGCATTTTTGCCCGAGCTTGCACGGCCGCGTGCGCTCGGGCGGGTGTCCGGGTGGGGCTGGTCGCTGGGCTATGTCGGTGGTCTGGCCTCGCTGGGCGTGAGCCTGGCCTACATCACCCATGCACAGGCGCAAGGTCAGGGAGCATCCGATTTTGTTCCCGTTGTCATGCTCATCACGGCGGTGATTTTCATGCTGGCAAGCCTGCCCACCCTGCTGATGCTGCGCGAGCGCGCCACGCCGCAGCCGGATCGACCTGCCCGCAGCGCCTGGATGCAGGTGCGGTATACGCTGGGCCATCTCGAACAGCTTCCCGACCTCAAGCGTTTTCTGCTTTGCACCGTGTTGTATCAGGCGGGGATTCAGGCGGTGATCACACTGGCGGCAATCTATGCCAGCCAAGTGTTTCATTTCACGACCCAGCAAACCATCCTGCTGGTGCTGGTGGTCAACCTCACGGCAGCGCTTGGCGCCTTCATTTTTGGTCATGTGCAGGATCGTATCGGCCATGTGCGGGCGATCGCGCTGACACTGGCAGGCTGGATCGTGATGATCCTGCTGGCCTGGGCAGCGCCCGACGAACGCATGTTCTGGGTGGCCGCCAATCTGGCCGGACTGTGCATGGGCGCGTCGCAGTCGGCGGGACGTGCGATGGTGGGCTTGCTGGCGCCGCCGGCGCAGCAGGCCGAATTTTTCGGTTTGTGGGGGCTGGCGGTCAAGCTCGCCTCGATACTCGGGCCGCTGACGTACGGTGCGGCCAGCTGGATGACCGCAGGCAACCACCGTCAGGCCTTGCTGATCACCGGCTGCTATTTCGTCGGCGGCCTGTGGGCACTGCGCGGCGTGCAGGCTGCGCGCGGCCATCGTGCCGCGCGGCGGTTTGTGCTCGCCGCGATCTGACCATGGCAGATTTCTTGATTCGCGAAACGGACTGGGCGCACGACGCTGCGCAGCTGAGTGCCATCCGGCGCGCGGTGTTCATCGACGAGCAGGGCGTGCCCGAGGCGCTGGAGTGGGATGAACATGACGCCGCCGCCTTGCATCTTCTGGCCACGGAAGCTGGCGGTTCGCCCATCGGTTGCGCCCGGCTCTTGCCTGATGGCCATGTCGGCCGGATGGCGGTATTGCCGGCCTGGCGCGGGCGCGGGGTGGGGCGCGCCTTGCTGGCGGCGGCGATCCGGGCAGCGCAGGCGCATGGGCACACCGCACTTCAGCTCAGCGCGCAAATCCACGCTGCCGGATTCTATGCGGATGCAGGATTTGTCGCCGAGGGTGAGGCATACGAGGAAGCCGGGATTCCACATGTCGCGATGCGACTCGGTCCACTCTGATAAACAGTAGGGGATAAAAGCATCTTCTGACCCTGAATTTGTACGTAATGATTTGCTGATAAAGTTCGTTTGACCCCTCATTCATCAGGCCACTCCGTGGCCATCAACAAGGATAGACATAAATGGCACGACTCCGGGCAGGCATTGTTGGCGCAGGAATAGCCGGAGCCAGCTGCGCGGGCACTCTCGCAGCGGCAGGCTGGGAAGTGGACGTATTTGACAAGGCTCGCGGGGCAGGCGGACGCCTGTCGACCCGGCGTCTGGAACAGGGCTGGGCCACGATGGGATCGCCCTTCATTTCGGCCAAGCGCGACCCGTTTCGCAGCCAGTTGCGTGACTGGGTGCGCCAGGGATGGCTCACGCCGGTACGCGGCGATGTCCTGCATGGGCGCGCCAATAAATCGTGGGCGAAGGTGCAATTGCAAAACCATCACACGCCGCTGATCGAGCCTTCGCAGATCGTGCGCCAGTTGCTGGGCAATGCGCGCCTGCATACTGCATCACGCGTCACGACGATCCGGCCACGCACGATCATTCTTGAAAACGGACAGACCATGGGCGATTACGACTGCGTCATTTGCAGCGTGCCGGTGCCGCAGGCGATTCCCCTGCTTGAAGCCTTGCCGCGCTTGCATGAACGTCTCGGTGAAGTGCGCTATCGCCCGATCTGGTCCTTCCTGATGCGCTGGGAAGGCGGGCCTGCAGCCGATGTCATCAAGTTCGACGACCATCTGATTGATCTGGCAGTGCGTCAGCCAAGCGGTGGCGCGGGCTTGTGGGCAGTGCACAGCAGCCATGAGTTTGCCGAGACCTACCTCGAAGCCTCGGCAATGGAAGCCAGCACCCGCGCCGCCTCGGCCTTGATGGGCCTGTTGGGCTTGCCATGGCCGGTGGACGTCGAGGCATCCCATCTGTGGCGTTACGCGCAGCCGGAAACTTCGATCGGCGGATTCTGGCTGGGGGACCGTGAAAATCGCGTCGCCCTGATTGGTGACGGCATTGCCGGCGCGGGCGTCGAACGCGCCTGGGAAAGCGGCATGCGTCTGGCACAGTCGCTGATCCTGGCCAAGGACGAACTGGCCGACTGCCCGAGTGTGTCCGACCAGGCGGCCAATACCCTCGAATCCTGATGTTATCCGGAGCGGGCTGCCCTGCATCCAGTCAGGCCCGATACACCGTATCTTTATTAACCCCGTTCAATCTGTGTTTTACCGACATGCTTTATATCGACCTGTTCAAATCACTCGAGCGCGCCCGCTGGAATATGGAAACCGATATTCCGTGGGACAGTTTCGATGCCAGCAAACTGTCCGATGAGCAGGCACTGACGATCAAGCTCAATGCCATCACCGAGTGGGCCGCGTTGCCGGCCACCGAAATGTTCCTGCGCGACTTTGTGCATGACAGCGATTTTTCCGCTTTCATGTCGATCTGGTTTTACGAGGAACAGAAGCATGCGCTGGTGCTGATGGAATACCTGCGCCGCTTCAGGCCCGACTTCGTCCCCACCGAAGAGGAGCTGCACGCCATTCGCTTTCCGTTCGATCCGGCACCACCGATGGAAACCCTGATGCTGCATTTTTGCGGCGAGGTGCGGCTCACCCAGTGGTACAAGTGCGCGTCGGAATGGCACACCGAGCCGGTCATCAAGCACATCTACGAAACCATTTCGCGCGACGAAGGCCGCCATGGCGGTGCGTATCTTCAATACATGAAGCGCGCGCTGAAACAGGGCGGCCCGAGTGTGGCCGCCGCCTTTGCCAAGATTGGTTTTTTGATGGCGTCGAGCAGCCGCTCCGACAAGGCGCTGCATCCCACCAATCTGCACGTCAACGTAGCGCTGTTTCCGCTCGACACGATCCAGTCGCGCCTGCCCAATCCGCAATGGCTGGAGCACTGGCTCGACGAGCAGATCCGCTTTGACGAAACCTGGGAAAACAAGGTGGTGGGCGGCATTCTGCGCAATCTTTCGAGCTTGCTGGGACTGACTTTCGAAAACGTGCGCGACCTCAATCGCTACCGCAAACAGATGCTTGCCGCAGCCTGAACCGCCTTAGAAGCGTTCGTCCATCCGTAAATAGCGCCATTGCCCGGACGGCACTTTGCCCAGTGATACCCCGCCCAGGCGGATGCGTTTCATCGACACCATCTGCAAACCGACGGCTTCGCACAGATGGGCAATTTGTCCGATCTGCGCACCTTTGAGCGCCACACGCAGACGGGTTTCATTTTGCCAGCTGACCTTGATCGCCGTCGGCGTGCGACCGTTGTAGGGGATGCCTTGATTCATCCGTTTGAGTGCATGCGGGATCATGTCTCCGGTCACTTCGACGATCATTTCGTGTTCGATCATGGCGGCATCTTCGCTGAGCTTGCGCGAGACGTGCCAGTCCTGAGTGAAGACAACGAGGCCGCTGGCATCGAGCTCGAGTGGCACGCAGGCCGTCAGCTGGGTAAAGTGTTTCTTCAACGGCGAGATGCCCGACTCATCTTCCGCCCAGCGATTCGCCGCGACGAGTAATTGTGCCGCCGGTCGATCACCCTGAATGGCGTGATAGCCGGGCGGTTTGTGCAGCAGCAGCGTGACGGGTTCGGCCTGGCTGATGTCGGCCTTGGGGTCGATCTCGATGCGTTCGCCGGCGACGCGCGCCTGCGGTTCTTCAACCACAACACCGTTTACCCGCACCCAGCCGCCGGCGATGAGTTGCTCGGCTTCGCGGCGCGAGCAGGTGCGCAGTTCGGCGATGCGTTTGGCAAGGCGGATGGGTTCGGTCATGGCGGGCAAGCGAGTGCAGAAAGCCCGCAAGTTTAACGCCGTGCCGGTTGTTATTGCCGTACGGTGCGCGGTATGCTTTTAAATCAACCCTTGGAGATACCCATGAAACGCACGCTTACCCTTTCTTTGTTGCTGGTCACCTCATCCAGCTTCGCCGCCGTGGTTGGCAAGGATGTCAGCTACCCCGCGGGCGATACGGTGATGCAAGGTTTTCTGGCGTATGACGATGCGGTCAAAGGCAAACGCGCCGGGGTGCTGGTCGTTCCGGAATGGTGGGGGGTCAACGACTATGCGCGGAAACGGGCGCGCATGCTGGCAAGCGAAGGCTATGTCGCGCTGGTGGTCGATATGTATGGCAAGGGCCAGACTGCCGACAACCCGGCCGATGCGGGCAAACTGGCCGGCAGCGTGAACAAGAATCCGCCGCTGGCCCTGAGCCGCTTTCAGGCGGCCGAGCATTTTCTCGACAAACAGCCGAACGTGAAGAAGGGCGAGCTGGCTGCACTGGGCTACTGCTTCGGCGGCGGGGTGGTGCTCAACATGGCGCGCGCGGGCGAGCCACTGAAATCGGCGGTCAGCTATCACGGCGTGCTGGCAACGGATGTCGCGGTCAAAGCCGGTGGCATCAAGACCAAGCTGCGGGTGTTCCACGGCGAGGCCGACCCGGTGGTGCCGCCGGAACAGGTCGAGGCGTTCAAGGCCGAAATGGCCAATGCCAAGGCCGACTACATGTTCGTGGCCTACCCGGGCGTGAAGCACACCTTTACCAACCGTGAAGCCGACAGCTATGCCGCGCAGTTTGGCTTGCCGCTGAAATACGACAACGCGGCCGACACCGATTCGTGGACACGCACGCTCGAGTTTCTAAAATCGACCCTGAACAATGACTGACGTCTGCGATCACGAGGGCCACACCCCGCACCCGTCGGGCAGCCTCGGCATTCCGCAGGTCGGGCCGTTCAACCCGGCGGCGTTCGAGCAGGCAGTCAACGACATGCTCGTCGCCTGCGGTGTGGCGCCAGACTCGGTGCATACCGGGCGCACTGCGTTGCGGGTGCGTGAGCTGTGGCAAAAGCGCCTGCTCGGCGGCTATGCCATGCATCCGGCCGACGCGCTGGGCGAAGGATTCGCCGACGACCGCGACGATATGGTGGTGGTGCGCGGGATCGCCATTCATGGCGTCTGCCCGCATCACCTGGTACCGTTTCGTGGGGTCGCGCACGTTGCCTACATTCCGGGCGGGCGGCTGCATGGATTCGGCCGCATTGCGCGCATGGTCGATGCCATCGGCCACCGTTTTACCTATCAGGAATGGATGACGCGCGACATCGCCGAAGCCCTGGTGACGCACGGTTTTGCACAGGGCGCAGCGTGCATCGTCGAGGCCGAGCAGCTGTGCCTGCTGTTGGGCGAGGATCGGCGTGGCGACGAACGGGTGGTGACCCAGGCCTTTACCGGTTGCTTTCGCAGCAGCGATCAGCAGCGTAATGAGTTTTTGCGGGCGGTGTCACAATCCGATTTACGTTGAGCGCGCTGGGCGCGCGCAGCATGCGCGATCCTTTGCCGCATTCTTTCATTCCTATGAAATTCGTTTTGTGGCTGCTCGTCCTGCTGGTGGTTGCACCGTCGCGCGCTGCTGAAGTCCCTAACTGGAATAGCGAACCCCCGCCCACAGTGGCCGTCAAGCTGGCTGAACCGGCGTCCGACGAAGTCGTGGTCGTGATCAACGACAATGCCTTCGGCGGCAACCATGCTGGCCTGTTTGCAGGCAGCCTGCTGATTGATCCGGCGGGCAGCTATGTGGGGGTGCGCGGCGAGGACACGTCCTGGCAAGGGCCGACGCTGGCGGACTACGCGCGCTATCAAACCCTTGATGGACCGAACATCCGCCTGTACCGGTTTCGTTTGCAGCCCGAGGCTTTCACCCGGATCGAGCAGCGCATTCGCGCCAGCGGATTCACGCCGCCGCTGTTTTGCGCCTCGGCGGTCCAGAACCTGCTGGTGGGCGTGTCGCCGTTCGACACCCTTGAACACACGGGCTGGACGTCCCCCACCGCACTGGGACGCACACTGGATACCCTGACGCAGGGTGAAGCTGCGCCGGGAGAATGCCAAAAGCTCGATGCGACGCCATGCTGATGCTTTTTCTCCGGTCAGTTGAATCGCCGTTCGATCGGGCAACAGAATTGGACACACCTTGAAAGGCCTGAAAATGAAAAGTGAATTGCAGCGCCCGCGCACGCTGATCTTGCCGCCCGCGCCTTATGCCGCCGCGATTTTCGGTGGCTGGTGGCTGGATCGCCATGTGCTGCCGCTGGCGTTCGATGGCGGAACCGCGTCGCGTCCCTTGGGCTGGATATGGCTGGCAGTGGGTTTGCTGCTGTTTGGCTGGACGCTGTGGACGTTCCATCGTCATCACACCACGGTTAATCCCTACGCGGGCGCGTCCGAGCTTTGCACCGGCGGCCCGTTTAGCTTCAGCCGCAATCCGATTTATCTTGGTGACTGGTTCATTCTGATTGGCGTTGCGCTGTTGTTGAACACGCTGTGGCCGCTGCTGTTCGCTCCCTTGATCTGGCTCATGCTCCGTTTTGGCGTGATCCGGCACGAAGAAGCCCATCTTGAAGCGAAATTCGGTGACGCTTACCGGGACTATAAAAAGCGCGTCAGGCGCTGGTTATAAGCCCCTCAAACTCATCCAGTTTGAGTACCGCGCGGGCGTTGCGGGTGGTCGCTGCGGCGACGGCTTCCAGCGTCATGCCGCGCAGCTCTGCCAGTTCCATTGCAATACGGGGCAGTTCACCCGGCGCGTTGCGGCCTGAACCGATCCACACCGGCGGCATGTCGGGACTGTCGGTTTCCAGCACAATGGATTCGAGCGGCAGTTCGGCCGCCAGCCGGCGCAGATGCGCGGCGCGCGGCCAGGTGAAGGCGCCGCCAAAGCCGAGTTTGAAACCCAACTTGATGAATTCTGCCGCCTGTTGCGCGCTGCCGTTGAAAGCATGAGCGATGCCGCCGGAGGGTTTGATCTGGCGCAGGTGTTTCAGTAATACATCGCTTGATTTGCGACCGTGCAGCAGCACCGGCAAGTCGAAATCGCGGGCGATTTTCAGTTGTTCGACGTAGTAGTGTTTCTGCGTGGCGGGGTCGAGTTCGCGCACAAAAAAATCCAGACCGATTTCGCCGATCGCCACCGGGCGCTGCGCCTCGACCTGCGCGCGCAGGCCGGCCAGATGCTCGGGGCGATGGGAGGCGATGAGCATGGGGTGCAGCCCCCAAGCCGGCAGGCAGCCGGGATAGCGGGCGCAGGTGGCGGCGACGGCGGCAAAGTTGTCGCGGGTGACACTGGGAACGATCTGGATTGCGACGCCGCCTGAGCGGGCACGCGCGTATTCAGCGTCGCGGTCAGCATC
This sequence comes from Gammaproteobacteria bacterium, assembly GCA_018831045.1. Taxonomy (GTDB): domain Bacteria; phylum Pseudomonadota; class Gammaproteobacteria; order Burkholderiales; family Thiobacillaceae; genus Thiobacillus. The sequence continues at coordinate 2,551 of JAHJRA010000003.1, read as the reverse complement.
GAATTCAGCCGCATCCAGGTGGCTGTGGGTGTCAATGAAAAACGGCGTCTTTGAAGACGCCGTTTCGTTTGCTGACGACATGCAGGCTCAGTCGTTGTTGGCAAAACCCAGCAACTGCAGCAGGCTGGTGAACAGATTGAAGATCGCCACGAACAGGGTGACGGTCGCCATGATGTAGTTGGTTTCGCCGCCGTGGATGATTTCGCTGGTCTGGTACAGGATCAGGCCGGACATCAGCAGCACGAACATGGCCGAAACCGCCAGCGACAGGCCGGGCAGCTCAAAGAAGAACGCACCGATGCCGGCCAGGAAAGCCACCAGGATGCCGACTGCGAGGAAGCCGCCCATGTAGCTGAAATTCTTGCGGGTGGTCATCACGTAGGCGGACAGGCCGAGGAAGATCGCGGCGGTGCCACCCATTGCCATCATCACGGTCTGACTGCCGTTGGGCAGTGAAAGATAGGCGTTGAGGATGGGGCCGAGGGTGTAGCCCATGAACCCGGTCAGGGCGAATACGAAGCCGAGCCCTGCGGCGCTGTCACGAAATTTGGTGGTCAGGAACAGCAGACCGAAGTAGCCGACCAGGGTGATGATGAAGCCGGGGGAGGGCAGGTTGAGCGACATGGTCACGCCAGCGGTGAGCGCGGCAAATGCCAGCGTCATCGACAGCAGCATGTAGGTATTGCGAACGACCTTGTTGGTCGACATTGCCGCAGACTGGCTGCGACCGAGAGTGGTGACTTGCGGATTCATGTGACCTCCAGAAAATAACGAACAGCAGAATGCTGCATATGGAGCAATTTTAGCCCAGCAAGTTCCTGGGAGATAGCGTTCGGTGAAAACCGGGCAGCCAGCCGGATCATGTGTCGTCGGTGTTGTTGATTGCGCGTCGGACGATCTCGGACGTAAATCCCCGGCTCAGCATGAAACGGATGTGCCGGGCTTTTTCGGCTGCATCGGCAGCGGGAGAGCCGAATTTTTTTTGCCATACTTCGCGTGCGCGATCGAGTTCGCTGTCGCGGTTTTCGCTGAGTACGCTGCTGATAATGGTGTCGCTCACGCCGCGCTGGCGCAGATCGTAGGCGAGTTTGATGCTGCCCGCCCGTGCGCGATGATCGGCCACATAGCTTTCGGCGAAGCGCTGATCCGACAGCCATTTTTTTGCTTCGAAACCATCCAGCAAGGTGCGGATGTCTGCAGCGTCGAAGCCCGCTTGCTCGAGCTTGCGGGTGAGTTCGACGCGGCTGTGTTCGCGCCGTGCCAGCAAGCCGAGGGCGCGCTCACGCAGCTTGTGCGCTTGCGGCTCGGTGCCGGTTTCAGGCATTGGTTTCAGCTACAGCCATGGCCGGGTTGTTGACGCCGACGGCCACGCGCACCTTGGCTTCGATCTCGGCAGCGATTTCCGGATGCTCCTTCAGGTATTCGCGCGCATTGTCCTTGCCCTGGCCGATTTTTTCGCCGTTGTAGGCGTACCAGGCGCCGGACTTGTCGACGAATTTGTGCAGGACGCCGAGTTCGATGATTTCACCTTCGCGCGAGATGCCCTGGCCATACAGAATGTCGAAGAAAGCTTCCTTGAATGGCGGCGAGACCTTGTTCTTGACGACTTTGACCTTGGTTTCGTTGCCGACGATTTCATCGCCTTTCTTGATCGCGCCGATGCGGCGGATGTCGAGGCGGACCGAGGCGTAGAACTTGAGCGCGTTGCCGCCGGTGGTGGTTTCGGGGCTGCCGAACATGACGCCGATTTTCATCCGGATCTGGTTGATGAAGATGACCAGGGTGTTGGTGCGCTTGATGTTGGCGGTGAGTTTGCGCAGCGCCTGGCTCATCAGGCGAGCTTGCAGACCCATGTGCGAGTCACCCATTTCGCCTTCGATTTCGGCCTTGGGGGTGAGGGCGGCAACGGAGTCGATGACGACGACGTCCACCGAGCCGGAGCGCACCAGCATGTCGGCGATTTCGAGGGCCTGCTCGCCGGTGTCGGGCTGCGACACCAGCAGGTTGTCGACGTCGACACCGAGTTTTTGTGCGTAGTTGGGGTCGAGCGCGTGTTCGGCGTCGATGAAGGCAGCGGTGCCGCCGATTTTCTGCATTTCGGCGATGACTTGCAGGGTGAGCGTGGTTTTGCCGGAGGATTCCGGGCCGTAGATTTCGACCACGCGGCCGCGCGGCAGGCCGCCGATGCCGAGCGCGATGTCGAGCCCGAGCGAGCCGGTGGAGATGGACTGGATGTCGCGCGAGACATCGTGGTCGCCCAGGCGCATCACCGAGCCTTTGCCGAACTGCTTTTCGATCTGGCCCAGTGCGGCGGCGAGGGCTTTGGATTTGTCGTCGGCCAGTGCTGCGGGGGATGTTGCCATGGTGTCTCTCCTGTATCGGTTGAGTGGTTCGTTTGCGGGCTAGCATCGGGCTCGCCATGGACGCAATGTAGGCCATACATTTATCAATGTCAATACAAAATACCACCTACGTATTAAATACGAAGTAATGGTTTGTATTGAAGCGGCATCCCCCTATAATTTCAAGGGACAAGAACAACGCGGGGCGG
>JAHJRA010000016.1:0-6810 GCA_018831045.1 Gammaproteobacteria bacterium | reverse complement strand
CTGTCGTTCATCCTCTACATTGGTATCGCCATCTGGGCGCGCGCCGGCACCACCAAGGAGTTTTACATCGCCGGCGGCGGCGTCCATCCGATCGTCAATGGCATGGCGACCGGCGCCGACTGGATGTCCGCGGCGTCGTTCATCTCGATGGCCGGCCTGATCGCCTTTCTCGGCTACGGCGGCTCGGTCTACCTGATGGGCTGGACCGGCGGCTATGTACTGCTGGCCGTGCTGCTGGCGCCCTACCTGCGCAAGTTCGGCAAGTTCACCGTGCCGGAATTCATCGGCGACCGCTACTACTCGCAGACGGCGCGCATCGTCGCGGTGATCTGCCTGATCTTCATCTCCTTCACCTATGTCGCTGGCCAGATGCGCGGCGTCGGCATCGTGTTCTCGCGCTTTTTGGAAGTGGAAATCACGACCGGCCTGATGATCGGCATGGGCCTGGTGTTTTTCTACGCCGTCCTCGGCGGCATGAAAGGCATCACCTACACGCAGGTGGCGCAATACGTGGTGCTGATCTTCGCCTACACCATCCCGGCCGTATTCATCTCCCTGCAGATTGCCGGCACACCGCTGCCGCAACTGGGTCTGGGCGGATACGTGGGGGATGTGGCCTTTCTGACCAAGCTGAACCACGTCGTCACCGACCTCGGCTTCGCCGCCTACACCACGGGCAGCAAGAGCATGATCGACGTGTTCTGCATCACCCTGGCGCTGATGGCCGGCACCGCCGGCCTGCCGCATGTCATCGTGCGCTTCTTCACGGTGCCCAAGGTACATGACGCGCGCATGTCCGCCGGCTGGGCGCTGGTCTTCATCGCCATCCTCTACACGGCCGCCCCCGCCGTCGGCGCCATGGCCCGCTACAACCTGCATGCCACGGTAAACACCGCCGTGACCACCGGAGGCGACATGTTCGCCCCCGAGGCCAGCATCCAGGGCGAGTCCCGCCCCGACTGGATGAAGCGCTGGGAAAAGACCGGCCTGATCGCCTGGGAAGACAAGAACGGCGACGGCCGGATCCAGTACTACAACGACGCGAGCAAGGACGAGGCGTTCCTGGCCAAGGCCGATGCCGCAGGCTGGAAGGGCAACGAACTGGGTTCCGTGGCCAAAGGCGAATTCACCGGCAAGGTCGACAACGACATCATGGTGCTGGCCAACCCGGAAATCGCCGGTCTGCCCAACTGGGTGATCGCGTTGATCGCCGCCGGCGGGATCGCCGCCGCGCTGTCCACCGCCGCCGGCCTGCTGCTGGTGATCTCCTCGGCCATCTCGCACGACCTGATGAAGGGCGTGTTTGCCCGCAACATCTCCGAGAAAACCGAACTGATGGCCGGCCGAATCGCGGCAGCCGTGGCGGTGCTGATCGCCGGTTACCTGGGCTACAACCCGCCCGGTTTCGTCGCCCAGGTGGTGGCGTTCGCCTTCGGCCTGGCCTGTGCCTCGCTGTTCCCGACCATCGTCATGGGCATTTTCAGCAAGTCGATGAACCGGGGCGGCGCCATCGCAGGCATGCTGACCGGCCTGATCTTCACGCTGGTCTACATTGTCTATTTCAAGCGCGACGTGCTGCTGGGCATGGACAAGGTGCCTGACAGCGAATGGTTCCTCGGCATCTCGCCGGAAGGCATCGGCGTGGTGGGCATGATCCTGAACTTCGCCGTGTCTTACCTGGTGATGAAGCTGACCCCCGCGTGCCCGGAACACATCAAGCACCTGGTGGAAGGCATCCGCTACCCGCGCGGTGCGGGCTCGGCCCAGGCCCACTAGCCCGGACGTAGTGAAAGCCAAGCCCCCCGATTCGTCGGGGGGCTTTTTTTGTGGGTTGGGGTGTTACTACGCAAATGACCCAAAACCACTGAAAGCACTTAACCACCCGTCGTTATCGACGTTTGTGGTAGCCGTATTAGTTAGCGTACGATTTGTTGCCAGCCCCCATGGCTACACCGTAGATCCCCGCTAAGTCCTTGTTGCAAACCTAATGCCTAAATCCCTACCTCGTCGCCTGGAAGATTACATATCTACGCTGCTGGTTATTCTGGCGGTCAGTTGGATACCCGTTTCCCTTCTAGTGGCCCAGCGCTATAAGGCGGGCGTTCATGATCTCTGCGAAGAAAAGGGCCGCTTAAGCTCGTTAAAAACAGTGGAGGCTGAAGGGTATTTAGTTACAAAGAGTATGTTGAAAGACCCCGATTTCCATGAGTTTATGGACTTACGGACGATTGCGGCGGAGCTGCTAGAACGCCGCTTTCAGTTTCTGGAAGTGCCCCAAGCGACTAGGGCCGACTTGATGGATCAGCCGGGCTTCCGTACCTCGAGTATGTTCATGCAGCAGTATTCGCGTATAGCCAAAGGTGCCACGGGACATGGCACGAAATACTACCGGTTCTATCTAGCGGATGCGGACGATCCGGCTTGCGCGGGATTCGAGGCTGAAATTGCTTCGCGCCCACAGTATCTCCTGGACATGCGGCTCATGGGGCTACCCGTAGGCAAGTGTATAGCCGCTGTCAAGACGAACATCGCGCTTAGCCGCTATGAGCGCGGCGTAGTCGATTCGGAGCGCCCGGGCTGGGCGTCAGTCGATTACACCTGGTCAGCCCGCCACTATATCCGGGATCGGCACACCGGCAAAATCGTTGCGGAGGCCACCACTGCAGGCTACCAGGCCGGCGGTGGCGGGAAAGGGGGCACAGGGTTTCGATGCAAGAATTCGGACCAACTGGCGCTTGTCGCAAAGGCCATAGTGCCCCGGCCAGCGCCTAGCCTGCCTGCGCGTAATGCTACCTTGGTTGTTGATGCGGCTAGCGATTTTCCGGTCCAGCTAAAGCTTGTGGCAGACATGCTGTATGAAAAAGATACAGACAAGATCCCCGTGGACTTCAGCACCGCCTACACTCGTCCAGTGTCAACGCCGGACGGCCGGGTATTTATTCGAGATGGGCAGCTGACCGTCATCGGAAAAGACGTTACAAAGGCGGTGCGTATCAAGGCTTTTGGCGTTAAGCCCGCTGAGTTTCAAGGACTCACTGTCGTCGGCGACGAGCTTATTTTTGTAGGTCGACGAAGCCCTAACAGAAAATTAAAAAGCTTCGACCTGTTCCGTTACTCTCTAGCTGGCGATCCAATCGCCGCCTACCAGGTAGAGGTGCCAGCTTTTCCGCTTGATCAGGACATTTTGCCCTTAGTTAACGAGATAAAAGTGAACGGCAAGTCAATCGAATTCGCTGTATCTGCATTCCATCGAGAGGGCGCGATCGGCGTCAGCTACAAGGTATTCAATAGAGATTACGTATTCCGCGCGCGCCTTGATCGGGCCCCCTCGCTGTAAGACACCTCAGCTAGGAGTAGGCAAGGGCTAGAGAGGTACGCGTCGCGTTGCGTAAGGGCAAGAGCTTGGCGCTGCCGACTGTTGCCGCTGGCCCTCCACAAGGCGGCCTGACCTCGGCATGACCCTTACACCGACAGCAGAAGCTACGGCGGCTACCCAGGAGGTCACCGCCGTTTTCCGTACCAGAAAAATAAGTTTCAGTTTTGGACTTTTAACAACCCGTAACTTATTAAAGTTAATGCGAATTGGTCACCTGCGTAGTAACACCCGCGGGTTGGACTGGCCGGCCTAAACCGGCTGGATCTGGCGCCGACGTTCGTGTTCCAGGCTCTTCAGACCTTGCAGGCTAGCCGCCTTGCGGGCTTCCAGATTCGGGCTTAACGCCAGCAATAATTCAGCGGTGGACAAGGCGTCGGCCAGCGCATTGTGGCGGGCATAGTTGCTGATCTGGAACAGGCCCATCCAGTCATCCAGTTTGCGGTATTGTCGTGCGCGCTGCGGGTAGAGCGCAGGCGCCACATAAGCCAGGTCGGCCCAGGCATGGCGGAATTTAAGATCGAGGCAAGTCTTCATCGCCCGGCTGATCATCGACTCGTCGAACGCGACATGAAAGGCGATCAGCGGATCCTTGCCCAGGTATTCGAGGAAAGCGAGCAGGGCCTCCGCGGGTGGCATCCCTTCACGCTGGGCGGTGCCGCCGATGCCGTGTATCAGGATGTTGTCCTTTGCGCTGACGCGGGCCTGCTGCAGCACGATTTCAAGGCTGTCATTCAGCTGGATCTGACCGTTCGTCACGGCGACCGCGCCAATGGCGATCAGGCGGTCTCGGCTGATGTTGAGTCCGCTGCTCTCCACGTCCACCACCACATAACGGCTTGTCTTGAGCGATGCGTCCTGCCGGGGCGACGGCAGCGCCTGCCAGGCCGCCAGGCGCCGGGCCTGCTGCGGGCTGAGCGCCGGCTTGTTGCCGAAGAACCGATCCAGCCAGCTCATGCCTGATAGTCCAGGCCCAGCTTGGTTTGCAGCTTGCGTGCCTGGCGAAAGGCTTCCTTGAGAATGCGCCGGTCCAGGTGGTTGAGCGTGTCCGGATCCACCCGGTTGGTCAGCGTCTCGCCGCGTTCGCTTTGGGTGTGGTGCAAACGCAGGCGCAACAGCTGGATGAACAGGAACGCCTCGCAGTAGGCATCGACATCGCCCGGCTTGAGGTTCAGCGGCGCGGCGATCTCGCGCAGACGCTGCACGGTGTTGGTTTGCGTGCCACCGATCGCCAGGCTGAAAATGCGCGCCGCATCGACGAAGGGGGTGATGCCATTGAGCTTGAGGTCGATGGTGTGGTCATCGCCGGTCACGAAGTCGCGCAGCATGCCCAAAGGCGGCCGGTTGCGCAGGGCGTTGAGCGCAAGCTGGTGCAGAAAGCGCGAGTTCTTCGGCGCGGCGGTCTGCAGCCATTCGCGCAGTGCTTTTCCCAGCTGGGAGGCGCCGTAAAGCGGGCGGAAATCAAAGAAGATCGTCGAGTGCAGCAGGTCCATCGGGGCGCCGTGATAAATCCATTTGTCGAATGTCTCCTGCCATTCCTGGAGCGACGCACACCACTTTGGATTCGATGCCATCACCTCGCCTCCGCACAGCGGGAATCCACACTCCGCAAGCGCGAGGTTGACCCGTTTGGCGAACGGCAACAACACCTCGCGGAGCGCGGCAGGGTCCTCGTTGGCCTTGGGCGCAAAGATGATGCCGTTGTCCTGGTCCGTATTGAGCGTCTGTTCGAAGCGTCCCTCGGAGCCCAACGCCAGCCAGCAAAACTCGATGTCCCGGGCCGGGTCGCCCTGCAACTCGAGTTCGATAATGCGCGTGGTCAGCAGGTCATTGAGCGTGGTGATGATCTGGGTCAGCTGCTCGGCCGCCATGCCCTGGGCCAGCAGGTTGCGGGCAAGCTGCTGGATATCGCGCGCGCCTTGCTTCAGCAAGGCGATGGTCGTGGCGTGACGAATGCTGCTGCTGATCTGGTGCAGGCCGACGCGTTGCAGCGTGAACAAATCCTTTTCCGATATCACGCCGGTTAGGTGGCCGTTGTCGGTCACCAGCACATGACGGATGCCCTGCCTGGCCATTGCGAGTGCCGCGTCATGCGCCAGGGCATGGGGCGGCAAGGTCGTGAGTGTCGTGCTCATGATGCCGATGACCGGCTGGTCGAGATCGGCTTCCGCCAACGCCACCCGGCTCAACACATCGTGCAGCGTGAGGATGCCCAGTGGGGCTTGATCGTCCACGGCAACCATGGCCCCCACCCCGTGACGCGCCATCAGCTGCAACGCCTGCCTGATGGAGTCGTGCGGAGAACAGGTCACCGGTTGCCGCTGAACGACGGCCGCAAGGGTGCTGTTCATCGATTGTTGCTCTGCACTGGCCTTGGAATAACCAGCCTGAATCAGGTGTTGCGAATGCTCTAGCAGGTTGGCAATGCGACGCGTGCAAAAGTCGTAAAACGCTTCGCTCAGCCGCGTCAGGTGCAGAAAGTCTTCCGCCGGCACAACGTAGCAAAAGACATCGCTGCTTGCACGGTACGTGCCGGTGACCGGTCGCTTGGCGAGCAGCGCGCCCAGCGGAAAACACTCGCCCTCATGCAGCTCGAGCCAGGCGCTGTCTTCGGGCGGCTGGCTGATGCCCTGCTCACCTTGAACCACGCCCTGCTTGATGATGAAAAATGCGACGGGCTCCGGCTGTTGCGGCGACAGCACCGTTTCCCCCTTGGCAAAATACCGCAGCGTTGCATGCTGCACCAACCACTGCACGTGCCCGCCTTCCATCTGGTCGAAGGGGGCAAACTGACTCAAGTGATCTGCGGTGGCTCGAATCAGCGAATTGGCTGCCTCTGACATGGATGTCCTTTTTGTCCCGGCGTGGACTCGCAGTCATTATGGTCAGGGGTAACTTGACTTCGCAAGCCGCAAGCCTGGAGAAACGTATCGTCTGGACGTAAAAAAGCCCCGCCGAAGCGGGGCTTTGGGACAGCCTGCATGCCCGTGAGGGCATACACAACCGGACCGGCAAATTACATCATGCCGCCCATGCCACCCATGCCGCCCATATCGCCGCCGCCCATCGGAGCGTTTTGCTTGTCATCCGGCAGGTCAGCGACCATGCAGTCGGTGGTCAGCATCAGGCTGGCAATCGACGCAGCGTTCTGCAGCGCGGTGCGGGTAACCTTGGTGGGGTCGAGCACGCCCATCGCCACCATGTCGCCGTACTCGCTGGTGCCGGCGTTGTAGCCGTAGTTGCCCTTACCTTCCAGCACCTTGTTGACGACGACTGAAGGCTCTTCGCCACAGTTCTTGACGATCTGGCGCAGCGGCTCTTCGATCGCACGCAGCACGATTTTCACGCCGGCGTCCTGGTCGTGGTTGTCGCCCTTGACTGCTGCAGCAGCAGCCTTGGCGCGCAGCAGTGCCACGCCGCCGCCCGGGACGATGCCT
>JAHJRA010000015.1:0-85785 GCA_018831045.1 Gammaproteobacteria bacterium | reverse complement strand
GTCATCGACACCCATGTCCATGCCGACCACTTTTCCGGCGGCCGCGCACTGGCCGAAAAAACCGGCGCGAAATACTGCCTGCATGAATCCAACGGCAGCCGCGTGAAATACGCATTCGAGCCGCTGAAGGATGGACAGCGTATCGAGGTCGGCAATGTCTTCGTCGACGTGCTGCACACCCCCGGCCACACGCCCGACTCAATTTGCCTGCTGGTGACCGACAAGCGCCGCACCGAAGCCCCGTGGTTCGTGCTCACCGGCGACACCCTGTTTGTCGGCAGTGCCGGGCGCCCCGATCTGGCGGGCAAGGAGACCGAAATGGCGGGGCAGATTTATGACAGCGTGCAGCAGAAATTGCTGGCGCTGCCCGCTGAAGTTGAGCTGTATCCCGGCCACACCTCGGGCAGCGCGTGCGGCGCGGGCATGTCGGGCAAGCCGATGTCGACCATCGGCTATGAAAAACGCTGGAACCCCATGCTGGCGCTGGATCGCGCGGGCTTTGTCGCCGCGCTGACCGAGACCATTCCGCCGCGTCCGGCTGAAATGGATCGCATGGTCCAGGCGAATCTGGGCTAAACAATCATGCTCTATTACGCCATCAAGCTGGTCGTTTCGGCGCTGATCATTCTGGCGGTGTCCGAACTGGCCAAGCGTCTGCCGGGCTTCGCCGCGCTGGTGGCGTCCTTGCCGCTGATTTCCGTGCTGGCATTTGTCTGGATGCATCTGGAAGGATCGAGCAACGTCGCCGTTGCCGATTTGTCCGGGCAGATTTTCTGGCTGGTGATTCCCTCGTTGCTGCTGTTCGTCGCGTTCGCGTTTCTGCTGCGGCACGGCGTGGATTTCTGGCTCGGGCTGGCTATTTCAGCGGGATTGACGGTGGCGGCATATCTGGCGCTGCTACCCGTTCTGCGTAAATTTGGAGTGCAGCTGTAATGACCACAATCCGACCCGCCTTGCCGGATTTCCAGTTCGGCATCCGCGTCAACCTCGCGCAGTTCGCGCATCTGGTGGTGCAGGTGTTTTTCGTCGGCCTCACCATCGGCATGTTCCGCACCGTGGTGCCGGCGCTCGCCGAATCCGAGTTCGGCGTGGCCAAGGGCTCGTTCATGATGCTGATGGCCTTCGTCACCGCTTTCGGTTTCGTCAAGGGCACACTCAACTTTGTCGCTGGCAGGCTGTCCGAACGTCTGGGTCGCAAGAAGGTCTTGTTCATCGGCTGGCTGGCCGCGGTGCCGATTCCCTTCATGATCCTGTACGCGCCGAGCTGGAGCTGGATCGTGGCGGCGACGGTGCTGCTGGGGATTAACCAGGGTCTGACCTGGTCGATGACGCAGACCTCCAAGCTCGACCTCACCACTTCCGAACAACGTGGGCTCACTATCGGCCTCAATGAGTTCGCCGGTTACTTTGGCGTTGCGGTGGCGGGCATCATCACCGGTTATCTCGCCACTGCCTACGGCCCACGTGAAGGGCTGATGCTGTTTGGCCTGGTGGTAGTGGGACTGGCGGGCCTGTTGACGCTGCTGTGGGTGAAGGACACCTTGCCGTGGGCGCATGCGGAAGGCAAAAAACACGCCGCCGGTTTGGCGACCGGTCCGAAGCCGCGCTACCCGGCCAATATTTCCGACACGCCCAGCACCTGGGAAGTGTTCACCCTGATGTCGTGGCGTGATGCGCGCATGGCGTCGGTCAGCCAGGCCGGGCTGGTGGAAAAGTTTGTCGACGCGCTGGTGTGGGTGTTCTTTCCGGTCTACCTCTACCAGCACGGTTTGAGCCTCGCCGGCATCGGCTGGGTGGTCGGCGTGTACGGCTTCGTCTGGGGCATGTCGCAGTTCCTTACCGGCCACTGGTCGGATCGCGTTGGCCGCAAAAAACCCATCGTCGCAGGCATGTGGCTGTGCGGCGCGGGCGTTGCGCTGGTGATGCTGGGCGAAGGTGAGCTGTGGTGGTCATTCGCTGCTGCGGTGATGGGCTTCGGCATGGCGCTGCTTTATCCCACGCTGTCCGCTGCCGTCTCCGACATCGCCCACCCCAACTGGCGCGGTTCGGCCATCGGCATCTACCGCTTCTGGCGCGACCTCGGCTACGGCGTCGGCGCGCTGTTGCTGGGCGCGGTGGCGGCGCTGTTCGGCGGTATCGAGGCGGGCTTCTGGTTCACTGCGGCTGCCATGTTTGTGTCCGGACTCATCGTGCTGCTGGCGTGCGAGGAAACCCATCCGCGCCTCAACCCCGCTGCCGCGTGATTTTCACTTTTAAGGCATACCCATGACCCAAACCTTGATCGCCCTGTTCGCCAGTCTTGCCCTGCTGGCTGCCCCTGCCTGGTCCGAAGAAAATCCTGCCGTGGTCGATGCGCTCTCCGGCTACATGGATTTCGCCGAATACGGCAGCAGCCTGATCTGGCCGGAGCAGATTCCGAAAGAGGACTGGAGCAAGGTCTTCATCGTCGATGCGCGCGACGCCGCCCAGTTTGCGAAAGAGCACATCCCCGGCGCAATCAACATCGACTGGCGGCAGGCGGTGGCGCGGCGTGCCGGACTGCCAAAAGACCGCATGGTGGTGATGTACTGCAACTCCGGCTCGCTGTCCGCCCAGGCGGTGTTCGCCCTGCGTCTGCTCGGTTATGACAACGTGAAAGTGCTGCAGGACGGCATCGAAGGCTGGAAAGCCAAGGGCGGCTTCGACGCTCATGCGCGCGCCAGCAAGCCGGCCGGTCACTGATTGGCGGGGTGCCGCGATTGCAGGACTGAACGCGCCAGGGCACAGCATTTTCAGTCGCCCGCCCGAGCCTTGAGGCCCGGCCAGACGACGCATCGGATTAATCGGGTTTGCGTTTTTGATGGAGGGCAGCATTATGGACACCCTTGCAATCCTTGCCGGCATGGTGACCGGCATGGTGTTGGGCCTGTTTGGCAGCGGCGGCTCCATCATTGCCCTGCCGGCACTGCTGTATCTGCTCGACGTGGCGCCGAAATCTGCCATCGCCATGAGTCTCGGCGTGGTGGGTGTCACTGCCACGATCACGGCCATTGACCATTGGCGGCGCGGCAATGTAGTGCTGCGTGTCGCGCTGGTGTTCGGTCTGTTCGGCGTGATGGGCACCTTTGCCGGGGCACGTCTGGGCCTGCTGACGCCGGTGGTGATTCAGCTTGGCCTGTTCGCTCTGGTGATGTATGCCGCTGCCTGGCGCATGCTGAAACCGGTCAAGCTGAATCCAACCGGGCCCGTTGCAGAGGCAGATGGCGTGGTGGCCACGGCTGACGGCACGGTTGCAATGGGCCATTGCCACGATTTTTTCTCCCCCTGCATGGGCCACATCGCCCTGCACGGCATCGGTGTGGGCATCCTCACCGGCCTGGTAGGCGTGGGCGGCGGCTTTTTGATTGTGCCAGCGCTGGTGCTGCTCTCCGGCATTCCCATGAAACAGGCGGTGGGCACCTCGCTCGCCATCGTCGCCGCCAAGTCCTATGCCGGGTTTGCCGGCTATATGGGAGGCGTGCCTATCGACTATGCCCTGATGGGCGCGTTTACCGCCGTTACCGTAGTGGGCAGTTTCATCGGTACCCGATTGGCAGGCCGCGTTTCACAGGCCGCCCTGAAAAAAGCCTTCGCCTGGTTTCTGGTGGTAGTGGCCACCTACATTATGTTGAAAAGCGTGGTGGGAGAATGGGTGTGAGTGTGCATGTGCGTGTTGTTTCGCAGCCTCCCCGAGGCGGGCACTGCAGTCTTTATGCCGCTTGTGCCGAGGCTGGCTGCGCACCTGGATACGCGCACGGAGGTCGTGGTCACGACCGGGCGCGACGCGCATGGCTCGGGCTTTGCTTTGCTGCCGCTGAATGAATGCCTGGTCCAGCCAGCAGGTGGCGGCCCCTGATGCCGGCGGATGGGTGTGCCATGCGCACGGGAGCGCCACAAGCGAGCCGGCACGGCTGCCGATCCAGAGCAGGAAACATGGCGCCCAAGCGACTAGAATGACTCTTTTGATCCATCCGTCGTGCCGCCGCGTTCAGGACGGGGCAGGGTTTGAAGTCGATGGCTCATGATGCGAGATTCGATAACGCTTTACTCCGAATGACGCTCATCATCAGCGTCTTGCGTGCAATGACATGAAAACCAACCCCTACGTCCCGCCAAGCAATGTCACGGATTTGCTGCTTGATGCCGTCTGCGTCGTGGACACGCGGGGGTGTTTTGTTTTTGTCAGCGCAGCGGGCGAACGGATTTTTGGTTACCCCCCGGAAGACATGATCGGCAAGCCGGTGATCGGCTTTGTGTTTCCCGAGGATCGGGAGCGGACGCTGCAGGCGATTGGGGAAATCGTTGCCGGGCAGGCCTTTCCGCATTTCGAGAACCGTTATGTTCGCAAAGACGGTCAGGTCGTTCACCTCATGTGGTCAGCCCGCTGGTCGGAAACGGATCAGGTGAGAGTGGCTGTGGCGCGCGACGTGACCGAGCTCAAGCGCGCCGAATCGTTGCAGGCAGCACTGTATGCCCTGTCCGAAGCCGCACACGCCGCGGAAGACCTGCTTGCATTGTTTCAACGCATTCATCAGATCATCGCCGGATTGTTGCCGGCAGCCAGTTTCTTCGTTGCGCTTTACGATGCGGAGAGGGACAAACTGAGCTTCCCTTATTACGTCGACGAACAGGATCCCCTACCGCCATCACACCAGCCGGCTTCGGCAGCACTGAGCGCAGAGGTCGTCCGCAGCGGGCAGGTGCTGCTTGTGTCGCCCGATACGGCAGGAAAACCCTTGAGCTGGCTCGGCGTTCCGCTCGCCGCAAAAAACGGCATCATCGGTTCTATCGCGGTGCAGAGTCATCATGCCGCGGTGCGTTATGGCCCAAAGGATGTGGCGTTGTTGCAGTTCGTTTCCACCCAGGTTGCTACCGCTATCGAACGCAAACAGATGGAAATGTCGCTGCAGCACAGCGCGCGACACGACCCCCTGACCGACTTGCCCAATCGCGCGCTGTTCCATGACCGCCTACAAGCGGCATTGCTGCTGGCTGACAGGAACGAAACCCGGCTAGCCTTGCTGTATCTCGATCTGGACCGGTTCAAAGAAGTGAACGACACCCTGGGGCATTCCATTGGCGATCTCCTGTTGCAGGAGACGGCCCGCCGCCTCAGGCAGTGCGTGCGCGACTCGGATACCGTCGGGCGCGTCGGGGGCGACGAGTTTCTGGTGCTGCTCAATGGCATGCCCCAGCAAAAGCATGCCGTGTCGATTGCCGAAAAGATCCGCGCAGCGCTCGATGAGCCTTTTGACCTGGCAGGTCATCTGGTTCATGTCTCGCCCAGTATTGGTATCGCGCTTTACCCCGAGCATGGCGACGATTACCGGCAATTGATACACAGCGCCGACGCTGCCATGTATGCCGCAAAAAAGCGGGGCGGAAACTGTTCAAGGATGAGTCCCGGCGCCGACGCACTCGACCAACCGGGCGGCGGCAATCCGGCCTGAAAAAAGATGCGCCCATTTGTGATCCATGACCGCTTCGGCTGGGATACGCTGAAACGCGTTGGCAGCGGTGCCTATCGCGGGGCGCGCTGGCATGGCGCAGACGAGGTGCGCGCCCTGTTCGCCGGCTTGCCGGTGCGCAAGCTGAGGCTACGCAGCGCGATTTTCCTGCCATCTGCAAATGGCTGGGCGCGTCGGTTGGAAACCGTGGTGCCCAGCGCGCTGCCGTGGGGTGGCTTGCTGTTGGCTACGGGCGAAAAAGCCTGATATTTTTCCGCGTTGAGCAAGGTGCGAATACGCCAGGGCGCGGGTCAGGCGGGCACAGGACTCATAGCGGCCACACCCAGAGCAGCACCGGCACGCTGACCGCCACGACCACGATCTCCAGCGGGGCAGGCCGAGGCGCCAGTAGTCGCCGAACTTGAATCCGCCCGGCCCCAGGATCAGCGTGTTGTTCTGGTGGCCGATGATTGAGCAGCGGCGCGTTCGGCATCACGACCAGTTCCTGAATCAGGATGTCATCCGCCCTGGGCCTTTCCTTCTCGTCTTTCTGCTGTTTCTCGTCTGGGGGCTTGTCGCCCTTGTCCGGATCGACTGCACCCGGCCTGGCGCCGCCGTTCTCGTCCGCTTCGCTTTCATCCGGAGCGGCTGGCACGTCCTCTTCAAGCTTGAGCCTCAGGCTGCTCAGCGCCGACGAAAGCGACTCCGGCTCAACTTTCTATGACCAGGATGTCATCCTCCCGCAGTACGCGCCCCGGATTCGGCGCGGGTATGCGAACTTCGCCGCGGACGAGGCCGACGATCTGCGCATCTGCCTCGTCCAGCATCTGCTCCACTTCGCGCAGGCGTTGGTTCGTTGCCTTGCTGTCTGCGGTAATCCGCACTTCGCTGAGGTAGGTTCCCGACTCGAAGCTGCCGCTGTCCGGTTGCTTGCGCGCCGGGACGATACGCCAGCCGAGCAGTCCCACGAAGACCAGCCCGGCGAGCGCTACCGCGACCCCCACCTGGGCAAAATCGAACATGGCAAAGCTACCTGAGCCTGTGGTCGCCCGGAATCCGGAGACGATGAGGTTCGAGGGCGTCCCGATCAACGTGGTCATGCCGCCGAGGATCGAGCCGAAGGCCACCGGCATCAGTACCTTGCCGGGCGGCAGGTTCAGTCTGTGAATAGCCACCGGCATCAACAGGGCCAGGGCGCCCACATTGTTCATGAAGCCCGACAGCAGCGCAGCCAGTCCGACCAGCGCCAGAATGCCTGCGGTCGGCCCGGCCGAGGCTGGGAGCACCCGCTTCGCCAGCAGATCCACCACGCCGGTCACCTGCAGGCCGTACCCCAGTACCAGTACCCCCGCCACCGTGATCACCGCAGGATGGCCAAACCCGGAGAAGGCTATGCTGCCGGGCACCAGTCCTGTCAGGACGCACACCAGCAAGGCCGCCATGGCCACCATGTCATGACGCCAGCGTCCCCACAGGAACAGGGCGATGGCGGCTGCCAGAACCGCGACGATGATCATCTGGTCATGCGTCATGCAGGCTCACTTGGAGTCGCAGAGCAAGCTGGCGACCGGCCTTATTCCCCTCTGATCAGTAAAACCGGCTTGGTGGCAGCGCGTGCGACACCCTCGGCGACGCTGCCGAGTAGGAGGCGCGTTAGCCCGCGTCGGCCATGCGTGCCAATGACGACGAGATCGGCCGGCCAGGCTCCTGCATCGTCGGCAATCGCCTCGGCCACGCGCTGATTTATGGTCTCGATCTTGAGAAGCTTCGTTTCGACCGGCACCCCGGCAGCCGTCGCGATCGATTCGGCTTTGTCCAGGATGGAGTCGCCCTCTTTGGCGAGCCCCTCCAGCATTCCGTCCCGGCTGAGAAACTCGGCGCCCATGTTGATATTCACGGTATCGATCGCATGCACGATCCGCAGCTGGGCATGCTGCTCGGAAGCCAGCCCGACCGCAGCCTGCAGCGCTAGTTCGCTGGTTTCGCTCGCATCCACTGCCACCAGAATTCGTTCGAACATGATGTCTCCTTGAGAAGAGGGTCCGTCAGCGTGGGGCGTGAAGGGCCAAGCCTGGATGCTGTAGCCCATCCCACAGCCAGATGGCCCTTTGCACTATAGACACGGGAAAAGACATGCAGTGAGGGGGCAGGCCAATCAAAGTGGCAGGCTGAACGGGCCCAGGTCTTTCGGACATTTTTGAGTGGCGTCATAATTCACTCGGAAAAGTGGCAAGCCACGGTGCATCAATGCACGCCCCGGGCTTGATGCCCTGATTTGGGGCGCGCCCGCATGCACCATGCACAACGATCGACCAGGTGGCATGTTCGATTGTGGGGCGGGTCTAGCCAAGTCTTTGAATCCCCATCCTTTAAGCAAGCTGGCATTCGACGTGCTTAACCTCCTCGCGAGGTATGTACATGTCTATCGTTTCGTCTGTTTGTTGTTACTGCGGCACGGGTTGCGGGGTGCTGATCGAAACCGAAGCCGGAAAAATCACCGGCGTGCGCGGCGATCCGGCGCATCCGGCCAATCAGGGCAAGCTCTGCACCAAGGGCGCGACGCTGCATCTGTCGGCGCAGGCGGGCGGGCGGGCGCTCTATCCCGAGTTGCGCACGGAACGCTCGGCAGCGCGCCAACGCGTGAGATGGGAGACGGCACTCGACCATGTGGCGGATAAATTCAGCGCCATCATTCGCGAACACGGGCCGGATGCAGTGGGCTTCTATATCTCCGGCCAACTCACCACCGAGGCGTATTACGTTTTCAACAAGCTGGCCAAGGGGTTGATCGGCACCAACAACGTCGACACCAATTCGCGGCTGTGCATGTCGTCTGCGGTGGCCGGCTACAAGGCCACGCTGGGCGCGGATTCGCCGCCTGGCTGTTACGACGACATCGACCACGCCGGGGTGATTTTCATCGCCGGCTCGAATACAGCGTTCGCCCATCCGATCCTGTTTCGCCGCATTGAGGCGGCGCGCAAGGCCAACCCCGCGCTTAAGTTGGTCGTGGTGGATCCGCGCCGCACCGATACGGCGGCGGAAGCCGATCTGCATTTGTCGATCCTGCCCGGCACCGATGTGGCGCTGTTCCACGCCATGCTCAACGTGATGCTGTGGGAAGAGTTGATCGACCGCGACTACATTGCCGCGCACACCGAAGGCTGGGATGCGCTGCGCGCCACGGTGCGCGAATATTCGCCGGAAAAAGTCGCGCCAATCTGTGGCGTGAGTGCGGCTGACATCGTGCAGGCCGCGCGCTGGTTTGCGGCGGGGCCGACGCTGTCGCTGTATTGCCAGGGACTCAATCAATCGAGTTGCGGCACCGACAAGAATGCTTCGCTCATCAACCTGCATCTGGCGAGCGGCCAGATCGGCAAGCCGGGCGCCGCGCCGCTGTCGCTCACCGGCCAGCCCAACGCGATGGGCGGGCGCGAAGTCGGCGGGCTAGCGAACCTGCTGTCGGCGCACCGCGACATGGGCAACCCCGAACACCGCGCCGAAGTGGCCGCGCTGTGGGGGGTGGACGACGTGCCTGCGACGCCGGGCAAGACCGCGATCGAAATGTTCGAGGCGGTCAAGCGCGGTGAAATCAAGGCGCTGTGGATTGCCTGCACCAACCCCGCGCAGTCGCTGCCGAACCAGGCGCTGGTGCACGAAGCCCTGCAAGCGGCCGAATGCGTGGTGCTGCAGGAGGCGTTTGCCGACACCGAAACCGCGCGCTACGCCGATGTGCTGCTGCCGGCCTCGACCTGGGGTGAAACCGAGGGCACGGTGACCAACTCCGAGCGCTGTATTTCGCGTGTCCATGCCGCGGTGCCGCCGCCGGGCGAGGCGCGCGCCGACTGGGCGGTCGTGCGCGATTTCGCGCGGCGGCTGCTGCCGGAAAAAGGCGCGCGGCTGTTTCCCTACGCCGATGCCGAGGCGGTGTTCAACGAACACCGCGAGTCCACGCGTGGGCGCGATCTCGATATCACCGGCCTGTCCTACGCGCTGCTGGAACAGGCGCCCCGGCAATGGCCGTTTGCCGAGGGCAGCGACGCGGGCACAACCCGTCTGTATGCCGATGGCGTGTATCCCACCGCCAGTGGTCGCGCCCATTTTCACAATGCAGCCTACTGTCCGGTGTCCGAGCCGATCGACGCGCGTTATCCGCTGCATTTCAACACGGGCCGCCTGCGTGACCAGTGGCACGGCATGAGCCGCACCGGTCTGGTGGCGCGGTTGTATGCCCATGTCGAAGAGCCGCTGCTGTCGATGAGCCGCAGCGATATGGAGCGGCGGCGTCTGAAGGATGGCGAACTGGTACGGGTGAAAAGCCGGCGCGGTAGCCTGGTCGTCAAGGTGGCGGCCAGCGACGAACTGCGTGCCGGGCAGACCTTCATGCCGATGCACTGGGGCGGCCGCTTCATGGCCGGGCAGGGGGTGAACGCGTTGACGCTGGACGTGTTCGACCCGGTATCGCGCCAGCCCGAACTAAAACATTGCGCGGTACAGGTCGAAAGGGTCGAGTTGCCCTACCGCCGCGCGATCATGCGGCGCGGCGATGGCGCCAGCCTGCTGCGGCGGGCGCAACCGTTTCTGGCGCATTTCGATTACGCCACCGCCAGCCTCACCGGCCGCGACAAGACCGTGCTGGTGTTCCAGGCCGCAAGCGTGGGGCCGTTGCCGGAAGCCCTGGTGAAGGAAATGGACGTTGCCTTCGGGCTGGACGATCCCCTGCTGACCATGAACTACCAGGATGCGCGGCGCGGCATCTGGAAAAAGGCACGGGTGGAGGACGGCGTCATTACCGGCGCGCGCCTGTCCGGCGAAACCGCCGCGCAGGACTGGCTCAAGGACCTGATCGCCGCGGGTGCCTCCGCGATGGACGTGCGCGCCTGGCTGCTGGCGCCGGTGACGCAGCCGCCGGCGGGCGGCATCGGCCGCGGCCGCATCATCTGCAACTGCCTCGATGTGGCCGAGCCGGACATCGTCGCTGCGATTGCGGGCGGCGCGGATCTGGCTGCGTTGCAGGCCACGCTCAAATGCGGCACCGAGTGCGGCTCGTGTGTGCCGGAGCTGAAGCGTTTGCTGATGGCCGGCAGGGCGGTGGCCTAGGGGGTCGCCCGGCTGCGATCACGCCTGGTTTCCGCTAAAGGCTTGCCCCGGTTCCGTTGCCATCTGGCGCGGCGGCTACGGCTTCATTCGCCGCTGATTCCACCTTGGGGCGGCCATGCAGAACCAGCTTGCGCAGAAAGGCGCACATCTCGTGGCTGGCCTGATCGAACGCGCCGCCAGGTGTCAGCGCCTGCCGCGCAGCCGTGAAATCCTTCTGCTTGATGTGGTGGACGATATCGCCGGCCACCTGATGAAACCGGGTATGCAGTTCGGTGGCTTGCGCGTGGTTCTCGGGCGATAGCTTCCTGCGTGCCCCGTTACCCAGCCAGATGCCCAGTTTGCAGGTGTCGGGCTGGCCGATTTCGGACATGTCGAACCCCGTCTTGCCGCTAAGAAAATCCCGGAATTTGGCTTTCCATGCGCCGTGCACCTGAATGGCGTCTTCAATGTCGCTTTTGATTGTCATGTCTTCTCCGCTGTATCTCGCTTGACCACAGAAGCATTAGCGGTCTTCCCGCTGATTTTTTTAGCCGGACCGTTTGGGAAATACTCGCCCCCGGATGCCTGGCCGCGCAAAGGTGTCCTTGGCGGGGCCGCAATGATGCGCGGACGCAGCGCGTGTGCCGTGCACGTCGTCATGCCATGCACGATTATCAGGCGGACAAAGCCCCAGCTTGTGGCATGGATAAATGGCCGCAGCCCGGAAAGAGGGCGGCGTCGCGGAATTTGCCGCCTGTTGGTGCGTGACCTGTTGGGATGCACTCATCTGGTGCCGGATGGGCCGGGGAGGCCATTCGGGTGAATGTAAAAACCCATTCAATTCAATTTGTTATCGTTCTGGTGCAGCCGTGGCACCGCTCTTGCTTTTAAGGTGAAAGCCTATTGATTCCGGAGTATGAGCAAGATGGACATGACCCCCCCCGACAAGAAAATGAAGCTGGTAATGGTTGGCAACGGCATGGCTGGCGTGCGTGCGCTGGAAGAACTGCTGAAGCTTGCGCCGGACATGTATGACGTCACCGTATTCGGCGCCGAGCCGCATCCCAATTACAACCGGATTCTGCTGTCGCCGGTGCTGGCGGGCGAGCAGACGGTGGACGACATCGTGTTGAATCCGCTCGACTGGTATAGCGACAACAACATCACGCTGCACGTCGGCAAAAAAGTGGTGAAGATCGACCGCACCCACCGTGAGGTGGAGACCAGTGACGGCATGCGCGTCGGCTATGACCGCCTGCTGCTGGCGACTGGTTCCAATCCATTCATCCTGCCGGTTCAGGGGGCAGATTTGCCCGGTGTCATTAGCTTCCGCGATATCGCCGACGTCGATGCGATGGTCCAGGCGTCCAGCCAGTACCAGCATGCGGTGGTGATCGGCGGCGGCCTGCTGGGGCTGGAAGCGGCCAACGGCCTGATGAAGCGCGGCATGCAGGTATCGGTGGTGCATATCGGGCCGTGGCTGATGGAGCGCCAGCTCGACGAACCGGCGGCGCGTCTGCTGCAGAAGAGTCTGGAAGAAAAAGGCATGAAGTTCCTGCTGCAAAAGCAGACCGCTGAACTGGTGCGAGGCGAGTCGGGACGCGTCTGTGCGATCAAGTTCAAGGATGGCGATTCGGCACCAGCCGACCTCGTCGTGATGGCGGTCGGTATTCGCCCCAACACCGAGCTCGCCGAATCGTCCGGCCTGCATTGCAACCGCGGCGTGGTGGTGAGCGACACCATGCAGACCTTCGACCCGCGCATTTATTCGGTCGGCGAATGCGCCGCGCACCGCGGCATCGCCTACGGTCTGGTCGCGCCGCTGTTCGAGCAGGCCAAGGTGGCCGCCAATCATCTGGCGCAACACGGCATCAGCCGCTACCAGGGCTCGGTGACCTCGACCAAGCTCAAGGTCACCGGAATCGACCTGTTTTCCGCCGGCGATTTCATGGGCGGTGAAGGCACCGAATCGATCCTCTATTCCGACCCCATCGGCGGCGTCTACAAAAAACTGGTGATCCGCGACAACAAGCTGGTCGGCGGCGTGATGTATGGCGATACCGTGGACGGCGCGTGGTATTTCTCGCTGCTGCGCGACGGCAAGAACGTCAACGAACTGCGCGACCACCTGATGTTCGGCCAGGATCACTGCGGCAACCTCGGCCACAGCGGCATCAACAAGGCCGCCAGCATGACCGACGACATGGAGGTGTGCGGCTGCAACGGCGTGTGCAAGGGCGATATCGTCAAGGCGATCCGCGAGAAGGGTTTGTTCACGCTGGAAGACGTGCGCAAGCACACCAAGGCGTCGGGCTCGTGCGGGTCGTGCACCGGTCTGGTCGAACAGATACTGGCTGTCACCGCGGGCGGCGATTATTCGGCCACGCCGAAAACCAAATCGATGTGCGGCTGCACCGAGCACACTCACGAGGAAGTGCGTGCCGCGATCCGGCAGAACAAGCTGCTGACGATTCCGCAAGTGCAGCAGTTCATGGAATGGGACACGCCCAACGGTTGCGCCAGCTGCCGCACCGCGCTCAACTACTACCTGATTTCGACCTGGCCGGGCGAGGCGGAGGACGATCCGCAGTCGCGCTTCATCAACGAACGCGCCCACGCCAACATCCAGAAGGACGGCACCTACTCGGTGATTCCGCGCATGTGGGGCGGCAACACCACGCCGGCCGAATTGCGCCGCATCGCCACCGTGGCCGAGAAGTACAACATTCCCACGGTGCACGTCACCGGCGGCCAGCGCATCGACCTGCTCGGCGTGAAAAAAGCCGACCTGCCGAAAGTATGGGCCGACCTCGACATGCCGTCGGGTCACGCCTACGGCAAAGCGCTGCGCACGGTGAAAACCTGCGTCGGTTCGGAGTGGTGCCGTTTCGGCACGCAGAACTCGACCCAGATGGGCATCGACCTGGAGAAGGCTTTCTTCAAGATGTGGGCGCCGCACAAGGTCAAGCTCGCGGTGTCGGGCTGCCCGCGCAACTGCGCCGAAGTCGCGATCAAGGATGTCGGCATCATCGGCGTCGATTCCGGCTGGGAAATCTATGTCGCCGGCAACGGCGGCATCAAGACCGAAGTCGCGCAGTTCCTGATCAAGGTCAAGACCGAAGCCGAAGTGATGGAATATTCCGGTGCCTTCCTGCAGCTGTACCGCGAAGAAGGCCGCTATCTCGACCGAACCGTGCACTACGTCGAGCGCGTGGGGCTGGATTACGTGAAGAAGAAAATCCTCGACGACCACGATGGCCGGCGCGCCCTCTACGAACGCCTGATGTTCGCGCTGTCGGTCGAAAAAGACCCGTGGGTCGAGCGTGCCAAGGAAGGCAAGTTCGCGCAGGAATTTGCTGCGCTGACGGTTTAGTTCTCGACCTGAATAACAAGGAAGCAACATGACCCAATGGCTTGAAGTATGTGATCTAACCGAGATCCCCCAACTCGGTGCGCGCGTGGTGAACCACGGCGATCTGGCTATCGCGGTGTTCCGCAACGCCGACGACGAAGTGTTTGCACTGGAAGACCGCTGCCCGCACAAGGGCGGCCCGCTGTCGCAGGGCATCGTGCACGGCCGCAAGGTGACCTGCCCGCTGCATGGCTGGAATGTTGAGCTGATCTCCGGCTGCGCGGTTGCGCCGGACGTGGGCTGCGCCCGCGAATTTCCGGTCAAGCTTGAAGCCGGCCGGGTGTGGCTGGACTGCACGACGGGCGTGTGCGCGGCTGCCTGAACCTGCTTCACCGTAATCTGAAAACATAACTTATACGGCGGGACACCCCGCCCATCGGCAGGAGCATCTCCATGACACGCGACTTCTGGAAGTCGGGGCACACGCCTACCCTCTTATCCGCCTTTCTGTATTTCGACATTGCCTTCATGGTGTGGGTGATGCTGGGCCCGCTCGGCGTGCAGATTGCCGAAACCCTGCAACTCAGCTCCGCACAGAAGGGCATGATGGTGGCCACGCCGGTGCTCGCGGGTGCGCTGCTGCGGCTGGTGATGGGCGTGCTGGTGGATCACCTCAAGCCGAAAATGGCCGGGCTGATCGGCCAGCTGATCGTGATTGCTGCGCTGCTCTGGGCATGGCTCGCGGGCATCCACAGCTACCGTGAAATTCTCATTCTTGGCGTGTTGCTGGGGTTTGCCGGTGCGGCATTCGCGGTCGCTCTGCCGCTGGCGTCGCGCTGGTATCCGCCGCAGCATCAGGGCACCGCGCTTGGCATCGCCGGTGCGGGCAACTCGGGCACCGTGTTCGCCGCGCTGTTCGCGCCAGCGCTTGCCGTGGCGTTTGGCTGGAGCAACGTATTCGGGATTGCGCTGATACCGGTCGGCATCGCCTTTCTGGTGTATCTCGTGTTTGCCAAAGATGCGCCCGACTGCCCGCCGCCGAAATCGCTGCACCAGTACCTGAACGTACTGAAAGACCGCGACGCCTGGTGGTTCATGTTCTTCTACTTCGTCACCTTCGGCGGCTTCGTCGGTCTGGCCTCCAGCCTCACCATTTATTTCCACGACCAGTACGGCATGACGCCGGTGCACGCGGGTTACTTCACCGCCGCCTGCGTGTTCGCCGGTTCGCTGGTACGGCCGATGGGTGGCGCGCTGGCCGACCGCATCGGCGGCATTCGCACCCTTCTGGCGGTGTACGCGCTGGCCGGCGTGTTTCTCATCATCGTCAGCTTTGGCGCCGACAGCGCGTGGCTGGCGCTGGCAGGTTTCATGCTCGCCATGGGCACGCTCGGTTTTGGCAACGGCGCGGTGTTCCAGCTGGTGCCGCAGCGCTTCCGCAAGGAAATCGGCGTGATGACCGGCATGGTCGGCATGGCCGGCGGCGTCGGCGGGTTTTATCTGGCCGCCAGCCTGGGTTACATCAAGGGGCAGACCGGCAGCTATCAGCTGGGCCTGCTGATCTTCGCCGGGCTGAGTTTTGTCGCGCTGCTGGGCCTGACCGTGGTGAAACAGCGCTGGCGCACCACTTGGGGCGCGGCGGCGATTGCGGGGGCGAAGATTTAGGAAGGATTCAGGGGGTCCGGATTCAGGGAATGAGCGGCCAAGGCCGCACTCCTATAATCCCCTGACCCCTGACCCCTGACCCCTGACCCCTGACCCCTGACCCCTGACCCCTCTCATGTCCCTGAAACTCCACTTCGGCTACGCCACCGCCACCGGTCCGCGTGAGCGCAACGAAGACTTCGGCGGTTTCGTCGAACCGGCCGATCCGCAACTGGCGGCGATCAAGGGCATGCTGGCGGTGGTGGCCGATGGCGTGTCGGGCGGCTCGCATGGGCGCGAGGCGGCCGAGACTTCGGTGCGCAATCTGCTCGCCGACTACTACGCCACGCCTGATACCTGGGAGACGCCGCACGCGCTGGGAACGGTGCTGGCGGCGATCAACCGCTGGCTGTCGGGGCAGACGGCATCGCGCCACGAAGCCGGCGGCATGGCGACCACGCTCACCGGTCTGGTGCTGCGCGGGCGGCGTTTTCATTACGCGCATGTGGGCGACAGCCGGCTGTATCGCCTGCGCGGCGAAACGCTGGAGCAGCTGACGGTCGACCACGTGTGGGAAACCCCCGGCATGTCGCATGTGCTGAAGCGCGCGCTGGGGCTGGATACCCATGTGTTGCCGGATTTCGGCGAAGGTGAATTGCGTGCGGGCGATGTGTTTCTGATTGCCTGCGACGGCGTGTGGGAGCCGCTCGGCCAGCTTGAGCTGCACCGGCTGCTGAAACTGCACGACGCACCGCAGCGGGTAGCGGATGCGCTGGTTGAGGCGGCGCATGCGCACGGCGGGCAGGACAACGCGACCGCGCTGGTGGTGCGGGTGGAAGACATCGGCGTGGATGAGGCCGCGCTGAGCGATGCGCGCGACCTGCCGCTGCCCGGCAAGCTTGGCGCTGGCGCCCGGCTCGACGATTTCGTGATCGAAGACGTGCTGCACAGCGGGCGCGACGCGCTGATCTACCGGGCGCGCCACGCCACAAGCGGCCAGCGCTGGGCGCTCAAAACCCTGCAGCCGATACTCGCCGGCGATCCGGATGCCGCAAACCGCCTGCTGGCGGAGGAATGGTTTTTAAAGCGCGTGCATTCGCATTATTTTCCCGACGTGCTGGCGTTGCCGGGGCGCAATTTCCTCTATTTCGCGGTGCGCTATCACGAAGGTGCAACGCTGCAGGACGCGCTCGATTCAGGCCAGCATTTTTCTCCGGTTGCAGCCGTCACTTTAATGATCCGGGTGCTCAAGGGCCTGGCCGCGCTGCACCGGCTCGACATCGTGCATCGCGACATCAAGCCGGCCAACCTGCACGTCGACCCCGCGGGCAAATTGCGCATACTCGACCTCGGCGTGGCGCGCTGCCCCACCCTCGACACGCGCGAGCCGCATGCCCAGCCCGGCACGCCGAGTTACATGGCGCCCGAGCTGTTCAACAGCGCGGAGGCCAACCCGCAAAGCGATCTTTACGCCGTTGGCGTGAGCATCTATCACCTGCTCACGCGCAACTATCCCTACGGAGAAATCGAACCGTTTCAGCGCCCCAGATTCGGTGAGCCTGCGCCGCCTTCACGCACCCGTCCGGACATCCCGCCGTGGCTGGAAAACGTGCTGCTCAAGGCGGTGGCGCGCGATCCGGCGCAACGCTTCGAGACCGCCGAGGAAATGTTGCTGGCGCTGGAGCGCGGCGAAGCCAACCCGCTGCTGCGCCGCCGCACGCCGCTGATCGAGCGCTCGCCGGCGGGTGCCTGGCCGCTGGTGGCGGCGGTGTCGATTGCCCTGAACGTCTTGCTGCTGTTCGTGCTGCTGGTGAGCTAGCCGTCGGCCGCCCCAGGCATTCAGCGCGGCAGCGGCAACCGGGGCAAGGGGTAGGGGCGTCCCGCAGGGTTGCCGGGATACCCTGAAATCGGCGGCGGGTAAATGAGCGGTTGCGGCAGCGCGGCCGGTGACTCGTCTTCGGCGGGCAGGTTGGCCTGCTCCTCCTCGCGCTGGCGCGCCGCTTCCGCTTCGCGCGCAGCCTCCGCGGCCTCTCTCTCCTGCCGCTGGGCTTCCAGCGCCTGCGCCTGGGCGGCGTTCTTTTTCAGGCGTTCTTCGGTCGCCCGCACTTCCGCTTCGCTTGGCGGCGGCGCCACGTCCAGTTTTTCGACTTTTCCGGCTTTGGGCGGGGTGGAGGAATAGGTCACATTGCCTGCACCATCGACGGATTTATACAGCGCGTCGGCAGCGGCGGGCGCGCTGGCCAGCGTGGCGATCAGCAGCAATACAACAGAGGGCGACATCATCGTTCTCCTTTCAGCTTGCAGCCGGGCTGGCCGCGGCTTGCGTGGCCGCCACCATTTCCACCCGGATCGGGTCGCGGCTGTCCAGGTGGACATCGCGTTGCGGGAAGGGCATGGCAATGCCCTGGTCGGCAAAACGTTTTTCGATGTCCAGGCGGATCTCGCTGGCGACCTGGCGGCTGTTGTCCTGCAGGCTGAGATCCAGCCAGTAGTCGGCGCGCAACTGGAGCGCGCTGTCGCCGAACTCATCCAGCAGCACCAGCGGCAATGGCAGCTTGAGCACGGAAGGATGGCTGGAGACCGCTTCTTGGATCAGCTGGATGGCCGTCTCGGTGGGGGCGCCATAAGCGATGCCGACGTTGACGGTAAAACGCAGCAGCTGGTCGGACAGGGTCCAGTTGGTGACGGTTTTTTCCAGAAACACACTATTGGGAATCAGCATGTCGATGCCGTCGAAACGCTGCACCTGGCAGCAGCGGCTGCCGATGTCGTAGACGCGGCCGCGGATGCCGTCCACTTCCACGATGTCGCCTGGCTTGATGGGTTTTTCCACCAGCAGGATCACGCCGCTGATGAAGTTGTTGAGCAGGTTCTGCGCGCCAAAACCGAGGCCGAGGGCGAGCGCGCCGCCGAGGAAGGCAAACGCGGTGAGCGGGATGTGGGCGGTGATCAAGGCCAGCACCACCAGTCCGATGACCATGCCGATGCTGGACAGACGCAGCCACAGCAGCGCGGCGCTTTCTTCACCGGTGTAGCGTGCCAGCAGCCAGCGCCGGGCAAACGCGCTGACGCGGCCTGTCAGCCATAGCCCCAGCACCAGAATCAGCAGCACCTGAACCAGCTTGCCCAGGGTGACGCTGCGCTTGCCGGCGATTTCGCGTCCCTCCACCATCAGGGTGTCGTCGACCGTGATCACCTCGAATTGCCAGACCGCTGCCAGCGCCTGGGTGGAAGCGACCGCTGCGCCGCGCAGGCGATCGGTCCAGCTCACATCCTGGTTGGTCACGCGATTGACTTGCTGCCAGTTGTGCAGCATGCCTGCGATCTGTTCGATCTGGTCGTGATTTTGGCGCAGCAGGGCATCACGCCGTTGATAGGCCTGGATCTGCCGTTCGACGAGTTGCCGGTCGCCCATCTCGGGCTGCCATTCGGCGACCTGGGTGCCCAGCAGGGCCAGATTGGCCCGGGTCCGGTCGCTGTCCGCCTGGATGGCGCTGCGCCATTCGGCGATCCGTTCCAGGTAGTCCTCGATCTGCGCGGTCGTCTGCTGCAGGGTATGGCTGTCGCGTGCCTGCATGCTGCGAAAGCGCTGCTGCCAGGCTTGCTGCGACAGCGTCACGCCATACCGCATCAGCCGCAGGGAGTTGAGCCGGGAGGCGGCCGCGTCTACTTCGATACGGGCGGTTTCCAGCCGTTGCAGCGAGGCGGGCGAAGGCAGGTCATTCGTCTGTTTGCGCAACTGATCCAGCTGGTTTTGCGCCTGATGTTCCGCGGCTTCCGCCTGATCGATTTTCTGCTCGATCGCGGCTGCCTGCCCGGCCAGTTTCGCCAGCTGGCTGTCCAGTTCCTGCTGGGTGAACTTGACGGTGTGGCTGGCCTGCACCGCCTTGTCCTCCAGCCATTGTCGCTCGGACTGTTGATTGGCCAGGGTTTCGGCGAGCACGTTGCGCAGCGTTTCGAACATGCCCAGACGGGCTTCCGAATAACGGCTGTTGAGCGCGGCCAACTCAACCCGCCAGTTCAAACGCGCCGCCTGGGCGGGGTCGTCCGATGTTTGAACCTGCTCGCCAGCCAGGCGCAAACCCAGCTGTGCCGCCAGCAGGGTTTGCTTCGCCTGCTCGAACACCTCGTTGACCAGCCGCTGCTCAGCACGGTTCGCTTCCATCTCGCGCGTCTTGCGCCGTACCTGCGCCCACCAGTCATCAACCAGCGCAATGTCGTAGGGCGGCGCGTGGGCGAAGCCTTTCCAGGCCTTGCGGCTGCTCACCTTGTCCTGCTCGGTGCGCCGTACTTCCGCCAGATTGCGCAGCGCATTCAGATGCGCCGACAGCGTGCGAACTTCACCGGCCAGCATCTGCTGGTAATGCGCCCATTCGGCTGCGCTTGCGCCTACCGGTTGCGCCGGGGCGGCCTGGTTTTGCAGCGTGGCCAGGCGTTGCTCGATTTCACGGATCCGGACGTCGAGCGCAGCGGGTTCGCTTGACGTCCGGGCCGGCTCTGCAGGCGTGTCGGTGGGACGTTTGTTGAGTTCCGGGAACAGGCTTTGCGCCAG
Source organism: Gammaproteobacteria bacterium (assembly GCA_018831045.1). Classification (GTDB taxonomy): domain Bacteria; phylum Pseudomonadota; class Gammaproteobacteria; order Burkholderiales; family Thiobacillaceae; genus Thiobacillus. The sequence goes on along the minus strand of JAHJRA010000015.1, from coordinate 65,693 downwards.
GGCTTGCGCGCTGCAAGTCAGCAGCAACACGCCGAAGAGGACCGACCTGAAATTGCGTTTGCTTGGTGTCATTGATTGGGTTGGGGGTCAGGGCGATAGGGGAAGGGCGGGATTTTGGGCGTCATGGCTTACGGGCAGCGCATGTCCGGTGCGAGTCGCATCCACTTCACCAGCCAGTTTTTTGCGCGTTCGCGCGCATGCCGTGCAGCGATTTTTTCCTCTGGCGTCTGGTCGGTGCGGAAGTCGAACGCGCGTCGCGCCATCGGGTATTCCTGCCACTCCACCGGCACGCCGCGTTCCCACAAGGCATAAAAGGCGCGGCCGCCGTTCATCCGGCGTAGTTCGTAGTCGGCATCGCCGATCAGGAACAGTATCGGCGTGGTGAGCTGCATGATTTCGGGAGCAATGCGGAACAGCTGATCCGGCTCCGGCGCATTGGGGTTCTGCATGTGGCCGTAATAGCTGACGATGGCGGCAAGTTCAGGGCCGCGTTTGGCCGCCAGCCGGATGGCGTAATACGGCCCGCGCGACAGGCCGACCACGCCGACGGGCTGCTTGCACGCATTGGGCAGCGACTTCAGGTAATCCAGTCCGGCTTCGACATCGAGTTCGGTCTCCGGGTTGTGCGCCGACGGCCAGCGTTCGATGAAGCGGCCGCTTTGCCAGTCGGGTGCGACCACGAGGAAACCCTGTTCGGCGAGTTCGCGCACATGGGCGCGTTCGTCGCCTTCGTAGCCGCGCTTGGCGTGGATGAACAGCACCGGCGGGAAGGGCCCCTTGCCTGCGGGCGTGGCAATCTCAACCGGCACCTCGGAGCCGTCCGCGGCTTGAATGGTTGCTTTGCTCAGGCTGACGCCGGCTGCGCTGGCGGCCCCGGTCCACGCCTGCGCCGATGCTAAGATGGCGGCCGCAATGACGAGTCTTTTCATGGTCTATTCCCGGTATTTTTCTGCGGCCTATTTTAGGCCAGTGCAGCGTGTTCGCTGCGCGGAGCCCACGCATTCATGAGCACCGCTTTTGAAGAGCCGACGATCCCGGCCTTCTCGCCGCGTGTGCAACGCATGCTGCTTGCCGGGTGGATTTCGCTTGGCGTGCATGCTGCGCTAATTGCGCTGGTGCAGGTGGCGCCGCCCGCCACGACCCTACCAAGCGAGCCGGTGATTGAGGTTCGGCTGGTATCCGCGCCGGCTGCGGCAGCGGCTGTAACTCCGCCGCCTGCCGTTGCCGCGCTGGAAGCGCCGCCGGAAAAAAGCCCCCTGCTCCTGCCGAGCGAGGAACCCGAAGCGTTGCCTGTCGCCCGGCCAACCCCGGCTCCGATCACCTCGGCGCCGTCCGCTCCGGCGCCGATTATTCCGCCGCCGCCGGTCGAGGCAGCTGCGCCGGATCAAACCGCACCGGATCAACCCCCGCCGCCTGCGGCAGCGCCCGCCGCCACGCCTCCGCCTGCTGCGGCCATTACCAGCGCGGTCGATCTCACCTATTACAGTGCGCGCGAGGTCGATGTGCATCCGCGCGCCCTGGGTCAGGTGGTGCCGGACTACCCGGCCGATGCCGACCGCCGGCGCGTGTCCGGCAAGCTGCTTTTACAACTGAAGCTGCAGGCCGATGGCCGCGTCAGTGACCTCGCAGTGCTGAGCGCCTCTCCACCCGGCGTGTTCGACGAGTCGGCCTTGCAGGCGTTTCGCACCGCACGTTTTACGCCCGCGCAAAAAAATGGTCGCCCGGTGCGGGCGCTGGTGCAGATCGAGGTGGTGTACGACTGGGAGGGGCAGACGCGTCGCTGACGTGCGGACCCACTGTGCCCTTCGGGTGGATGGGGCGCGCGAATCGGCGCAATTCCGTTGGCCTGAATGACCGAGCGCCCCGTGTTGGGGCGCTCGGTCATTCAGGCAGGCTTGCTGCGTGTTGCCATCTAATGCCTGGAACCCTGGCCGTTTTTGTTGGGCTTGCCGTTGCCATGGCCGTTGCCGTGCTTGCCGCCGTTGTCGCGATGCTGTTTCTGGTAGCGTGGAACGTATTCGTTCTGGTACCAGCTGTCTTTCACAAAGTAGACCCGCTCGCCGCACGCGTTGTACTCGCGACAATGCTTGCGCCAGTTTCGTGCGTGGCCAGGCGGGACGTGCATGTAAATCGGCGCGCGCCGGACCGCCGTCCGCTCGATGTACTTGGGCTGGCTGTACAGGATGCGCGGCTGCGGAAAATCGCCGATATCGATTCGTCCATAGAAACCGGGTTGGCCGATACTGACCGATACACCGACATCGGCTGCGTGCGCCGGAATGGCGGCAATGGCCAGGGCGGCGGCTAAAAACAGAGGCTTCATGTTCTTTCTCCTAAAGGGGCTTGCTGGGTACGCACGTGCGCGGCTGAAAGCGATTGTTGCACTGTCCTGCAACCTGGCTCCGGTCAGGCGTCAGTCGAGGTCGACGATTCGGTGCGCCAGCGCCGCAGCAGAAGCGCATTGCTCACCACGCTGACACTGGAGAATGCCATCGCTGCGCCGGCGATCACCGGGTTCAACAGGCCTGCGGCGGCGAGCGGAATGCCCACCACATTGTAAGCAAATGCCCAGAACAGGTTCTGGCGGATTTTGGCGTAGGTGCGGCGGGAGATATCGATGGCGTCGGCCACCAAGGCCGGGTCGCCGCGCATCAGGGTGATGCCGGCAGTGTGCATGGCGACGTCGCTGCCGGAGGACATGGCGATGCCGACATCGGCCGCCGCCAGCGCGGGGGCGTCGTTGATGCCGTCGCCCACCATCGCTACGGTCTTGCCTGCGGTTTTGAGTTGCGCCACGTGCGTGGCCTTGTCGGCGGGCAGCACCTCGGCCAGCACGCTGTCGATGCCGAGTGCGGTCGCTGCCTGCTGCGCCGCGCCGCGATTGTCGCCGGTGAGCATGACGGTGAGGATACCGCGCGCTTTGAGCCTTTCTACGCCAGCCGCCGCCCCCGGTTTGACGGCGTCACCAAACGCCAGCACACCGAGCGCGCTGTGGTCGCTGGCACGCGCCAGCCACGACACGGTGCGGCCGGCGGCTTCCTGCTCGGCAGCGACCGCGTCGAGCGCGGCGGTAGCAACGTCGTTCTCCAGCATCAGGCGGCGGTTGCCCAACCAGTACGTCGCGCCATTGACCTCGCCCACCATGCCGCGCCCGGGCAACGCCTGTTGCGCCTGCGCCGGCAGTACCGTCAACGTGGCGGCTTCGGTCAGCACTGCGCGCGCCAGCGGGTGTTCGCTGCTCGCCTGCAAGCTGGCGGCAATCGCCAGCACCTCGTTACGGTCATGTCCTTCGGCTGCCACGCAGGCCGCCACATGCGGCCTGCCGTCGGTGAGGGTGCCGGTCTTGTCGAACACCACGATATTGATGCGGTGCGCGCGTTCCAGCGCTTCGGCGTCCTTGATCAGAATGCCATGGCGCGCGGCCACGCCGGTACCCGCCATGATCGCGGTTGGCGTGGCGAGACCCAGCGCGCACGGGCAGGCAATCACCAGCACCGCCACTGCGTTGAGGATGGCGACTTCGGCGTTGCCGCCGAATGCCCACCAGGCAATGAACGTCAGCAGCGCGATCCCCATCACCACCGGCACGAACACCGCGCTGACCTTGTCCACCAGCCGCTGGATCGGCGCCTTGGCGGCCTGGGCGTTTTCCACCAGGCGGATGATGCGCGCCAGCGTGGTCTCGCCGCCCACCGCCGTGGTGCGTGCGACCAGCACGCCGTGGGCGTTGATCGCGCCGCCGGTGACCGCATCGCCCGGCTGCTTGTCCACCGGCAGCGATTCGCCGGTGAGCATCGATTCATCGATCTGGCTCGTGCCTTCGATGATTTCGCCGTCCACCGGTACCCGTTCGCCGGGACGAATCACCACCCAATCGCCGACGCGGATGGCATCGATCGGCACATCGCGGTCAACGCCGTCGAGCCGCACCCGGGCCGTCGCCGGGCGCAAGGCTTGCAGGGCGCGGATCGCCTCGGTGGTCTGGCGCTTGGCGCGGGCTTCCAGCCATTTGCCGAGCAGCACCAGGCTGATCACCACCGCTGACGCTTCGAAATACAGATGCATGGGGTCGGCGCGCGTCAGCAACAGATACACGGACAGGCCATACGCCGCGCTGGTGCCCACTGCCACCAGTAAATCCATGTTGCCGCTGCCTGCGCGCAAGGCCTTCCAGCCGGCGCGGTAAAACCGCGCACCAAGCCAGAACTGCACCGGGGTTGTCAGCGTCAACTGCAGCCAGCCCGGCAGCATCCAGTGTGCGCCGAATAGACTGCCGAGCATCGGTGCCACCAGCGGCAGCGACAAGGCGATCGCCAGCGCCACCGGCCACCAGCCGGGCAGCGCGCGTTTGACGGCAGGCGGCGTTTCGCCTGCCGTCTGCGGCAGCTGGGCGCCGTAGCCCGCACGCTCCACCGCCGCAATCAGCTCGGCGGTGGAGGTGCCCTTGACGAGCTTGATCGTCGTCTGCTCGGTCGCCAGGTTGACGCTGGCATCGAGTACGCCCGGCACTTTATTCAACGCCTTTTCCACCCGCGCCGAACAGCTCGCACAGGTCATGCCGCTGATGTCGAGGGTGCAGGATTCGGTCGGCACGCTGAAGCCGGCCTTTTCGATGGCGCGCTGGATCGAGGCCACATCGGTGTCACCTGAAACCGTGGCGACCTCGGTCGCCAGATTCACCGTGGCGTCGGTGACGCCCGGCAATTGCTTCAGCACTTTCTCCACGCGTGCCGAACAACTGGCGCAGGTCATTCCCTGGATGCTGACGGCAAAGGTTTGGGGCATGTAGCGTTCCTGAAAAGTGCGGATGAATGAACCATAACCCCTCTTTTTCTCTGAGAGGCCGGTTTTTTTAAAATGTTCAAAGCGAACCGAATGTCTATACCGCTTTGAGCGTGTCGGCGCGACCGGGAAGGGGCGATGAGCGTAACAACCGAAAAACCCGATTCCGATTTCCTGTTCGGTGGGCGGCCTGGTGGGCGTGTAGCCATGCCCTGGACGAATCAATATAAACTGCGTTAATTGAATTTATTGATAAAGATAAATCCAGTTATCTGTTTTTGTGTCGATAGTGATCACACGGCTGGGGGTTTGTGCCATGCAACGCGTGGCAGGCTAAACAGATCATCCGGAAGATTGGGGGGAGCGCAATGCAACGTCGAACCGTGCTCAGGAGCCTGGCTGTTTCCGCCTTGCTTGCGGGGGTAAAGGTCAATGCTGCCGAAGAGGCGGGGCCCCAAGTGATTCGGGTGAACATTCCAGGGCCGCACCTGTTGCCTTTCATCCCGATCGAGTTGATCTCGAAGCTGGGGATTGACCAGGCTTTGGGCGTGCAACTGGCCATACGCTACCTGCCGAGCGGCATTCTGGCTTTGGAGGATGCGTTGGCGGGCAATGCCCAGTTTGCCGGAGTCGCATTTACCGCCTTGCCCACTTTTATCGCCAAAGGGAAACCGGTTTCAGCCATTGCGGTTTTGAGCAGTGGGGTGCCGCCTTACTCGATCCTGATTCGACCTGATCTCGCCGGGTCGGTGCGCAGTCTCAAAGATCTCAAGGGACGCAGCATCGGCATCCCCATGGGAAGCGTGACCTCGAAAACCTATTTGCAGGTGATGCTGGAACTCTGGTTGGCGAATCATGGTGTGCGCAGCCATGAAGTTCGTTGGGTGCAGACCAACCAGAATCTGGCTGGCATGCAAGGCAGCCTGGTCAGCGGCATGGTTGATGCGGTTTTTTGCGAAGAGCCTTTGGCTGGCACGCTGGTGCGCAAGAAAATCGGTCTGCGTCTGGCCAGTCTGTCCGAACCCAGGGCGCCCGGCCGCGCGGGCTGGGCAAACCATATACGTGCAGTGCTGGCGTGTCCGCGTGACATTGTCGAGCGGCAACCGCAGCGGGTTGAACTCATGACAGCCATGCTGAAGCGCAGCTTGCGGTGGATGCAGCTTAAAAAACCCGATGACATTGTGGCCAAACTGGGCGTTGAGGATGCTGAGCTGAGACGGGATCTGGCGAACCCGATCAAGCGGATTCCGAATGTGTTCAGTCCGGATGGGCGGTTCAAGGCTGAGGAAGTCGAGGCGAGCAGACAATTCCTTGCCGAGACGGGCATGTCTTTGCCCGCAGGGATGGATATTCGAGGGTTGATTGCCGACAAGTGGGTTAACCGATAAATGCGTGTGATTCAGCCGAATGTACGCCCCCGTTCATCCGTGATCCCCAGGGTGCCCTTGGCACCGCGTGACCGTGCGGTGTGGTCGTTCTGTTGGCGCAAGGGGCGTTAATGACGCTGAATGCCGCGCCATGGTGACGACGCGCGCACGCCAGTGGTTGACGACACGTTTTTCCGGCGGGCTTCGCCGGCAGGCGTATTCACATCTGGCGCTGACCATTTTGGTTGCGTCCACGATCATTTTTCTCGGCGCCAGCTCGACCCTGTCCAATATTCGTGAGCGTGACCGCCAGCTCCAGCAAAACCAGCTGCGGGAACACTACAAATCGGTGCTGCCCCGGCTGGAGGCGGCATGGTCCGCTGCCGCAATGCAGGCTCAGTCACGGATTGAATACCTGCGCATTCTCGAACAGCCCGATGTCCTGGCGTTACCCAAAATGACCGCCTACCTGAATGCGCAATGGAGCTTGAGCGAGTTTTCGAACCTGCTCATTCTGGATGCGGACAACCAGGTGATTTTTCATCACGGATCCGAATCGTCGTCATTGAAAAACCTGTTTGGCGAACAGGCAACCTGGATATATGTGCCGCAGTTCCACCAGCTTTATCGGGTCTTTCAAGTTCCGGTTTGGCTGGGAAAACGAGGCCAGGGCCGCCTCGTTTTGTTCAAGTCCCTGTCCAACTCCACCCTGCGGGAAATGCTCATTCCCGATGCCATCCTGCAGCTCAGCTATCACGGTCAACTCGTCGCCCAGTCCGACGATATTCCTCCGCCCAACGAAAAAAGCACGTTACAGATCAAGTTGCCCTGGCCTTCCGTTCTGACCGAAAAGGAGAGTGGAAAAGGCGTGGTTCTGGAAATTTACCGTGAGGTCCTCGATCAACTGCCTTACTCAAGTTTCATTCTGCGGACTTTCGGCGCCATCGCGCTGCTGACCCTGCTGATCTGGCTGAGCGTAGGGCGCTGGTTGGCACGGACTGCCTCGCGTATCGAAACCCTGGGCAAAGGCGCACGCTTGTATGCCGAGGGAGAAGACCACGAAACCCTGGTCGCCGAGTTGAAGCCGGCGCGCCAGCGTGCCGATGAAATCGGTGAAACGGCGATTGCCTTTGAACAGATGATGGAAGCGATCCAAAGCCGGGCCCAGGAGCAACAATACTATCTGGAAACCCTGTCATTGCTGGAAGAGGCCGTCATCGAGCTGAACCCGGAGGGCATTATTCTGCGAGCCAGCCCGGGGTGGAACAAGATCGTTCATCGCAAGGATGGGGTGGGCCTGTCGATCTGCGACGAGATTCATACCGAAGATGTCGACCTGTTCAAGGCACAACTGAAAACGCTGCTTGCGGGCGAGAAGCAGCAGGTGACCCTGCGTTTTCGCTTGCGCCCGCAATGGGTGCTCAAGCATGAAACCTGGGTGGAATGTCAGTTTCTCCCCAATACGCACAAAAATGGCCAGGTGACCGGAGTTCGCGGCGTGTTGCGCGACATCACCCAGACCTATCTGAACGAACGGCAGATCACCCATATGGCGCTGCATGACGCGCTTACCGAATTACCCAACCGCATCCTGCTGGAAGACCGCATCAAAAATGCGCTAAGCATTGCGCAACGCAACCAGCATCTGGTGGGGGTTTGCTTTATCGATCTGGACAACTTCAAGGTCATCAACGACACCCTTGGCCACAAGGCGGGAGACCGTTTGCTGGTGGCGTTTGCCGACCGGCTGCGTGCGGGCTTGCGCGGGGGCGACACGCTGGCCCGCTGGGGTGGGGATGAGTTTGTATTGCTGCTGCCGGACATGCAGTCGATACGGGTGATTCGCAGCGTGACGGACAAAATCATTGAGTCACTGCAGCCGCCGCTAATACTGGATGGCAATGAAATCCGGGTGACGTTCAGCATGGGAGCGGTGGTCTTTCCGAACGACGGGGAGGAAATCGAGATGCTCTTTTCCCAGGCGGATCGGGCCATGTTCTTTGCCAAGTCACAGGGACGCAATCAAGTTTGTTTCTTCCAGGACATGGAACGCAGCGCCCCGGGGAAAAAGGAGCTCTACATCCAGAGTCACCTCACCCAAGCCATTAATCAGGGCCGGATCGAGACCTGGTTTCAGCCCATCGTGGAGGCACGCAGTGGCCGTTGCCATGCCGTCGAGGTTCTGGCGCGCTGGCAGGATGGCGAATATGGCTGGATCAGTCCCAGCACGTTCATCCCCATGGCAGAGAACCTGGGCCTGATCGGCGAGCTGGGCCTGCAAATCCTGAGCGCCAGCCTGGATGCGGCTCAGGCGTGGCAGGCCAAGGGGGAAAGCTTGACGCTCGCGGTCAATATCTCCAAGCGCCAGCTATTCGCCCCTTCGTTTACACAGCGGTTGATCAAGGAATTCGCTGCGCGCGGCCTTGCGCACTCGATGCTGATTCTGGAAGTGACCGAGAGCGTCGCGCTAAGCGATGTGCAGAATGGCGCAGAGCGGGTGTCGGAACTGCGGCGGGCGGGTTTCGGTATCGCCATCGACGATTTCGGAACCGGCTATTCGTCGCTCTCGCAATTGCATGAAATGTGTGCCGATGAGCTCAAGATCGACATTTCCTTTGTGCGGCGCCTGAACGAGCCTTCCGGCCTGAGCATGGTTCAGGCCATCATCAACCTGGCTCAATTGTTCGGTCTGAAGACGGTGGCAGAGGGGGTGGAAGACATGGAAACCGCTGCGAAACTGCGCGAACTCGGTGTCGATTACCTGCAGGGCTATTTGTTTGGAAAACCCATGACACGGGCAGATTTCATGGCCTGGCTGGATATTCAGCCCAGCTAAGGCAGGCGAGTTCTCCCCGACTTGCTTGCCGGCATGCTGCCGACCGATCTGAGACCCGGGCCCCGGGGCCAGCCAGCCCCTGCCCTTTGCTTTCGGATTAGTCCTACGCGGCACTGCAGCCGCCTCCGACTGTAGCGTCCCCGCCGCTCCCCCAGAATGCTTCTCACAGGCCCGGTCTTCGACCGGTGGCCATCCGCCCGAGAGGGCGGCAGCCGTGCCTGCCACGCAAGGCATTCGCCTCGCGTGCATCGTAGACAGACAAAGGAGAGAGCCAGATGAAATCCAGTACCTCCAAATCCAGGGTGCAAGGCGAGGGCGATTACGCCTCGGCCAAAAAATACAACGAGCATGCCCAGGCTTTTGCCCAATCCGGCAAGGTCGAGCAGGCGGCCAGGAAAGCCGCTCCACGCAATGAGCGGGAGCAGGACGAGATGCGTCAAGCCGAAGCCACAGGACGGTCGCACGCCAAGAGCCAGGCCTCCGCCGGAAAGGACGAGGGTTCGCCCGAGCGTCGCCAGCCCGACAAGCAGGCACCCGGCAAATATCCCGAGGGGCACAATCCCCACCCGGAAAAAATTCCCGGACGTTAAGGCCATCACTGTCACTTCGCTTACTTAACTCAGTACTTTCAATCAGGAGAATGTCATGACCACTGTTTCCAGCAACCCGATCCTTTCCTCAAGTTCGATTTCCGGTGACAAGGTCGTCAACCGCCAGGGAGAGGACCTGGGCGATATCAAGGACCTGATGATCGACGTCGATACCGGCCGCGTCGCGTATGCGGTACTGGAATTCGGCGGCTTCCTCGGTCTGGGCAGCAAGCTGTTCGCCGTTCCGCTTTCGGCCATGGAACTGGATACGGCGAACCACCACTTTATCTTCGACCAGGACAAGGAAAGCCTCGACAGTGCGCCCGGTTTCGACAAGGATCACTGGCCGAATTTTGCCGACCGCGACTGGGGTGCGAGTGTCCATTCCCATTATGGTGTCCGCCCCTATTGGGAGTGAGCTTGGCCTGTCCCGTGTTCGGAGACAGGTTTTTTTAGCTTCATTTCATAGGCATGGCTGTTTCGTCTTACAAGGGGAATTGCATGGCCAATACAACCAACTGGGGCCTCTGTATCCAGTGCAAGTGGTGGCAGGTCGAGCCGGACGCAGCCCTGGCCAGTAGCACCCATGGACTGTGCATCGAACAAAGCCTGCAGCCTTATCTGTTGCGCGTTTCCGGCGGCAGCGGCTGCGGTCTGTTTGTAGAGGGTGAGCCCGCTCGGGCGGACGGCTCCGGCGCGTGCCCGCCCACCGCCAGGCCCATGCGCTAAAGTCGTGACTGTTCCTGATGATCGCGTCCACGCGGGCGCAGCAGGAGTTCCTCCACCCCGGTATGACGGGGGACGCGCCAGGGGCGCGTCGGGCAATCGGAATCGAAACCGCAGCCCGCGCGCTCTGATCAACTTTTAAGGAGGGGAACGCCATGCCAAGAGGAGACAAGTCAGCCTACACCGACAAGCAAAAGCGTCAGGCGCAACATATCGAGGAAGGCTATATCGATCGAGGCGTGCCCGAGGAAGAAGCCGAGGCGCGCGCCTGGGCCACCGTCAACAAAATGACGGGAGGCGGTAAGAAAAGCGGCTCGGGCCGGGGCAAGGCAGTGAACACGGCGCCTGCCAAAAAAGGCGGCAGGGTGGGTGGCGCGGCCGCGGCCTCGCGCACGGCAGCGGAGCGCAGCGCTTCAGCCAAAAAGGCTGCAGCGACACGCGCGAGGAATGCGGCGAACCAGAAGAAGGCCGCTTCGCCAGCCTGAAGGGCCGGCACCTGTGTGACCGAAGAGATGGACCATGACGTTGAGCCCCCCCGCCACGCAGCGCAAGAACAAGACGGCATCCTCCGCACGCCGGACCGGGCGCAAGCGGAAAATCCGCTATGCCGTCATCGGTCAGGGCTATATCGCCCAGGGCGCGGTTCTGCCGGCGTTTGCCCATGCCAACAAGAATTCCGAGCTCGTCGCCCTGATTTCGGATGATCGGCTCAAGCTGAAAAAACTTTCCAGGGACTACGGGGTTGAATGCATCGCCGGCTACGATGAGTACGATGCATTGATGGCCAGCGGCGAAGTCGATGCGGTGTACATTGCCTTGCCCAACCACCTGCACTTGACCTATACACAGCGTGCCGCGCGTGCAGGCGTTCATGTCCTGTGCGAAAAGCCGATGGCGGTCACCGAAGCGGAATGCGAACAGATGGTGCGGGTATGCAAAAAGCAGGGGGTGAAATTGATGATCGCCTACCGATTGCATTTCGAGAAAGCCAATCTGACTGCCGTGGACATCGTGAAATCCGGCAAGCTGGGTGAGCCGCGCATCTTCAATTCGACTTTCACCATGCAGGTGCGCGACACAGACAACATCCGCCTGCGAGAGGAAACGGGGGGCGGCGTCCTGTACGACATCGGCGTCTATTGCATCAATGTATTGCATCAATGCCGCGCGTTATCTGTTCCGGAATGAGCCAACCGAGGTGTTTGCCGTGACCTCCCGCAACGGCGAGCGCCGTTTCAGTGCGGTCGAGGAAATGGCCAGCGTCATCCTGCGCTTTCCGGGCGATCGACTCGCGACCTTTACCTGCAGCTTCGGTGCGGCCAAAGTCTCCGCGTACGACATCATCGGCACCAAAGGCTCGCTGCGCGTTGCGCCGGCCTACGCCTACGCCGAGGCTTTGAAACACATTTTGACGATCGACGGGAAATCGCGGGAACGCGTATTTCCGCAGCGTGACCAGTTCGCGCCCCAACTACTCTATTTCTCTGACTGCATCCTGAACGACCGGGAGCCGGAGCCCTCCGGGCAGGAGGGGCGGATCGACGTGCGCATCGTCAATGCGCTCTACCAGTCGGCAAAGACGGGGCAGGTGATTGCCATGCCTCGCATGAGTAAACGTGTGCGGCCAACGAGCAGGCAACAACTCAGCCGTCCTGCTGTCAGCAAGCCCAAACTGGTGCATGCCACACCGCCCTCTGGAAAAAACTAGGGGGGCGCTGCAGGCGCCCGAACCCCGGGGTGTTACAGGGATCCCGGCCTGACTGGCCGGATCATGCCGCCGGATTTACGGGATCGTAAGCTGGTTGTCCACGCGCACAACGCCTTCTACGCCCTGGGCAATCTGCGTGGCGAGTTCCTTCGCGGCTTCGTTCTGTACCGAACCGGTCAGCATCACCACGCCCTGATTGGTATCGACCGAGATCTGCAGGCCTTTGAGCGTGTCGTCCACCAGGTACTTGCCTTTGACCGAGGCGGTGATGGTGGCGTCATCGATGGCCTGCTCTGCCTGCTCAGCTTTGTTTTCCAGCGTGCCGCCCATCTCATTGGCCTGGTTGCGGGCATCCGCCGTGGTCTGATCGATGGTTTCGCCAGCGGTCCTGTCTTCTTCTTTCGGCGTGCGGTCGCAGCCGGCGGCAAGCAGGGCGAAGCTGGAAACAAGAGTGATTGCGGCAATGCCGCTGCGGGATACGGTCTTCATGGCGTTCTCCTTGCGAAATGACGATACGGTTTCAGAAATGCAGCTTTGGATGCGAGACGTGCCGAGCGGGTTCCGGTCGCCGGAAGCGGCTTCCGGCCCGGCAGATGGCAGCGTAACGAATACAAATTTAACTGCAGCTTAGGCCCGAACCTATAGGCGAAGTGCGCATGGTCTTGTAGGACAGCGAGTGATGAGGTGGGGCGCGGCCTTCCATGGAATCCGTAGAGGGAGCCCAGAACTGCGACGGTCGGGCATCCGGCCTGATCGTCAGCGTTTACCTACAGGTTATCTCGCCAAAACCTACATCTTTCTCAGTGGCGTCGGATATCTGTCCTGAGGCCGCGGCGCTACATTGCCTGCATGCCGAATGCTTCGGTGCATCAGTCAGTTTTCATCATCTCATCCAAGGAGCGATCAATGAAACTTCGTACAGCCCTGTTTTTTGCACTGAGCCTTTCAGTCATGGGCCCGGCCTACGCGGCCGAGGTGAAAGATGCCATGCAGGATCGCGCGGAAGCCCGCTATGACGGGGAGAAGGATGCCGCCAAACGCAACTACGAAATTGCCCAGGAAAACTGCAAGAACATGTCCGGCAATGCACAAGACGTTTGCATGAAGGACGCGAAGGCGGAATACGTCAAGGCCAAGTCGCAGGCCAAGGTGGAGAAGAAATCGGGTAAGGATCAGGCCGAGGCCACCCAAGACCAGATGAAGGCGTACTACAAGGCCGAGAAGGAGAAGTGCGACCAGCTTTCCGGCAATGCCAAGGACACGTGTATCAGTGACGCGAAAATGAAATATCGCCAGTGATCGCGGCGTCTCGGCCAACCCGCCGCGACCAGGCTTTCCTGTCGGGCCATGCGACAGGAAAGCTTTCTTTTCGGCAGATTGAATATTTGCCATCCCCACACGATGGCTCGGCATGAAGGAGAAATGGCCATGGCCAAGCAGAAGAAAAAATCAGTGGGCCCCACCGAAAATGCATTCCACGCAGGCAATGCGGGCGAACTGCATCAGACAACCGGTGAGCGGGACAGCATGCTCACGACCAATCAGGGCGTGGGGATTTCGGATAACCAGAATTCGCTCAGAAGCGGTGAGCGCGGGCCGAGCTTGCTCGAGGATTTCGTCCTGCGTGAAAAGATCACGCACTTCGACCATGAGCGCATCCCCGAGCGCATCGTGCATGCGCGCGGCTCGGGTGCGCATGGCTATTTCGAAGCATATGGCGACCTGAGCGGCCTCACCCGTGCGGCATTCCTTTGCGACCCAGGGATCCAGACGCCGGTGTTTGCCCGCTTTTCCACCGTGGCTGGCGGATCCGGGTCGGTCGACCTGCCGCGCGATGTGCGCGGATTTGCCGTCAAGTTCTATACCCAGGAAGGTAATTTTGACCTGGTCGGCAACAACATTCCGGTTTTCTTTATCCAGGACGCGATCAAGTTCCCGGATCTCGTCCATGCCGTAAAAATGGAACCCGACCGCGGCTACCCGCAGGCAGCGACCGCGCACGACACCTTCTGGGATTTCGTCTCGCTGATGCCCGAGAGCCTGCACATGATTCTGTGGGCCATGTCCGATCGGGCCATCCCGCGCTCGCTGCGCATGATGGAAGGCTTCGGCGTGCACACCTTCCGCCTCGTCAATGCGGAAGGGGAGTCGACCTTCGTGAAATTCCATTGGCGCCCGCGGATCGGCAGCGCGTCGGTGTTGTGGGACGAGGCGGTCAAGATCTGCGGCGCCGACCCCGACTTCCATCGGCGCGATCTGTTCGCGGCGATCGAACGCGGCGACTTTCCCGAATGGGAATTGTCCGTACAGGCCTTCGATCAGGTCACGGCCGACTCGTTTCCGTTCGACGTGCTCGATGCGACCAAGCTGATTCCGGAAGAAATGGTGCCGCTGCAGCCGATCGGCAAAATGGTGCTGAATCGCAATCCCGACAATTTCTTTGCCGAAACCGAGCAGGTCGCCTTCCACCCCGGACACGTCGTGCCCGGCATCGATTTTAGCGACGACCCCCTGTTGCAGGGGCGGTTGTTTTCCTACACCGACACGCAGCTGTCGCGTCTGGGCGGGCCCAACTTCCATCAGTTGCCGATCAACCGGCCGCGTTGCCCGATGCACAACTTCCAGCGCGACGCTCTGATGCAGATGGAGGTGCCGAAAGGCCGCGTGAACTACGAGCCGAACTCGCTCGACCCCGCCTCGCCGCGCGAGAACCCCGACGCCGGCTTCACCACGCATCCCGCTACGCAAAGCGGCGACAAGCTGCGGGTGCGCTCGGAAACCTTCATGGACCACTACAGCCAGGCACGCCTGTTTTACCGCTCGATGACCGCGCCGGAACAGGATCACATCGTCAACGCCTTCGCCTTCGAGCTGGGCAAGGTGGAAACGCCAGAAGTGCGCTGCCGGGTGCTGGGCCACGTCAAGAACGTGGACGCGGCGTTGTGCGACCGGGTGGAGCAGGCGCTGGGGATGCCGGGTCAGGCCTACACCATCCCGCCGGCCGTGGAGCCGATCGACATGGCGCCTTCGCCCGCGCTCAGCCTGCTGGCAAAAGCCCGGCCCACACTGGAAGGACGCAAGATCGGGGTGCTGGTCAGCGAAGGTTTCGAGTTGGCGATCCTCGATCAATTGCAGGCCTCTGCGGACGCCGAGGGTGCGGCAGTCGAGCTGATCGGGCCGCATATCGGCGTAGTCAAATCGAACAGCGCTGTTGCGATCACGCCCGATCATGCGATCGCCGCTGCGCCGTCGGTGTTATTCGATTCGGTCGTTATCGCCGTTTCCGAAGCATCGATCGGGACCCTGAAAAAACAGGCGGCGGTGTTGAACTTCATTCGCGATGCCTACGCCCATCTGAAGGTCATCGGCTGGACCTCGGCGTCGACCCCCTTGCTGGAGATTGCCGGGATCAACCTCGATGACGGCGTCGTCGAGGTGGATACCCGCGAAGGCACGATCGCCTACCTGGACGCGGCCAAGAAGGGGCGAATGTGGCCGCGTGCCGCCGCCATCAAAGCGTAAAGCAGCGGCAGCCATATCACTATCCTTTTAAAACGGAGATCCGGCATGAATTTCTTACACGCGCAGCTGCAGCGCCCTCCGCAGCAAGAGGCGGAGCATTCGGCGACCGCATCGGAGCACACCGGTTTCAGCACAGCCACGCTGGAGTACATGGGTTTTCCCTATGAGCTTCCGGCTCTGCCCTACGCGCTGGACGCGTTGAGCCCCTTCATTTCCGAAACAACGCTGCGCCTGCATTATGGCAAGCATCATCAAGCCTATATCGATGCGCTCAACAAGACGATCGACGACACGGAGTTTCAGGGCATGCCGCTCAGGGCCCTGATTCGGGCGACCGCCGGCAAACCGGGCCTGGCTACGCTATTCAACAACGCGGCACAAACCTGGAACCATGCGTTTTACTGGGACAGCCTGACGCCTGAAGGGCAGGAGCCTCCGCCCGTACTGGAGCGGATGATCGAGGCGTCCTTCGGCAGCGTGGAGGCGTGCAAACAGGCATTGACCGAGGCCGCCGTGACCCAGTTCGGCTCGGGGTGGGCCTGGCTGGTGCTGGACGGCAAGACAGTCAACGTGATGAAAACCGCGGGGGCGGATAACCCCTTGACTCGCGGCATGACGCCCCTGCTGGCCGTCGATGTGTGGGAACACGCGTATTACCTCGATTACCAGAACCGGCGCAAGGACCATGTGGCCGGCGTGATCGAAAAGCGCCTCAACTGGCGATTTGCGGCAAGCAACCTCGCTTGAGAAAGCGACTCCCTTAACAGACAGCCTGAACTTTTAAGGAATCCACCATGAACAACGCAGAAAGCATCATTCACGACGGGGAAATCCCGATGTACGACGCGGTCAAATACCTGGGCAAGGAAGCGGTCGAGGAAACCGTCCGGAGAAATGCTGCGGCCATGAACTTCGACGTCAACGAGGAGCACATGAATGTGATCCATTCGTTGATCGAGCATTACAAGCAGGACTGCAAGACGCGCGACTGCCTGGCCGCGCACGAGCACATGCGCTTCCTGGAAGAAGCCTACGAATACAAGGGTGGCAGCAAATACCTGTATATGCTGTTCGACGCTGTTCCAGATACCCGCGGTGTGCTGGTTCCTATCCACGAACTCGCCGGACTGCCTTCCCTGCGGCTGGATACGGACAAGGGATTCGGGACGTCATTCTGACCCGGCCCGCGCGTGATGCATGCTGTTGTCCTGCTGAATCATGCGCGCCCCTCCCATATTGTTTCGTCCATTGAAATGGCTCGCGATCTCGCTTCTGTTCGTTGCTGTCCTCGGTGTCATCCTCACCAGTCTGCCGAACTGGAATGCCCTGCGGGGTCCCCTTGCTCGAATCGTCGGCGACAAGACCGGTCGTGAGCTGAACATCGGCGGAGACCTGATCGTCAAGCTCGGTTGGCCGATCCTGCGCGTTCATGCGTCAGACGTCACGTTTTCGAACCCGACCTGGGCGCGGGAAAAAAACATGATCGAGGTGGGGGATGTGACGTTCGGCGTGGTGACCCCGCCCCTTTTCCGCCGCAGTCTGACATTGGACGAGGTTCACCTCGACCGTGGCGGGATATATCTGGAAAAAAGCCGGGACGGCAGGAAAAACTGGCTGCTGGACCGGAATCAGCGCAATGACAAGGCGCGTGTCGTCATCCGTCGCCTTACGGTCAGTGATGGTCGGATTGAATATCGGGATCCAGCCTTGCGGACCCGCCTGATCGCCAGGGTCTCGACGTCGGGCAGACCGACGAGCCAAACTCCCCTGCCTTTGAAGTTCAAAGTTGAGGGGCAGTACAAGGGGCAGCCGCTGGCTGCAACGGGCACGGGCGATAGCGTGCTGGCGCTGCGCGATGTCGGGACGCCCTACCGGCTGCGCGTCGTCGGCCGAATCGGGCCCACTGCGGTGCGTGCGGAGGGTCGTGTTACCGATTTGCTCAAGCTGTCTGCGGTTGATCTGCAGATTGCCCTGCGGGGGAGCAGCCTCGCGCAACTCTATCCCGTGCTCGGGATCGTCTTCCCCGATACGCCCCCCTATGCTACTCAAGGGCGCCTGGTGCGCACCGGCATGCTGTGGCGTTATGAAAAATTCCAGGGCTGGATTGGCAGAAGCGACATTGCCGGCACGCTGCAGGTCGATACCGGCGCAAAACGGCCCTTGCTCGTGGCGACCCTCAACTCAAGCCGATTGAACTTTTCCGATCTCGGTCCGTTGGTCGGCACCCGGGACACGCAGCAAACGGCAACACAGACTGCAGCGACACGCGATCGCGTGCTGCCGGACGTTGCGTTTCGTACCCAACGCTGGTCAAGGATGGACGCCGATGTCACGCTGAATGCCCAGTCGATCGCACGCCCGGATGCACTGCCTATTGACCATCTGTCCACGCGCCTGCGCCTGAACGATGCGGTGTTGAGGCTGAACCCGCTGAAGTTTGACGTTGCCGGCGGCACGCTGGCTGGAGCGGTGAAGCTGGATGGGCGTCAGACTCCGATCCGGGCGGCGGTCGACCTGAAGGCGCGCAGCATGAAAATCGCCCGGCTGTTCCCGACCGTCGACCTCAACAAGACAAGCATTGGCGAGTTCAACGGCGACATCGAATTGGCGGGCGAGGGCGACACCGTGGCTGCCATGCTGGGTAGCGCAGACGGGAAGCTGGCCCTGGTGGCGGATGGCGGAATAATCAGCAGGTTGATGATGGAAACAGTCAGCCTGCATCTGCTCGAAATGCTGCAGCTCAAACTCACCGGCGACGAGGTCATCCGCATCCGCTGCGGTATCGCGGATTTCGGCGTGAAGGAAGGGATTATGCAGGCGAATACATTGATGCTCGACACCGACATCGTCCGCATCCATGGCAGCGGCCGCATCGATCTCCAGCAGGAAAAACTCGACCTCCGGATCGTGTCCAAGTCGAAGAAACTGAGTCTGTTGGCGCTCCGCACCCCCATCCATTTCGGGGGCCGATTGTCCAGACCGGAAGTGGAACTGGACAAGGGCAATCTGGCGGCGCGCGGTCTGGCTGCGGTGGCGCTGGGTGCCGTAAGTCCAGCATTGGGACTCATTCCGCTGATTGAAACCCGCACCGGGGCGGACAGCAATTGCAGGCAATTGATCGTCGAAACGAACGCGCGGCCCTGAAGTGCGCACTGCCGGGTATGCAACCCCTGACTCGATGCGCGCGTCCGCATTCCCTTTCACCTCTTTGCTCACACCGGGCTTCATCTAATCCTACATGCAGAAGCGCTGCTCGCTTATACAAGCGCAGATCCGCACTCCTTATAGTGAATGCATGGCTGCGGCGAGACTTATCAGAGACCCGTCTACACAGGTATGGCGTTTTCCCTGCAGCGGTAGCCGGGGCTCGAATTGAGCAGCCATAAGGCGGTGGGTTTCCAGCTGGTCTCTGTCGAAAGCCACCGGTTTATTTCGGGGCCAGGTTTCGAGCCCACGACAATGTAAAGGAGCATCACATGATACGCGTCTACAAATTGGCAGCAGGTGTCATTTTGCTGAGCCAGGCCTTCTCCGGTGGGGCATTCGCCAGTCCTGTCACCTTGAGCGGGGACACCGTCGATTACACTTTCGACGATGCTCTGCTGGGGCTGTTCGGGCCGGCCAGCCTATCCGGCGATACGCTGTATTTCACCCCGGTCAGCTTCCAGGCCGAGTCGCTCAACGGCGCAGGATATGCGCTGGCCAAAAGCACCATGAACATTGAGGTGAGCGCGCGTGACGGCTGGTCATTTTCCAATATGGCGCTTTCCGAGCAGGGCGACTACCTGTTGCTCGGTACTGCCAGCACGGCTGACGTCACCGGGCAGATTCGGGTCCGCGATGTGGCCGACCCGGGAGCTGACATGACTGCCAGCATTGTTAGCAACGCACCACTCGATCAAACCGGACTTCCAACTTCCAACTGGGACGCGGACGCGGCGATCGACCTGAGCGCCTGGAACGATACCCAGACGGTCAATGTAACAGTACAGAACCTGCTTCTGACTTCAACGACGGCCACATCATCTCTCGCCTTCGTCGATAAGAAGTTCGTCGGATTGACGCCCACCATGGCCGCGATTTCTCCGGTGCCTGAGGTGCAAACCTACGCCATGATGCTCGCCGGTTTGGGAATGATCGGATGGAAGGTCGGACGTCGGCGTACTCCCCTGTCTCATCTTTGAAGCAGTAGACGCAGTTCCCTCCGAGGTTAAATCAGAAAAGGAATCCAAATGAATACGACCCATTTTTTAGGCGTAAGTCTTCTGACGGCCAGCCTGTTGGCAATGGGCGGCTGCACCGTGATGCGCGAGCAATCCACTGTCGGCCAGGCTGTCGACGATACCGCCATCACGACGCAGGTAAAGGCCCGTTTCGCTGAAAGCCCGGAGGTCAGTGCCATGGCAATCAACGTTGAAACGTTTCATGGCACCGTCCAGCTGTCCGGGTTTGCCAAGAGCGAAAGCGAGCGCAGCATGGCCGAATCGATCGCACGCAAGGTTTCGAATGTGAAGTCGGTCAAGAACGACATCGTCGTCCGCCCGTAAATTCAGGGCGCGCCGGTGTGCACGGCCGCTGCGCATTTTTCCGTAGTGCCAATGGTTTGAAAAGGAGAGAAACATGAACTGGGACATCATCGAAGGTAACTGGAAACAGGCCCAAGGCAAGGTCAAGGAACAGTGGGGCAAGCTTACGGACGACGATTTCGATGTGATCAACGGGCGCCGTGAGCAGCTCACCGGAAAAATCCAGGAACGCTATGGTTTGTCGAAGGATGATGCTGAAAAGCAGATCAACGAGTGGCAGAAAACGGCCAATGACGACTGGTTTCATTAAGTCGCCAGATGCGGGGTCGGCATGAAGCGGGCGGCGGCCTGCGCCGTGCTTTCTCATGCAACCCCGGCGAGCTGTCGAAGACTTTCCGCCTGTTCGAGCTGAGTCACGGCGTGTTGATCGAAGCACCGGCCCACTGAAACTTAAGCTCGATCGCGCGGCCGGTAAGCGCAGCCTTCCGTGTTGAATGTCTCCCCCCGCGGCCCCGTTGCCAGGAAAGGAGTCAACATGAAAATCAAGCACCTGATATTCGGTGAGCGTTCATTGACCAAGGTGGCTGCGCTTTTTGCCACCAAGAGTGTGGCAGAGGACGTGGCGCAGCAGGTGAAAGTGATGGCAGATCTGGACGATCCCCAAGTCTATGTGGTGGGTCCGCCCGATGGGGGAGCCGTCAACAGCCCTGCGTTTTCCCGCAAGCTCGAGCCGGAACAGGCGGGCATATGGCGCACCCTGGTGCGGGCGCACGTGGTTGCCGGCACGGCCGGCGTCATCGCCGGCGTGCTGGTTTATCTGGGCTTCCTTCTGGCGGCCAGCGCTGCCGTCAAGAGCTCGCCCGGCGTGAGTCTGGTGGCGATGGTTTTCTTTGGCGGCCTGATCGGGCTGCTGCTGGGCGGCTTGTTGACAGCGCGTCCCGATCACGTCCGGGTGATTACGGCTGTGCGCCGTGCCATCCGCAGGGGACGCTGGGCAGTGGTCATCCATCCCGTGACGCAGCTTCAGCTTGACCTCGCTATGCGAGAACTGCGTACGCGCAGTGATCGCGTGGTACGCAGCCTTTAAATTCGGAGCCTGGCCTACTGACATGGGGGGCGTTATCGACTGGCATGCGCTTTTCGTGCCCTCGATGCACCTCGGCGAGGTCGTGTTGCGAGGGTCGCTGGTCTATCTTTTTCTGTTTTCCCTGCTGCGCATTTTGCGGCGCGAGGCCGGGAATCTTGGCATTTCCGATCTGCTGGTCGTGGTGCTGATTGCCGATGCTGCGCAGAACGCGATGGCCAGTGAATACCGATCCATCACCGAAGGCGTGGTTCTGGTCGCGACGATAGCCCTGTGGGATTACTTTCTCGACTGGCTCAGCTTCAGGGTGCCGGCCCTGCAGCGGCTGCTTCGCCCGGCTCCCCTGCTGTTGATCAAAAACGGCCGCCTGCAGCGACAGAACATGAGGCGGGAAATGATCCAGGAAGAGGAGCTGATGGGACAGTTGCGCCAGAAAGGGATCCGCAGTGCAGGAGAGGTGAAGGAATGCTATCTGGAAGGGGACGGCCGCATCAGCATGATTCCACGGAACGCAAAGGCCAAGAAGGCTTGATTGGCCTTCTTGGCCCGCACGTTTGTCCGCGGACGCACAAACGCGTGGGCACATGGAACCGGAAGAGGCGCCATCCTCACTGGATCCACGTGCCCAGCATGGTTCGGATGCTCAGGCGGCCATCTCTTCGAGCTCGGCCATCAGTTCGTCTTTGCGGGCCTGTAGCGCATCCCGCATCTTCACCAGGTCTACGTTGCTTGCGCGTGCCTTCGGAAACATCTCAGTGCGCTCTTCCTTGACGTGATGGTCGATATATTCGCCCAGCACCGTCACCTTGGCGTCGAAGAGCACATCCCCGGCTTCCATTTCCTGAATCTGTGCAATCAGGTCCTTGGCGCTCATGTGCTCGACTTCGGCCTCGCTCATCATGAGTTCGTCCTTGATGGCCGGGCGTATCCCAGGATAGAAGATTTCTTCTTCAATCTGTGCATGCACCGTCAGCTCCCGGCAGATTTTATCGGCCAACATCCGCTTTTTTTCGCGGGTATTGCCCTTGGACTCGATCAACGCCTCGAACTCGGTAAACATTTTCTTGACGGCCTTGTGGTCGGCGTCGAGCAGGTCGCACGCGTCCTTCTGTTTTGCTGTTGCCATGGTGGTTCCTTTCACATATCGGGTTTACAAAGTCTTGGGGGTCAACAACCTTGCGCTTGAAGCATTCATTCGGGTTGTTGTTGCTATTTGACTGCGGACGCCCTGATGGCTTCAAGAGCGTTTGTCCCGACCTGTTGTCAGACAATGCCTATCGTCTTGACCTTCCCAGGGCCCAACGGTGACTGGAATGCGTTTTCCCCGTCAGGCAGGGTCAGGACTGTATGACTCTGGGATCTGCCGGCCGAGCGTGGCTGTTCATGTATTTGGCCACATCCCATGCTTCCTGCTCGGTCAGCGTGTTGCCCTGACCAAGCGGCATGTTGGCCCGAATGAACGCGGCAGCATTGTGAATCTGGGTCATGCCCGCTCCGGCGTTGAAGGAATCCTTGCCCCACAGGGGCGGAAAGACATAACGCCCGCTGACCTGCGTCTCCTGCCCGTCGGCGCCGTGACAGATCGCACAGTTGACTTCGAAGACTCTCTTGCCGCGTGCTTCATCGGGTGGCTGCTGCGGTGCCGCCAGTTTCGGATAACCGCGCCCCGCGAGTTCAGCCCCGACCGGCGCACCCCTGGATAGCCAGTAGCTGTAACTCATCAAGGCGATCAGTTCCTTGCTGCCCGGAGGCGGGGCCTTGCCGTTCATGCTGAAACGAAAGCAACCCGTGAGGCGGTCCTCGTAGCTGTTCACCCGGCGATTTTTTTCGCGATAAGCCGGGAACATGCCGTAGGCCGCCCACAAGGGGGCTGAATTGGCTTTGCGGCCTTCATCGAGATGGCAGTTGACGCAGTTGAGCCCGTTGCCGACGTAGGCGCGTGCATAGGTTTGCGTATCGTTGAAAATGTTCCTCCCCAGACGAACCACCTCGCCAAACGCTCCATTAGGGAGATCGTCGACGTCAGGCGGGGAAAAATCGACCTGGATCGTTTTCGGTCCAGACTGGG
This sequence comes from Gammaproteobacteria bacterium, assembly GCA_018831045.1. Classification (GTDB taxonomy): domain Bacteria; phylum Pseudomonadota; class Gammaproteobacteria; order Burkholderiales; family Thiobacillaceae; genus Thiobacillus. The sequence goes on along the minus strand of JAHJRA010000015.1, from coordinate 42,484 downwards.
TGGGAGGAGGGCGGGGTTCGAGCGTCGGCGGGGTGTTCCCTGTGTGTGCCGCATCCTTGCCGGAAATGGTCTCGGCATCGGCGGCAGGGGGACGATCATGTTCCGCCTTCGAAATCACTTCGGCGGGTACCCAGATAATGCCGGCAATGATGAGCGTCGCTGCGACGACCAGCAGGATCCACGAAGGATGAAATGTTTGGGTCTGCTTCTGGTTTTCAAACCAGTTCCTGAGCCGGTTGGGCATCATTCCCTCCTTCCGGAAAAAGATGGGTGTTCGAGATAGAGGCTGATGGCGTCGATTTCAGCATCCGTCATTTTGTCGGCGACCGCCTTCATCAGTCCTTGTGGGTCGTTGCTGCGCGTTCCCGACTGCCACGCCTTCAACTGTGCCCGGGTATAGGCGCTCGGCTGTCCAGTCAGTGCGGGAAAGTGGGGAGGGGTGCCTCCCCCTTTGGGGCCATGGCAGGCAAAGCATGCAGGGATTTCTTTGTTCCAGTTTCCCCTGATGGCCAACCTCGAACCGAGTAAAAGCTTGGGCGAGGAAGCAGCCGTCTTCGCGTCCGCTTTCCAGCCCGGCAGGCTGGCGTAATAGTCCGCGGCATCGCCCCTCTGCTGCTCGCTGAGCGCGCGGGCAACCGGTTCCATCTGGGGGTTCTTGCGCTTGCCATTGGAAAAATCCTGCAGCTGTTTGAACAGATACGCCTTCGGCTGGCCGGCCAAACGGGGGAAGCCCGCTGCCGCCTGACCTTCGCCGCGTGCGCCGTGGCACGCCACGCATGCGGTAATACCGGGCCCGCCTTGTTGGGTGAGTGCAGCCCCGGCGAGCCGGTCGGCGTGCGCAGCGCCCGGCCCCAGGCTCGCCCATGCGATCAAGACAATCGCGGGCAGCCCGGCTCTCGACGCAGGGTGGAGACAGCGGGGATTGATAGAGTTCGTCCTCATGGCAGCCCATCGAAATGAATAGCGCCTTGCATCAGTGCTGCGCCTGGAAACCGGAGATTAGATCGGCTGGATCACTAGACACAGTCAGCCCTGGCTGCGGCAGGGCGTAGGAAACGTCCGAAGGCAGGGCTGGATACGCATGAAGCTGCCAATCCTGCCGGGCATCCGGATGGCCAGCGGCCGCGCTGAAGCGCGGCTCAGCGGATGACGTTGCAGGGGACAAGAGGATCGAAGTCAACCCACTCCCCGTTCTGCACCACGCCTGCCGCTTCTTCGATTTGCTGCGCGCGCGAGAGAATCTCGATTGCATTTTCCCGCTCTGCGAGCGTCGCAACCGCAACGGCCAGCATGACACCCGCTTTGCGGGGCTGCACGTCAGCGCTAGCCTCATTGCTGTCGCGAACGGGATCGGCATGCGCGCCGGGTTCGTCCATATGGGTCAGCGCGCCGACCAGCGAGCCGGCGTAGGCACCCACGGCAGCCCCCAACAGGGGGCCGGCAGGGCCCAGCACGGGCATCGTGGCCACGCCGACCAGGGTGCCTGCACCAATGCCGCCGACAGCGCCCCGCACCGCTCCGGACGGGGCCTCGTGCGTCCCGGCCGACTCGTCTTCATCGCCGCCTACGGGATGAAGGGCATGCTGCCCTTGCGGGTTGAGATAAAAAAGGCTCGTCTCGTGGGCCGGAAATCCTGCGCGCAACAATTTACGCGACGCGTTTTCTGCCTCGGCCAGCTGGTCGTAACGACCGACAATAAGCGTTTTCATTTGCAGTCTCCTCCTGTCTGATTGCGGTTCTTGATGAATGGAAAGTCCCTGATTGCGCCGCTTCCCGTCGTGGTGTCCCGCTCCACGCCGGCAGCGACCAGAGCTAAAGCCAATATTCAAAACGCCGTGCCACCCATTCCTGCACCCGCAACCACAGCGAGCGGCGCTGCCATTGCTCGGGATCGATGCGGTCGGAGGCAGCCAGATCCTTCTCGAACATGGCATCCATCTGGCGCGCAAAGTCCGCGCCCAGAATCACCGCATTAAGTTCGTCGTTGTGCAGAAAACTCCGCCAGTCCAGATTGGTCGAGCCGATAGTGGACCAGACGCCATCTATCGACGCCGTTTTGGAGTGCAGCACGGCATCGCGCCGCTCATACAACCGAACGCCCGCGCGCAGCAGTTCGTCATAGTGCGAGCGTCCGGCGTGAAACACGGCCCAGGAATCGGTTTTTCCAGGCAGGACAATGTGGACGTCGACGCCTCGTTGCGCAGCATCCGCCAGGGCCTGGCGTAGTTGCGGGTCGGGAACGAAATAGGCATTGGTGAGATGGATCATGCGTTCTGCGTGACCGATGGCCGACAGCAGGGTGAGGTAGATCGGACGTTCGGTCGCGTCAGCCTCGCTGCCTATGGCACGGACGATCTCATCGCCTCGTTGGCGAAGCGGAGGGAAATAATGCCTGCTGGCAAGGGGAGGCGCTTTCTGCCGTGCCCAGGTATCGAGGAAATATTTCTGGAACTCGGCTACCACCGGGCCTTCGATTTGCAAATGGGTGTCGCGCCAGCCGGCCTTTGACTGGGCGCCTTTTTTCCTGGAGCGGGAGAACGAGCCGCTCGAATACGACTCGCTGATATTGATGCCACCCAGAAAAACGGTTTTACCGTCGACGACCAGCAGTTTTCGGTGATCGCGGTTATTCAGTACCCATTCCTTCTTGTTTATGTTGGCGGGGTTGACCGGATTGAATTCGAGCGTCCGGATGCCGGCTGTACGCAATCCCTCAAAAAACGCCTTGGGTGTATCGAGGCAACCTACGCTGTCATAGATCAGGTTGACCTGTACCCCGGCCGCCTGTTTTTCCAGCAGCAGCGCGGCGAATTCGCTGCCGATCTCGCTGTCATCGAAGATGTAGGTCTCCAGGTTGATATGGTCACGAGCTGCGCGAATGGCGGCAAACATCGCCTTGTACGTGGCAGGCCCGTCCTGCAGTAAAACCAGCCGGTTACCCAGAACCAGCGGGCTGTCACGATTGATCGCCTCTTCCAGCGCAAGATGCTTTCGCAAGATATCGCTGGGTCCGGATTCGCTTTTGAGGTCTTTGAGAATGGCGGTGCTTGCGCTTTTGGAAACCGGGCCGTGCGCGGTTTCAAACTTTACCGGCTCAGCCTTTGCAGGGCTCTCCACGCGATGAACCTCGGGCAGGCTGGCACAGGCTGAAAGCGGAATCATTCCCCATGCCGCCAGGGTTCTGAGCATCTCGGCAAGGGACGGCATTCGAAAGCCTGTTCTGCAGGCACTGACAGCCATCGCTGGATTCTGCATGTTGCCGGCTAAGGCATGCGGTTCGATGCTTGCCTGGATCGGGCAGCGGCGGTCAGGCCCCTGAGCAGCTGACTGCCCGAAGACAGCAACAGGGTAAGTGCCTGGCGTGCCAGCAAGCCGGCCAGCAGGGAGCCGCCGAGTGCTCGCCAGGGCTTGCGGCGGATCAGCCAGACGCCAGCCAGCGCTGCGCCGGACAGGCTTGTATAAGGATGCTGGCGTACAAACTGACGCGCGAGCGAAGCAGCCATGCCGATATCCCCGAGCGCGTCGCTTTTTTTCTCCCGCGCCAGCCGCGGGCGCAGGATTTCACGCTTCAATTGCAGCCGGGCCTCGGCTGGTGCAGGCGCGCCTGCTTCGATACCGAGTTCGCGGTCCCCCTGTTCTGAATTCATCATTCCGATCCTTTCAAGCCAAATAACGCCATGTCCTGGGACACTTGCTCACACATGCGCGGAAGGGCGACGTGAGCAGTACGCGGAGCGAGGGGGTCACCTCGCTCCCCACCGGAAACTCGATTAGAGATGGGTCTGATGCTTGCCCAATGCACCCGCCAGCAAGGCAATGGTCGCCCCAGCTGCGGCTGCGATCAGCAAGGACTTCAAGGGTTGCGCCTGCACATACTCGGCTGCCTGGTCGGTCGTGTGGGAGATGGCCTCGCGTGCCCGTACCGCATTGTTTTTGATGGCTTCGCTGCCTTGGGCGGTGAGTGCTTCGGCACTTGCGCGCGCCTCATCGACTGACCGGCGCGCGTGTTCGGCTGCTGCATTCTCGCCGGGATTTTGGGGTTTTGCGTTGGGTAAGGTATCCATGGGTTTCTCCTTTAAAAAGGGGTGAAAGGGTGAAATGCTGAAGCGCGGCCGGCAGCATTGCCAACCCGGAATCCAGTTTAGATATCGTGTTGGGCCGGCCATAGGGGACAAGTACCCACGTACCTGTCCGCCGATGCTTTGACCGCTTGTAGGCAACATCCGACATACCGGAGATGACGACGGAGTCGGACAATGCTTACAGGCTGCGGAACGATTCGCCGAGGCCCATTACGGTCCTGTCCGACAGCAAGCTTCAATGCGCGGCGCCATGATGAATTAACCCATGCACATGCAGCCTATCTCGAGCCTGTCGTGCGGGACGAGATCCAGGTGATCGTTTGACGTGGTGCGTGACAGCACCTTGCATGCAGTCTTTTATGGCGTTGCCATGGGTACGCTGGTTTTTATCCTGCGTGGTGAGCCTTCGCGTTTTTCCGGTTTCAAATTTTAGGAGACGACGTCATGTTGAAATGGGCCCTGATTTTTTTCATCATCTCGCTGATTGCCGGCGTGTTCGGGTTTACCGGCATCGCCTCGGGTGCGGCTGCGATGGCCAAAATCCTGTTCTACATTGCCGTCGCCCTGTTCCTGCTTTTCCTGGTGCTTGGCGTAATCGCATTCAAAGCAGTCAAGTAATCCACCTGACCGGCGGTGTGTTGTAGGGAAAGTCTGACAAAAACTTCCTCGGGAACTGATGGCGTTGAAATGGCAGACGTTTAGGCTGGCACCATTGGTACCCGACACTACCAACGATAACCACGCTTTCAGACCCTACGCTGGTCTGGTCAAGGAGAACCTCATGCTGTCTTACGCACTGGTATTTTTCATCATCGCCATTATTGCTGCCGTATTCGGTTTTTCCGGGCTGGCGTCAGGCGCCGCAGGCATCGCCAAAATTCTTTTTGTCGTGTTCCTGGTGATGGCGATTGTCAGTTTTGCCGTCAATTTGCTGCGCGGACGTTAGGACAGGTGGGTGCTAACATTGAGACAGCCCAATACACATTACGCTGGAGCGGCTCATGATTCAGGTTGCCATCGTCGACGATCACCAGATTGTACGGACCGGTTTTCGCGAACTGCTGGGCGAAGATTCATCGCTGAGCATCGCCTTCGAGGCAGCCACCGGCGACGAGGCACTCGACAAGCTGCGCATCACCCAGTGCGACGTGTTGTTGCTTGATATTTCCCTGCCGGGAAAGAGCGGTGTCGACGTGTTGCGTACGGTGCGCCAGCGCCATCCCGATATCAAGGTATTGATGCTGAGCGGGTTCTCCGAGGAAAGCTACGCACTCGCCATGATCAGGAACGGGGCGAACGGTTATCTGTGCAAGGATTGCGATCGGGAAGACCTGCTGCGGGCCATTCGCATGGTATCAACCGGCCGCCGTTATGTTTCGTCGCGCACCGCCGAATTGCTGGCCGACGAGATGAGCGGCGAGCGCAACAGTGTGTTGCACGAGACCTTGTCGGACCGTGAGCTTCAGGTGTTTCTGCGGCTGGCGCGCGGCGAATCCGTGTCGGACATCGCCGGGCAGCTGCATCTTAGCGTCAAGACCATCAGCACGTATCGCTCCCGGGTGACTGAAAAACTCAATATTGCAAGCAACGCCGAATTAGCCACCTATGCATTGCGACACGGACTCATCACCGAATAACCCCCCCTCTCCGACAGTGAATGCAAACCGGGGAGGGCACCCTTCCCTCATGTTGAAAGTCTTTCTGATTGAGGATTCTCCTTTGCTGCAGGAACTGCTTGCGGGCATGTTGAGCGAGCTTGATGGCGTAGAGTTTTGCGGTTGCGCGGACGGCGAAACCGCGGCGCTTCGCCAGCTGGCAGAAAATCAGGCCGATCTGGCGATCATCGATATTGAGCTCAAGCAGGGCAGCGGCATCGGGGTGCTGGATGCGCTGCAGACCGATTCGGGACTGTATGGCAAGCCGCGCAAGGTTGTGCTGACCAACTACGCGAATGCCAGTATGCGGCAGCGTTGCGAACGCTTTGGGATGGATGCATTCTTTGATAAATCCCTGCACATCAACGAGTTGATCGATTACGTGGTCGACGCGGCGAACAAAAAATCCGTGGGCTGATTTTTTCCTGAGTCGCGCCGAGTGGCGAGTTTTAGGCTGGCAGAATGGCGCGGAGCATGACGCCGGTGCCCGGGGCGGTACGGATATCGAGTTGTCCCCCATGGGTGAAAACCCGATGCTTGATGCCGGCAAGTCCGTGACGCGCGAGCTTGGGCGAGTCCAGGTCGAAACCAATACCGTCATCTTCGATGGTCAGTACGATGGCTGTCGGGGTGATGCGCAGCGATACGCCGACATGGCGGGCCTGGGCATACTTGCGGATGTTGGTAAAGGCCTCCTGAACAATGCGGAACAGGCTGAGTAAAACCGCCTCGGAGAATTCAGGTTCGGCCTCGGGCAGATCCGCTTTCACCTCAATCCCCTCGATCTGCCGGAATTCCTCGATCAGCGCCTTGAGCGCCTCGATCAGTCCCAGGTCATACAGCAGCGCCGGCCGCAGGCCGCTGGTGATCCGTCGTTTGAGTGTGATTCCGCCGATCAGGCTTTGGTGCAGGCGCGCCATGCGTTGCGCAACGAGCGCCCTCGACTCAGGCGGCAACGTGCGTTCGATCCAGTCGGCGTCGAGTTTAGCTGCCGTCAGCAGTGCGCCCAGTTCGTCGTGCAACTCGCGCGCCAAATGCCGTTTCTCCGTTTCCCGCACCTCGGTCAGGTAGGTGGCGAGACTCGTCAATTCTTCGGTGCGATGGCGCACATCGCGTTCGAGCCGTTCATTTTCCGCCCCCAGCATGTGCTGGATTCTTTCTCGCAGCTCCTGTTGCTTCTGCTTCTGGGAGATGGCCACAACCAGGAGCAAAAGCGAGGCGACGGCCAGCAGCAGCATGCTGATTCGGGCGTTCTCGAAGCCCTTCATTGACTGCCTGACGTTTTCCAGGTTTTCCGTGAGCAGTCCGGCTTTCATCGTGTTGTGCTGGCGTTTGTAGGCATCCATCTCGAGGGTGCCCTGGTCAAACCAGGCTTTTTCCAGCGGCTCCCCGCGTTCAATGCGCGCGACGACGACGTCCATGTGAGCGGCCATGGCCTGGGCCTGCTGGATGAGCTCGGTCATCTCGGTTTGCAGGTGGTTCTGGTGATCCTGTTGGATAATTTTCAGGCTGTCCTGGATTTTTGTAGCAGTCTCGCGATACGAAGCGAGATATGCCGGTTCGCGCGTAAGCGCGTAGCCGCGGGTCGCTGATTGGCGTTCAATGAACAGCGTGTGCACGCGGTCCAGATGGTCGGCGTGTTGGCTCGAGATCCCGAATTGCTTCAAGGCCTCGAGCCCGGTCGAGGCCTGCATGTAGCTTGCCACCAGCATGCCGACCAGCAACGCAATGCCGACGGCCAGATAAAGATGGGTGCTGAGGCGTAATCCATCGTGCCAGGACGACGGTACACGACTCGGGGCGAGGGAGGGTGTGTTCGGCATGATGCGCTTCGTTACGAGAGGGGCAGGATTTGTTATTGCAGGAATCATCCCGCAGGTCAATCCGTGACGTCTGACAGATCCCTTGTGCGTCTCATCCTGCGTTACGTTCACACGCCAACAGGCGCAGGAGCCCACCACGCTACCCTTCGCGCACTTTTAACGTCCCTCCTGGTTTCTTGTGTTGGCGGGGTGCAATACCGTGGCGGGCGCCGGCAAGGAGATGGGGCGGGGGGTGAGGCTCTGCGGCCACTCGCCCGCTTCTGAATTGAATGTTGTTGCTTGACTCGCTGCGCTAGTTTTTCGGGTTTTACCGGGCTGACGAGAGGTTGGGCCATGCCTTGGGCAGCAGCACCCACATGCGACCGCGCTGCTTCATCCGACCGGCGAGCTCTCCGGCCGCATCGCCAAACCCCCAAAACATATCTGCCCGCACGCCGCCGCGTATCGCGCCGCCGGTGTCCTGCGCCATCACCAGCTTGTTCAGCGGCAGCGTCGAATTGGGCTGGGTGGTGGCGAGGAAAACCGGTGCGCCGAGCGGGATGAAGCGCGGATCGACTGCAATCGAACGACCGCCGGTGAGGGGTATGCCGAGCGCGCCGAGCGGACCGGATAGACCATTGGGCAGTTCGCGGAAGAACACAAAGCTGGGATTGCTGGCGAGCAGTTCGGCCAGTTTGTCGGGGTTGCGCACGCCCCAGTCCTTGATGCCCTGCATCGAGGCCTGCTCCAGCTTGAGTTCGTTGCGCTCAACCAGCAGTTTGCCGATGGATTTGTAGGGGTGCCCGTTCTGGTCAGCGTAGCCTACGCGCATATGTGAGCCGTCAGGCAGTTCGATGCGGCCGGAGCCCTGAATTTGCAGGAAAAACAGGTCAACCGGGTCTTCGACCCAGGCGATCGGTTTGCCCTTGAATCCGTTGCCGTTGGCCGCCGCCTCGATTTCCTTGCGGGTGGCGTAAGGCACCAGCTTGTTGCCCACCAGCCGCCCGCGCAGACGCAGGTTCTTCAATTCGGGGTAAAGGCTGGCGAGGTCGACCGTGACGAGATCATCCGGCGGGGCATAGAGCGGAAAACGCGCCCGCTCGGTCTGCACACGGTCGCCTTTCAGCAGCGGTTCGTAATAGCCTGTGACCAGGCCTTCGGCGCTGCCGTCTTCCTGGGTAGCCTGATACGGCTGGAAGCGCTGCTCGAAGAATGCACGTGCGGTGGCGTCATCGGGTGGGGGCAGGGCGGCTGCGTCATTGCAGACGGCTTGCCAGGCGCTTTGTTTTTTGAGCGTACTGCAACCGAGCAAAAAGGCACCCCAGGCCTCGCTCGCCGTGTCGTTCTGCCACGCGGCGAGCGCGGTCCACTCTACCGGTTTGAGTGTGGGATAGGCAGTTGCCGGCGTCGGGATCAGCACCGGAGGACGTGCCACAGGCGGCGGGGGTGTCGGGATGGGGGAAGGGGCCTGTGGCTGCACCGCACAGCCTGACAGCAACAGGGCAAACAGCCACGGACTTGCGCGTAACAGCATCACGGGTGAAGATGACTCCGGTCGAAAACACGCATCGAGTATAACAATGAGGAGACGGGTTTGATGGAGAGCCAGGGACTGGGCTGGCTGATGCTGGAGGCCGGCATTGCGCTGAGCCTGTTTGTATTTATCGTCTGGTGGACGATGAAAAAGTAGCGGGCAGGGGCCAGGGTTCAGGGCATGTGCGGCTCATGGCCGCGTGGCCCGTGAAACTCAGTGCAGCACGCGTGGCATCGACAGCGTGAACAGCGGCACCTCGGCATCGAACTTGTTGCCGTCTTCCGCCACCATCTGATAACTGCCGCGCATGGTGCCGACTGGCGTCGCCATCGCGGTACCGCTGGTGTACTCGAAGCTTTCGCCCGGCCGCAACAGCGGCTGTTCGCCGACCACCCCCAAACCCTTGACTTCCTGCGTGACGTTTTCCGCGTCGGTGATGATCCAGTGGCGCGAAATCAATTGCGCAGAAACAGTGCCGGTGTTGGCGATGGTGATGGTGTAGGCGAACACGTAACGGTCGGATGCCGGGTCGCTCTGGTCGGCCAGATAAGCCGTGTTGACGTTGATGCTGATGTGATATTTCTTGCCTTCGGCCACGGTTTTGCTCGACAGGTATGGAATGCGCGCAGTGTAACGCAATGACGTGGCGGGCTGCTAAAATGTCCGGGTTAATCAAATGACTCCGGAGTTTTCCATGACTTTTCGCATCGCCCCCTCGATCCTGTCTGCCAACTTCGCCCGGCTTGGCGAGGAAGTCGACAACGTGCTGGCCTCGGGTGCCGACATCGTTCACTTCGACGTCATGGACAACCACTATGTGCCCAACCTGACCATCGGCCCGCTGGTGTGCGAGGCGCTGCGCAAGCACGGGGTCACCGCGCCGATCGACGTCCACCTGATGGTGAAGCCGGTCGACCGCATCATTCCCGATTTCGCCAAGGCCGGCGCGACCTACATCACGTTCCACCCGGAAGCGTCCGAGCACGTCGACCGCACGATCGGCCTGATCAAGGAAAACGGCTGCAAGGCCGGCCTGGTGTTCAATCCGGCGACGCCGCTCGACGTGCTGGAATACACCTTGGACAAGATCGACATGGTGCTGCTGATGTCAGTGAACCCCGGCTTCGGCGGACAGAAGTTCATCCCTTACGTGCTGGACAAGGCGCGCGCCGTGCGCAAGATGATCGACGACCGCGGCCTCAAGGTGAACATCGAAATCGACGGCGGCGTCGGTCCGGCCAACATTCTGGAAGTGGCCCGCGCCGGCGTGGACACCTTTGTCGCCGGTTCCGCCGTGTTTGGCGCCGCCAAGGACACCGACCCGCAACGTTACAACTCCATCATCGCCGCGATGCGCGCGGAACTCGCCAAGGTCTGACAACAGAGACCCGACGCAAGATGCAAGAGACAAGGTGTTCTCTTACATCTTGTAACTTGCAACTTGTAACTAAAAAAACCATGAACTTCCCCCTCCCCATCAAAGCCGTCGTCATCGATCTTGACGGCACGCTCCTTAACACTGCACCGGATCTGGCGCACGCGGCCGAATTGATGATGGCCGATCTTGGCCGTCCCTGCCCGTCGCTGGAAACGATCTCCACCTATATCGGCAATGGCGTGTCGCGCCTGGTCAAGCGCGTGCTTACCGGCGAGATGGATGCCGAGCCGGATGCCGAACTGTTCGCGCGCGCGATCGCGGCCTACCAGAAGCATTACGGCGAACACGTTTCGCTGCATTCGCGTCCGTTCGACGGCGTGGTGGCCGGGCTCGATGCTTTCAAGGCGATGGGCGTGCATATCGCCTGCATCACCAACAAGGCTGAAATGTTCACTGTCCCGCTGCTGAAGGACACCGGTCTGTTCGATTACTTCGAATTGATCCTGTCTGGCGATTCGCTGCCTCGCCGCAAGCCCGATCCCTTGCCGCTGTTGCATGCCTGCGAAGTCTTCAAGGTCAAACCCGCCGAACTGTTGCTGATCGGCGATTCGCTCAATGACACCCAGGCCGCGCGCGCCGCCGGCTGCCCCGTATTCTGCGTACCCTACGGCTACAACCGCGGTCGCCCGGTCGCCGAACTTGATCTGGATGCGGTGGTGCCGACGTTGGTCGAAGCCGCGAAGATGGTGGCGAAGGCATGATTTTCAGGGGCCAGGATTCAGGGATCAGGATTCAGGGGACGTGCCGCCGATGGCGGCGCTTGTCTTGAACAAGGCGCGCAGCGACCCCCCTGAATCCTGACCCCTGATCCCTACCATGACCGAACAAGACTTCTTCGATCTCGCCCGCCAGGGCTACAACCGCATTCCTCTGGTGCGCGAGCTGCCCGGCGACCTGGAAACCCCGCTCTCCGTCTATCTCAAGCTGGCCAACGCGCCCTACACCTACCTGCTGGAATCGGTGGTGGGCGGCGAGCGCTTCGGCCGCTATTCCTTTATCGGCCTGCCTGCGCGCACCGTGATCCGCGTGCGCGCGCATCTGCTCACGGTGGAGACCGATGGCCAGGTGGTTGAGGAGCTCAGCCTGCCCGATCCGCTGGCGTTCATCGCCGAATTCCAGGCGCGTTTCAAGGCTGCGCCAGTGGCCGGGCTGCCGCGTTTTACGGGCGGGCTGGCGGGTTATTTTGGCTACGACACCATTCGTTATATCGAAAAGCGTCTTGCCGACACGCGCAAACTCGACACGATACACACGCCGGACATCCTGCTGATGCTGACCGAAGAGCTGGCGGTGTTCGACAACCTTGCAGGCAAGTTGTACCTGATTTCCCACGCCGATCCGATGCAGGATGATGCGTATGCGAATACCTGCCTGCGGCTGGGCGAGCTCGCCGAAGCGTTGCTTGTCCCGGTGGTGTTGCCACCCGAAGCGCAGCCCGAAACGGCTGATCCGGTGTCCGAGTTCGGCGAGTTTGAATTCAACGTGGCGGTACAAAAAGCCAAGGACTACATCGCAGCGGGCGACATCATGCAGGTGGTACTCAGCCAGCGCATGGCGCGGCCTTTCGGGGCCTCGCCGCTGTCGCTGTACCGTGCGCTGCGCAGCCTCAACCCATCGCCCTACATGTTTTATTACGACTTCGGCGGCTTCCACGTGGTCGGTTCGTCGCCGGAGATTCTGGTTCGGCTCGAAGGCGACGATGTCACCCTGCGGCCGATTGCCGGCACTCGCCCGCGCGGGCTGACGCGCGAAGACGACCAGCGTCTGGCCAGTGAATTGCTGGCGGACCCGAAAGAGTGTGCCGAGCATCTCCAGCTGCTCGACCTCGGGCGCAACGATACCGGCCGCGTCGCCGTCACCGGCAGCGTCAAGGTCACCGAGCACATGCAGATCGAGCGCTATTCGCACGTCATGCACATCGTCTCCAACGTCGAAGGCAAACTGAAACCCGGCCTGACGGCGCTCGACGTGCTGCGTGCCAGCTTCCCGGCCGGCACCGTCTCCGGCGCACCCAAGGTGCGGGCGATGGAAATCATCGACGAGCTCGAACCCAGCAAACGCGGCATTTATGCCGGAGCAGTCGGCTATCTCGGCTTCAATGGCGACATGGACCTGGCGATTGCCATCCGTACCGCCGTGATCAAGGAAGGCATGCTCTATGCCCAGGCCGGCGCCGGCATCGTTGCCGATTCGGTGCCCGAGAACGAATGGATGGAAACGCTCAACAAGGCGCGCGCCGTGGTGCGCGCCGCCGAACTCGCCCAGGCGCGCTTCGGCGGAGAAGCGGTGGACTGAATCGCTCGTTCTCTCAGGCGGGGGAAGGGGCGAGGGCGTTTCAACTTCCGCTCGCCAGCGCCCCATACCGAAAACAGCCCGTCATGTGGTCGTTCACCAGTCCCATCGCCTGCATGTGTGCATACAGGATGGTCGAGCCCACGAACTTGAAGCCGCGCTTTTTCAGATCCTTGCTGATCGCGTCCGACAGCGGTGTGCTTGCCGGCACCTGGCTCATGTCCGTCCATGCATTGACGATGGGCCGCCCGTCCACGAAATTCCAGAAATAGCCGTCCAGCCCGCTGCCCGATTCGCGCAGCGCCAGCGTCGCGCGCGCGTTGGTGATCGTCGATTCGATCTTCAGCCGGTTGCGCACAATGCCCGCATCCGCCATCAAGCGTGCCACGTCCGCCTCGGTATAACGCGCTATGCGTTCGGCGTCGAAGTGGTCGAACGTACGGCGGTAGCCTTCGCGCTTCTTCAGGATCGTGAACCACGACAGCCCCGCCTGCGCCCCTTCCAACGTCAGCAGTTCGAATAGCGCGCGCTCATCGTGCAGCGGCACGCCCCATTCTTCATCATGGTAGGCGCGGTAGAGCGGATCGGCGCCACACCAGGCGCAGCGGGGGAGGTCGGTCATGGGCGTATTAAATGCAAAAGTAAGGGAAGTGTGGCACAGCCATTTTTGTGCGAATCACGGGCGCTTTCACCGGCATGCCCTGAGCCGGGATTTTCGCTAAATAGTAGCGGTCTGCTGACAGCAGGTACCGGACCTTCTTCGACATACACACGACCGTCTCTTCTTGGCCGATTGTGTGAGTTCGACATTACGCCCGTAAGCCGATATTGGAAAATTTCGCTGGACGGCTCAACGGCTGCTTTAGCTGGTTGCCCGGATGTGTGCCGCCAATTTAGCGATTTGCCGCATGCAAGCCACGGGGTGGACAAAGCTGACGGGCCAGAAGGGTTTCTGCCCGAGCGCGGGTCAGTTGGACCAGGTCGACACGCCACTGGCTGCAGAGTTGTGCCAGGCGAATGGCCGCATCACGCACCATAAGAGCTGGATGATGATGGGCGATGAACTATCGATTTGTGCCGTTGCGGAAGTGGCCTGTTTTGTACGCAATCGCGAGGCATCTCTTAAAGATGTGTTTCGCAGCTTGACGGCGCTTTCCCATAAATAAGCTGACCGAATGACTCGCCCATTCCTACGTCATTCAACACTCCAATAGAAGTATCGCTGAGCCAGCCGGCCGCCACCAACTCTGGCCTGTTGAATCTGGCTTTGTCCTGCGGCCTCGGCGGTAATCTTGTAGCGGCCGGGCGCCAGCTTGACGTAGAACCAGGGACCATCCGACACGGCTTCGAGAACTTTCTGGCCCTTCATATTCATGATCGAAAGCTTGACGTCCGCAAGGTAGGACCCTGAACCCTTCTCAGCAAAAACAAGTTTGAGGTTGTACTCGCCGCTTACTTCATCCAGCGCTTGGCGCTCCTCCAGGCCGTTCCCGCCGCTGATATAGGTGATGCCATTTTCGGTGAGCGGTTGGAGAACAGGTTCGCTTGAATCAGCCGCACCCGCAAGCAACGGGCCAGACAAGCCTAAGGCAAGTATCCAATGTGCCAGGTTTTTGAGCTTCATCATTGCCTCCTATTGTGAAAGCCACTGCTAGAAACATCAGGGCAACTCCGTCAGGAAGGTCGCTCACAAGTTTATTCCGTAAGCTACAGCATGCTTTACACGGTGTTTGACAGCTGGCTAAGCCCTCTGTTTAGCAGGTCTTGATCCATACACAAGGTAGACCATGAAAAACTGCGGAGGCCTATTGGGCTTCGCCGCCGCGAGGCTTGTAGAACACATGCTCGCCGATCTCGACCGTCCTGATGTACTCCGCGGACCAACTGGGGTTTATTTTCCGCTGGTGGAAATACAGCGCGCCACTGGTTCGGTCCGTAAGTTGCCGATTAAGCGCTTTTCGAGAAATTTCCTTGGCGATCGCATAGGATTTATCCTCCTCTACATCATCCGAACGGCCATCGCACCACCATGAGAACTGGCAGGCACCCTGCTCGTGGCCTTGCCTGACAACATCACAAATCTTGTTTGGAAAGCCCTCATGGCCAAGCCGGTTCATCACCACATTGGCAATTGCCTCCATGCCGGCAACCCCCTCGCCCTTGGCCTCCCAGTAGATGGTGCGTGCAAGACAGGTGATCGCATCGTTCAAGGGCGCTTCGCCGACCGGATCGACCGCCTGCACTTCCGGCTTCGTGATGATTTCGGATGGGGTAGGGCGCGCCTTGCTGCCCTGGGCCGCAGCGTTCTGCTCCAGTACCTCGGCCTTGCTCTCCGCAGCATCCGCCTGTGCCCGATCAGCCGCGGTCGCCTGACCGACGAGAAGGATTGCCGCTAGGCAGGTCGCAACCCATGTCTGGCGCATAGTCGAACCTCCTGGATTAATCAAACATGGCCTCACGCCTGCGCGATACGTCCGATGGGCCATTTGTGCCCAGCTATTCAATAGACCCAATGGCCCGGACATTTATCAATATAGATAAAAGTGCTGCATCGACCAGTGGGGAGCGCCGCTGCTGAACGGACATTCGACGGATAGGCCATGACTGCCTCTTCAGGATCGAAAGCGCCAGTTCGATATCTTTGTAAGCGGAAATTGATGAATGTCCGGTTGTGGTGGGACATAACTGACCGAAAAGGCCGAGATGCGGACAGCGGACGTTAACCCCTGCCCGCATTTTTCTTGATAGAGCTGTCTCTGGCACAACTTCAATCGTGTGCGCGTTCAGCTGGCCGCCATGCTGCGCGGCCTGCTGATGCTGTCAGCGTGCAGGCATTCACCGTTGGGAAGCCCATAGTCTTCGGTGCAGGCCTGACGCATCCGCAAGCCGGCGCGGGCAGCGGCTCCTCGCGCATGAACTCGCCACACCGCTACCGCCCCCGCACCGCCATCATCCCCGACAGCACACGCCACTGGTGCACGCTCAGACCCAGGCCGATCAGCAGCGTGCCCAGCCACACGCGCACGCCGACGTGTTCGCCGTTGAGCGCGCTGCCCAGCAGCAGGGCGAGCACGGGGGTGACGAGGGTGATGAGCGCGACCTTGCCGGTTTCCAGGTGCTTGATGACGTAGTAGTAGAGCGCGAAGCCGATCACGGAACCGAATACGCCGAGATAGACGATGGCGGCGCCGGCGCGCGGCGGCACGGCATTCGGCACGTGGCCGTCGGTGCCCAGCCACACCAGGGCGAACAGCGGCAGCGCAACGACGAGGGTGCCGGCGGTGGTGGCGAGCGGCGGGCTGTCGTCGCCGATGCGCTTCACCCACACCAGGCTGGCGGAATACAGCGACACCGCGGCGAGCAGGGCCAGCACGCCGGCCAGGGCATGGGCGCCGCCCATTTCGTGGCTGTCGCCGAAGATGACCGCGAGCCCGGCCAGGCCGAGCAGCATGCCGGCGATCTTGGCGCGCGTGAGCGCTTCCTCTTCCAGCCACAGCAGGGCCAGCAGGCCGGTAATCAGCGGCGTCAGGCCGAACAGCACCGATACCAGGCCGGAGTGGATGTATTGCGCACCCCAGTAGGTGAGCGTCATGGCGCCGAACATGCCGAGGCCGCCTGCCAGGTAGCTGGCGCGGGCGCGGCGGTGCAGCGGCAGGCCGATGCGCCAGACGGCGAGGACGGCGGCGGCGACGGCAAAGCCGATGAGCATGCGCGAGGCGACGGCGAAGGCGAAGCCGGTGCCCTGGGCGCTCCATTTGATGGCCAGCGGCGTGGTGGCCCAGATGAGGATGATGCCGAGATAGGCGGCGGGGACGGACATAGCGGTTTCTCCCGGGTTTATGGCGTGGGCGGATGCAGGGCGGCGGGCGCGGCGAGGGCGCGCCAGACGATGCGCAGGCAGGCGGAACGGGACGGCAGCTTGATTCGGACGAGGGTCATGGTGGGCTCCTGGGTGGACGACAAAAACAAAAAGGCCGCGAACCTTTGCGGGTCCGCGGCCTTATCGGGGAAATGAATTGCTTACTGGGGGATCAGCGTTCCTCGGGCCCGGACGTGCGCATGCGCAGCCACTTGCACAGTGGCAGTCGGCGAATGATCGCAATGGGGGAGGAATGCATTGAATGAACCATGGCCGCATTCTGGCCGGGGCGGATGCGGGCTGTCAATCGTGTGTGGTTGAAGTACGGCATTGCGCTCAGCGACCCAGCCCGTATTGCTTGAGCTTGCGGTACAGCGTGCGTTCGGTGATGCCGAGCGCGGCGGCGACGCGCGCGCGATGCCCTTGATGGGCGTCCAGCAAACCCTGGATGTGCGCGCGTTCTGCTGCGAGCAGCGATTGTGGGGCATCGGGCTGCCGTGGCGTGGCACCAGCGGTTTGCGCCGCCGGGGTAGCGGCGACGACAGGCAACTGCAAATCAGCGGTCGAAATCACGCCCTCGCGGCAGTTCAGCACGGCTTTTTGCAGCAGGTTGCGCAACTCGCGCACGTTGCCCGGAAAGTCGTAGGCCTGCAGCGTTGCGACGGCCTCCGGGGCAAGACGGCAGCTGCCCTGATTGCCGATCAGGCGTTTCAGAATGTACGCGGCAAGGTCGGGCAGGTCCTCGGCCCGTTCGCGCAGGGGCGGCAAGGTCACATCGATTCCCGCCACGCGGTAATACAAATCCAGGCGAAAGCGTTTGGCGTCCACTTCGTCCAGCAAGCGGCGATTGGTGGCGGACACCAGACGGACATTGGCGGTCAGGGTCTGGGTGCCGCCGACGCGGCGGTATTCGCCGGTTTCCAGCACGCGTAGCAGCTTGGCCTGCAGGTTGAGCGGAATTTCGCCGACTTCATCGAGGAACAGGGTGCCGCCGTCGGCCAGCTCGAACAGGCCTTTCTTGAGTCCGTTGCTGCCCGAAAACGCGCCGCGCTCGTGGCCGAACAGCTCGCTCTCGAACAGGTTTTCCGGCACGGCCGCACAGTTGATGACGATGAACGAGCCGTTCTTGTGGCTGGAACGGGCGTGGATGAAACGCGCGGCCAGTTCCTTGCCGACACCCGACTCGCCGAACAGCAAAACGGAGGCCTCGCTCTCGGCGACGCGCGCGAGATTGTCCACGCAGGACAGGAAGGCAGGCGAGCGGCCGATCATCTGCATCGCGTCGCACACGCTGCCCGCCTCGGCTTCCAGCGGGAACATCTGTTCGCCCAGATAGGTCTCGCCATCTTTGCCAAGCAGGCGATGACCGCGGATGCGGGTGCGCTCGGGCTGGTTGTCTGCGTGGTAATGCGTGTGCAGGACCTCGACCGCTTCGCCCTGTTTGAACAGCGCCAGATGCGGACATTGCTCGCCGTTTTCGTGACAGGGGCGATCGGAATGGTGCGACACCGAATGGCACGTTTGCCCCACGATCGCCTCGGTAGAGATGCCATAGGCATCGCAATAGCGCCAGTTGGCGGCAACGATGCGGTAATTGCGGTCGACGATGACGAAGGCTTGTTCGTGCGTGTCGATCAGGTTTTGAATGTCGATCATCTCCGGCTCCGCCTTGTCATGACTGGCACAGAATGTGTCATGACTTTTTGGACATGTCAACGCCGGGCGGCGTGCTGAGGCTGCATGAACAGGCGCATTGCAAATGGCATGTCAATTGCTAGGGTAAAGACTTGAACAATAAAAGGAATCGGAAAACATGGCACATATCGTGATATTGGGCGCAGGCATCGGCGGCATGAACATGGCCTACGAAATGCGCGAACAGGCCCGCGCCGAAGACCGCGTGACCGTGATTTCGAATTTGCCGTATTTCCAGTTCACGCCGTCCAACCCCTGGGTGGCAGTGAACTGGCGCAAGCAGGAAGACATCACGATTCCGGTTGCACCCTACCTCAACAACAAGAACATCGACTTCATCGCGGTTGGCGCGGCACGCGTGCATCCCGAGCGCAATCAGCTTGAACTGACGGACGGCCAGATTGTGGATTACGACTATCTGGTGATCGCAACCGGCCCCAAGCTGGCGTTTGACGAAGTGCCCGGACTGGGGCCCGAGGGCCATACCCAGTCGGTTTGCCAGGTCGAACATGCCACGGCAGCTGCGCGGCAATGGGACAAATTCGTGCAGGAACCGGGCCCCATCGTGGTGGGCGCGGTGCAGGGGGCATCGTGCTACGGCCCGGCTTACGAGTTTGCTTTCATCATGGATACCGACCTGCGCAAGCGCAAAATCCGTGACCGCGTACCGATGACCTATGTCACCGCCGAACCCTACATCGGGCATCTCGGCCTGGGCGGCGTGGGCGATTCCAAAGGCCTGCTCGAATCCGCCATGCGCGACCGCCACATCAAGTGGATCTGCAATGCCAAGGTGACCAAGGTCGAGGCCGGCAAGATGTTCGTCGCCGAGCACAATGACAAGGGCGAGATTATCAAGGAACACGAGTTGCCATTTGCCTATTCCATGATGCTGCCGGCGTTCAAGGGCATCGATGCCGTGTTCGGCATCGAGGGGCTGACCAATCCGCGCGGCTTCATCACCATCGACGCCTTCCAGCGCAACCCCAAGTTCCAGAACATTTTCTCGGTTGGCGTGTGCGTCGCCATTCCGCCGGTGGAAGTCACCCCGGTGCCCACCGGCACGCCCAAGACCGGCTACATGATCGAGTCCATGGTTACCGCCACCGCGCACAACATCCGCGCGCTGCTCGACGGCCGCGAGCCGACTGAAAAAGCCACCTGGAACGCGATCTGTCTGGCCGACTTTGGCGACACCGGCGCGGCTTTCGTTGCCATTCCGCAAATCCCGCCGCGTAATGTCAACTGGTTCAAGGAAGGCAAGTGGGTGCATCTGGCCAAGGTCGCATTCGAGAAGTACTTCATGCGAAAAATGAAAACCGGCACCACCGAGCCGCTGTACGAAAAATACGTGCTGGGCCTGCTCGGCATCAAGAAACTCAAATAGTTTTTACCCGGACTCCTCGCTATGGCGCCTGCGGGCGCCGTTTTTTTGCCTGCGTTACGGCTCGGGCGCGCGGCTATAATCGTTCGTTTTCAGCAGGGGTCGGGCTACCCGGCGCGCGAAGGAATCACCATGCTTCTCATGATCGATAATTACGACAGCTTCACCTACAACCTCGTGCAGTATTTCGGCGAGCTGGGCGAAGAGGTCAAGGTGATTCGCAATGACGAGATCGATCTCGCCGGCGTGGCGGCGCTGAAGCCCGATCACATCGTGGTGTCGCCCGGCCCCTGCACGCCCAACGAGGCGGGCGTGTCGGTGCCTCTGATCAAGGAATTCGCCGGCAAGGTGCCGATTCTGGGCGTGTGCCTGGGGCATCAAAGCATCGGCCAGGCCTTCGGTGGCAAGATCGTGCGTGCCAAAGAACTCATGCACGGCAAAACTTCGATGATTCATCACACCGACGCCGGCGTGTTTCACGGCCTGCCCAATCCTTTCCGCGCCACCCGCTACCATTCACTGGTAATCGAGCGCGAGTCGTTGCCGGACTGCCTGGAAATCACCGCGTGGACCGATGACGGCGAAATCATGGGGGTGCGGCATAAAACGCTGGCAGTCGAGGGCGTGCAGTTCCATCCCGAATCCATTCTCACCGAGCACGGCCACGCCATGCTCGCCAATTTCCTGAAGGAGCGGGTGTGATGCAGCCCAAGGATTTGCTCACGCTGATCATCGAGCGCCACGACCTGCCGCACGACGCGATGCTGGCAGCGATGCGCGCACTCATGGGCGGCGAATGGACGCCCGTACAAATTGCCAGCTTCCTGATTGCGCTGCGCATGAAGGGCGAGTCGGTGAGCGAGATCGCCGCCGCGGCCGAGGTGATGCGCGAGCTGTCGACCAAGGTGCCGCTCGCGGGCGTCGAACATCTGGTCGACACTTGCGGCACTGGCGGGGACGGGGCGCACACGTTCAACATCTCAACCGCCTCCGCCTTCGTTGCAGCGGCGTGTGGCGCGCGCGTCGCTAAGCACGGCGGGCGTTCGGTGTCGTCTACCTCGGGCAGTGCCGATGTGCTCGAAGCGCTGGGCGTCAACGTCAACCTGAGCCCGGAAAAGGTCGCCGAGGCAGTCAAGGCCATCGGCGTGGGCTTCATGTTTGCGCCCAACCACCACAGTGCGATGAAGCACGCCGCGCCGGTGAGAAAAGAACTCGGCGTGCGCACGCTGTTCAACCTGCTCGGCCCGCTCACCAATCCGGCGAGTGCGCCGAACCAGGTGATGGGCGTGTTTAGCCGCGAACTCACCGGCACCCTGGCGCGCGTGCTGCAGAGCCTGGGCAGCCGCCATGTGCTGGTCGTTCACGCCGAAGAGGGGCTGGATGAAATCAGCCTGGCCTCGCCCACGTTTGTGGCCGAACTGAAAGACGGCCACGTCTCCGAATACGAACTCGAACCCGGCCTGTTCGGCCTGCCCCTAGTGGCGGCGAGCGAGCTGGTGGTCAACGGCAAGGACGCCGCGGTCGAGATGCTGCTGGCCGCGCTGGAAAACCGTCATGCCGGCGCGGCTGCCATCGTTGCGCTCAACGCGGGCGCGGCGATTTACGTCTGCGGTCGTGCCGCCAGCCTGATGGACGGTGTGGCGCAGGCGCAGCACGCCATCGCCAGCCTGGCCGCGCGCGACACCCTCGAACACTACCGCCGCTTCAGCCAATCATGAGTGACATCCTTGAAAAAATCCTCGCCACCAAGCGCGTCGAAATTGCCGCCGGGTTGGCTGCCGTGCCGCTGGTCGAGATGCAGAAGCGCGCTGCTGCAGGCACGCCAACGCGTGATTTCGTCGGCGCCTTGCGCGCCAAACTGGCAGCCGGCCAGCCTGCCGTCATTGCTGAAATCAAGAAAGCCAGCCCGTCCAGGGGTGTCATCCGGCCCGACTTCAGGCCCGCCGAGATCGCCACCAGTTATGCAGCGGGTGGCGCCGCGTGTCTGTCGGTGCTGACCGACCGCGACTATTTTCAGGGCAGCGCCGAGTATCTGGTCGAGGCGCGTGCCGCGTGTGCGCTGCCGGTGCTGCGCAAGGATTTCATCATCGATCCGTATCAGGTCTATGAAGCGCGCGCGATGGGGGCGGACTGCATTCTATTGATCGTCGCCGCGCTGGAATTGCCGGCGATGCAGGCGCTTGAAGCGCTGGCGTTTGAGTTGGGGATGGCGGTGCTGGTGGAGTCGCATAACGCCTCAGAGCTGGATTTGGCTTTGCAATTGAAGACGCCGTTGCAGGGGATCAACAACCGCAATTTGCGGACGTTTGAGGTGAGCCTGGAGACGACGCTGGGCTTGTTGCCAAAGATTGATGGTAAGCGGATCGTGATTACGGAATCCGGCATTCTGGCGCCGGCGGATGTGGCGCGGATGCAGGAGCATCAGGTCAATGCGTTTCTGGTGGGGGAGGCGTTCATGCGCGCCGACGATCCAGGGGGGGAATTGGCCCGGTTGTTTGCCGCCTAGGCGTAGGTAGGTTGACAGCCTCCCCCTTTGGAAAAGCACCCAGAGGGCATAGAGGGGAGGTCGATGCGTCTACCGCTTCCCCCCAAACAAACTCCCCAACACCCCCCGAATAATCGATCTCCCCGCCTGACTCCCTATCGCCCGCGCAGCCGATTTGGTAAACGCCTCCAGCGCCCCTTCGCGGCGTCCGCTGCCGCCCAGCACGCCCCCCAGAATGTCGCCTAAACCACCGCCGCCGGTAGCCGCCGGTTCGGCCGCTTTCGCTGCCGGTTTCGCCGCGGCCGCTGCCTGTTCGGCTCGCGCCTTCAGGGATTCGTAAGCCGACTCGCGATCCACCGTCTTGTCGTAGACGCCCGCCACCAGCGAGCCTTGCATCAACTGCCGGCGCTGGGCGTCGGTGATGGGACCGAGCTGTCCTTGCGGCGGTACGATGTAGGCACGCTCGACCACACCGGGGCGGCCTTTTGCGTCGAGGAAAGAGACCAGCGCTTCGCCGACACCGAGTTCGGTAATGACCGCGGCTTCGTCCAGCGCCGGGTTGTCGCGCATGGTTTCGGCCGCCGCCTTGACCGCTTTCTGGTCGCGCGCGGAAAAGGCGCGCAACGCGTGCTGCACCCGGTTGCCCAGCTGCGACAGGATTTTGTCCGGTACGTCGGCCGGATTCTGGGTGACGAAAAACACGCCCACGCCCTTGGACCGAATCAGCCGCACGACCTGCTCGATCTTGTCCACCAGCGCGTCGGGGGCATCGGTAAACAGCAGGTGGGCTTCGTCGAAGAAGAACACCAGTTTCGGCTTGTCGAGGTCGCCCGCTTCGGGCAGGTTTTCGTACAGTTCGGCCAGCAGCCACAGCAGCAGGGTGGCGTACATCTTGGGCGCCTGCATCAGCGTGTCGGCCGACAGGATGTTGATGACGCCGCGTCCCTTGTCGGTCTGGATCAGATCGTCGATGTTGAGCATCGGCTCGCCGAAAATCTGCTCGCCGCCCTGCGACTCCAGCGCCAGCAGGCCGCGCTGGATGGCGCCGATGGAGGCCGACGAGACGTTGCCGTAGTCGGTAGTGAACTGCTTGGCGTTTTCCCCAACGAAGGCCAGCATCGCGCGCAAATCTTTAAAATCGAGCAGCAGCAGGCCATTGTCGTCGGCCACCTTGAACACCAGGTTCAGCACGCCGTTCTGGGTTTCGTTGAGATCGAGCATGCGCCCCAGCAGCAGTGGGCCCATGTCGGAAATGGTGGCGCGCACTGGATGTCCCGTCTTGCCAAACGGATCCCACAAGGTGACCGGGTAGCCCTGGTGCTCGAAGCCTTCAAGCTTGAGCATCTCGACCCGCTCGGTCACTTTGGCGTTGCCGCCGCCAGGCTGCGACACGCCCGACAGATCACCCTTCACGTCCGACATGAAACACGGCACGCCGATGCGGGAAAAATGCTCGGCCAGGGTTTGCAGGGTGACGGTCTTGCCGGTGCCGGTGGCGCCAGTGATGAGGCCGTGGCGGTTGGCCATTTGCGGCAGCAGATGAAGGTCAGTGGTGGCGTTTTTGGCGACGAGCAGCGGTTCGGTCACGGAGGTTCCTGGTGAGTGGGGGCGGGGAGAGGAGATTTTAGCGGCTTCGACCGCATCAGGTATTCAGCAAGGTATAGAAGGGCTTGCTAATGTTCCGGGTATCATCGCGCCATCGAGACAAGCAGGGCTACGCCGTGGAAAAAGGTCAGAACGTACATGAAATCGTCATTGTCGGCGGCGGCGCGGGGGGGCTGGAGCTGGCCACCCGGCTGGGCGACAAGCTGGGCAGGAAGAAACGCGCGAACATCACCCTGATCGACGCCTCACCCTCGCATTTGTGGAAGCCGCTGCTGTATGAAGTCGCGGCAGGCAGCCTCGATTCCTACGCCGAGCGGCTGGAATATCTGGCACAGGGGCACTGGCATCATTTCCGCTTTCGCCTCGGGCGGATGGAGCAGCTGGATCGCGCCAATCAGGAAATCGCGGTGGCGCCGACGTTTGACGAAAACGGCGAGGAGATCATTCCGCGCCGCCGCTTTCGCTACGACACGTTGATCATCGCCGTTGGCTCGGTGGCCAACGACTTCGGTGTGCCCGGCGTTTCCGAGCACTGCATCATGCTCGACACACCGGGAGAGGCGCGCGAATTCCATCGCCGCCACATCAACGCCTGCCTGCGTGCCAATACCCAGACCGAAGCCGTCGCGCCCGGCCAGCTCACTGTAGGCATCGTCGGTGCCGGTGCCACCGGCGTCGAGCTTGCGGCCGAGCTGCATGACACCACGCGCGAGCTGTCGGCTTACGGCATGGACCATATCGATCCCGACAAAAGCCTGAAGCTGCTGATCGTCGAAGCCTCCGACCGCATTCTGCCCGGCCTGCCGCCGCGCCTGTCGGGGGCTGCCGCCGAACGCCTGGCTGAACTCGGCGTCGAGATGCATATCAACGAGCGCGTGGTCGAAGTCCGCAAGGACGGCATGCTGACCGCCGACGGCAAGTTCATTCCCGCCAGCATGATGGTGTGGTCGGCCGGCATCAAGGCGCCGGATTTCCTGAAAGGCATCGATGGCCTGGAAACCAACCGCGTCAATCAACTGGTGGTGAAACCCACGCTGCAAACCACGCGCGACGACAATATTTTCGCGCTCGGCGACTGTGCCGCCTGCCCGATGCCGGACGGCAAATTCGTGCCGCCGCGCGCGCAGGCTGCGCACCAGCAGGCTTCCCACATGGCCAAGTCGATCTGCCGCCGTTTTCGCGGCAAGCCGCTGCTGGATTACGTCTATCGCGACTACGGTTCGCTGGTCGCGCTGGGGCGTTTTTCCACCGTCGGCAACCTGATGGGCGGCCTGTCGGGCGGCAGCATCATGATCGAAGGGGCGATGGCGCGGCTGGTGTACTGGTCGCTGCACAAGATGCACCAGATCGCCCTGCACGGCTGGGTCAAGACGTCGATGACGACCTACGCGCATTTCATCAGTACGCCGACCCGGGCGCGCATCAAGCTGCACTGAATGATCGGTTTTTTTCGGCCGCCGTGCTGGCATCCGTGCGCCGACGGCCGTTAGGCCGGGTCTTGCGGGCAGGCGGGTTTGTTCTCGCGCCATCTTGAAATCGGGCTTATTCCCCCACATTTAATGAGTACATTAAATGCTGGAGTGCTGTATGTCTGTCACCCGCCCCGCCGCCGTTGCGGGCATGTTTTACCCGGATAACCCGAGCGTGCTCAAGCGCACCGTTACTGACCTGCTGGCACACGCCAGGGTGGGGGATGGATTGCCTCCGCCCAAGGCCCTGATCGTGCCGCACGCTGGGTATGTTTATTCCGGCGCAGTCGCTGCCAGCGCCTATGCCCGGCTGGGCGCACAGCGCGACCGCATCCGCCGGGTGGTGCTGCTCGGCCCCACCCACCGCGTATATGTACGCGGGCTGGCCCTGCCCGATGCCGACCGCTTTGCCACCCCGTTGGGCGATATTCCGCTGGATCGTGAAGCCATGCAGCGCGTATCTGCCATGCCGCAGGTGACACTGAGCGCAGCCGCGCACCAGATGGAGCATTCGCTGGAGGTGCAACTGCCTTTCCTGCAGCAGGCATTGGGCGATTTCCAGCTGTTGCCGCTGGCGGTGGGCGAGGCCACGCCCGAGGAGGTGGCTGCCGTACTGGAAGCCGTGTGGGGCGGCGATGAAACGTTGATTGTGATCAGCTCCGACCTGTCGCATTTTTTGCCCGATGCGGTGGCGCGCAAGGTCGATGGCGACACGGTGAATGCCATTCTGGGGCTGGCGCCGCACCTCGATCACGAACAGGCCTGCGGCGCCACGCCGATCAACGGCCTGCTGCTGGCAGCCAAACGGCATGGCCTGCATCCGGTTGCGCTGGATGTGCGCAACTCCAGCGACACTGCCGGCGATCCGGAAAGGGTGGTGGGCTATGCTGCCTTCGCATTCCAGGCCGAAGCGGACCCTGGGTCCAGGCGAAAGGATCAACCGGATCAGATGGAGATTGAAAAAAAAGGCTCGATCCTGTTGCAGCTCGCGCGTGCCGAAATCGCCGGGGCGCTGGGGCAAGGTGTGGCATTCGAGGCCCAGCCCGGTTGGCTGAAGGAACCCGGCGCGAGTTTCGTCACGCTCACCCGGCAGGGCGAGTTGCGTGGCTGCATCGGCACGCTGGAGGCGCATCGGGCGCTGGGGGTGGACGTGCGTGAAAACGCCGTGGCGGCAGCGTTCCGCGATCCCCGCTTTGCACCGTTGAGCCGGGTCGAATTCGACGCCATTCGCGTCGAGGTTTCGGTGCTTTCCACCGCCGAGCCGATGGCCGTTGCGAGCGAAGCGGACGCGCTGGCCGTCCTGCGACCGCATATCGATGGCGTGATCTTTGAGGTTGGCCACGCCCGCAGCACCTTCCTGCCGCAGGTGTGGGAGCAGTTGCCCGAGCCCGCCGAGTTTCTCGCCCATCTCAAGCGCAAGGCGGGCGTGCCGGTGGATTTCTGGTCTGACAGCGTGCGCCTGTCACGCTATACGGTCAGCAAGTGGAAGGAGGCATCGCTATGAGCGTGATCGAATCGAACATCCCCGCGCGCTGGTGGCACCCGCTGCCCGACGGCCGCATCCAGTGCGACCTGTGTCCGCGCGACTGCAAGCTGCACGAAGGCCAGCGCGGCCTGTGCTTCGTGCGCAAGATGGAAGGCGGGCAAATGGTGCTCACCACCTATGGCCGCTCGTCCGGCTTCTGCGTCGACCCCATCGAGAAAAAGCCGCTGAATCATTTCTATCCAGGATCGTCGGTGTTTTCCTTCGGCACCGCGGGCTGCAATCTCGCCTGCAAGTTTTGCCAGAACTGGGATATTTCCAAGTCGCGCGAGACCGACACGCTGATGGATCAGGCGTCGCCGGACGAAATCGCCGCTGCGGCGGAACGGGCTGGCTGCAAGAGCGTGGCCTTCACCTACAACGACCCGGTGATCTTTGCCGAATATGCGATGGACGTGGCCGACGCCTGTCATGCGCGCGGCCTCAAGACGGTGGCGGTCACCGCCGGCTATATTCACGACGAGCCGCGCCGCGCGTTCTACGCAAAGATGGACGCAGTCAATGTCGACCTGAAAGCCTTTACCGAGGATTTCTATTTCAAACTGACCGGCGCGCATCTGCAGCCGGTGCTCGATACCCTGATCTATTTGAAGCGTGAAACCGGTGTCTGGTTCGAGATCACCACACTGCTGATCCCGGGACACAACGATTCCGACGCCGAACTCTCGGCGATGAGCCAGTGGATCATGCGCGAACTGGGTCCCGACGTGCCGCTGCATTTTTCCGCCTTCCATCCAGACTGGAAGATGATGGACGTACCGCCGACGCCGGCGTCGACGCTGACGCGCGCGCGCGACATCGCGCTGAAGGCCGGACTGCATTACGTCTACACCGGCAACGTGCACGACACCGCGGGCGGCACCACATCCTGCCCGGGCTGCCATGCGCCGCTGATTGCGCGCGACTGGTACCGCATCGACCAGTACAGCGTCACGCCGGACGGCCACTGCCCGCACTGCGGCACCGCCATCGCCGGCCGCTTTGGCGCGTTCAGCCAAGCCTTTGGCAACCGCCGCATTCCGATTGCCCTGCATCCGGAGCCTCGTCCATGACCGCCTCCACGCTGGTTCATATCCCTGCCGGCGGTGTGACCGTCGAAGGCATGCTGGAGATTCCCGAGCATGCGGTTGGACTGGTGCTGTTCGCCCATGGCAGCGGCTCATCGCGCCACTCGCCACGCAACAACTATGTTGCGGGCGTGCTGCGCGAGGCGGGCGTGGGTACGCTGCTGATGGATTTGCTGACCCCGGAAGAGGATCGTGATTATTCCCGGCGTTTCGATATCGGCCTGTTGACGCAGCGCCTGCTGGAGGCAGCGCGCTGGGCACAAACGCTGCCCGTCGCCGGCAGTTTGCCCTTGGGGTTTTTTGGCGCCAGCACCGGCGCGGCGGCCGCGATCGAGGCCGCCGCACTCATGGGAGCCGATGCCCAAGCCATCGTTTCACGTGGCGGTCGTCCTGATCTGGCCAGCCGCGAGGCCCTGGCAACGGTGGCTGCGCCCACGCTGATGCTGGTGGGTGGCTGGGATGACGGGGTGATTGACCTCAACCAGCAGGCCTACGACCAGTTGCGCTGTGAAAAGAAACTGCTGATTGTTCCGGGCGCCACCCACCTGTTCGAGGAAGCCGGCACGCTGGAAGAAGTGGCGCGCCAGGCAGCGCTGTGGTTTGCGGGACATTTCGCACCGGCTGCCCGCTAGTGCATCGCTCGCGCTGCAACGATCGGGTTCAGGGGTTACGTGTCCGGGTGGGCTGACAGTGCAGCGCTCCGCTCATGCCTTTCCTGGCATTCAATGCAGCGCTTGGCAGTGGGGTAGGCGTGCAGGCGGGCGAACGCGATCGCGTCCCCGCAGTCGAGACACACGCCATACGTTTGCTCCTTGACGCGCCGGAGCGCGGCTTCGATATCCCGCAATGCATGGACATGGCGATCCACGACAACCATATTGAAATCCGCCAGGGTGCTGGCCATGGACTCATCGCCACTGTCGCCAGGTTCGTTGTTGAGCAGGTCGATGCGATGTTGTTCGCCCGAATTCTCCAGTTCCTGACGGACCTCGGCCAATACGGTCTGATAATCCTGCTTCAACTGCAAAACGAGCTGATCGAGTTGGGATGGACTGAGCGCAGTCATTGGGTCTCCTGAGTGTGTGACGTTATAGCACCTGTCCGCCGCCGGACTATCGGATGGGCGGGCGCTCCCTTCAATCAAGGCAATATCGCATCCGCCCGGCGATCCGGCACGACTACTGAATCTTCACTTCGGTTGCCTTGGGCTTGTTTTCGGCGGTTTTAGGCAGGCTCAGGTTGAGCATGCCGTCCTTGTATTCGGCTTTGATCTGGGCGGCATCCACGTTGCCGGGCAACGTGAAACTGCGCATGAAGCTGCCGTAAAAGCGTTCGATGCGGTGGAATTTCTTGTCTTTTTCTTCCTTCTCCTGCTTGCGCTCGCCGCTGATGCTCAACATCCCGTTTTCGATGTTGACCTTGATGTCTTCCTTGCGCACCTCCGGGAGTTCGGCCTTGATGGTGAACGCTTTGTCGGTCTCGCTGATATCCACCTTGGGTGACCATTCCGTCGTTGAAAACGCTTCGCGACCCAGGCTTGGCCAGCCGAGTTTCGACGTGTAACGATCAAACAGGTCTTCGATTTCACGGATGGGTTCCCACTTGACGAGTGCCATGATTTTCTCCTTGAACACATGTGCCAGAAAATGACCGTCGGCATGCCTGAAACCGGAATCGACGGTCAGGACAACTCAATCTAGGTACAGAACGTACCAAAAGCAATCCAAGCCTAAAACCCATTCCAAACCTGACTATCTATAAATAAGACCTGCGTGTATTTTTACAAATCAATGTTTTGAATGGGATTTGTGGCATCACACAACCGGCGCTTGATGGGCGGTGACGCGTCTGGCTTTTCTGGATCGCTGCACTACGCTGGGTAGCGACGACACGGATGGGTTGACTGTGCATATCCAGAGCCTCACTGCAGAGCAGTCTCTCGCCAGCTTGCATACCTCGGTTGCGGGGCTGACGGGATCCGAGGCGGCGCGGCGACAGGCGGAATTTGGTCCGAATCATGTCGAGGAAGTGCGGCGCGAGAACCTGCTGCTTGGTTTTGCCCGCGAGTTCACCCATTTCTTCGCCATCATCCTGTGGCTGGGCGCGGCGCTGGCATTTTTCGCCGAATATTTCGACCCCGGCCAGGGCATGGCGCGACTGGGGGTCGCCATTGTCGGCGTCATCCTCATCAACGGCATTTTTTCATTCTGGCAGGCCTACAAGGCCGAGCGGGCGATCGCTGCGCTGCGCCAGTTGCTGCCGCAGCAGGTGGTGGCAATGCGCGGCGGCGAGGCCGTGCAATTGTTGGCGACCGAGTTGGTGCCGGGCGACCTGGTGCTGCTGGAAGAGGGCGCGCGGGTGCCAGCCGACTGCCGGCTGATCGAGGCGTTCAGGCTGCGCATCAACACGGCGACGGTCACCGGCGAATCCCTGCCCAAGGCCTGCAATGCCGATCCCCACCCGGAGGTGTCGCCGCTGTTTGCACACAACATTGTGCTGGCCGGCACGGCGGTGGTGTCGGGGCAGGCGCGCGCGGTGGTGTATGCCACCGGCATGCGCACCGAGTTCGGCAAGATCGCCCATCTGACCCAGACGACAGGCGAGGCGATTTCGCCGTTGCAGCGCGAGATCGCGCGGCTGTCGCGCATCGTGGCGTTTATTGCCACTGGCCTCGGCGGCGTGTTTTTCCTGATTGGCCTGGCGCTCGGCTTGCCGTTCTGGGGAAACCTGCTGTTCGCCATCGGCATCATCGTCGCCAACGTGCCGGAGGGTCTGTTGCCGACGGTGACGCTATCGCTGGCGATGGCCATCCAGCGCATGGCCAGGCGCAACGCGCTGGTGCGCCACCTGTCCGCAGTGGAAACGCTCGGCTCGACCACGGTGATCCTGTCCGACAAGACCGGCACGCTGACGCAGAACCGCATGTCGGTGCGGCGTTTGTGGCTGGGTGGTGATTTTGTTACGGCGGACGAACTGGTGACGCAGCCGCGGCTGGCGGTAGATCACCTCGCGCTCTTC
Organism: Gammaproteobacteria bacterium; assembly: GCA_018831045.1. Taxonomy (GTDB): domain Bacteria; phylum Pseudomonadota; class Gammaproteobacteria; order Burkholderiales; family Thiobacillaceae; genus Thiobacillus. Next base: position 11,556 of record JAHJRA010000015.1, on the reverse strand, counting down.
ATCAATGCCGCGCTTTGCCATAACCTGAAAGAAACCAACAATCACGGCAAGCACGAGTGGCTGGGCGACCCGATGGAAGGGGCACTGGTTGGCATGGGGCGGCAGGTGGCTGGCAGGCTCGACGCCTATACGCGCATCAGTGAAATTCCCTTCGATACCGAGCGCAAGCGCATGTCGGTGTTGATCGAGGCGCCGCAGGGTCGCAGGCTGTATTGCAAGGGCGCGCTGGAGACGGTGCTCGCCGCATGCGTGTCCGTGCAACTCGATGGCCGGGTCGTGCCGCTCGATGATGCGGTGAAAACCCGTCTGCTTGCCGCGCAGGACACCATGGCTGAACGCGGCCTGCGCGTGCTGGCATTCGCCCACGGCGTGGTCGCCGAGGGTATGCCGACCGAGGAGCGCGGCCTGACCCTGGCAGGGCTGGTCGGGCTGGAAGACCCACCCCGTGCCGAGGTGCCGCAAGCCATTGCGCGCTGTGCCATGGCCGGGATCCGCGTGATCATGGTGACCGGCGACCATCCGCACACGGCGCAAGCCATCGCCCGCGAAATCGGTCTGGTGAAGACCGATCAGCTGGTTGTCATGAGCGGGGAGGATTTGCGCCGGCTGTCGCCCGCGCAGCTTCAACTGGCGCTGGATGCGCCGGAAATCCTGTTCGCCCGCGTTGGCGCGGCGCAGAAAATGCAACTGGTCGAAGCCCTGCAGAAAAAGGGCGAGATCGTCGCGGTGACAGGCGATGGGGTGAACGATGCCCCGGCCCTGAAGGCAGCCGATATCGGCGTGGCCATGGGCGTCGCCGGAACCGATGTGGCGAAGGAAGCGGCCGACCTGATCCTGCTTGACGACAACTTCGCCAGCATCGTCAGCGCCATCGAGGAAGGGCGCGCGGTATTCGACAACCTGCGCAAGTTTCTCACCTACATCCTGTCCTCGAATATTCCCGAACTGGTGCCTTATCTCGCCTTCGTGCTGTTCCGCATTCCACTGCCGCTGACCATCATCCAGATCCTCGCGGTCGACCTCGGTACCGACATGCTGCCCGCCCTGGCGCTTGGCGCCGAAAAACCCGATCCCGCAGTCATGCAGCGGCCACCGCGCGCGCGCAGCGAACGCCTGCTGTCGTGGGGACTGATCGTCCGCGCCTATCTGTTTCTGGGGGTGCTGGAAGCGGCTGCGGCGATGGCTGTTTTCTTCATTGTGCTCAACGCCGCCGGATGGATCTATGGCGATACGCTCGCCCGCTCAGACCCGCTGTATCTGCAGGCGACCGCGGCCTGCCTGACGACGATCGTGGTGATGCAGGTGATGAACGTGTTTCTGTGCCGTCATCCGCTCAAGTCCGCGCGCTCATTCGGGCTGTTCAGCAACCCGCTGATCCTGCTGGGCATCGTGGCGGAACTGCTGCTGCTGCTGTTCATTCTCTATACCCCGACCGGCAACTGGCTGTTCGGTACGGCGCCGGTGGGCGCGGAGGTGTGGCTGCTCGCGCTGGCCGGTGCCGTGCTGATGGGCGGGCTGGAAGAACTGCGCAAGGCATGGTTGCGCTCGGCCCAGGCAAGACAGCGTCGCGTCGCGCTCAGGCCTGGCTGAGAATGGCCTCGACTTCCGCGTCCTCAATCTGTGGAAACTCGGCATAGAACTGCCCCACTGCACGGAAGGAGACCGGCGCATGCAGGCACACCACCTCGTCGGCATACGGTCGAATTTTTTCCAGTGTGTCGGGTGGTGCCACCGGCACCGCGCAGATCAGCCGCGCCGGTTGCTGCGCGCGCAGTGCATGCAGCGCGGAGATCATGGTTGCCCCGGTCGCGAGGCCGTCGTCCACCACGATGACGATGCGCCCGGCCGGGTTGATCGGTGGCCGCAACGGGGTGTACTGCGCGCGGCGCTGGCGTATGGTCTCGAGCTGCGCCTGCTTTTCCTGTTGCAGATAAGCGGGCGTGCCGCCGGCCGATTCGGCATAGTCGGCGATGTAGGTCCAGCCTGACTCGTCGACCGAGCCGATGGCGAATTCCGGGTTGAACGGCGCGCGCAGCTTGCGCACCAGCACCACGTCGAGTTCGCCTTCCAGCGCCCGCGCCAGTTGCAGGCCCATCGGCACCGCGCCGCGCGGGATGGCGAGAATCAGTGGATGGCGTCCCTTGTAGTCAGCCAAAGCTGCCGCCAGCAAATCAGCGGCCTGATGGCGATTGGCAAAAATCATGACGATCTCCTCACGTGGGTTGACGTTTCATCTTAGCGGTTGCCGGCCGTCGCCGGAGTGGTAGATGAACTCCGGCGGGCTGCGGGAGTGTGCCCTTCACCTGAAAGGCCGCGATCGGGAAATCGTGGATGGCTTTGCTGTATGCCGTATGGAATTTGACACGCTCGCCGGTGAGCTCACATAACCACGGCTCTTGCGAGTCCGGTGCCGGTTTGGCGAAGGCCAGCGGGGTGAACAAGGCAAGGTTGAGTGCCCCATCCGGCGCGCGGGCGGACTGGAACGCGAATGCATCGACTCTGGCTGCCCGCATTTTTGCCCCCAGCGCCTGGCTTGCGCGGTAATCCGAGGGGTGCTGCAACGCATCCCGATGCTGGGCGAAGGGCGGGTCTTGCAGTCGCAGGCCGGCATGCGACTGAACCGCCACGCCAAACAGGGTGTGCTGGGTGTCCAGCTTGCCGGAGGGCGGCGTGGCCATGCCCGCCCAGAATACAAAACGGTAATAGGCGGCCTCTGCCAGCACCGTTTCGATAGCCAGCGAGCCGTAAAAAAGGCTGGGTTCGCTGCACGTGCCGAAGCGTGAACCGTGTTTCAGCGGGGTGTAACGAAACGGGGTCGCCAGCAGGTAGTGCAGGTGTTCGGTGCCTTTGCGCCGGCGTGGCTTGGTGGTTTCCAGCAGGTTTTCCAGCACGGCCTGGCGGTCGAGCGATGCCACCAGGTGGTTGGTCGCCACCTGTTCCTGGCTTTCCACCAGGCGCAGCAGTACGCCGGACAGTTCGACGCGCGGGGCCTGGATTAAAACCGCCTCCCAGTCGACCACCTATAGTTTCCCGCGCATGGCATCCAGGTATTCCAGCACGGTGATCAGACCCTGCACGGTTTTAACCTGCTCGGCCGGAATGCCGCCGGTGTGAAGGTTGTCGGTTTGCATCCAGTGCCGCATCTGCTGTGGATTGCCACCGACCAGCACGTAGAGCGCGCGGTAGCAGCGGATGAACAGCAGCGCCAGTTCGCCCGCCTTGCTGCCGGCAGCGATGCGGCCACGGCTGATGACAGTGCGATCCTTGCCGATGATTTCACCCAGCTCAGCCTGGCTCATGCCCAGGTGTTTGCCCGCATTGGCGAGGGCTTCGGCCAGCACGCTGGAAGGGTCGATGTCGGGTGCGAGTGCGAGACTCATGGGCGTATTCTTACCGGATTTTGTGTAAATCTAGCACAAATTAAACATTATTGTGTTTTTGGCACATTGTTGCGCGCAACCGTTTTGGCCGGGCGCGCCTGCGGGTGACACCCCAACCACGCTGCTCCGCGCACGCCGCTCGAGTCGCCGAATTTCGGTGGCACCAGTCGGGTATCGACCCGTTCGGAAAACACGTAACGCCGCCAGAGTTTCGGCACCGTGTCGTAGAGGCGGGCGATGTTCGACAGGCCGCCACCGAGCACGATGACGTCGGGGTCAAGCAGGTTGATGACGCTGGCGAGCGCGCGGGCCAGGCGTTCCTCGTAGCGCGCCAGGGTGGCGCTGCAGGGGCCGTAGCCCGCTGCAGCAAGCTGTGCGATCTCCACGGCGGGCAGGTCTTCGCCGCCGTAGCGCACATGGTCGGCGGCAAAGCCGGGGCCGGACAGCCAGGTTTCGATGCAGCCTTTTTTGCCGCAGTAGCAGGCGGGCGCGGTTGCGAGTTCGCGCGGGCTGGGCCAGGGGTGCAGGACGGGCTCGCCGGTGGCGGGATGGCTGCCAGTGGACGCGCGGTCGGACGGCGCAGCGGCGAACTGGAAATAGGGCAGCGGCGAATGCCCCCATTCGCCGGCGATGGCGTTGGCGCCATTCAGGACGTGGCCGCGCACCGCCACGCCGCCCCCGACACCGGTTCCCAGAATGACGCCGAACACGGTTTCCGCCCCTTCGGCGGCGCCGTCGGTCGCTTCGGACAGCGCCAGGCAGTTGGCGTCGTTGGCAAGCCGAATCTCCCGATTCAGCGCGCGTTCAAGATCTTCCTTTAGCGGCCGGCCATTGAGGCAGGTCGAATTGCAGTTTTTCATCAAGCCGCTGGCGGGCGAGATCGCGCCGGGGGTGCCGACCCCAACGGTGCCGGTTTGATTGAGCCCGGCTTCGGCATCCGCAACCAGGTGGGCCAGGGCGGCAACCGTGCCGGGATAGTCGCCCTGCGGGGTGGCAATGCGGCGGCGCAGGACTTCACCGCCACAGTGATCGAGCGCGATCAGCTCGATTTTGCTGCCGCCAAGGTCGATGCCGAGGCGGAGGGCGGGGGGCTCAGTGCTAAAATCGCGCATTATTTTTGCGTTGGAATCAACATGGCAGGACATTCGAAGTGGGCCAACATCCAGCATCGCAAGGGACGCCAGGATGCCAAGCGCGGCAAGATATTCACCAAGCTTATCAAGGAAATTACGGTGGCAGCCAAGATGGGCGGCGGCGACGTGGCGATGAACCCGCGCCTGCGGCTGGCGATCGACAAGGCCAAGGCCGAGTCGATGCCGAAGGACAACATTGAAAACGCCGTCAAGCGTGGCAGCGGCCAGCTCGACGGCATCAACTACGAAGAAGCGCGCTACGAAGGCTACGGCATCGGCGGCGTCGCGGTGATTGTCGACTGTCTGACCGACAACAAGGTGCGCACCGTTGCCGACGTGCGCCATGCGTTCACCAAGCACGGCGGCAACATGGGCACCGATGGCTGCGTGGCGTTCCAGTTCAAGCACTGCGGGCAGATCATTCTGGAGCCGGGCGCCAGCGAAGACGCCGTGATGGAAATCGCACTCGACGCCGGGGCCGACGACATCATCCCCAACGAGGACGGCTCGATCGAAGTGCTGACCTCGCCCGACCCCAAGGCGTTTGAAACGGTGAAGGAGGCGCTGGAAAAGGCCGGTTTCAAACCGGCGGTCGCCGAAATCACCCTGCGTCCCGAAGCCGAGACCGAACTCGCCGGCGACGACGCCGTGAAAATGCAGAAGATTCTGGATGCGCTCGAGGTGCTGGATGACGTGCAGGATGTCTACACCAACGCCGTGCTGCCGGAATAGTCCCCGCTTTGCGCATCCTCGGCATTGATCCCGGTCTGCGCATCACCGGCTTTGGCTTGATCGAACAATCCGGCCAGAAGCTGACCTACGTCGCCAGCGGCGTCATCAAAAGCGGCGAGGGCGAATTGCCGCAACGCCTGGGCGTATTGTTTGCCGGGCTGAATGAAGTGATCGCCACCTGGCAGCCCGACACCTGCGCGGTGGAAATCGTCTTCGTCAACGTTAATCCGCAATCCACCCTGTTGCTTGGGCAGGCTCGTGGCGCGGCCATCTGCGCGGCGGTGACGAACCAATTGGCGGTGGCGGAATATACGGCGCTGCAAATCAAGCAGGCGGTGGCCGGCCACGGCAAGGCAGCAAAAGAGCAGGTGCAGGAAATGGTCAAGCGTTTGTTGAGCTTGCCCGTCGCACCGACTGCCGACGCCGCCGATGCCCTGGCCTGCGCGATTACCCATGCCCATGGCAGCCGCCTTGGTATCCATTCCACAGCGGGTTATCGTGTTAAAAGCGGACGTCTGGTGTGAACGGGAACACATAGTGATAGCGAGAATTACAGGCACGCTTGCAGCCAAACAGCCGCCCCAGGTGCTGGTGGATGTGGGCGGCATCGGCTATGAAATCGACGTGCCCATGAGCACGTTTTACAACCTGCCCGCAGTGGGCGAAAAAGTCAGCCTGCTCACTCATCTGACGATCCGCGAGGACGCGCATCTGCTGTACGGTTTTGCCAGCGAAATCGAGCGCACGGCGTTTCGTGAGCTGCTGAAAGTCTCCGGGATCGGCGCCAAAACCGCCTTGTCGGTGTTGTCTGGCTTGAGCGTGAATGATTTGTCCGTCGCGATTGCCGCGCAGGAAATTGGCCGCATCGTCAAAGTCCCGGGCATTGGCAAAAAAACTGCCGAACGCCTGTTGCTGGAACTCAAGGGCAAGCCGGTGTTTGCCGGGGCGATTGCCGGCGTCACACCGGCCGGGGTGTCGGACGATGTGCGTCAGGCCTTGCTGGCGCTGGGCTACAACGAGCGCGAGACGACCGAGGCGCTACGCGCGCTGCCGCCCGACCTGGCAGTCGGCGAAGCCATCCGGCAAGCCCTGCGCGGGTTGTCGCGGGCGTGAATATGACGCGCCCCAGCTCGCCGCATCGCCCCGCTTCACTGCGCCGTTATTTTTTGTGGCTGCTGATGGGTGTGATCGGTCTGTTTTTGGCCGGCATGACGTTAAGCATGGTGTTCAGCCTGCGCGTAAATGAAACCGCCGAAATGCGCCTGCTGCTGGTGGAGGCTGAGCAGACGCAAGCCAGCGTGGCACGCGACTGGAATTATTATCAGGAAGTCGTCGACAACCTGGCACACGATCCGGAACTGATCAATTTAATGCTGGTTGGGTCGGACGAAGACAAGGCGGAATGGGCCATGTCGCGCCGGCGTCTGTTGCCGGGAATATTGGGCTTGGCGTTGACCGATCCGCACGGGACGGTTTATGGCGACCCCGAGGCGCTGCGAATAGGACCGACTTGCCTGAGCGACCTGCATCAACCCCAGAACGGTGCCTTGAACCGGGTGCTGGTGCATCGCGATCGCCCCGGGTTTGAACACGCCGACTTGCTCACGGAAGTGCGGGGGCCGGGAGGAGAAACGCTGGGCAAGCTGTTTGTGAGTGTGCGGCTGGAGCAACTGCAGCGCATCCTCGACGACTCAACCAGTCCGGGCGACGCCACTCGCCTGCTGGATGGTGCCGGGCGGACCATGGTGAGCAGCGGAGCCGTGCAGCAACCCTCGCGCGAGGTGCGATTGCAGGTGCCGGCGATGGGATGGACGCTGGTGGCGCAGTCACCAGTCCGGTTTGGCGGGTTTGGCGGTTGGTTGCAAATGCTGGCGGGCATTCTCACGCTGGCGGGCGTGCTGGTCCTGCTGGTCGTCATGGTATTGCGGTTGCGCCGGCCGGTGATGCAGGACATCACGGCGGCGCAGGAAGCGCTGACGTGTCTGACGCGCGATGAATCATTTCCGCCTATCGTGACGCGCTATGTGGAATTCGTGCCGGCCGCTGAAAACATCAACCGCATTGCGCTGCACGTGCAGGCGCAACGCGAGCGCCTGGAACACCTGAGCCTGACTGATCCGCTCACCGGCTTGCCCAACCGGCGAGCCTTCGAAGTGTATTTTTCGCAAGCCTTGGGGCTGGCTGAACGGCAACATGCGGTTGCGCTGGTGATGATCGATGTGGATAGTTTTAAAACCGTCAACGACCGCCATGGTCATGGCGTGGGTGACCAGGTATTGCTCGCCCTGGCGCAGTCGCTGAAAGCCTTGACCCGACGTGCCGATCTGGCCGCGCGTCTGGCCGGCGATGAATTTACGGTACTGCTGTCCGATCTTGATGCGGCGGGGGTCGATGCCTGGTATCAGCGCCTGGATGACCATTTCAAAGCCGGACTGGGTGCCATTGGCCTGGATTTGCAAACCGGCCTCAGTGCAGGGCAGACCTGGCTTGGCACGTCCGCTGTCGATTCGATGAATGCCGCGTTGATCCGTGCCGACCGCGCGTTGTATCAGGCGAAAGCACGCGGACGCGATCAATTGGTGCAGTACGCCATGCTTGGCGCGGATACCCCGGAGTAGAATCCACGCTTGTTTGCCCCTCCGTCCCCGCTTCCGGCGTCATGATCGAAACCGACCGTCTTATTGCACCCGCCGCCGTCAGCCCCGTCGAAGAACAGATCGAGCGCGCATTGCGGCCGCGCACGCTGGCCGAATATGTCGGCCAGGTGAAAGCGCGCGAACAGCTCGAAATTTTCATTCATGCGGCCAGAAAGCGCAGCGAGGCGCTCGACCATGTGCTGCTGTTCGGCCCGCCGGGGCTGGGCAAGACCACGCTGGCACACATCATCGCGCGCGAGATGGGCGTCAACCTGCGGCAGACCTCGGGGCCGGTGCTCGAACGCGCAGGCGATCTGGCGGCGCTGCTGACCAACCTCGAACCCAACGACGTACTGTTCATCGACGAGATTCACCGCCTGAGTCCGGTGGTCGAAGAGGTGCTGTATCCCGCACTGGAGGACTTCCAGATCGACATCATGATCGGCGAAGGCCCGGCGGCGCGCTCGGTCAAGCTCGACCTGCCGCCGTTCACTCTGATCGGCGCCACCACGCGCGCGGGCATGCTGACCAACCCGCTGCGCGACCGCTTCGGCATCGTCGCGCGGCTGGAGTTTTATACGGCCGAAGAACTCGGCTTCATCGTCCACCGTTCGGCCGGGCTGTTGCAGATGAACCTGGAGGAAGCCGGCGCGCTGGAAATCGCCAAACGATCGCGCGGCACGCCACGCATTGCCAACCGCTTGTTGCGGCGGGTGCGCGACTACGCCGAGGTGAAGGCCGATGGCCACGCCACCGGCGCGGTGGCCGATGCGGCGCTGGTGATGCTCGACGTCGATCGCGCCGGGCTCGACATGATGGACCGCAAGCTGCTGTCGGCCGTGGTCGAAAAATTCATGGGTGGTCCGGTCGGGCTGGACAACATCGCCGCCGCCATCGGCGAAGAGCGCGACACCATCGAGGATGTGCTGGAACCCTACCTGATCCAGCAGGGCTACCTGCAACGCACCCCGCGCGGCCGCATCGCCACGCCGCTGGCGTACCGCCACCTTGGCCTCGCTGTTCCGTCGAGCGAGGCGGATCTGTTTTGAAGACAGCGTTTTGAACACGATGTTTCAGTGGCCCGTCCGCGTGTATTGGGAAGACACCGATACGAGCGTGGTATTGGTATGGACATGGCAGCAGCGTGTTGACGCGTTATGGACATGTTTACCTGTTCCGCGATGAATTGGTTATGCCTTAAATTCACATAACCCTAATGAACTCTGAAATCTCCAATGCGCCAGCCACGTCCTTCCATGAGCATTGCCATGAGTTTGAGGTTCGTGACTACGAGTGCGACATGGCTCATGTGGTCAATAACGCGGTGTACCACAACTATCTCGAACACGCGCGGCACGTCTTTCTTAAGACCATCGGGGTCAACTTTGGGGATTTGGCGCGCCGGGGAATCGGTTTGGTGGTCACCCGAATGGAGGCTGATTTCAAGTCCTCACTGGTGAGCGGCGATAGGTTTGTTGTACGAACCTCGATGACTCGCAAGGGGCGGCTTCGCCTCCAGTTCAATCAAAGCATCCATCGGTTGCCAGACAATCGACTCATGCTCACAGCTGTGGTGACTGGAACGGCCTTGAACGAGCGGGGGCGCCCGGAGATCCACCCTGATCTTGAGCGTGCGTTTGATAGCCTCAGTACCGGTAGCCAGTAAGTACAGAAAACGGTGGTTTTGCGAACAGCTGTCGGCAGCGCGCATGCCCTTGTTGGAAATCTTCATCCGGGAGTTCCTGCGGACGGTCAGCACATTTTCAAACGCGGCCTGCGTAGCGACTACACGAGCCGGCAGGACAACCTGTTTGCCCTGCGAGGCAAGCAGCTGATGGCGACGCACCTGTAGCAGAACCTGTACCGGGATCGATTCTTCACGGAGCACGACGAGTTAGCGCGAACCGCCCGGAGAACCGTTTGCTGCACGCTGCAAACTGGAATTCGTGTTCGCGGATATTCCCACCTCCGGGCAACCGAGACTCGATTTTCAGCGGGTGCGGCTCGACCGAGACATGAAAAGTTCTTGGATGGCCTACGGCTGAAAGGCTGTGTCAACTTAAGACAAACGCATCAGCTCACTCGGATCAACCGATAAAGCATCGGCCAATCTGCATATATTTACTAGCGCGATGTTGCGCTGACCCCGCTCCACCCCACCTAGATAACTACGGGCAATACCGCTCTCAAGGGCAAGCTTTTCTTGTGACCAGCCTAGCTGCTTGCGAAGTTCTGCTACACGTCGGCCGAACAAGACGAGGGGGTTTTTTCTGGAGGAGAAGCTGGCGGCCCGGGACATGGGCCAATCCTAAGAATTAGATTACTATAGGGCCACGCTCTATGAGTGACAATTTGCAATGAAAGATCAGCTCAACCCCAAAATCAGACACCTTTCAGAGGCACAGATCCATGCGCTGATGTCCAGGTACTATGACGGTGAGCCTATTGATGCGCTCCTGCATGCATATCGGGTCGCCTGCCACCCGAGCCAGCTTTGCAAGTTGTTTCCTCCGGAAGTTCTGCCCGAGAAGCCGTGTCCCTACTGTCAAGTGGCCATGGTTCGCGAGCGGTTTTCCCGTACATCTGCTAGCTACAGTCGTCATGAAAGCCATTGCCCGTCATGCGGGCACCATGATGGGGCTCGATACTGCCGATGCGTACATTGCAGGGCGGCAGAACAGCAGGAAAACGAACGGCGGCTTTCTGAGCAATCACGGAAGATTTTGGAGTATTGCCGGCAGACTTGGCCTTCATCACGACCCCAACCTGTGGCACGTGACCTAGGGCTTCGCGAGGCGGTTGCTTTGTTAGCCTTGACGCGGTCATGCTCGTATGTGGAAGCAGCCAGCACCGAACAAGTAAGCCCTGGCCACCGGACAATTGAAGCCCTGCAACATGCGACGGTTCCGTTTGCACCGGAAGGAGAGCTGAGCTTGGAGTTCATGCACGAACTGAGGGAAGCTGGCCTGCTGGGCATATCAGAGCTTTCGAGCATTGAAGCCTTCAAGTTCGAGGGATCTGAGATGGCCGGTTACCACCCGTCTAAAGTCAGATGGGCGGTCACTTTGGCCGATCCACAGCTGCTGCTCAATGACATCGAGCAGACCGCTTCCGATCGTTCCTCTTGGCCACCTCATTGGTCTGATGCCGTGAAGGACATGTGGTTTGATATCGCACTAGCCGAGTCCAAGGAGTTCTACCGCTATTGCGCGGCAGAGCGGGGGTTGCCTGAGTCAGGAGCAACCAGTACTGACGCAATGCTACGGAATCTGCTCCGGAGTTTTTCAGTCGCGCAGTGCTACCGGATCATCTGGGCGGGAGCAAAGGAGGCCTCGGATTTTCTGGTCAGAAAAAAATCCACGAGGCCGCATGCGGCCAACTACATGATCGGCTCATGCCAACGCTGGGCTGACAAGGCAAGAGCCGAAAATTGGGATGTGGCCCACTACAAACGAAACTTCAACCTGCCGCGCAGCTCGATAAGCTACGTGTTCTTTGATGTATTCCTGAAGACCGGAGATGCTGGCTTTAACGATGTGAACCGCCCCGGGTTTTGAGGAGGCTCCTTTTCCCAAGAGAATGGAGCCATGATGAAGAAACCCACGACGAAAAAATATTCTCCTGAAGTACGCGAACGCGCGGTGCGCATGGTGCAGGAACACCGAGGCGAGTACC
>JAHJRA010000014.1:0-24861 GCA_018831045.1 Gammaproteobacteria bacterium | reverse complement strand
GACGCCGACAAGATCTTCCCCGGCTGGCGTGAAAAGCTGGGCGTGCACAAGTAAGCACAGCTCACATTGATGCATGAGAAACGCATCCGGTTCACTGGGGGCGTTTTTCATTCGTGATGGATTCCCCCCTTTGAAAAATGGGGAGGACTAAGGAGTCACACATGACTGACAAAGACCAATACAAGATCCAGCAGGAACCGTTCTACCAGCAACAGAAGAACGAAGTCGCACTCTACGAAGCCGCCCACCGCAACCGCCTGCCGGTGATGGTGAAAGGCCCCACCGGCTGCGGCAAATCGCGTTTCATCGAATACATGGCGTGGAAGCTCGGCAAGCCGCTGATCACCGTGGCCTGTAACGAGGACATGACCGCGTCCGATCTCGTGGGTCGCTACCTGCTGGAAGCCAACGGCACCCGCTGGCTCGACGGCCCGCTGACCACCGCCGCGCGCATCGGCGCGATCTGCTATCTCGATGAAATCGTCGAAGCGCGCCAGGACACCACCGTGGTGATCCACCCGCTGACCGACCACCGCCGCACCCTGCCGCTGGACAAGAAGGGCGAGCTAATCCACGCGCACCCCGATTTCCAGCTGGTGATTTCCTACAATCCGGGCTACCAGACGCTGATGAAGGATCTGAAGCAGTCGACCAAGCAGCGCTTCACCGGCTTCGATTTCGACTATCCGGACGCTGCGCTGGAAACGGAAATCGTAGCCAAGGAAACCGGTGCCGACGCCGCCATGGCCGCCAAGCTGGTGAAAATCGGCGCCGTCGCGCGCGGCCTCAAGGGCCACGGTCTGGACGAAGGCATCTCGACGCGTCTGCTGGTGTACGCAGCGACGCTGATCAAGGACGGCGTCGACCCGCGCGACGCCTGCCGCATGGCGCTGGTGCGGCCGATCACCGACGACGCCGACATCCGCGACACGCTCGACCACGCGATCGACGCCACGTTTGCCTGAGGTTCAAACGTGACCACGGAAACCGAATACCAGCATCCCCTGATGGCTGCTTACTGGAAGCAGGTCGACACCCGCTTTCCGCAGGTCGACGCGGTGTTCGAGGATGTCATGGCCGAGGCGCTGGCGGTGCTGACGCGCGAGGGCATCGACGCCTATCTCGAAGCTGCGCGCGTCATCGGCAAGCTCGGGCGCGGCGTCGAGCCGATGCTGGCGTTCCTCGAAGAGTGGCCGTCCACTGCGAAGGCAGTGGGTGAGTCGGCCCTGCCTGCGGTGATGGCGCTGGTCCAGCGCATGCAGAAATCGCCCAATGGCAATGCCATCACGCCTTTTCTGCAAACGCTGGCAGCGGTTGCGCGCCGCCTGCATGCGCAGGAACCGATGCAGCGCTATCTGGATATCACGCTGGATTTCATGGAGCGCACCACCGGTTCCATCCATGGCCACCACACTACTTTCCCCAGCCCCGGCCTGCCGGAGTTTCTCGCCCAGGCGCCCAATTTGCTGAATCAGCTGACGCTGGCCGGTTTGAAAAAATGGGTGGAATACGGCATCCGCAACTACCGCACCCATCCGGAACGGCAGAAGGATTACTTCTGCGTGCAGTCCGCCGACAGCCGCGCCGTGCTGCAGCGCGAACGCCACGGCACCCTGTTCATGGACGTGGAACGCAAGCTCGATCTGTACTTGCGCGGCCTGTGGAACGACGCAGAACAGCTGGTGCCGTATTCGACCGCCTTCGACGAACTGCGCAAACCGGTTCCGTATTACGACAAGCTCGGCATGCGCGTGCCGGATGTGCAGGACGATGCACACGGGGTCAGCGGCCTCGACCGCTACCACGCCACGCTGGCGCACATGGTAGGCCACCGGCGCTGGACCCGGCCGCAGATCGCTGACAACTGGAGCCCGTTCCAGCGCATGGCGGTGGAGTTCTTCGAGGACTGCCGCGTCGAGACCCTGCTGATCCGCGTCTACCCCGGCCTGCGCCGCCTGTTTCTCGCGCTGCATCCGCAACCGCTGGAAGCTGCCTGCGATCCGCAGACCACGTCCTGTCTGCGCCACCGCATGGCGATGCTGTCGCGCGCGCTGCTCGATCCTGCTCACGGCTACGCTGACGCCGACCTCAACACCTTCGTCGCGCGCTTCCACGCCGTGATGGCACAGGGGGAGTCGAGTACAAAGGAGATCGCCGCGCTGGCGCTGTCCTACGTCGCCAAAACCCGTCGCCAGAGCGACCAGTTCGCCAAGGTGCACTTCGACAACACGGTGGTGGATTACCGCGACGACAACCGCCACATGTGGCAATTCATCGAGGCGGGCGACGAGGAAGAAGCCTTCGACGAAGACCGCAAGGCCGCGCCGGATGCGGAAATCAAGGGCCTGCCGCCGCGCCATTACCCCGAGTGGGACTACAACAGCCAGACCTACCGCCCCGACTGGGCCAGCGTGTACGAAGCGCTGCACGCCAGCGGCAATCCGGCCGACATCGACCGCCTGCTCGCCAAGCACAGCGCGCTGGCCAAGCAGCTGAAGAAAATGCTCGACCTGCTGAAGCCGCAGGACAAGGTGCGTATCCGCTACCAGGAGGAAGGCAGCGAGCTCGACCTCGACGTCGCCATCCGTTCGCTGATCGACTTCAAGGGCGGCGCGAATCCCGACCCGCGCATCAACATGAGCCACCGCACCGACGGCCGCGACATCGCCGTGATGCTGCTGCTGGATCTATCGGAATCGCTCAATGAAAAGGCGGCGGGCAGCGACCAGACCATCCTCGAACTGAGCCAGGAAGCCGTCTCGCTGTTGGCCTGGGCGATCGAGAAACTCGGCGATTCGTTCGCCATCGCCGGCTTCCATTCCAACACCCGTCACGACGTGCGCTACCTGCACATCAAGGGCTACGGCGAATCCTTCAACGATGAGGTGAAGGCGCGGCTGGCCGCGATGCAGGCGGCCTATTCCACCCGCATGGGCGCCGCGATGCGTCACGCCGCGCATTACCTCGGCGCGCGCACCGCCGACAAGAAACTCATGCTTGTTCTCACCGACGGCCGTCCGTCCGACGTCGACACCCACGACGAACGCCTGCTGATCGAAGACACGCGTCAGGCAGTGAAGGAACTCGACCAGCAGGGTATCTTTTCCTACTGCATCAGCCTTGATCCCAAGGCCGACGAATACGTCGGCGACATCTTCGGCCGCCAGTTCACCGTCATTGACCACATTGAGCGCTTGCCGGAACGCTTGCCGCAACTGTTCATGGCGCTCACCAAGTAAGCCAGGTTTTGGGGGGTGGCATCCGCCGGCCAGTCGGAGGACCCCCATGCATGCCATGACGCCCTCCACGGCTTAAAATTTGAACGACACGATTAAAGCGCCAAAACCGTCGTTGTTTTCCTGTGTTTCGAACTCGCGCGAGCGAAGCACGTGGGTGTAGCTGAAGCGTAGGTCGGACCAGTCGAAGACAAACCCGAACAGCAGGTCGCCGACCAGGGCTTTTTTGTCCACGCTGCGACTGTCGCGGACGGTGTTGCCGTCGAGAAAGAGGTTGTGCGCAACCACCCGCCCCTCGAAGCCGGCAAACAGGTACCAGTCGAAATCGGACTCCGGCGCGAAGTCCGCCGAGCCCGGCAGGCCGGGCTGGATGCGCGGCGGCCCGTAGTCGCTGGGCAGGTGTGGGCCATAGCGCAGCGTGACGCCTGCATTGGCGTAGGTGTATATGTTGCCCAATGCGGCCCCTGCGTGGGGGGTGAAATCCAGCGGGTTGCCCAGGAAAGTCGTAGTCGCAAATTCCCGCCAGCTGCGCTGGTAGGTCAGGATGACGCCCGGCTCATCGCCGAGCTGGGTGTCCCAGCCTTTGGGTTCATCGGAACCCACTACATCGTGGATGAATTTCTGGCTTTGCTCGGCCAGCGAGGCCGGCCCGACCACGCCCACCGTGACCCCGAACTGGTCGAGCTGTTGGCTCGACTCCACACCGAGGCCGATCGAACCATACAGCCAGCCGGCATACGGACGTTCATCCAGGGGCGGGTTGGCGACGGTGATATCGCTCGGCACGAACATGCTCTGGCCGAAGGCATAGCCATGATGGATCACGCCTTGCTGCGGAAACCACGGCACGAGGCGGGCCAGCTGGGTAGCCCATTCGGGGGCGGGGGTCTCCGGACCCGGCACCCATACCACCCTGACCCCATTTGTGTAGTGACCGTCGCTTCCCTGAAACATGTCATTTTCCAGAGCGAGTCTCAGCGTCCCGGTCTTTTCCGATTCTGCCGCCCCGGCCATGAGCGGACAGACGCCTTCGATAGCCAGCAATAAGGTCAGTCCAATTATTCTGTTCATGTGATGGCTCCCATGTTTGGCAGAAGCGCGCCACGGCCGGGAAAGCAGGCTGACAGTGCTTTCCAGCAGGAAGTGAGCGCCTCTGTTCACCAATTCTGGTTCACATTTTGATTTTTGCTACCGCCGGATTGAAGGGGATCGCAGTTGCCCATCGAATGCTGCTGTGGCACTCGGCGAAAGTCCCGCGCCACGTTCCTGGCAGCAGACAGCGATGGCGTTCGTCCTACGCCTGCCAAACGCCGTACCCGGCTTCGCGGAAATCAATCGCCAGTTCCACTTCCAGGCTGCGCGCGTGGTCATACGACATCGGGTTGTACAGTTCGTACAGCTCAGGCAACAAGCGCAGGCCGAATTGCTTGACGAAGCGGTTGGACTGGATACCGGCCTTGTGTTTGTCGAAGCGCACATCGGGATCCAGTCCCGTCATGCCGACGTAAATGCAGGGCTTGCCGGTGACGTACCCGGGGTTGGCTTTTCTGAACCGGCCTTCGTATAGAACGTCTTTCGACAGTTCGATCACATAGACGTGATAGTGGTCTCGGCGTCCCATGGCCAGCGCGGTTTACACGCCGGGAGCGTCAGCCTCGCGGAAGGTGTTCTTGCCTTCGCGTTTCGCTGCGTACAGTGCCGTGTCGGCCCGCTTCAACAGATCGTCCAGGGTTTCCTTGCCGGCGTCGCAGGTGGCTATCCCCACCGAGGCGCCAATGCGTGCGACGCTCCCGCCTTCCAGCGGAATGGGCTGGCACAAACACTCCACCACCCGGCTTGCGACTTCGCACGCCGCCGCCGCATGGTCGACCTGACCCAGCACGATGACGAATTCGTCGCCGCCAAACCGCGCGATCACGTCCGATTCGCGCAGCAACTGCTGCATCCGTTCTGCCGACCTCACGATCACCGTGTCCCCTGCCGCATGCCCATACTGGTCGTTGACCGCCTTGAAGTCGTCCAGGTCGATGGCCAGGATGGCCATCTGTTTGCCTGAACGCCTTGCGCCCGCGATCAGACGCTTTTCGTTCTGGTGCAGGAACCGCCGGTTGGCCAGACCCGTCAGCGGGTCGTGCAGGCTGAGTTGGCGGATCGTCTGTTCGGCATCGATCCCGGCCCCGATCAGGCGAATGGTTTCCCGGTACAGGCCGAATAGCGCCAGTCCGGTCCACAGTCCGGCGATTCCCAGCAGGGCCGATGACAGGCTCTGCAGGTGGATGCGTGCTGTTTCGCGCGTTTCCAGCTGGTTCAGTTCTTCCCGTCCGGCCTCGATCAGAATGCGGTGGATCTGCTCGATGGCGGATTTGTCGAAGCCCCCCAGTTCCCGTTCCGGAGGCGTGGCATTGCCATTTTCCTGTGCGCGTTGCTGCAGCGCGTCGAATCCCGCCTCCAGTGCCGACTGCAGTTCCGGCAGTGGAGCCAGGCGGGCGGCCTGGGCGCTGTCGGTTCCAATCAGGACGATCAGCTGCCCGGCACTGGGGCACTGCGATCGGCGACAGATCAGGCTGGGATCCAGATAGTCGGGATCGTGCGATTCGGCGTATTTGCGAACCGCCGTATCGAGATTGAGCAGGTAGGTGCGCAGCGAGTCGATGTACGCGATGACCTGTCGCGTGTGCTCCACCGAACGAACGGCCTCTTCCGAGCGCTGGTACTGGTAGAAAATCAGGGCGAACAGCACCGTGATGATCAGGGCGAAGATCAGCACGCCCTTGTGGAGCACCCGCTTGAAGCCGGCAAACGCCGAGCTGCTGGTATCGGCTTGAAGCGGAGTGCCCAACAGTCGTGCGCGCGCGGCGGCGAGTCGGGCCATCAAGGTGTTTTTGACTGGTTGCATGAATAAAGGGGGGGTGGAAGTTTTTGTCATATTGGGGCGGGCAGGGCAAATGACAACACGTTGAAACGCGCTGAATGCGAACGGGATTGTGCACCCATTCAACAGGTCTCATGACATGGGGCGTGGCATGGTTGAAACACCTGCCGTCCAGGCTCAATGGTTTGACCGGATCGGCTATCGCCATGTGGCCGGCAGAGGATCAGCGCGAGGCCGCATAATAAAAAAGCCCGCCATTAAAACGGCGGGCAAGAAGGGATTCGTGTCTGACTCGGGTTGGCTGATGGGTGGCCCCATTCGTGCTGCCTTCGCCTGGGCATGCCCAGGCGCTACTCAGCGTGGCGCGATTACGCCGCGTTCATCGGACAGCATGATTTCCACCCGACGGTTCAGTTGACGGCCGGATGCCGTGTCGTTGCCGGCGACGGCATACGCTTCGCCATAGCCTTTGGTGCTGACGCGATCGCGGCTTACGCCCATATCGGTCAGGGCCTTGCTGACTGCCTGGGCGCGCTGTTCGGATAGCACCTGGTTGCTGCTGTTGCTCCCCACGCTGTCAGTGAAGCCTTCGATCAGCACCGTGCGCTGCGGATAGCGCTTGAGAAACTCGGCGAGTTTTTGCACATTGCGTTCGCCGCCCGATTTGAGCTGGGCCCGGTTGGTGTCAAACAGCACGTCACCCAGGGTGATTACCATGCCGCGTGGCGTTTTCTTGGCATTCAGCTCATCCATCTGGGCCTGCATGGCGGCCAGGCTGGCCTGATCCTGCGCAGCGCCGGCTTGCGCGTCGGCTGCCTGCTGACGGGCCAGATTGGCCTCGGCCGTTTTCTGCTCGGCAGTCAGTTCGGCCATCGCCGCCTGCTGATGGGCTTGATCGGCTTCGGCGGTGCGTGCCTGAAGCTGCAGCTTGTTGCGTTCCGCCGTGGCGTTGCTGACCGCCAATTCGGCACTTTTACGTTGCGCGGTTTCTTGCGTCAGCGCGATTTTCTGCTGGGCCACGTAAGCCAGGCTGTCCACTACCTTGGCGTCTTCACGCGAAACCTGGGCGGCATTGGCGCGGTCAAGCGCCTCGCCGGCTTCCTTGAGCTGCAGCGGAGCCAGTTTGACAACCTGCGGGTTGGCCTGCGCATGGTTGTAATCGGTGCGGGCGTTATCCAGCGTCGTGCTTTGCGGCATCGTGCTGCAGCCGGCCAGGACGGACACGCTGATCAAGGTCAGGGCGAATAAATGATTTTTTTTCATGGTGTGCGCTTTCAGGCTTATTGGGCTTTACGGTTGATTTCTTCGCGCAATACGCGGCTCGCATCCTGCGAGTCTTTGGCGGCTTTTTGCGCTTGAGCGGATTCGCTTTTGGCCTCGGCCAGGCGGGCATCCGCCAGGGCTTCGTCCGCGAGCTGGCTGGCTAGCGCATAGTCTTCTTTCTCCATCGCCTGTTCGGCACGCGCCAGCTTGTCCTTGGCGGATTGCAGCTCGACGGGGGCAAACTGGGTGGTGCCCGCATTGCTGGCATGGGCAACCGCGGCTTTCGTAATGGCAATCTGCTCTGTCGGCGGCGTGCCGGCACAGCCCGCCATCAGCATCACGCTGCCCGCCAGCACGGCGCAAGCAACGCCACTGCGTGACAGCTGCGGCAACTGGAATCTGGAAGTATTTTTCATCATGGTTATGTCCCTGGTAATTGAATGTCGGGTGCGGTCCGGTAAACCAGCCGCAACTGTCCGAGTGCAATATAGGGCGAACGCCTGATAGCGTCTGTGCGTTGTCGCACACAGCTTTATTCAGGGCGCAAGCAGGGTGATGGGTGTGCGGCGTCGGGCCGTGGATGCGCTGGGCGTGGCGAAGAGGGGTCTGGCGAACGGCGTGCGTCGCCAGCTTGGATGCAGGGAATGCGGATGCCGGGTCGGTGGATCGACGCCAGGCTGTCTGCTATCAAATGAAGTGCTTGGTTCGCTTACGGGACAAAGACCGCCCGGCGGAACAATCCCTCATTGACAGGCAAAGCGGTGCTGCAGTCGGGCAGTCCGGCGTCGAGCAAGCCGGATTGCCCGAACACGCGCGTGTCAGCGTGCAGGTTCTGCCACGAAAATCTCGACGCGGCGGTTCATCGCACGGCCGCCTGCCGTGTTGTTGTCAGTGATCGGCTCGCGCGAACCGCGGCCATCGATGGCGATGCGGTTTGACGCGACCCCGCGGTCAACGAGGTAACTGCGTGTCGAGGCGGCGCGATTGACCGAAAGCGGATTGTTGATCGCATCCGAACCGGTGCTGTCGGTGTGGCCGATGATGCTGACCGTCGTCACCGGATTTTGATTCAGGGTGGTGGCGAAGCGGTCAAGGATCGGACGCAGGTTCGATTTGATTTCATAGCGGTTGGTGTCAAAGGAAACGTCGCTCGGGATGTCCAGCTTGAGTTGGTTGTCGGCGGTCTGGCTCACGCTCACGCCGGTTCCCTGGGTGGCCTGCTCCATCTCGGCTTTTTGTTTTTCCATGTGCTTCGACCACAGATAGCCTCCGCCTGCACCGACTGCAGCGCCGATCGCCGCGCCGGTCGCGGCGCTTTTGCCCGTGTGGCCGCCAGCTGTCGCGGCGCCAATGAGCGCTCCGGCCACTGCGCCGACGCCGGCGCCTGTGCCTGTGGTTTTTTGTGTTTCGGTCATGTTGGCGCAGCCGGAAAGACCGCTGAGGCCGAATGCAATGGCGCTGAGAGAAACAATTGTTTTCTTCATGGGAGAACTCCAGTGCTGTTTAAGGATTTCTCATTATAGGCACGTGTGCTCAATCGCCTCCCGCATTTCTGGACCCGGCCCACTGCTTGGCCGGCCCGGCAGGCATTCAGGGTTGGCCTGCGATAAACACATCGCTGCTTGAATGCGTCAGCACATGTTTGGTAATGCTGCCGAGCAGCAGTTCCTCCATCACCGACTGGCCGTGCTTGCCCATCACGATCAAATCGGCGTCCATCGCCTGCTCGTGCTCAAGTATGTGCTGCGTGGCAGGGCCGTGCACAAACTCGCGGGTGAGCCGGTGGGCGGGGACCTGCAAGCTGTCGATGAACGCGTTCATCGCTTCCTGCGCGGCGTTGCGTGCCTGGATCCGGAAGGCATGGATCCGGTCATCCTCCATGCCGGCGAGCCGGAAGGTGCTTTCCAGTTCCACCTCGAACGCATGCAGCAGCACGATGTCGGCGTCGGGCAGCCAGGCGTGGGCGGCGTTGACCGCGGCGGCGGCGTGCGCGGAAAAATCGACCGGCGCGAGCATGCGCCGATAGGGGGTTTGCGGGCGCTGCTTGACCGCCAGCAGCGGACGGTGCGACTTGCACAGCATGCGTTCGGTGGTGGAGCCGAGCAACAGTTCGCGCACGAAATGCGAACCGCGCACGCCCATCACCAGCAGGTCGATTTGCCGCGTCTCGACGAGTTCGGACAGCGTGGCAAGTGCCGATCCCTGCGCCAGCACCGTGTCGATGCTGCAGCCATGGCGCGCTGCCAGATTCGTTGCCAATGCGTTCAGATCCGTTTCTGCTTGTGCGAGCAACTGCGCTTCCCATGCCGCGGCGTCGCCGGGCAGGATGCGGCGCAGCGTGTCGAGTGCCGATGCGCTGATGATATGCGCGAAGGTGAGGCGGGCATCAGGATGCGCCTGGGCCATCAGCGCGGCGCGTTCGAGCGCGTGGCGGGCGGCCCCACCAGCGTGGTGAGTCCGAGCGCACTGTTGCCCACGTGGCCGAGGCTGATGCCCATGGCGACGAAGACGATCGAGAACTCGGAAATCTGCGCCACCGTCAGCCCGGCGAGAAGCTGGTGCGCTTGCGATAGCCTATGGTGCCCATGATCGCCATCACGATCAGCGGGTTGCCGATCAGCACGAACAGCGACAGCACGACGGAGGTGCCGATTTCGTCGCCAAGGGTGGAAAAATCGAGCTTGGAACCGAGGTCGATGAAGAAGAACAGCAGCAGGAAATCGCGGATGCTGGACAGCCGCGCGCTGATCGCTTCGCGGTACGGGGGCCGACCACGATGCCGACCAGCGCGGCCCGGTTGCGTGTCAGCAGGGTTCTGGCACACAACAATGACAGGGTCGTGCGATGTCCGTTCCTGTCCGCACTGGCGGCTCGTCTCGGCCATGCGCGGACACGGTGGCGCTGCAGGAATCGACCGTTCTGTGTCGTTCAGGTCGTCATGGCAGCTTTCAGGCGACGGGCGTTTTTAACTTCCCAGATGAAGATGCCGAGCAGCAGAACCATGAGACCGATGAGCAAGCCGACATTTTCAATAAAGAACGTCTCGCCGATAAATACGAGCAGAAAAGCAAACGGAATTTCCACCAGTGCCAAAGCCAGCAAGAATGACCAAAACGGATAGCGCACCGTCCCCAAGGCATAGCCGACGATCTCGGCTGGAAGCGAGCTGATAACGATCAGCACGAGCGAAAAAGGCAGCTTTTTCGATAGGAAAAAAGTGTTTTTGAGGTGTTGTTCGTTCAGCCTGTTTTCGACAAATGTACGATCCCGAAAAAATCGGCCGATGGCATACGTCGCCATCCATCCACACAACCAGCCCGCCGCGAGAAGCAGAAAGGTCAGCCACTTTCCCCAGGCCAGAATAGCCGAAGGAATGAGCAGCACGCTGGAGAGGAAGAGAAACAGGACCGAAAAGGCCGATGCAAAAAAGAAGACGATGGCGCCCAAAACAGGTGCTTCCCTTATCGTCTCGCCTATCCACACCACCCCGGCAAACAGTTCAATACGCAAGCCATAGGTCAGCAACGCGAACGACACAATGAACAAAAACATCAGCACAAACAATCGAAAGGATTTCAAGCCGTTGGGGGCGTCATGTTTCAGTTTCATCACATTAGGTTTTTCAGGAAACCCGGACCAGATCGCCGTCCTGATCGAATGCCAGATATTTGGAGATCGCGCCGTTTTGTATCGAATGGATCATCGTTTTTAAGGGCTCCTGCGCCTCATCGGTGCTCGGCATGACGCCCGCACGCCCTGGCAGGCTGGCGACAAACACGATTTTCCAATCCGGTCCCATCTGGCGTGATTCGTCGACGAGAGCGGAAAAATCACCCAGCTCATCCAGGGCTTTGTCGACACACATTTGGGGCGTCAATACGCCCCCCGTCCCGGCTTGAAAACTCTGATTCTGGGCTTCGGTATAGCCGTCAGGCAGCTCGGGCCGGGTGAAAACGAAAAGCAGCCGTTGCGGTTCGGGTTGCTGCCTGGCGGCTGCGAGCAGATCGGCATAGTTTGAAATGTTCATGCGGCTTTACCTTGAATTAAAAGACAGGAATCCTGCCGGCTAGCTGAAGGTATCACTGGCGCCATCCCAACGTCTTATTCGTTGCCAATCGCAGCCTGAGCAACCGCATCGGGCGGCGTCAGTCGTACTGGCAGTCGGCCAGATGCGCCCGCCATTGGGTGTGCAGCGTCGTCAGGGCCTCGGCGTCGCCGTTGATCGCAGCCAGCAGTTCGGGGCCTGCCTGCAGTTCTACGCGCTGCCAGCCCGACCCGGTGGCGCATTCCACGATGACCGCCCACATTCCCTCTCTGGGTTCGACGGCATACAGGTGAGCGGAAAGGTTCATGCCATCGAGAAGGGTGCTCACGGCATCCGTGGCTTGCGCCAGATCGACTACGTCTGGGGCTGCCATGATTGTCGAACCGGTGCGGGTACAGGCGCGCGCCTGCTGCAGAATGAATGTTTCATGAGCCCTCCACAACACATGGCTGAAGTTTTCATCATAGTGCCTGGGCGAGCACTTCGCTTTCCTGGGGCAATCCCCGGGCTCATGCCGTGGTCGAAGCCCCGGCCGGGATTCTGCTGAACGGGCATCTGCGCCTGGCCCAGCAACACGGCGATGCGTGCGGCCAGTTGCGGCGCCCCCGGCGCGGGATACTTGAGCTCGTAGGTGTGCGGCAGAAAGCCGGTGTAGTCGTAGATCAGTTGCGGGTGCGCACCGCTGGTGACGTTGAAGGCCGGCTCCAGCCAGTGGGCCGAAACCATTACGATGGCGCGCGGCTGCAGGGCAATGAGGCCGCCCGCCCCCGGAGGAAATCGGCCAGGCGGTCCCAGGCGTTTGGCGGATTCCACGCCATGAAGAAGCAGGGACCGCCGCCGTGCGGGATGAACCAGGTTGGCATGCGGACGTTTGCATTCATGTGCATTTCTCGAGTTGTTCAAAGCTCGATGCCCTCTCCATTTGAATACAAAAACAATCGAGTCTGGCCACTTTTTCCGAAGCAAGTTTGAAACGTTCGCGGCAATAGTGAGGGCAGAGAAGAAAGGCGCCCTGGCGAACAAATCGAAGGCGCCGAATGGATGGTTGAATCCACTCATGGTGATGCAAATGCCCCGGTGAAACGGGAATGCGCTGCGGCATCTGCAGCACCATGCCAAGCGCTCGGCGTTTCTAGCGCAGCGGTTTATCCGCGTTCTTGGTGGAAATGCCGAACGGCACGTAGGTCGGACACCAGCCGATAAGGCTCGTCAGCAAGAAAGCCACTGCGATGACGCCCAGAATGATCGCTGCAATCCCGGTGAGCTGACCGGTGAAATAGAGGGCCGCGATGACCGCGACCACGACGAGGCGGATGGTCTTGTCCGCCACACCCATGTTCTGCTTCATTTTGTTGCCCCCTTTCGGCAACCGCTGGAGCCTTCAGCGTAGCCTAGAAAAAGTGGCGGACAAGCAAGACCAGCCCGGCGATTACGGCAAGGCACAGCATGCATGCCAGGATGAGCTTCACGTAGTTGGGCATGACGTGTGAGGTTTGAAATGGCCCGATGGTTTGTGTATAGCCGAGGAAACGCGTGTCATGGGCAATAAATCGTGTCTGACCTATATGTCAGCGCGTAAAGCCAGACACGGCTTACACGTCGCGTTCGAACGCCTCGCCGCGTTCAAATTTTTCAATGCGCTCGGTTTCCGCCACCGCATCCGTCACCCAGGCCTGCAGCGCGGGCAGCGCCAGTACCGCATCGGCATAGTCGCGCGCCGCACCTTCCAGCGCCACGCCATAAGTCTCAAAGCGCAGCACCACCGGCGCATACATCGCATCGGCAATGCCAAAGCGGCCGAACAGAAAATCGCCGTTGCCGCCAAAGCGCGCGCGGCAATCCGTCCAGATCGCCAGAATGCGTTCGATATCCGCCAGACACTCCGGCGTGCGCCCCTGGCCCGGATAGCGGGCGCGAATGTTCATCGACATGTGCTCGCGCAGCGCGCCGAATCCCGCATGCATCTCCGCGCTCACCGAGCGCGCCACCGCCCGCGCCGCCGCATCGGCCGGCCACAACCCCTGCTCCGGAAAACGCTCGGCGAGATATTCGCAAATCGCCAGCGAATCCCACACCCGGATCTCGCCATCGTGCAGCGCCGGCACCTTGCCCGAAGGCGACCATTTCGCCAGATCGATTTCCGAGCCCGGCACGTACAGCGGGATGCGCACCGCCTCGAAAGGAATGCCTGCCTGACGCAGCAGCAGCCAGGGCCGCATCGACCAGGACGAGTAGTTCTTGTTGCCGATGATGAGGGTGAGAGGAGACATGGTGGATGGGTTCCTGGGTCAGTGTTGGGAAGCGGTCACCGGGTGAAGTCCGCACCCGGTTTCTTTCTAAAGTTGAGGACTCGAATCAGGGCATAATTTACCCGCTTTCCGTCCTGGATCGAATGACGAAACAACGGGGCCGGCGGGCTGAACATACTGACGAAAACCATCCATCAAGGGGGAAAGAATGAAGACGCAAATTGCACGCCTGTCACCGCACCAGAACGCCAAAGTATTCGGAGTGCTCACCGCACTCGGTTCACTAGTTTTCGTGATCCCGATGGCGATCCTGGTTTCGTTCATTCCGCCGGGCGTCGATGCCGCGGGCAATGCGGTCGATCAGCCCTCACCTTTGTTTTTTCTGTTTCTCCCCATCGCCTATCTGCTGATGGGTTACATCATGACCGTGGTGGGTTGTGCGCTCTACAACTGGATGTACCAATACCTCGGCGGCATCGAGTACGAATCACGCGATCAATAGCCGGTACAAACGGGGGCAGCAAAAATCATTGAGCCGGGTCCCTTGATTCCGCTTTACCGGGCGGGCGCGGCAACCGGTTCATCGGCGTAGCGCCAGATGTTCACGTCCCGCCCGGTCTCGCGGATGTGCTCGGTCTTGGCGGCGAGAAAACGCTGAAAGCTGGGTTCCGTGCGATAGGCCTTCGATTCGACGTAGTCGAACATGCCGAGGGTGTGGAACACGCGGAACGACGATTCCCAGCGGATGACCTCCTTGCCGCCGGCGTCGAACAACACGATGCCGGGGGCGAAGTTGACGCCGAGCTGGCGGACCCAGTCGCGCACTGGCATGCGTTTTCCTTCCGGCGTGGTGATCAGGACGCGCGACCACATGTCGAACTGCACGCTGTCGAATTTTGCAATCGCGGCGCGGGTTTCCGGGTCGGCCAGCACGCGCCGGTGCAGCACCTCGCAGTCCGGGCAGTCCTTCTGCTCGAAGAACACGGCGAGCGGCTTCGGTTGCTGGCCGCGGCGGCGCAGGTCGGTGGCGTTCTGCAGGAAGAAATCCTGTTTGATCATCTCGCCCGAGGCCTGCTTCGGAGCTTCTCGCGCGGCGACAAAATCGCGGAACGCCAGCTTGTTTTCATGGCGTCCGCCCACCCAGTCGAGCGCGGCTTGCAGGCGCGCCGGCGGCACATAGCCGTTGAGCCGCAGCAGGGTCTTGCCGGACTCGTCGAAGAACACCAGGCTGGGCGTGAACTGGATCTTCTGCGCCGCGCTGTAGTTCTTCTCGGTGAGGGTCTTGCCGTCCAGCCCGACGAGTTCCTTGTCGCCCCAGATGTTGATCACGACGACATCGAATTTTTCCCGCATCGTGGACTCGATCTCGCGCTGCGACAGATTGCGTTCGACCAGCGCCGAGCAATACGGACACCCGTCCTGGGTGAACATCAGGATCACGCGCTTGCCGCTCTTGCGGGCCTCGTCGATGTCTTCCCGCAGATGCAGGAAACTGTCCTTGAACCAGGCGGGATATTCGGTCGATTTTGCGCCGTAGTAGGCGCCCGTTTTTGCAGCCGGCGCGGGTTCTGCGGCGTGCAGGGAAAATGCCGAAAGCAGCGCAAACAGAAAAGGCAGATAGCGGGTCAGCATGGCGGTCTCCATTCGTTTCGTATCAGTATGGCCGATGCGCATCGTCGTGTTGATTAGTGCGGAAAGTCGGTTGTTCAAGTTGTGTTTG
Organism: Gammaproteobacteria bacterium; assembly: GCA_018831045.1. Taxonomy (GTDB): domain Bacteria; phylum Pseudomonadota; class Gammaproteobacteria; order Burkholderiales; family Thiobacillaceae; genus Thiobacillus. The sequence goes on along the minus strand of JAHJRA010000014.1, from coordinate 9,476 downwards.
TGTTCGCGTAACGTGAACGTTGTGTATTTGTGAACGGCAAGCCAAGGCGCTTGCCGCTGTTGGCAACCTGACTATTGAGCCGCACCTAATCGTGTTTCCAGCCGTGGGTGAGGGTATCGCCATTGTTCAGCGCCCATTGCCAGTCGGCGCGCCGGTAAAGCGAATCGGCAAGCGTTCGGATTTCCTGCTCGTCAGCCGCCTTCCCGTCAAAATAGGCGCCCGCCGTCAGCGCGCCTGCCAGCAGAAAACCGCTGTCCACAGTCGACAGTTCACACTGCCAGGCACGCCGCCCGCTCTGCATGTCAAGAAAGTGGTAGTAAAACCCGTGGTGGCCGGTCGCATCGGGTTCGGGACCTTGCGGGCTATTCCAGAAGAAACGCAGCGTCCGGAGCGTGCGTTCCACAGCAACCGCACGTGACACCAATCCGCGCTCCACACCCACCGGGTACGCCGCCAGAGCCAGACCGGTTGCTGCGATACTCGCGGGCCAGTCAGGCTCGGTTTTATCGATCACCAATCCGTTGACCGGACTGGTTTCGTGCAAAAAATAACTGAATGCCTCGTGTTGGAGTAATGCCAACTCGGCATCAGTGGATAGTTTCATGGTGTCCGCCAGCCTCCGTGATCACGGCAGGCGCGGCATGCACGCCAGGATAAGCTTCACGTACTTGGGCATGGTCTTCGTGTCACGCCATGAAATGGCTAGATGGTTTCTTTATAGTCGAGGAAACGGCGTCGCCAGGCCGGGGGGCCTGCGTGAGGTGAGGCCGCCTGGACGTCACCATCGTGCAGCGTCGGGCACCCAAATGTCGACGATGACGCTGGCCAGAAAATGGAGTCGGACACGATATGCGTCCGACCCCATTTATTCGTTTCTATCGCAGCGTTTTATCCGCCTTCTTCGTGGAAATGCCGAACGGCACGTAGGTCGGACACCAGCCGATGAGGCTGGTCACCAGAAATGCCACCGCGATGATGCCCAGAATGATCGCTGCCGTCCCGGTGATCTGGCCGGTGAAATACAGGGCCGCGATGATCGCGACCACGACGAGGCGAATGACTTTGTCCACCCCACCCATGTTCTGTTTCATCTTGCTTCTCCTGTTCCGGCAGCCTTCAGCCTAGCCTAGAACAGATGCCCGGCAAGCAACACCAGCCCCGTGATCACGACAAGGCAGGGCATGCATGCCAGGATGAGCTTCACGTATTTGGGCGTGGGTGCGGGATTTGTGAAATGGCCAGGCCGTTTGTTTATAGCCAAACGAACGCGTGGTCATCAAAAATGACTTATGCCCACGTCGGCACATACTCGGAAAATTTCTTAGATTTATTTTCCGGGTCTGCTGGCTTGATGAGCATACTGTCAAGGGCATCTTGTATTAGTGCAGAAACCATCGAACGTTGTTTTTCGGGCATCTTGAGACGCTCACGTAATGACTTGTTTGTCATCGTGCTACCAGACAGATGTTTAAGAACGGCGTGTTGATAGCAGGCCTCCATTCGTTCACTTGGGGACATTTGTGCAAATGTTCTCGGTGAGAGCAATGTGACCTTAAAGTAGTTCGCACCAGTCTCAAACTTAATCGGCGGAAGTCCATACAGTTCTACATCTAAGCCTGCTTTCAACAGCCCAGATCCTTGTTCCTCGCAAATTCTGAAACGACGAAATGCACGAGCCAATTGTTCATTGCGCGATTCCGGCTGCGTACCTATCAATCGATTGAGTTGTTTCGAGGGAAGTAATCCGCCAGGGTTTGATATTTCAATCCTGTCATCAAATATTTCAACTAACGGTCCCGTCCCAGTGACTGAGAAATCTTGATGGATTAGGGCATTTGCAATGATTTCACGCAACGCCCTCTCGGGATAGACAGTGCGTTTTACGCGTAATGCCTGCTCAATGATTTCACTTTGTGGCAACTGTGACATCACAAATTGAAGCAGCCCTTGAAAGCTGATGGCGTAGCCTTTCGTGCCTTCCTGCTCAAGCTTCATATCAGCTTCGTTTGTGCCGTTGTAAACGACCACCCTGACAGCCTTGCGACTGATATCAGGAAAATCACTCAGCTTTCGAGCCGCAGCGATGGCGCCAAGGTTCGTAACGTAGCCACCGTTCGCAGGCTCACGGGTAATAAAACCCTCCGCCACCATCCAGGACAACATATCATCCTGAGAAGAAGGTGCTGGCCGCCCCAACATGTCAAGGATTGGGCCGACAGAAAGCTTTGCCACCATCGTGTCTTCATCGAGCAAAATAGAAGCCCGCAGTTCTTCCCACCTTGGCGTTCTGCTATGCAACATGAGCATGCCAATTTCCTGTCGAGATGCCTGCCGCGTTGTGCCGCCGGAGCGAATGAATGCATGCTCCAATCCTTTGCCTCGTAAGTGCACCGGCTTAACACTTGATTCGGGCACATGGATAAAGAGCAAGCGGACATCTCTGAAATTTTCCACCGCGTGATCTAGGGCTAATGGCGGCTCCACGGCACTTCGTCCGAGATTCGCCAATTGATTGATCGCCACTTCGATTTCAGCGTCCTCAATACCAACGGGATTGCCGGAGTTGTCTACTCCATAGACTAAAAACCCGCCGCCGGGATAGTTGGACAGAGCGGACAAATGTTCCGACAAGCGCTTCTTGTCAGGGGAAAGAGCGGCCTTCCAGTCGACCTCATTAAGTTCGTGCCGGGGAGGCTCTAGGCTTGCCATCAACAAGGCAAGGGCACGATTCAACCTGTTTTTCATTTTGACGTTTTCAACTTAAATAAGAATATCAACAATATCAATGGGTTGAACATTGTTCGCGATTCCGGCTCATATAAACCATACCGCGCCCCATTGCTCCCGTCCGCGCAACCGCCCCAGGAAACCTGCTTGATCTTAACCCTCAATTTATGGCCTGGCGTGTGCCGAGCTGCACTGCACCGCCCACCCTTGTCGTCGGGACAAAGCATCCCTGTTTTTTTGAAGCGATTAGGCGCCTTCGCTCCAATTCACTATTTCTTCTTGCCCTCCTTTGCCGGTGCCGCATCCCCCGCCCCAGCAAATAATCAAGAAACGCCCGCGCCACCACCGACAGATGCCGAGCCCGGCGAGGATGGCCTGCTTGATGGCTTCGTTGCTGCCCAGTTCCAGGTGCGGGCGGGGGGTGATGCCGTGCTCAGCGAAGCGCCGCTTGATCGCGATGCGCGTGCCCGAGCCCTTTTTTCCCGCATCAACCAAGGTTCCAGCGCCGGCAGCGTTCTGAGCCCGGTCCTTTGATTCCGTTGCAAACCGCTTATTTCGGCGACGCGACCGAACCGGCGTAAAACACTTCGCACTCGCCACCCGGAAAGAGTCTCCCCACCTTCTCGAGCAACCTGACCACAGGCCCGGTGAGCGACGTGAGGGTACTCTGCTGCTCCACCACCGGTTTCCTGAAAGGGCCGTGGATTTTTTGCTGCGCCTTGATGCAGCCCTTGGCGTCGATCAACGCGACGGTGACGTCATCGAACCGCTCGTTGACGAAATCGAGCCCGCCCTGGAGGGCGACCCGGTTCTCGTTCGTCGCCATGGCCACGTCCTGCGACAGTGCAACGCCACGCTCGACTTTCCAGTCTGAGACGATGGTCCGTATCTCGCTGCGGCCACCATCCGAGCCTTGCAGGATGCTCGCAAAGTTGTATCCCTTGGTGACCGCCAGGCCGACAGGCCCGGCAAAGAAGAAGGCGCCCACGTCCACGAGGTTGAAGGTCTGGCTGGACTCAAACCGGGCGAACGCCTGATCGAGATCGCGGCCATTGAGGATGAGGTTCTTGCCACGCAGCGAGATCTGCCCCGCCGAGGTCTGCCTCAGCTTGTTCACGGTCTCTCCCCGCATCGTCAGGTTCGCGGAGAAATTCATCGACCCTTCTGCGGACTTCTGCGGCGACAGGTGCTTGAGGAATTCCTCGATGCGGAACTGTGAAAGGGAATAGCGGACGTGGTAAAGCGGAGCAGCGCCCGTAAAGTCCGCTCGTATGCTCCCCGAACCTTGCCCGGCGTAGACACGCATCGTGAGCGGCTTGAGATCGAAGACCCCGCGCTGCCCGGCAACCGAAACCTTCAAGTCGGATGCGGCGTAGTCCTTGGTTCGTAGCTTCCCGCAGACGAGTTCCGCCGCTAAGGAAAGGTTTTTCATGACGCCCGGGCGGTCCCTGCCCGAAAGCTGCAGGCGGCTCACATCCAGGCTGCAATCACCGGCGTCGAATCCCCATCCGGTTCGCCTGTCCGCGTAGCGGAGCGTCCCGTCGGAAAAAGAGACCTTTGCCAGGTCCAGGCTGGGTGATGGTCTCCGGACCTCTTCCGATTTCTCGAAGTTGAATTTGCCATCACGCCCCTTCTCGATGGATAGGCTCGGGTGCTCAAGCGCGATCCTGTTGATCCGGACTTCCTTGTGGAGCAGCGGGAGGAAATCGACCCCAATCCTGGCCTCCTTTGCGGTGGCAACGTCCGTCCCCCTGTTGCGGATCCGCACGTCTTCCACCGTAACGAGCAAGCCTGGAAAGTAGCCGATTCCCAAGCGCCCGCCGACCTTGACTTCCATCCCCATGATGTCCGAGGCCGCCGCTTCAAGCCGAGGCTTGAAGGCGTTGACATCCAGGAAAAGAAACAGGGAAATCGCGGCGAGGACAAGCAGTCCGATGAGTGCGCCGATGGTCAGGGTAATGGCTTTAAGTGATTTTGACATTGACCTGATCCCGTTTGAGTGTCCGCCAAAGCTGGAGGAATGGACCATTCATTTTAGGCGTCTCCTCGACCGTCGTGGCAGCTCTCAGCCAGACGGCCGTATGCCACACAACGGGCCGCGAAATAGGGCCAGACACGATTAATTGACTTCAATATCGTGTCTGACTTTGTTTTTATTCACTCACCATTTATTCAGGAACGCGAGACCGGGGCGCGGGACTAACCGGCGTGATGACGGCACGGCGCGCAGATGCATAGCGTGCGGCCGGAAGGGATTTGGCGGCCGACCACGGAGGTGGCGGCCGGTGCAGCCGGTCGTGCTCACGGCCCCGACGAGTCTTCGTTCTCGTCCGTCTGGCGCAGTGTCACTTCTTCAGTTGCGGCTGATCGAGGTAACGGACGTCCTTCACCGACAGCGGGATGGGATTGATGTACTTGTAGCCCTTGCCCTGCCAGTAGGCCAGTTCTGGGAAGCCTGCCGGCACGACCGTGATGAACCCGTGCATGTCCTCGGTGCTGAACCCAGCAGCCTTCATCGCGTTGTTGCACATTTTAAATTCGACGCCGTCCTTTGCCAGCTCCGCCATCTTGTCGATGGCGCCTTGGTATTTCGAATAGTTCTCCTTGGCGAAGGCACGCAGCTCGGGGCCGTGCGTCACCACCACCACCTTGCCCTTGGTGATTTTTTGCGTGTTCCGGACGAAGTTGTAAAGAATGTTCAACTGCTGCGGGTCTTCGTAACTCACGTCGAACACCACGTCCGTGACCGGCATCGCGTGCATGTCGACCTTGGCGGTTCCATAGGGCGCGAATTCCTCCGCATGCGCCACGAACGAGGCGGGAATGGCAAAGGCCAAGGCCAGGGCCAGGGCCGCAATTTTGGGGGTGAATTTCACAGTTGTCTCTCCAGATTATTGAATTGGGCCGAGCAATGCCACGACGACTGACCTTGCAGCATGGGTAATCTCTCACGGCCATCCGCCCAACGTAATAGTAGTTTCCGCTCCACGTTTCTACCGCAATAAATGGCAGGTCTGACGCCATTCCACTGCACCGCCACCCTTGTCCGTCGGGACAAGGCACCCCCCTTTTTTTGAAGCGATTAGGCGCTTTATTCGCTCCAATTCACTATTCCTTCTTACCAGCTTTTGCGGGCGCGGCATCCCCCCGCCCCAGCAAATAATCCAGAAACGCCCGCGCCACCACCGACAGCTGCCGCCCGGCCGGATACACGGCGTACCAGTGGCGCAGGATCGGAAAGCCCACCACATCCAGCACGGCGAACTGGTCGGGCTGATTGAGCGTGAGGGCGTGGCGGGAGAGGGCGGAGATGCCGAGGCCGGCGAGGATGGCCTGCTTGATCGCTTCGTTGCTGCCCAGTTCCAGTCGCGGGTGGATGTTGAGGCCGTGTCCGCTGAAGATGCGCTCGATGGCGTTGCGGGTGCCGGAGCCTTTTTCCCGCATCAGCCACGGCTCCAGCGCGATGCGTTCGAGCGGGATCTTTTTCTTGTTCGCCAGCGGGTGGTCCGGGGCGGCAAGCACGATGATGGGATTGTCCATGATGGGGGTGGCGACGACGTCGATGTCTTCGGGCGGCTGGCCGAGGAAATACAGGTCGTCGAGGTTGTCGGCGATGCTGGCCAGCACCTGTTCCTTGTTGGTGACGCGCAGGCTGACGTCGATGCCGGGGTGCAGCTTGGCGAATTCACCGAGCAGGCGCGGCGCGAAATAGGACGCGGTGGTGATCGCCATCAGGCGCAATTGCCCCTGCTTCAAGCCCTGCCGTTCGGCCACCGACATGGTGTAGTGACTCAGAATGTTGAAAATGTCACGGGTGGCCAGCGCCAACTGCTGGCCGTCCGGCGTGAGATGGATCTTTTTGCCGATCTGTTCGATCAGCGGGACGCCGATGTTATCCGCCAGCTTCTTCATCTGCATGGAGACGGTGGGCTGGGTGAGAAACAGCTCTTCGGAGGCGCGGGTAAAGCTGCCCAGGCGTGCGATGGACTCGAAAATCTCTAGTTGACGGAAGGTGGTGTGGCGGCGCATTTGGCTGTGTCGAATCGGATTTACATAGATAAAAGTCTATCTCATAAATAGAAAATATCGACTGTTATTGATGGTTCGTCTACTGCAAGATGCGTCCCATCGTGTTGAGCCGCTGTGGCATTACACGGAAACCCGACCTTTATCAGGAGGAATCATGGCTGTTAAAACCTATAACGCTGGCGTGAAAGAGTACCGCCATACCTATTGGACCCCGGATTACACCCCGCTGGATACCGACCTGCTGGCCTGCTTCAAGATCACCCCGCAAGCCGGTGTGCCGCGTGAAGAAGTCGCCGCTGCGGTGGCCGCTGAATCGTCGACCGGTACCTGGACCACGGTGTGGACCGACCTGCTGACCGACCTTGACTACTACAAAGGCCGCGCCTACCGCATCGAAGACGTGCCCGGCGACGACACCTGCTTCTACGCATTCGTGGCTTACCCGATCGACCTGTTCGAAGAAGGTTCCGTAGTTAACGTGCTGACCTCGCTGGTCGGCAACGTGTTCGGCTTCAAGGCCCTGCGCGCCCTGCGTCTGGAAGACATCCGCTTCCCGATCGCCTACGTCAAAACCTGTGGCGGCCCGCCCGCTGGTATCCAGGTCGAGCGTGACCGCATGAACAAATATGGCCGTCCGATGCTGGGCTGCACCATCAAGCCGAAGCTCGGTCTGTCGGCCAAGAACTACGGCCGTGCCGTGTACGAATGTCTGCGTGGCGGTCTCGACTTCACCAAAGACGACGAAAACGTCAACAGCCAGCCGTTCATGCGTTGGCGTGACCGTTTCCAGTTCGTGCACGAAGCGACCATGAAGGCCGAACGTGAAACCGGTGAGCGTAAAGGTCACTACCTGAACGTGACGGCTCCGACTCCGGAAGAAATGTACAAGCGCGCTGAGTACGCCAAGGAAATCGGCGCACCGATCATCATGCACGACTACCTGACCGGCGGTCTGACCGCCAACACGGGTCTGGCTAACTGGTGTCGCGACAACGGCATGCTGCTGCACATCCACCGCGCCATGCACGCCGTGCTCGACCGCAACCCGCACCACGGTATTCACTTCCGTGTGCTGACCAAAGTGCTGCGTCTGTCGGGTGGTGACCACCTGCACTCCGGCACCGTCGTCGGCAAGCTGGAAGGCGACCGCGAAGCGACGCTGGGCTGGATCGACACCATGCGCGACAAGTTCATCCCGGAAGATCGTAGCCGCGGCCTGTTCTTCGACCAGGACTGGGGTTCCATGCCCGGCGTGTTCCCGGTCGCTTCCGGCGGCATCCACGTGTGGCATATGCCCGCGCTGGTTGCCATCTTCGGCGACGATGCCTGCCTGCAGTTTGGTGGCGGCACGCTCGGCCACCCCTGGGGCAACGCCGCGGGCGCCGCCGCCAACCGCGTCGCACTCGAAGCCTGCGTGCAAGCACGTAACGAAGGCCGGGAGATCGAGAAGGAAGGCAAGGACATCCTGTCCTCCGCTGCCGCACACAGCCCCGAACTGAAGATCGCCATGGAAACGTGGAAAGAGATCAAGTTCGAGTTCGACACCGTCGACAAGCTGGACGTCGCCCACAAGTAATTGATAGGGGCTAGGCGCTGGGAATTAGGGGCCAGGGAAACCTGCCTCACCCCAGCCCCTGGATCCCAAATCCTAATTCCTAGTTAGAAAGGAAATGAAATGTCTGAAGTAATGGATTACAAAAGCCGGGTGAGCGATCCTGCCAGCCGCAAGTTCGAGACCTTCTCCTATCTGCCCCCGATGACCGCGGAGCAGATCAAGAAGCAAGTCGAGTATCTGGTGAAAAAAGGCTGGAACCCGGCCATCGAGCACACCGAGCCGGCGCATCTGCGCGATTCCTACTGGTACATGTGGAAGCTCCCGATGTTCGGCGAAACCGATGTGGCCCGCGTGCTGGCCGAAGCCGAAGCCTGTCACAAGGCCAACCCCGACAACCACGTTCGTCTGATTGGCTACAACAACTTCAATCAGTCGCAAGGTGCGTCGATGGTGATTTTCCGCGGCAAGACTGTTTAAGTCGCGACGGGTGACCGTAACAGCCCCCGTCGCCCGCTGGGCGCGGGGGCTTTTTGTTTGCCCGCGAATGCCGCGTTCACATGAATTCGCGTCATTCGCGGATAAATAAGCCCCACTTTCAAGGAGCCTCCATGAGCAATATTGTCGACCAATACCGCATCACCCAGCAACCCTACTACCGTCCCGTCGCTGACGAAGTCGAGCTGTATGAAGCCGCCTACTCGGTTCGCATGCCGATGATGCTGAAAGGCCCCACCGGCTGCGGCAAGACGCGCTTTGTCGAGTACATGGCGCACAAGCTGGGCAAGCCCTTGATCACGGTGGCGTGCAACGAGGACATGACCGCGTCTGACTTGGTCGGCCGCTTCCTGCTGTCCGCAGCGGGCACCGAGTGGCAGGACGGGCCGCTGGCGATCGGCGCCCGTCACGGCGCCATTGTCTACTTGGACGAGGTGGTGGAAGCGCGCCAGGACACCACTGTGGTGATCCACCCGCTGACCGACAACCGCCGCGTGTTGCCGCTGGAAAAGAAGGGCGAGCTGGTGCATGCCCACCCCGATTTCCAGATTGTGATTTCCTACAACCCCGGCTACCAGAGCCTGATGAAGGATCTCAAGCAGTCGACCAAGCAGCGCTTCGGCGGCCTCGATTTCACGTATCCCGAGCACGGCATCGAGACCGAAATCGT
>JAHJRA010000013.1:0-43072 GCA_018831045.1 Gammaproteobacteria bacterium | reverse complement strand
TTGCTTACAACTGGTGCCCAGAAGAGGACTCGAACCTCCACACCTTGCGGCACACGGACCTGAACCGTGCGCGTCTACCAATTCCGCCATCTGGGCAATAAGGCGCGCATTCTAGAGAGCAGAGAATAAATTGTCAACGAACAAATCAAATAGCCGTTCGGCTAAACACAAAATTCCGGCGATTCGCCTGGCTGATCCGTTCTATGAGCGCGAAATCGAGCGCTACGAATCGCCCTTGCCCAGCCGTGAATATATCTTGCAGTTACTGACTGAGGCAGGCTGTCCGGTTGACGCGGACGCGCTGGCCGAACAGTTGAAGATCACCGATGACGAGCGCGAACTGTTCCAGCGCCGTCTGGGTGCGATGCAGCGCGATGGCCAGCTGATGCTGAACCGCAAGCGCCTGCTTTGCTTGCCCGACAAGCTGGATCTCATCAAGGGCCGGGTCGAAGGGCATCCGGATGGCTTTGGCTTTGTCTCGCCCGACGAAGATGGCGATGACCTGTTTTTGTCCCCCAAGGAAATGCACCGCGTGCTGCACGGTGACAAGGTGCTGGTGCGGGTGGCGGGTTTTGACCGGCGTGGACGGCGTGAAGCCAAGATCGTTGAGGTGCTGGAGCACGTCAACAAATTTGTCGTCGGTCGCTACTATTCCGAAGATGGCATTGGCTTTTTGATTGCGGAAAACCGTCGCATCAACCAGGATATTCTTGTCCCGGCAGGGAACGAGGGCGCAGCGCAATCCGGCCAGGTGGTGACGGTGGAAATCGTCACCCAGCCCGGCGCGCACAATGAAGCCATAGGTCGCGTCAGCGAAATTCTCGGCAGCTATACTGGTCCGGGCATGGAAATCGAGATTGCATTGCGCAAGCACGACCTGCCGTATGTGTTCCCGCCTGACGTGGAAAAGCAGGCGGCAGGATTGCCGAACAAGGTGCTGAAGAAAGACATGGCCGGCCGCGAAGACATTCGCCACTTGCCGCTGGTGACCATCGACGGTGAAACTGCGCGCGATTTCGACGACGCGGTATATTGCGAACCGCTCGGCCGCAGCGGCTTCCGCCTGATCGTCGCGATTGCCGACGTCAGCCATTACGTCAAGCCGAGTGACGCGCTCGACACGGAAGGCTATGAACGCGGCAATTCGGTGTATTTCCCACGCCGCGTCATTCCCATGTTGCCCGAGGCGCTGTCCAACGGCCTGTGTTCGCTGAACCCGGAAGTCGATCGACTCTCGATGGTGTGCGACATGCAGGTCAGCAGCACCGGCAACATCAAGGAATATCGCTTCTACCAGGCGGTGATCTATTCGCATGCACGCCTGACTTACAACCAGGTGTGGGACTGGCTTTCCGGTGAGACCCAGCCCGATGCGAAGCAGACGGCACTGATGCCGCATTTGCAGGCGCTGGATAAGCTCTTCCGCACCTTGCTGAAGGCGCGCGCCAAACGGGGCGCGATTGATTTTGGCTCGACCGAAACGCAGATGCTGTTCGACGACGAAGGCAAGATCAAGGCCATCGTGCCGGTGATCCGCAACGACGCTCACCGCATCATCGAGGAATGCATGCTGGCTGCCAACGTGTGCGCGTCGGATTACCTGCACGCCAACCAGCAGCCCGCACTGTTCCGCGTCCATGAAGGCCCGACCCCGGAGAAACTCGCTGCGCTGCGCGGATTCATGGCCGAGTTTGGCCTGGATCTGCCCGGCGGCGACAAGCCGCACGCCAAGGATTACGCCACACTGCTGGAGCAGATCAAGCCGCGTCCCGATGCAGGTTTGTTGCAGACCGTGATGCTGCGCTCGCTCAAGCAGGCCGTCTACAGCCCGGACAACAAGGGCCATTTCGGTCTGGCGTACGAGGCCTACACCCACTTCACCTCGCCGATTCGTCGCTACCCCGACTTGCTGGTGCATCGTGGCATCAAGGCGGTGCTGAACGGCGAAAAGCTGCCCGTCAAGGGGCTGGCGGAGATTGGCGTGCATTGTTCGATGACCGAGCGCCGTGCCGACGATGCCACCCGTGATGTCGACGCCTGGCTCAAAACCTATTTCATGCGCGACCGCATTGGCGATGAATACAACGGAACCGTCAGTGCGGTGACCAACTTCGGCATGTTTGTCGCACTTGACGAGATTTTCATCGAAGGCCTGGTTCACGTTTCAGAGCTCGGCCAGGATTATTTTCATTACGACCAGAGCAAGCACTGGATGCTCGGTGAGCGGACCGGCAAGCGTTATCGCCTGGGTGACCGGGTGCGGATCAAGGTGATGCGCGCAGATATCGAAACCAGCAAGATCGATTTTGCCCTGGTCGAGACGATCGAGTCAGCGGAAGACGTTGCGGAGGAGTTTTCTGCGCCGAAAAAGAAGCCGGGCAGAGCCAGAACGGGTAGCAAAAGGAAATGAGCGAAAAGTCAAAGTCTCCCGAGAAACTGATTTACGGTTTTCATGCCGTGTTGGCTCGCTTGCGTCACGACCCGGCTGGCGTGCTGGAGATTTACCTTGATCTCACTCGCCGTGATGCACGTTCGCGCGACCTGGTCGCGCAGGCCAAGACCTGTCAAGTCAACCTCGCGCAGGTTGAGCCAGCTCGCCTGGCTCGGCTGGTTGGCAAGGACATCAAGCATCAGGGGGTGGTTGCGCGCGTGAAGCCGGTTGCGCTCAGTCATTCGCTCGACGATATTCTGGAAAACATCAAGGGCCCGCCGCTGCTGCTTATCCTGGATGGCGTCACCGATCCGCACAATCTGGGCGCGATTTTGCGTTCCGCCGATGCCTTCGGCGCGCATGCGGTGATTGCACCGAAAGACAATGCCGTCGGCATCAACGCCACCGTTGAAAAAGTCGCCTCGGGTGCGGCCGAAACCGTGCCTTACATCATGGTCACCAACCTGGCGCGCACCATCGAAGAACTTAAGGAGCAGAATATCTGGGTCATCGCTGCCGACATGGACGGAGAGCAGACCTTGTCCAGCATTGATGCCAAAACCGGTATTGCCTGGGTGCTGGGTTCAGAGGGCGAGGGCATCCGGCGCCTGGTCAAACAAAGCTGTGATCAGGTTGCACGGATCCCGCTTGGCGGCACGGTCGAAAGCCTCAATGTGTCGGTTTCGGCGGCTTTGTGTCTGTATGAAACAGCGCGTCAGCGCGGCTAGGGTGGAAATGGGGGCAATCCTCGCTTATGCCGCGGATTGACAGGGTTTTCAGCGCTTTTGCCGGCCAGGATGAGGCTTTTCCTTGCCAAGACCGATTCTGGCCTTCATACTAATTGACCAGACGGGTCTTTTGGTTTGCCTTTTCCCCGGCTATTTTTACTGACATCCGCTACTCGGCGCTGTTGCTGCGGTTCACATTGCGATCTTACGCATCCCCCAGCGCTGGCGCATGGCTCGCCGCGTTATCGGCTTATCACTTAAGGAACACACTATGGCGAAAGAAGAACTTGTAGAAATTGAAGGCGTTGTCAATGAAGTGCTGCCACAAACGCGCTTTCGCGTTACCTTGGACAACGGCGTTGAAATCATCGCTTACGCTTCGGGCAAAATGCGCAAGCACCGTATTCGAATTCTGACCGGCGACAAGGTCACCATTGAAATGTCACCTTACGACCTCACCAAGGGCCGCATCAACTTCCGTCATAAGGACTCTCACGTTCAAATGCCGTCGGCGCCCAGAAAATACAAATGATCGCCTTTTGAACGGGCATTGTCCGTTTATTACGCCCTTCAGATTAACTGCACCCGAGACCGGGGCCTGTTGTTCTGACCGATTCCTGCCACGGATTCGACTCTTTTCCAGCTAACTCCGTACTTTTCGATAAGCCTCCAGCAAGCGTTGATGAATCGCGCTGCCTTCAAAATTGCTGCCCAGTGCAGTCAGTCCGAAAAACCGTTTGTCCTGATTAAACAAAGCAAAAGCTTGTTGCAGCGTTTCGCGGCCGTATAACAGAGCCAGTGCTGACTCGAATGGGTTGGGATCGGCAAGCTGGGCGAGGTCCGCGATACAGCGATAGACCTTCAAGCGTGCGTCGCTGCGCTGGCCGTATTGCGCGATCCAGGTGCACCCCTCATGAATCGCCTCATCGTCACCAATTGCCAGGGCGAGCAGCAGTTTGATTTCACCTACGCGGATGTCGGTCCATGGCGAGTCGGGATCGGGGGCAAGTCCGATCAACACGGTCACCAGCCGGTCGTCTGCCAGTTCAAGCGCATCAATCAAATCAAGCAGGTCGGCGCATTCGTCGTCCGTCAAGTCGGGCAGGCGCGACAGGGCAGGGCGAATAAGGTTGCCGACGCTGTTGTTTTCAAATTCGAGTTCTTCGACCGGATAAATCTCCGAGACGCCCGGCACCAGCATGCGGCAGGCGTAGACGCCGAGGTGGGTGAAGTCGGCGATATAGATGTCGTGCCCGGCTTCGTGCAGCGCGTTGACCGACCACGTGTAATCTTCTTCGGTGGTGGTGCCGAAATTCCAATCTACAAACTCGTAGTCAGGGGTGTCGCGCAGGAACTGCCAGCTGATGACGCCGCTGGAATCGACGAAGTGGATTTCAAGATTCTGCGGATCGGCGATTTCGTTCTGATCGAAGCCGGGCGCAGGAAAGCCTGCCAGCGAATCGAGCGCACGGCCCTGCAGCAGTTCGGTCAGTGCGCGTTCCAGTGCAACCTCAAAACGCGGGTGTGCGCCGAAGCTGGCAAAGCAGCCCTGATCCTGCGGGTGCAGCAGGGTGACGTTCATCACCGGATACTGGCCGCCGAGCGAAGCGTCTTTCACCAGGATGCCGAAGCCGGCTTCGCGCAGGCCGCGTATGCCAGCGGCAATATGCGGGTAGCGGTTGATCACGGCGTCGGGCACGTTGGGCAGGCACAGGCCTTCTTCGATGATGCGGAACTTGATATGACGTTCGAAGATTTCGGCCAGCGCCTGGGTGCGCGCTTCCATCAGCGTGTTGCCGGCCGACATGCCGTTGCTGACGTATAGGTTGCCGATCAGATTGACCGGGAAACACACCGTTTTGCCATCGCCAAGCCGCTGATAGGGAATGGCACAAATACCGCGTGCGGTATTGCCCGAATTGAGGTCGATCAGCTGGTTGGCACGCACGTTGCCATCCGGGTTGTAAAACGCGTGCAGTTCCGGGGTGAGCAGGTCGTCTGGCCAGGCATCGTCGTCTGCGGTAAACCAGCGTTCATCCGGCGTGTGGGTGTATTCCCGTTCGGCCAGCGTCGTGCCCAGATAAAAGTGCGTCCAGAAGTAATTGGTCGACAGCCGCTCGAAGTATTCGCCCAGTGCGCTCGCCCGCGCTGCCAGTTCCGATGCACCCTTGCCGTTGGTGAATAGCAATGGGCAATCGCGGTCACGGATATGAACCGACCACACCCCTTCCACCGGATTGAGCCAGGAGCGCTCCTCAATGTGAAAGCCGATCGCATTGAGCTTGGATTGCAGCGTGGCAATCGACGCTTCTAATGAAGCGTCCTTGCCGGGGATGAAGTGTTCGAGGGTTGACATGGGTGAGTCTGGGTTTTGAGCAGGCGACAGCATAAGCGATGCGTCAAGTGGATGAAGTGATCCGCTGTTCATATTCCGCTACAGCTTGTCTTAATCGGCTGGCTTCCTGCTCCGGACGCATCAGGCTGCGCCGTACGCGGGCATGGCTGAGCAGGGCGGCATGAAACGCGGGGTCGCATTCAGCCTGCGACATCAGCCGGGCCAAATGCCTTTCATCGCCTACCGGAAAATATCCGGGGTAATCCTCGCCCAGCATGCCGATGTTGCCGGACATCTGTGACGCCAACACCGGCACATCGGCCGCCAGGGCTTCGCAAATGACATTCGCCCCGCCTTCCATGACCGAACTGATGACCATCAGGTGCGCGCGGGACAGGTGCTTGAGCACGGTTTTATGCGGCACCGCCCCAGCCCAGTGCCAGCGCGGCAGTTTGCTCTGCGCCAGCAGGGCGGTATCGGCCATCGCTTCACTCAAGGCGTCGCCAAAATGGGTGACCTCAATGCTTGAATGCTCGGGGAGATAAGCAGTCGCCAACGCGGGCCGGAACGGGTCCTTTTCTTCGCGCAAATGGCCGATCACCAGCACCTCGAACCTGTCGCTGGCCTGCGGCCTGCGCGTGATGTCGGGCGCGGACTGATAGATCACCCGTGTTTTTGCAGCCTGGTGCGGGGCAAGTTCGTCGATGCCTCGCTCCTGCAGCACGATAATGCGGTGCGCGAGTTCCAGCGCCTGCTGGGCGTCGGCGTTGTCGTGAATGTCGCGGTAAAGATCGGTGCCAGTCAATGCCAGCAATAACGGGCGGTCGGGAAAGCGATCGGCGAAGGCTTTTATCGAGATAAAACTGCGGCGCGCATGCAGCGCCAGCATCAGGTCGGTTGGGCGGCCATCCCATTCCTGCTGCACCCGAACGGTATGCCCGGCCTCGCGCAGGAAGCGCGCCCAGCGCGCGGCGGTGTGCCAGTTGCCATTGCGATGTTCGCGGCCGTAGGGGGTGATGAGGGCGATGCGCATAAGATGAAGTGTACGCCGGGCGGGAGGGATCGCGGATAATCGGCAGATGATCGAAACTGCCATTTCCTCACGCGACAACCCCATTTTCAAGCGGCTGAAAAAGCTTGCCGATACAGCCCGTGCGCGGCGCGAGGCAGAGATGAGCGTGCTCGACGGCGAGCATTTGCTGGTCGCTTATCTGGACGCGGGCGGACAGCCACATACGCTGGTGCGCGCGGCTTCATTTGATGCAGCGCGCTTCGTGCAATTGGCCGCGCGTTGTCGGCAGGCCAAGGCAATCGTGCTGCCCGATACGCTGTTTGCCGAACTCTCGCCGGTCGCCACCCCAACCGGCATGCTGGCCGAGGCGGCCTGGCTCACCCCGTCAGAAATCGACGCCACGCCGCTCGTCATCGTGCTGGAGGACATCCAGGATCCGGGCAACCTGGGTTCCATGCTGCGGACGGCGGCGGCGGCGGGTGCCACATTGGCGGTGTTGTCGCGGGGCTGCCATGACGCGTGGTCGCCCAAGGCGCTGCGCGGCGGACAAGGCGCGCAGTTTGTGCTGCCGATGCTGCAGGGCGTGGAGTTGGCGGCGTGGTTGAATGCGTTTTCCGGTCAGAGCATCGCGCTGGCGCTGGGTCAGGCAAACGATTTTTATGCGCAGGATTATGCCGGCGCAACGGCGCTGGTCGTGGGTAATGAGGGCAGTGGATTGACTTCAGCCGTGACCCTGAATGCGAGCCTGTGCGCGCACATTCCCATGCCGGGTCGGGTGGAGTCGCTGAATGCCTCCGCTGCGATGGCGGTGGCGATGTTCGAAGTGGTGCGACAACGGCGCGGTCACGGGGAGGGCGTTACCTGAAGTCTGGCGTTCGTCAGGCTGGCGTGTCGCTGTGCAAGTCCAGTTCCTGCAACCAGTCGCGCTGAAGCAGGGCCATCACGTCTTCGGCAGGAACGGGCTGGCTGATCAAATAGCCCTGTACGACCGGGCAGCCGATTTTGCGCAGTACTTCGAGCTGGCTCCTGGTCTCCACGCCTTCGGCAACCGTATCAAGATTGAGGCCGTTGCACAAGGCGAGAATCGAAATGACCAGCGCTTCGTTGACCGAATCGTGACGGATATCCTTAATGAAATAGCGGTCGATTTTCAGGACGTCAAGCGGAAACCGTTTCAAGTGCGCGAGCGATGAGTAGCCAGTGCCGAAATCGTCGATGGCGATTGATACGCCCATCGCTTTCAAATCCAGGATTTTGTGGACAGCGACGTCCATGTCGCCCATCAGAATGCCTTCAGTGAGTTCCAGTTGCAGGGATCGCGGCGGCAATCCGGATCGATCAAGCGCATCGTGTACGTTGGCGAGCAGGTCTTGGTGCCAGAACTCCTTGCTGGAAACGTTGATGGCGACAGTCAGGTCGTTGAATCCCGCTGCGTGCCAGCGTGCGCCCTGGGCGCAGGCTGTACCAAGCAGCTTGCGCCCGACAGGAAGGATTTCGCCGGTGTCTTCCAGCATGTCGAGGAAAGTGGCAGGACTGAGCAGGCCCTTGTCCGGGTGGTTCCAGCGGATCAGAGCTTCGACGGTGTCGGTGCGTCCGCTGTTGAGGTTGACCTGTGGCTGGTAATGAAACACGAACTCGTTGCGTTCCAGCGCATAGTGCAAATCGGTATCCAATTGCAGCTGTTCTTCGGCCATGGCGTTCATCGCCGCGTCATAGAGGTGATAGCGGTTTTTGCCGCTGCTCTTGGCGTGATACATCGCGGTGTCGGCATTTTTCAGCAAGTCGCTTGAGCTGGTGCCGTCTGTTGGATACACGCCGATGCCGACGCTGCAGCTGTTGAAGAGCTCACGCTCCGCAATCTGGTAGGGCGCCACCATGACGGCCAGGATTTTGTCTACCACGTGCAGGATTTGCGAGGCAGCATGCACATCGCTGATCACTACCACGAATTCGTCTCCACCCAGTCGGGCGACGATATCCTCGTTGCGCACTGCTGCCCGCAGACGTCTGGCAACGTGGCAGATCAGCTGGTCGCCGACGGCGTGGCCGAGGGTGTCATTGACGCGTTTGAAATTATCCAGATCAATAAACAGCACGCCTATCATGGTTTTGTTCCGTCTGGCGTGAGCCAGCGCCTGTTCCAGGCATTCCAGCAGCAGGCGGCGATTGGGCAGGCCGGTCAGCGCATCGTGAATGGCCAGATGTTCGCGTTCACGACTGATGCGTGCCGTGTAGCGTAGTACCACGGCGGCAACGATCACTCCCACCAGCAACGCTGCGCCGCACAGCAGATACATCCAGAAACGGGCCACCTTTTGTGCCTCATACGCCTTGCGGCTGGCAGCCAGCGCGACATGCTGGGTTTCGGCATCGAGCTGAAACAACACGGCCAGCACCTGGTTTTGCGTCGGAATGGCGCGGGTAATGGCGATCTGTTCAGCCTCCAGGTTGTGCTGGGCGCTGATCAGGTCGATGACTTGTGTCTGGATTGGCTGGGCAATCTTGATCAGTTGTTGTTGCAGCGTGATCAATTTGCGTTCCCGGGGGCTTAACGGCATGTCCTGCAAGGACTGGCGGGCGACGGCGTATTCCGTCCCTTTTTCGTTGAACCGGGTGAGCAGGTCGTCGCGCTCGAACGGATCCCCGATTTTGGTCAGGGTCAACATGATCAGCGTGCGCTCACGCGCGACGTTCAGCATGGTTTTAGTCAGGTTTTGCTTGCGCATGTGAACGTCGACAACGGCATTGAGGTTGTCGGTCGTGACGCCCAGTTGCTGCAGTGCGATCAGCGTGACAAACAGAATAAGCAGCAGCTGGGTGATGAATCCTGCGAGCAGCGCCGCACCCCAGGCGATGGGGCGTAATTGGCGTGACGTGGTTTCTGAATGGGCGGGCATGGCGCTTGATCAGGACAAGGCTGACGTGTCGACGGCGAAAAAAATTTGACGAGAACCCACTCTTAACGGTTTTCATTTGCTTAAAAGTAGGGCGGGGATGAATCTTTTATGAATGCGATTCGGGTAGATCGCAGCGAGATTCCGGGATCCGTTCATCCAATGCGACTAAACTTGAAAGCAGGGTACGCCGGCACCGATAGGATCGCTTGCGCAGAATGACGCGACGAAAATGAATGGAGTCAATGATGCAGGACTGGATGGCACGCACCCCGTCTGACTATATCGTTCCGCTGGAAGCGCTGTCGATGGACGATGTGCCACGTGTGGGCGGCAAGAACGCGTCGCTGGGCGAGATGATCAGCACGCTGTCCGATGCTGGCGTCAAGGTGCCGGGAGGCTTTGCCACCACGGCGCAGGCATTTTGGGACTACCTCGACCATAACCATTTGCGCAGCCGCATTCATGCGCGGCTGGCTGCGCTGGATGTGTCGGATGTGACCGCGCTGGCGGTTGCCGGGGCAGAGATTCGCGCCTGGGTGGACGGGGCGGTGCTGCCCCCCACGCTGGAAGCCGGGCTGCGCGCAGCGTATCGCGCACTGGGCGATGACGTGTCGGTGGCGGTACGTTCGTCTGCAACGGCCGAGGACTTGCCCGATGCCTCGTTTGCCGGGCAGCAAGATACCTTTTTGCATGTATGCGGCGAGGCGGCCTTGCTCGCCCACGTCAAAAAAGTCTTCGCTTCGCTCTACAACGACCGCGCTATCGCTTATCGCGTTCACCATGGCTTTGCGCACGCCGAGGTGGCGCTGTCTGCTGGGGTGCAGCGCATGGTGCGTTCGGATCGCGCGAGCGCGGGCGTGATGTTCACGCTCGATACCGAGTCGGGTTTCCGTGATGCAGTGTTCATTACCGCTGCGTACGGACTGGGTGAGACCGTGGTGCAGGGCTCGGTCAATCCGGACGAGTTTTATGTGCACAAGCCGATGCTGGCGCAGGGGTTTCCGGCTGTCGTGCGGCGTGAGCTGGGTGAAAAGGCGATCCGCATGGTGTGGCGCGACGGTGGCAACGTGATCGAGGACACCCCGGTTGCGTTGCGCCGGCAGTTTTCCCTCACCGACGCCGACGTGCTGGAACTGGCGCGCCAGGCCATGACGATCGAGAACCACTATGGTCGGCCGATGGATATCGAGTGGGCAAAGGATGGCGAGACCGGCGAGCTCTTTATCGTGCAGGCGCGGCCGGAAACGGTGAAAACGCGTGTTCACGGCGGGGGCGAACATTACACATTGGAAACGACCGGTGAGGTGCGCATCAGCGGCCGCGCCATCGGCCAGAAAATCGGCTCCGGTGCAGTACGGATTGTTGCCAGCCCGGCGCAAATGAGCCGGGTGCAAGCGGGCGACGTGCTGGTGACCGACATGACCGACCCCGACTGGGAGCCGGTGATGAAGCGCGCTGCGGCGATTGTCACCAATCGCGGCGGGCGAACTTGCCATGCGGCGATCGTCGCACGCGAACTCGGTATTCCCGCCGTGGTGGGAACGGGCGAGGCGACGACAGTACTAAAGGATGGCGAGGTGGTCACGGTGTCGTGCGCCGAGGGCGACACCGGTCTGGTGTACGCCGGCAAGCTGGCGTTTTCGGTGGAAACGCTGGCGAGCAAAAGCCTGTCGCCGCCGCCAGTCAAGCTGATGATGAACGTCGGCAATCCCGAGCGCGCGTTCGAATTTGCCCAGATCCCCAATCATGGGGTCGGCCTCGCGCGGCTGGAATTCATCATCGCGCGCATGATCGGCATGCATCCGCTGGCGCTGCTGGAATACGCCAGCCAGACTCCCGCCCTGCGCGACGAGATCGATCTACGTACTGCGGGCTATGCCGACCCAGTGTCTTTTTACGTCGACAAGCTGGCCGAGGGCATCGCCACCCTGGCAGCCGCATTCTGGCCGCAGCCGGTGATCGTGCGACTGTCCGATTTTAAATCCAACGAATACGCCAACCTGCTGGGAGGCGCCCGCTACGAGCCGAAGGAGGAAAACCCCATGCTGGGGCTGCGCGGCGCGGCACGCTACGTGTCGCCGTTATTCCGCCCGGCATTCGAGCTGGAATGCCGCGCGCTGAAAAAAGTACGCGAGACCCTGGGTCTGGGCAATGTAGAAGTCATGATCCCCTTCGTGCGCACGGTCGAGGAGTGCGCGACCGTGGTCGAGCTGCTGGCGGTCAATGGCCTCACGCGCGGCGACAAGGGGCTGCGTGTGATCATGATGTGCGAGATCCCGTCCAACGTGCTGCTGGCCGACGACTTCCTGCAGTACGTCGATGGGTTTTCCATCGGCAGCAATGATCTTACCCAGCTGACGCTTGGCATCGACCGCGATTCCGGCCTGGTCGCCGAAAGTTTCGACGAGCGCAACCCGGCAGTCAAAAAGCTGCTGGCAGAAGCCATCGCCGCCTGCAACCGGCAGGGCAAGTACGTCGGCATTTGCGGTCAGGGGCCGAGTGACCATCCGGACCTGGCCGACTGGCTGGTGGCTGCCGGAATCGGTTCGATTTCGCTCAACCCCGATACGGTGGTGGCAACCTGGCATCGTCTGACGCAGGCGTGATATCAGGACGCGGCCGTGGCCAAGCCGCTGCCGCAAACTCCGCAATAAGCCTGCGCATGACGAGCCCGGCTGCATCGTCATTGAGCCATCATGGGTGATGGAGTAGAATCCGTCATCACCCGCCCCCGCTTAGTAAAATGACGAAGTATGTGTTTGTCACTGGTGGAGTGGTTTCTTCCCTCGGGAAAGGGATCGCATCCGCCTCACTCGCCGCGCTGCTCGAATCGCGCGGCATCCGTGTCACCCTGTTAAAGCTCGATCCGTACATCAACGTCGACCCCGGCACCATGAGCCCGTTTCAGCACGGCGAGGTGTTTGTGACCGACGATGGCGCGGAAACCGACCTTGACCTGGGCCATTACGAGCGCTTTTCCAGCGCAAAGATGGCCAAGCGCAACAATTTTACGACCGGCCAGATTTACAAGTCGGTGATCGATAAAGAGCGGCGTGGCGATTACCTCGGCGGCACCGTGCAGGTCATCCCGCACATTACCGACGAAATCAAGGCTTCGATCCGTGCCGGCGCGGAAGGCTCGGATGTGGCGATGGTGGAAATCGGCGGCACGGTGGGCGACATCGAATCGCTGCCATTTCTCGAAGCGATCCGCCAGATGGGCTTCGAGGACGGCCCGGAAAACACCTGTTTCATCCATCTCACGCTGCTGCCCTACATTCCCACCGCGGGTGAGCTGAAAACCAAACCGACCCAGCATTCGGTGAAAGAGCTGCGCGAAATCGGTATTCAGCCCGATATCCTGCTGTGCCGCGCCGACCGTGAAATTCCGGTCGAAGAGCGGCGCAAGATTGCGCTGTTTACCAATGTGCGCCCGGAAGCGGTGATCCAGATGCTGGATTCAGATTCGATCTACAAAATTCCGGCGATGCTGCACGACCAGATGCTGGACGAGATCGTCTGCCACAAGCTGAAAATCCTGGCGCGTGCGGCCGATCTGACCATCTGGAAAAAACTGGTCAACGCGCTGGAGCACCCCAAGCACACCGTCAATATCGCTTTCGTCGGCAAATATGTCGATCTCACCGAATCCTACAAATCGCTGTCGGAATCGATGATCCATGCAGGCATGCACACCCTCAGCAAGGTGAAGATTCACTACATCGATTCCGAGCAGATCGAACAGTCCGGTAGCGACTGTCTGAAGGGAATGGACGCGATTCTGGTCCCGGGCGGCTTCGGCAAGCGCGGCGTGGAAGGCAAGATAGCCGCGATCCGCTATGCGCGCGAAAACAAGGTGCCGTATCTCGGCATCTGTCTGGGCATGCAGCTCGCGGTGGTTGAATATGCGCGCGATGTCGCGGGCATGGCCGACGCCCATTCCACCGAATTCAATGCGGCCACCACGCATCCAGTGATCGGCCTCATCACCGAGTGGCTGGATCGCGGCGGTCAGATCGAAACGCGTAATGAACAGTCCGATCTGGGTGGCACCATGCGTCTGGGCGGCCAGCCGTGTCTGTTGAAGGACGGCACACTGGCACGCGAAGTGTATGGCGCGGCCAGCATTACCGAACGCCATCGTCACCGTTATGAAGTCAACAACATGCTGCTCGCCGAACTTGAGGCAAAGGGCCTGGTGGTGGCGGGCCGCGCACCGGGCACTGATTTGTGCGAAATGGTCGAGTTGCCGCAGACGGTACATCCCTGGTTCGTCGGTTGCCAGTTCCATCCTGAATTCACCAGCAACCCACGCACCGGCCATCCGTTGTTCATCGCGTTTGTTCAGGCCGCACTGGCGTATCAGGCCACGGTTAAAGCTGCACCCGCGCAGCAACAGGAGCACGCATGAAACTCTGTCATTTTGAAGCGGGTCTCGATCACCCCTTGTTCCTGATCGCAGGGCCCTGCGTCATCGAATCCGAACAGTTGGCGATGGATACGGCTGGCGCGTTGAAGGAAATGTGCGCGGCGTTGAACATTCCCTTCATCTACAAATCTTCGTTCGACAAGGCCAACCGCTCGTCAACCCAGTCGTTTCGCGGTCTGGGGGTTGAAGAAGGGCTGCGCATCCTGGCCGAAGTCAAAGCTAAAATCGGCGTGCCGGTGTTGACTGACGTACACGAAGACACGCCGCTGAATGAAGTTGCGGCCGTGGTGGACGTGCTGCAAACGCCGGCGTTTTTGTGCCGCCAGACCAACTTTATCCAGAATGTTGCACGCACTGGGCTGCCAGTTAACATCAAAAAAGGCCAGTTCCTTGCGCCGTGGGATATGCAGAATGTCGTCGATAAAGCGCGTGAAGTCGGCAACGATCAGATCATGGTGTGCGAACGCGGCGTGAGCTTCGGCTACAACACACTGGTGTCCGACATGCGCGGGCTGGCGATCATGCGCGCGACGCAATGTCCGGTCGTGTTTGACGCCACGCACTCGGTGCAGCAACCGGGCGGGCAGGGGACTACCAGCGGCGGGCAACGCGAATTTGTGCCGGTGCTGGCGCGTGCAGCGGTCGCGGTGGGCGTGGCCGGCGTGTTCGCGGAAACGCATCCGAACCCCGCCTGCGCGCTGTCGGATGGCCCCAACGCTTGGCCGCTCGACATGATGAAGGAGCTGCTGGAAACATTGAAGGAAATCGACGTGCTGGTGAAACAGCGCGGATTTATTGAACACAAACTGATGGAAATCTGAGCGGAGGGCGGGCGGACGCTGTTCGCCATCGTTCTTGTACCTGAATCTAAGGAAATAAATTGAGCGCAATTATTGATGTCATCGCCCGGGAAATTCTCGATTCTCGCGGCAATCCCACTGTTGAAGCCGATGTGCTGCTGGAGTCCGGCGTGCTGGGGCGAGCTGCTGTGCCGTCTGGCGCCTCGACCGGCAGCCGCGAAGCGATTGAGCTGCGTGACGGCGACAAGTCGCGCTATCTCGGCAAGGGCGTGCTGAACGCCGTCGAGCACGTCAACACTGAAATCTGTGAAGCCATAATTGGCCTCGACGTGGAAGACCAGGCCTTCATCGACCAGACCATGATCGACCTCGATGGCACCGAGAACAAGTCGCGTCTCGGCGCCAATGCCATGCTGGCGGTGTCGATGGCGTGTGCGCGCGCTGCCGCCGAGCAGGCCGGGCTGCCGCTCTACCGTTATCTTGGCGGCGCCGCGCCGATGCAATTGCCGGTGCCGATGATGAACATCATCAACGGTGGCGCGCATGCCAACAACAATATCGACATGCAGGAATTCATGATCATTCCGGTCGGTGCGCCGAGCTTCCGCGAAGCGCTGCGTTATGGTGCCGAAGTGTTCCACGCGTTGAAAAAGCTGCTCGACGACGCCGGCATGGCGACGACCGTGGGCGACGAAGGCGGCTTTGCGCCGAACCTCGAATCGCATGAGGCAGCGCTCAAGCTGATCGTGCAGGCGATCGAAAAAGCCGGCCTGCAACCCGGCATCGATGTCGCCATCGGCGTCGATTGTGCCGCGTCCGAGTTCTACAAGGATGGCCTCTACCATCTTGAATCCGAAGGCCTGAAGCTGACCTCGGTGCAGTTCACTGACTATCTGGCCGCCTGGTGCGACAAATACCCCATCATCAGCATCGAAGACGGCATGGCCGAAGGCGACTGGGACGGCTGGAAGGTCCACACCGAGAAGCTCGGCACGCGCGTGCAACTGGTAGGCGACGATCTGTTTGTCACCAACGCCAAAATTCTCAAGGAAGGCATCGACAAGGGTATCGCCAACTCGATCCTGATCAAGGTCAACCAGATTGGTACGCTGTCGGAAACCTTCCAGGCCATCGAGATGGCCAAGCAGGCTGGCTACACCGCGGTGATTTCGCACCGCTCGGGCGAAACCGAAGACACGACCATCGCTGACCTGGCGGTAGCGACCAACGCACGTCAGATCAAGACGGGTTCGCTATCGCGTTCCGACCGCATGGCAAAATACAACCAACTGCTGCGTATCGAGGAAGAACTCGGCGACACGGCAAGCTATCCCGGGCGCGATGCGTTCCGCCAGCGCGGCTAATTTCAGCGCGGGTGGTTTTGCCGCGCGTGCTCGCAGCCAGGGTTTGACCTGGGTGCTGGCTGCCGCAATCGTGTTGCTGCAATACCCCTTGTGGCTGGGGGCGGGTGGCTGGTTGAGCGTGCGTGAGCGCGCTCAGGAAATTGACATCCAGCAGGCATTGAATCAGCGTCTGCAAGCACGTAATGACGGCTTGCTGGCTGAGCTTGGTGACCTTAAACAAGGGCGTGACGCCATTGAAGAGCGTGCCCGCAATGAATTGGGCATGATCGCAGCGGATGAGTGGTTCATCCGTGTGGTGCCGGCCCATTCCGTACAGTCTGGAAAAACGCATGAGTGATTTGCAAATCAGCTTGTTGGTAATCGGTGCGGTCATAGTGGTACTGGTGCTGGTTTTTAACTGGTTCCAGGAACGTCGCTTTCGCAATCAGGCAGATGCCGCTTTTCAGGCGCCGGTGGCCGATGTGTTGATGCAGCGTGAGGCAGCTTCGGCGGCACGTGATATGCACAACCGGGTCGAGCCTGCATTCGATGCAGCAGCTGTGAATGAGCCGGCACAAGCTCATGCGCCGGATATGCGCATCGACGTGGAACCGGCACAGGCTGGGGCGTCGCCAGCTGTTGCCTACGATCAGGCCGCGCGAACCGTGCGCCCGGCTGTGGCCGTTTCCGGGCAGCCGGCCAGTCCGCCTGTTGCTGCGCCCGCTGCCCCTTACGACGAATTGATTGAATATCGCATTCGCCTGGGGAGCGATGGCGTGCAGGCCAACGCGCTCGCAGACACCTTCACCACCACCCGCACCCTGGGCAAAGCGGTGCGCTGGATGGGGCTGCCGGTCGGTGCAGCGCAATGGGAGGAAGTTCAGCCCTGGCGTGATGTGCATTATCAACAGTTGGTCATCACGATGCAGCTTGCCGACCGCAATGGCGCGGTGCTGGAAGAACAACTCACCTCGCTGTGTGAACTGATGCAGGCCATGGCGCAAGTCCACGGACTTCGTGTCGCCTGTGATGACGTGGTCGAGGCGCTTGAGCGTGCGCAGGCGATCGACCGCTTCTGTGTCGATGTCGATGTGCTGATCGGCTTGAATGTGGTGGCGCGTGGCGAAGGCACGGTGAATCTGACCCGTATTGTTCATGAGGCCGAAAGCGGTGGCATGGTGCTGGGGATGGATGGTGTGTTTCAGCTGCTCGATAGCCGCAGCGAACAGCTTTATGCCTTGTGCAACCATGATGCCGAGCCTTTCACGAACGAGGTGGTCGAGGGACAAACGTCACAGGGCGTGACCCTGCAATTCGATGTTCCGCGTGTACCTGATGGCCTTAAGGTGTTTGACGGCATGGTGGCGTTTGGCCGCAAGCTCGCCAATGAAGTCGGCGGCATTCTGGTGGACGACAACCTGCGTCCCCTGACCGACACCGGCATCGAGAAAATCCGCACCCAGCTCATGCAGATCTATGAACGCATGGAAGCGCGCGGCGTACCATCCGGTTCCCGGCGGGCGCTGCGTCTGTTTTCCTGATGGCTTCGCCTGACGTTCTGGCGCGCGTGGCCGCGCTGCGTCAGGAAATTGAACGTCACAACCACGCCTATTACGTACTCGATCAGCCGACGATTCCCGATGCGGAATACGATCGGCTGTTTCACGAACTGCAGGCGCTGGAAGCCGAGTCCCCAGAACTTTTAGCGCCCGATTCGCCGACCCAGCGCGTGGGCGGCAAGCCGCTCGATGGTTTTCCAAAAGTACGCCATGCCGTGCCGATGCTGTCGATTCGCACCGAAACGGATACCGAAGCGAGTGGCGCGCAGTCATTCGATGTGCGGGTGCGCAAAGAACTGGGCTTGAGCGAATCTGATCCGGCCGTCGAATATGCCGCCGAGCTGAAGTTCGACGGCTTTGCGGTCAACCTGCGGTATGAACACGGTGTGCTGGCGCAGGCGGCTACCCGGGGCGACGGCGAAACCGGCGAGGACGTGACGCAGAACATCCGTACCGTGCATGCCATTCCCCTGCGCCTGCGCGCTGATATGCCACCTCCGGTGCTGGAAGTGCGCGGCGAAGTGTTCATGCGCCGCGATGATTTCGAGCGCTATAACGCGAAGCAGCGCGAGGCGGGCAAGCCCACGCTGGTGAATCCGCGTAACGGGGCGGCAGGCAGTATTCGTCAACTCGATCCCAAGCTTGCCGCGCAACGGCCCTTGTCATTTTTTGCCTATGGTCTGGGTGAGGTGCAGGGGTGGAACGATGCCCCCGATACCCACAGCAATACGCTTGCAGCGCTGGAAAAAATGGGGATACCGGTTTGCAGCGAGCGCATCACCGGACTGGGCGCGGCGGCGCTGATTGCGTTTCACGATGACATCGCCGCGCGCCGCGATCAATTGCCATTCGATATCGACGGCGTGGTGTACAAGGTCAACCGCTTCGACCTGCAACGCCAATTGGGCTTTGTGACCCGCGAACCGCGCTGGGCGGTGGCGCACAAATATCCCGCACAGGAAGCGCTCACCACAGTGCTCGGCATCGATGTGCAAGTGGGGCGTACCGGCAAGCTGACGCCCGTTGCGCGACTGGCGCCGGTGTTCGTCGGCGGGGTGACCGTAACCAACGCCACGCTGCACAATCAGGATGAAATCGACCGCAAGGACGTGCGCGTGGGCGATACCGTCATCGTGCGGCGTGCGGGTGACGTGATTCCGGAAGTCGTCGCGGCCGTGCTGGAACGGCGGCCGCAGCCCGTGCCACCGCGTTTCAACATCCTGCAAACCTGCCCGGTCTGCCCGGAGTGCGGGTCGCACGTGGTGCGGCTCGAAGGCGAGGCAGCCGCGCGCTGCACCGGCGGCCTGGTGTGCCCGGCGCAGCGCAAACAGGCGTTGCTGCATTTTGCCAGCCGCCGCGCGATGGATATCGAAGGGTTGGGAGACAAGCTGGTTGATCAGCTGGTTGATCGCGGTTTGCTCCACACGCCCGCCGATGTGTACAGCCTAAGCTTGGAGCCGCTTGCCGGGCTGGAGCGCATGGCCGAGAAATCGGCAGCCAATCTGCTCGCGGCCATCGAAACCAGCAAGGCCACCACGCTGGCGCGCTTTATTTTTGCCCTCGGCATCCGTAACGTCGGGGAGACCACCGCAAAAGATCTGGCACGGCATTTCGGTTCACTGGATAAACTGGTGGCTGCCAGTGAAGCCGATTTACTGGCTGTGCACGATGTCGGGCCGATCGTGGCGCAATCCATCCTGCAGTTTTTTGCCGAACCGCATAACCGTGAGGTGATTGCGACGCTGCGCGGCGCCGGGGTGCGTTGGCAGGAATCAACCGGCCTGCAACAATCGGCCGGTATTCTGGCTGGCAAGACGCTGGTGTTGACGGGCAGCTTGCCGACACTGGCGCGCGAAGCGGCGAAGGACAGGATCGAGGCTGCGGGCGGAAAGGTGGCAGGATCGGTGTCGAAGAAAACGGATTACGTGGTGGCAGGCGCAGAGGCGGGCAGCAAACTGGACAAGGCGCGTGAGCTGGGCGTGGCGATTCTTGACGAGACCGGTTTGCTGGCCTTGCTTGCCGCGAATGATCCACCGGGCAACACACATTGAAATTCTAGATTACAAAACTACAGGGAAGAGACATGCAAACAGTCAGAAAAGCCGTATTTCCAGTCGCAGGCCTGGGCACGCGTTTTTTGCCGGCCACCAAGGCCAGCCCCAAGGAAATGCTGCCCATCGTTGACAAGCCGTTGATCCAGTATGCCGTTGAAGAAGCCATGGATGCGGGTATCACCGACATCATCTTTATCAGCAGTCGGACCAAGCGCACCGTTGAGGATCATTTCGACAAGGCTTACGAACTGGAAACCGAGCTCGAAGCGCGCGGCAAAAAACGGGTGCTGGAGCTGGTGCAATCGATTCGCCCGGCCGGCGTCAATTTCATTTATATCCGGCAGGCCGAAGCGTTGGGCCTGGGACATGCAGTGCTGTGCGCGCAGCCGGTGGTGGGGAACGAGCCGTTTGCGGTCATCCTGGCTGACGACTTGCTTGACGGCAAGCCGGCGGTGATGAAACAGATGGTCGATCAATATGGGTATTACCAATGCTCGATACTCGGCGTACAGCAAGTCGCACCCGAAGAAACGGCGTCTTATGGCATCGTGGATGCCACGCCAATGGCTGAACGTGTGTCGCGCGTCAATGCCATTGTCGAGAAACCCAAACCCGAAGACGCGCCGTCTAATTTAGGCGTAGTCGGGCGTTACATTCTTACGCCGCGTATTTTTCACCACATCCAGCAGCTCAAACCCGGTGCGGGTGGCGAACTGCAGCTCACCGATGCCATTGCCGCCCTGCTGCAAGAGCAGCAGGTGCTGGCTTATGCGTTCGATGGGGTTCGCTATGACTGCGGCAGCAAGCTCGGTTATCTGCAGGCCACGGTGGAATACGCGCTGAAGCACGCCGAAGTCAGCGAAGAATTTGGCGCCTATCTGAAAAAGCGGATGTGCTGAATCGCTTCGTTGGCTGCTTGAACGTCGGGCAGCGAGCGCCGGGCCGGTTGGGCGGTGGAAACCGGATGCATGGAAGGCTTGAGACCTTGGTTTGATAGGGTTAGAGGGGCGGGAGCGTCCTGGATGGGGCTTGCATGCCCAGGTGTGGGATCTACACTATTAAGTAGTGTTGTGATTTCGGAAGGAGTCTCACATGGACACGCGTAATCGCACCCCGGCAGGGGGACTATTGATGCAATGTGCTGACGAAGAAGCATGCACGGTGTTCAGCTGTGAAGTCTGTTTGAAGGACGTGCCCGCAGACTCGGTCAAATTGAGCGATGCGCAGGATTACGTTCATCATTTTTGCGGACTCGATTGCCTGGCCGTGTGGCAAAAGCAGTCCGCTCTCGCCAACAAGGCCGTCTGAGGGGGCGCGTCGATCAGCTAAAATAGCGCCTTTGCCCATTTGCAAAGACGCTCATGTCTTCTATCGTTTCGCTCCCCGGCAGTGCTGCACTCTCCACTTTTCGTATTGACAAAATCCGCCAGGAGGCCGCCCAGGCAGGACTTGAGCTGGGCGAGTTGAGTGCACGTTACTGGCATTTTCTGGAGGTCGAAGGCGAGTTGGATGCTGCGGCAATGCAGTTGCTCGATCAGGCACTGGATTACGGCACGCCGGCCGACTCCCCTGCGGCTGACGCGGTGCAATGCCTGGTGACACCGCGTCCGGGCACGATTTCGCCCTGGTCGTCCAAGGCGACGGACATCCTGAAAAATAGCGGATTGACTGGCTTGCGCAGGATCGAGCGCGGGGTGGCATTTCGGGCCTGTGACGTGCGGGGCAAGGTGCTGTCGGAGCAGTTGCTGACGACCCTGTTGCCGCTGCTGCACGACCGCATGACGGAAACCGTGATGACTGCGCTGGATGAGGCGCAGGTCTTGTTTCAGCATGTGGCGCCACGCGAATTGACAGCAGTTGACGTGATGGCGGGGGGGCGCGCCGCGCTGGACAGCGCTAATTCCAGCCTTGGCCTGGCGCTGTCTGATGATGAGCTGGATTACCTGGTTGACAACTTCGTCCGCTTGGGGCGCAACCCCACCGATGTCGAGTTGATGATGTTTGCGCAAGCCAATTCCGAGCATTGCCGCCACAAGATTTTCAACGCTTCCTGGGTGATCGACGGCAAGGTCGAGGACAAGTCGCTGTTCGGCATGATCCGCGACACCCATGCGGCGCACCCGGCGGGCACCGTGGTGGCGTATTCGGATAACTCCTCCGTCATTGAAGGCGTGCAACTCGATCGTTTTTATCCGCGTGCCGACGGCAGTTATGCGTATAGCAGCGAACTCACGCATGTGTTGATGAAGGTGGAAACCCATAATCACCCGACCGCGATTTCGCCGTTTGCTGGCGCAGCCACCGGTAGCGGTGGCGAAATCCGCGACGAGGGGGCGACGGGAACCGGCTCCAAACCGAAGGCCGGTTTGTGCGGATTTTCGGTGTCGAATCTCAATATTCCCGGTTACGCCCAGCCGTGGGAAAGCGCCGTCTACGGCAAGCCCGAACGCATCGTCACGCCGCTGGCCATCATGCTCGAAGGCCCGATCGGTGCAGCCGCTTTCAACAACGAGTTTGGCCGTCCCAATCTGGCAGGGTATTTCCGCACCTTTGAAGAAACCGTCAGCGGACAGCGGCGCGGTTACCACAAGCCCATCATGCTGGCAGGTGGCGTCGGCAGCATCCGCGACGACCACGTCAGCAAGCACATGCTGCCGACCGGCACGCTGCTGATCCAGCTGGGCGGTCCCGGCATGCTGATCGGTCTGGGCGGCGGCGCGGCGTCGTCGATGGATACCGGCAGCAACGCGGCGAATCTGGATTTCGATTCGGTGCAGCGCGGCAACCCCGAGATGGAACGGCGCGCGCAGGAAGTCATCGACCGCTGCTGGCAACTCGGCGAAGCCAATCCCATCCTGTCGATCCATGATGTCGGCGCGGGCGGCCTGTCGAATGCGCTGCCCGAGCTGGTGCATGGCGGCGGCAAAGGCGGGCGCTTCGAACTGCGTGCGGTGCCGTCGGAAGAATCCGGCATGTCGCCGCGTGAGATCTGGTGCAACGAGGCGCAGGAGCGCTATGTGCTGGCGATTCCGGCGGACCGCATCGGCGAATTCCGGACTATTTGCGAGCGCGAACGCTGCCCGTTTGCAGTGTTGGGCGAAGCGGTTGAAGACAACCATTTGTTGGTGACCGATGGCCATTTCCAGAATGCGCCGGTGGATGTTTCGCTCGATGTGATCCTCGGCAAGCCGCCGAAAATGACGCGTGACGTCGTTCACCAGCCGGCCACGCTCGCATCGCTGGTGCTCGATGGCATCGAGTTGAAAGACGCGGCCTATCGTGTGCTGGCATTGCCAGGGGTGGCGTCGAAAATGTTCCTCATTTCCATTGGCGACCGCACGGTCGGCGGCCTCACCGCACGCGACCAGTGCGTGGGGCCGTGGCAGGTTCCAGTTGCCGATTGTGCGATCACGCTGGCGGGCTACCAGACCACGCAGGGCGAGGTGTTTTCGATCGGTGAAAAAGCGCCGCTGGCGCTGATCGATGCGCCGGCGTCGGGACGTATGGCGATTGCCGAGGCGATCACCAACCTCGCCGCTGCGCGGGTCGATGGCTTGAATCAGGTGAAGCTGTCGGCCAACTGGATGGCGCCCGCAGGCCACCCGGGTGAAGACGCTGCGCTGTTCGACACCGTGGCTGCCGTGTCGAAGTATTGCCAGGCGCTGGGCGTATCGATCCCGGTCGGCAAGGACTCGATGAGCATGAAAACGGTGTGGGAGGCCGACGGCGAAAAGAAGGCCGTGACTTCGCCGATCTCGCTGGTGATTTCGGCGTTTGCCAACACGCCTGATGCAACTGCGCACCTGACGCCGCAATTGCGCACCGATTGTGGCGACACCGATCTGATCCTGATTGACCTGGGTCGAGGCAAAAACCGGCTCGGCGCATCGAGTTTTGCCCAGGCGTACAAACAGGTGGGCGACCGCTGTCCCGATGCGCCCCATGCCAAGGCGCTGACTGCGTTTTTTGACACGGTGCAGGCCTTGAATGCGGACGGCAAGCTGCTGGCCTATCACGACCGCAGCGATGGCGGTCTGTTTGCCACCCTGACCGAAATGGCATTCGCCGGGCATTGCGGGCTAGATCTGGATGTGGACGAACTGTGCCTGGAACAGATCCGCCACGAAGTGGAAGACGATGGCTTGCCCGAGCCCGAACTGCTCACCGAGAACGATGTCTCGCAGCGCATTTTCAATGTGCTGTTCAACGAAGAGGCGGGCGCCGTGTTGCAGGTGCGACGCGGTGATACGCAGGCGGTGATGCAGACGTTCATGGCGGCCGGCCTGCGGGGCGAGTTTCATGTGATTGGTCAGACCAATACAGACGATCGACTGCGTATCCTGCGTGGCGGCCAGGCTTTTTTCGACGAAGCGCGCATCGACCTGCAGCGTGCCTGGGCCCGCACCAGTTATGAAATGGCGAAGCTGCGTGACAATCCGGCATGCGCGGAGCAGGAGTTTGTGGAACTGGCTGATGCGGCCGATCCGGGGCTGCACTTCAGCCTGAGTTTCGATGCCGAGGCTGATGTTGCAGCGCCGTATATTGCGACCGGCAAGCGTCCGCGTGTGGCGGTGCTGCGCGAGCAGGGCGTCAATGGCCAAGTCGAAATGGCTGCGGCGTTCGATGCAGCCGGCTTCACTGCAGTCGACGTGCACATGAGCGACATCCTGTCGGGCCGGGTGAGCCTGGGCGATTTCACCGGCTTGGCCGCGTGCGGGGGATTCAGCTACGGCGACGTGTTGGGCGCCGGGGGCGGTTGGGCCAAATCCATCCTGTTCAATTCACGTGCGCGTGACCAGTTCGCCGCATTTTTCCAGCGTGCGGACAGCTTTGCCCTGGGCGTCTGTAATGGCTGCCAGATGATGAGCCAGCTGCATGCGCTGATCCCGGGTGCTGACGCCTGGCCGCGTTTCGAGCGCAACCTGTCCGAGCAGTTCGAGGCGCGGTTTTCCCAGGTTGAAGTGCTGGATTCGCCGTCGATTTTCTTTGCCGGAATGGCGGGTTCGGTGATGCCGATTGCGGTATCGCATGGCGAAGGGCGCGCGGCATTCCGCAATCCTTCCCATGCCGTACAGGCCCTGTCCAGCCTGCGCTATGTCGATCATCACGGTTTGCCCACTGAAGTCTATCCGTTGAATCCCAACGGTTCGGCTGGCGGGTTGACCGGCTTCACCACGCCGGATGGCCGCTTCAGCATTTTGATGCCGCACCCTGAGCGCGTGTTCCGTTCCGCGCAGTTGTCGTGGAAGCCGGATGGCATGACGGACGCCAGTCCCTGGATGCGGATGTTCCGCAACGCGCGACGCGCGGCTGGGTGATGCGTGTCGACTATGAGAAAATCCGCCCTCCCACGCGGCTTTTCCGCCTCATTTACATTGAATTGATTACCCATGACCGCACCTGAAAATCTTCTCACGGATGACCACCTGCGCGCGCAGGTGAAGCTGCTTGGCACCTTGCTTGGACAGGTGCTGTTGCAGTTTGCCGGTGAGGACATATTTGATGCAGTGGAAACCCTGCGACGCGGGTTTGCCGAACTGCAACAGCAGGAAGACCAGGTACGCCGCACCGAGTTGATGAGCCTGATCGACGCCATGCCGGCCGGCAAGGTCGAACTGGTTGTGCGCGCATTCTCCAGCTATTTCAAACTGGTCAATGTGGCGGAAGAAAGCTTTGCCCACCGCAACCGCCGCCGCATGCTGTCGCATGGCATGGCGTTATGGGAAGGTTCGTTCGACCGCACGCTGGATGACTTCAAGAAGCAAGGTCTTTCGACGGATACGCTACAGGGGATGCTCAACCGCCTGCATTACGCACCGGTTTTTACCGCCCATCCGACCGAGGCGCGACGGCGCGCAGTGATGGAAAGCATGCGTCGGATCTTCCTGATTTGCGACCAGTTGTACAGCCCCATTCTGGGCGTGAACGACCAGCGTGAACTGGAGATGAAACTGGCCGCCGAGATTCAAGTGATGTGGCGAACCGACGAGTTGCGCAGCGCCAAGCTCGAAGTGCGCGACGAAGTACGCAATGGTCTGTATTACGTGCGGGAAAGTCTGTTCGAGGCGGTACCCAAAGCGTATCTGTTTTTTGAAAAGGCGCTGCGCAAACATTACGGTGTGAATGCCGAGGGCGTCGCACCGGTCAGCGTGCCGAGCTTCATCCGTTTCGGTTCGTGGATCGGCGGCGACCGCGACGGCAATCCTTTTGTCACGGCTGATGTCACCGAGTGGACGGTGCATACGCAAATGGAGGCGGCACTCGACGAGTACCGCATACGGGTACGCGAGCTGCGACAGACGCTCACTCACAGCATCGATTGGTGCAAACCGTCCGATCGCTTGATGGCGCGGCTGGGCGAATACGAAGAGGAATTCGGCGAGCAAGTGTTTCGCGGCACAGCCGTGCAGATCTACAGCCGGGAGCCCTACCGTCGCATGGCGGCGATGATGCTGGCGCGGCTTGATGCCAATTTGTCTTACGTGCATCAATGCCTGGCTGATGTGCCAAGCTTTTCCTCGCATCTTGCCTATGAAAACGTGGCCGCATTCCTCGACGATCTGTATTTGCTGCGTGATTCGCTGGTTAGTCATGGCGACCGCATCGTTGCCCAACAGGATTTGCAGGCATTGATCCGGCTGGTGGAAAGCTTTGGCTTTCACCTATTGCAGTTGGACATTCGTCAGGAGTCGACCGTGCATACGCGCACGGTTGCAGCTGTGCTGCAACAGATCGACCCGGATTTCGATTATGCGGGCGCAGCTGAAAGCGACCGCCTGCAGCGCCTGGCGGCATGGATCGGTCACATCGACCCCATTACGGTGGACGATGCCGCACTGGAGGATGAAGCACGCGAGGCGCTTGCCGTGTTCCGGCGCATGGCCAAACTCCAGGCTGAAGTGGGGGATGAGTTGTTTGGCGCGTATGTCATTTCGATGACGCATAGCGCATCGCACGTGATGGAAGTGATGCTGCTGGCCCGCCTGGTCGGCTTGTGCGGTCACAACGGACGCGACTGGTTTTGCCGCATTCTGGTGGCGCCGCTGTTCGAGACGGTGGAAGACCTGCAGCACAGCGAAGCAATCCTTGATCAGCTGTTCTCGAACAAGGTTTACCGCGCATTGGTGACCGCAAATGAAAACCGTCAGGAGGTCATGCTCGGTTATTCGGATTCCTGCAAGGATGGCGGCACCCTGGCGTCGAACTGGAATCTGTATCAGGCGCAGCTGTCCATCATTGCGTTGACCCAGCGCCATGGGGTTGAATGCCGGCTGTTCCACGGCCGGGGCGGCACGGTGGGACGCGGTGGCGGTCCTACCCACGACGCCATCCTGTCGCAACCGCCTGGCACCGTGAATGGCGAGATCAAGTTCACCGAACAGGGCGAGATGCTGTATTACAAATACAGCAATCCGGAAACCGCAAACTACGAAATCGGCATGGGGGTCACCGGCCTGCTGAAAGCCAGTGTCAGCGCGCTGGCGCATAGCGACGTACGCTACCCGCAAAACTATCTCGACTGGATGCGCGACATGGCAGCTGCGGGGGAAACTGCTTATCGTGCGCTGATCGGCACGCCGGGTTTCATCGATTATTTTTACGAAAGCACGCCGGTCACTGAAATCGGCTTGTTGAATATTGGCAGCCGGCCCTCACACCGCAAGAAAGCCGACCGCTCGCTGGGTTCGATCCGTGCGATTCCGTGGGTGTTTGGCTGGGCGCAATCGCGTCACACCTTGCCCGCCTGGTTCGGTATCGGCAGTGCTTTAAGCGGTTTCATCGCCAACCAGCCGGATGGACTGGTTCAATTGCAGGCCATGTATCGCGAGTGGCCGTTCTTCCGCAGCCTGTTATCCAATGTGCAGATGGCCTTGAGCAAGGCTGACATGGAAATTGCCGAAGAGTATGCGCGTCTGTGCGAGCATCCCAACACCATGGCCGTGTATCGCGTGATTGCCGATGAATTCAGCCGCACCGTGGCGGGCGTCAAGCAGGTTGCGCAGATCGAGAGCCTGCTGGAAGAAAACTCGTCCCTGGCGCTCTCGATCGCGCGCCGCCGTCCTTATATCGACCCCATCAATCACATCCAGGTTCGCATGTTGAACCGTTATCGCAGCGGCAGCGTGTGGGAGTCCGAACAGGAAACCTGGCTCACGCCGCTGAAGCGGTCGATCAATGCCATCGCCGCAGGAATGCGCAACACAGGTTAACGATGGACAGTCAAACGAACGATGGACAGCAGCCGAAGCGGCGCGGGCTGATCATTTCGGTCGTGCTGAATGCGCTGTTGTTTGTGCTGGTCTGTGGCTTGATGCTGTATGCCTTCATGCTCAAGGTGGATCTGGACGAAGGCAAGCGGCGGCTGTCGAAGGAAGTCGAAACGCGGCAGCAGGCGGAACGTTACCTGATCGAGACGCGTAATCTGCTGACCAGCAGCCTGCGTGAAATCGAGCAACTGAAAGCCCAGCTGGCCTACAAGGAAAGCGATTACCAGGCCGCCGTTTCGGTCAAACCGGCTTTGCCAGTGGTGGTTGAGTTTCGTGCTTCCTTGCTGGGGCAGGGACTGGTCGCCGTGATCAACAATACGAGCGATCGCTATCTGACGCTGGTGCTCGCGGTGCGCAACCCTACCTTGTCGACGGTCAAGCGGTTTACGCTTGAAGTGAGTCCCAAATCCAGTACCGATTTTGGCCATCTGGATGGCTGGAAGTTTGCCTCAGGCGACGAAATCGGGTTGTTCAATGATGAGTTCGGCGCGCTCAAGCTCACCGTGCCGTGATGCTTTTTTGCGGCTTGCGTAATCGCATGCCCAGCAGAGCGGGCATCAGCAGCAATTCGAATATCTGACCCGCAAACAGGCCCGCCGCGCACAGGAGGCCAAAGTGCGCAGTGGGGCGAAAGTCGGATAGGCCCAGCAGAATGAACTGGGCGATCAGCACCATCGAAATCGCGATGACCGCACGTCCCGAGCTTTCCATGCTGCGGATGATGGCAAACGTCGGGCTGATCCCTTTGCGCAGGCGATGCTGATAGCCGTGATAAAGGTGGATGGTGTCGTCCACTGTGATGCCAAGCACGATGCTCGCTATGAGCACTGTTGCCACGTCGAGCGCGATACCAGCCAAGCCCATCACGACAAAAATGAAAAATAGCGGGGCCAGGTTGGGCACCATGCATACCATGGCGCCCCGGAACGAGCGAAACAGCAAGGCCAGCAGCAGGAAAATTTGCAGAAAGGCTGCGCCGAAACTATGCAGCTGGCCATCGACGATGCGATCCTCCTGGTCGGAGAATATTTTTCCGAAGCCGGCAAACTCGATCGCCATGCCCTTGATGGGACGTTCGGCAATATGGGTGCGTATCCGCTCGATGACCTGGCTGATTTCATTGGCGCCATGCACGTTGAGACTGAGCGTGATGCGGCCGCGCTGAAATTCACGGTTGACCAGTTCATACAGATCCTTGCCGTCGTAAATCAGCATCAGTTGCTCGACCAGTTTGCGCTCGGTCGGCAGCGCGTCTGCTTTGCTTTCATCGCCATTGAAGGCGCGGTTCATTTCCTCCAGCACATCGACCAGCGAAAAGCTGCGGTCGATCTCGGGCTGCTGTTCGAGCCAGGCTTGCAGCGCCTTGATCTGCGCCAGCGTGGTGGGATCCTTCAGGCTGTCACGCGCGCTGCCGGTCATGACGACCTCGAGGCCGGTGACGCCGACGAGGGTTTTCTCGACGCGTTCGGTGCTGCGGCTGATGCTGTGATCGGGTGCAAAAAATTCGAGCAGGTTGGACTCGACCTTGACCTGCATCACCAACGGGGTCATCGCCAGCAGCAGCACCGCCGTCGTGATGAGCACCGCTCTTGCATGGCGCAGGCTGAACACGGATACCGCTGCCGCGATATGTCGTGCGTAAGCCAAGCCCGAGCTACGGCGCGGCCAGCGTGGGGTGTCCCATTTGAGCAGGATAGGCGGAACCAGAATGAACACCACGATGAACACGATCACTGTGCCGATCGCACCGGACAGGCCGAATGCCTGCACCGGTGGAATGTCCACCAGCAGCAGGCTGAGCATGCCAGCGCCGGTGGTCAGCACGTTGAATAGGCCCGGCACCAGGGTTTCTTTCAATGCGCGCTGGATGCGTTGCGGTCGCGTCAACAGCGCAATGCGGGCGCGCTGGATGGCGGCATAAAAATGCAGCAGCGTGGCAGTGGTGTAGGCCGCCATCAGGGTCGGAATCATGGCGGAAATAGGCGTATACGGCTGCCCGGCCGCCACCAGACCCGCCACGCTGGCCAGC
Source organism: Gammaproteobacteria bacterium (assembly GCA_018831045.1). Classification (GTDB taxonomy): domain Bacteria; phylum Pseudomonadota; class Gammaproteobacteria; order Burkholderiales; family Thiobacillaceae; genus Thiobacillus. Next base: position 13,188 of record JAHJRA010000013.1, on the reverse strand, counting down.
ACGACCGTGGCCATCGCGAGTCCGCCGACCACCATGGGGCGCACCCGGCCGACGACCCACCACATCAAGGCCATGCCGACGACAACGGTGATGGGGATAAAGGTTGCGCTATCGCGCCAGATCGAGCGCAGTTCCTCGACGGTTTGCGCGATGGTGCCTGCCGTGGCGGTGTGCACCTGCTCCAGTTTTTCTGTGGCGATGGCCGCGTCGAGCGTAATTTGGATGTCGCGGCGGGTGAGGCTTTCCTTGAGGAATTTGGGGCGCACGATAAGTGCGACCGCGCGGCCATCACGCGAGGCGATCAAGTCCGGCGCAAAGGCGTCGCCCAGCACGCGCGCCTTCCATTGCGCGGGGGTGCGTTCGTCGAGCTTGTCCGGATCGATCAGCATGGTCACGGCGAAGCCGTCGTCGGTGGAATCGATGTGCTCGGCGGTGGTGAGCGTCAGCACCCGGTCTACGGCAGGATGCTTTTGCATCCGCAGCGCGGTGCGGTGAAGGGCAGCCAGAAATTCGGGGGTGTATAGCTGATCGCCTTCGAACAGGGCGATCAGCGCTTCGTCGTTGGGGAATTCCTTGAACAGCTGTTCCCGCAGCTGGATGATGGGCGCGTCGGGCGGCGAGTAGATATCGCCCGCGTTATTGAAATGCAGATTGAGGACAAACGGGATCGATACCAGCTGAATGCCGAGCAGGATGGCCAGGGCCAGCCAGGGCGGCAACATGCGCCTGCCATTGAGCCAGGATTTCAGCATGCTGTCGTCGTGGCGCTCAGAACTGGCCGCGCATCCCGATTACTGCCATCGAGTGGTCTTCCTGGAAGCCTGCCAGGGTGCGATCCTCCCCATTGAAGTAGTGGTAGCCCGCATAAACCGAGAGCGGCTCCCAGCCGCTATAGCTGATCTCGGGGTTGAGGTAAAGATTTTTGACATTGAAACCACCAAAGAACCGCAGCCCGGCGCTCCAGCGGCCTTGCCCGAAACTCGTTTCAATGCTGCCATTGGTGCCGTAGTACTCGGTGAGTTGCAGAACGGTTTTGTCCGTTTGCAAGGACTGGGCGACCAGTTGCAGATTGATCCGGGTGTCTGCCCCGCCCGGGAAAAACTCCATCCCGCCAACCCAGTCGAGCGAGGGCGCGGTGATGGTGACGGCGGTGGGCAAGGTGACCGGGATCGCGTCGGTGTAGCCCAGCTCCATGCGCCAGGTGATGCCGTTGCTTTCCAGTTCCAGGTCGGCTCCGGCAAAGTTGTTGAACGGATGGACGCCGGTGAGCATGGGGGCGAAGGGCGTTCCGCCGATCTGGTAATACGGTTGCGACTGCCGGGTGCGTGCCAGGGTCAAGCCGTAATCGATTGCCCCGCCCGTTTTGGTCAGGCGCACGGCACCGCCGCCGCTGCCGTGCTCGTCTTCGCTGATGGCGGCGTTTTTAACCAGTGCAGCGACGGCCGGGCTGGGGGCAATGCCGATGATTTCACCCGTGGCGAGATTGATCGGACTCCAGACGCTGGATGCGTCGGGCAATTCGGCCGCATTGAACACCGGCAGCCATACCGCATCAAGCTTGTAGTCGCCCAGGGTTTGTTCCCAGCGCGCGGCCAGTGCGGCGCGGCGGCGATCGGGCAAGTCGTCCAGTACAAAACGGGTGAGATCGGCGCGGCTGACCCGGTCAGCCAACGGAATCTCATCCGCGCGGCCCCAGACGATGGTTTGCGCGCCCAGCGTCAGCCGGGTGTCGCTGCTGCGGTAACGCACATAGGTGTCGGTGTAGTCGGCGGACAGATCCGTGAAATCAGCGCCGCCGCCTCGCTGCATGGCGCCGTCTACCCGGGCGCCCGCGCGCAGCTCCCAGTCACGGCTCGGTTGCCACAGCACATAGGCCTTGGCGCGCAGGGTGGAGTAGGTGTCGGCTTCGGTGGCGTCGGGCAGGCCGCCCAGTTCCAGCAGCAGGTCATCGACGCCATACTTGAGTGTTGGCTTGACGCCACGCGCATAGGATTTTTTGGCGCTGGGCGGCGGCAGGTCATCCGTTGGGTCGAGCGTTGCGGCGGATTCAGCGGCGGAAGCCTCGACGGTGCGTGGCTTGCGCGTAGACATGCGCGGCGGTGGCAGGTCATCGGCGGCGTCCGGTTCGGCCGCGCGCGCGGGCGGCAGATCGTCGGCGGCAAACGCGTGGGCCGAAAGCACGGGCAGGGCGGCAAGGGACAGGGTTAGCGTCAGCAACAGGTTTTTCATGGGCGGTATTCCGATTCAATGGTTTCGTCGGCAAGGGCTTGTGAAGTGAAGAGCTTGGCGGGCAGTTTCTGGTTGTACAGCGCGGAGTCGATCACCATGCGGGTTTCGTGGCCGCTGGACAGGTCGATAACCCGGCTGTCGGTGAGCGTCCAGTAGCCCTGATTGCGCTTTTTGCCGCGCAGCAGCCAGCGCTTGCTGGGGGTTTTCAGGTCTTTCTCGAAATAGTCGGTGCGCTGAACAATGGCCGTGGCAGGATCGACCCAGAGAATGCGCTTGCGGTAGACCGAATTGTCTGCATCGACCGGCACGCTTTCGAGAACGTCGCAGAGAATGCCGTTTTCGGTTTGTTTGCCGAGCAGTCGGTGGCGATCTTCGGATGGTCTGCGTTCCTGCAGGTCTTCAAAATACAGGTCTGAGCCAACAAAGCGCCCCCCTTTGCGGTCGCTGGAAATACGCCGTACCCGGTCGAGCGCAGGCAGGTACAGCCACTGGTCGGTGCTGCCGTCGGCTTGGTCTATGCTGAGCAGACCGGTTCCAGCGATGTCTTCCGGGGCGAGAAAGCGGATCAGGTTGGCGGTTTCGCCATTCGATTTGTCGAGCCGGTAGGTGACAATTTCGCGGATGCGCGGAGCATGGTCTTTTTCAGTCAGCACCATGCGCCCCAGCGTGACCAGATCGCTGCCGTTCGGACGCTCATGCACCCGTTGAGCCAGATTTGAGGCTTCGTCCGCATGCGCAGCCGGGGTGGCCAGCAGCAGCGCGAGAAAAAAGACACGGATCAGGTGAAGCGGGGAAACGGGAGGGGACATAAGGTATCCGGGCGCGTGTGTGGAAGAGACAACGGCTTTCGAGTCCGGAACTTTACCGCAAAACCCGGTGCACGCCTGTGCCACGGCTTACCTGGTTTTTGAGCTCGACGATATAATAAGAAGATAGATATATCCTTTAAGGAGGCCGCGATGACGACCCTGCTGGCGTTGCTACAGAAATACAGTGTGGCCGGTCCGCGCTACACCTCGTATCCCACCGCACCGTATTTTCATACGGGTTTTGGCGAGGCGGACTGGGTCGAGGCGCTTGCCGTCCCTGCGCCGGATCGCGGGTTGTCGCTGTACGCGCATATTCCGTTTTGCGACTCGCTTTGCTATTACTGCGGCTGCAACATGGTGGCAACGCAGGACTACAGCAAAACCCAGCCTTACCTGGCCTATCTCGATCAGGAAATGGCGCATACCGCGCAGTTGGTCGACACCCGGCGTCTGGTGCGCCAGCTGCATTGGGGCGGCGGCACCCCCACTTATCTGAATCCCGACGATATTCGCCGCCTGATGGCGATGATGCGCAGCCGTTTCACCCTGGCCGAGGATGCCGAAGTCAGCTGCGAAGTCGATCCGCGCGAACTGACGCGCGCGCATCTGGTGGCGTTGCGCGAATCCGGCTTCAACCGCCTGTCGTTCGGCGTGCAGGACATGGATCCGGCCGTACAGCAGGCGGTCAACCGCATCCAGTCCGAGGCCTTGATCCAGCAGGTGCTCGACTGGTCGCGTGAATTGGGGTTTTCCAGCATCAATCTGGATCTGATCGTGGGCTTGCCGAAGCAAACCGTGGCAAGTTTCAGCCGCACCCTGGAACGGGTGACGGAATGGGCGCCAGACCGCCTGGCGGTGTTCGCCTATGCCCACGTGCCGTGGCTGAAAAAACACCAGAACCTGATTATCGAAGCCGATTTGCCCGATTCGTCCACCCGCCTGGGTTTGCAGCAGGCGGTGAACGAGGCGCTGGGCGCGGCAGGCTACGTCAACATCGGCCTTGACCACTTCGCGCGCCCTGAAGACGAACTGGTGCGCGCGCAGCAGAACAAAACCCTGTGGCGCAATTTTCAGGGTTACACCACCCGCAAGGACTGCGACATCCTGGCATTTGGCGCGTCCAGTATCAGCCAGACGGCGGACGTCTATATGCAGAACGAAAAAAACCTCAAGCGCTACCAGCAACGCATTGCCGCCACAGGCATGGCCGTCGAGCGGGGCCTGAAGCTCAGCCGGGACGACCAGATCCAGCGCGAGGCGATCACCCGCGTGATGTGCGACCTGGAGCTGGATTTCGCCGCGTTTGGCCGTGAATGGGGCATCGTGTTTGCTGACTACTTTGCCGACGCCCTCGCCGCGCTGCGCCCGCTGGCAGATGACGGGCTGGTGGAGGTCGCCGCCGGGAAAATCAGTGTTACCCCCAATGGTCGCCTGTTCTTGCGCAACATCGGCATGTGCTTCGACCGTTATCTGAAACAGGCCGCCAGCGAGCAGCCGCGTTACTCGCGCACGGCCTGATGCCAATGAGCCCACCCGAAGGACAGCGCACGTGCCTGTATTCGTCGGCGCAACTGGACGTCGTGGTATCTGACATGGCCCGGCAGGCGGCCGGACTGATGACCGGCCGCACGCAGGTGGCAATCGTCGGCATCCTGCGGCGCGGTGCACCGCTGGCCGATCGATTGCATGCCAGCCTGTTGCGCGACTACCGCCTCGCCGACTGCGTGCGGCTTGATCTGCAGATCAAACGCTACGCCGACGACCTCACGCTGCTGCATCCGGAAACCCGGCTGACGGAAAATCCCGCGCATGCAACGCTCGACCTGGCGGGCTACACCGTGCTGGTGGTGGATGATGTGATGTATCGCGGCCACTCCATGCTGCGCGCGGTCGAGTATCTGGCGGCCAGGCAGCCGTCAGAAATCCGTACCGTGGTGCTGGTCGATCGCGGGGTGGAGAAACTGCCTGTGCGTGCCGACATCGTCGGGGTGCGGCTTGATGTGGCACCGTCCGACATCATCGAATGCAATGTGCCGCCCTATGAGGACGGTTTTAGAATCGACTTGCTGCAACCCCTGGCGACCGCGTAGCTTGACTCATTTCGGCGTGTCCGGCGACCGGACGTGGCCCTGGTTTGCCGTGCGGTTGCAGCAGATCGGCGAGGGCGCGGGGCTTGGCGATACCATAGCCTTGCATGTAATCGACTCCCAGGCTGCTTAACGTCTGCTGGATGGCATGGTTCTCGACAAACTCGGCAATGGTTTGTCTGCCCATGACATGCCCAATGTGATTGATCGATTCAACCATGGCGTAGTTGGCGGGATCTGAATGGATGTCCTTGATGAACATGCCATCGATTTTCAGAAAATCGACCGGAAGATTCTTCAGGTAGGCATACGATGAAAAGCCGCTGCCAAAATCATCCAGTGCAAATTTGCAGCCATGGTTCTTGAGCTTGCGGATAAAGCCTTGCGCCTTGGCCAGATTGGAAATGGCCTCGGTTTCGGTGATTTCGAAGCAGATCTTTTCCGGCGGAATCGCGAACGCTTTCAACTCGGATTCGATATGGCGCAAGCAGGTTTCATCGCCCAGCGAATGCCCGGACAGATTGATCGAGCCGAGTTCCAGCGCATGCAGTTGTTGTGGATGTTCTGCCAGCCATTTGAAATATTCGCTGATTACCCAGCGGTCGATTTCGGCAATGAGGTTATAGCGCTCGGCCGCAGGTAGAAATGCGCCGGGAGGAACGAGCTTGCCCGACTCGTCAATCATCCGGATCAGGATTTCGTAATGGCTGCACAGATCGCCAAGCTGGGTGTTGTGCACGATAGGCTGGTAGTAGAGCACCATGCGCTGTTCTTCCAGCGCCTTGGTGATGCGGGGGGTCCATTCCATTTCACCATGGCGGGCGAGCAAGGCCAGGTCTTTTGCGTCATGCACGTAAATGCGGCTGCGTCCGGCCTCCTTGGCCATGTGGCAGGCGGCATCCACCTGGCTGATGACATCGATCACCGAGTTGCTTTGGCGATCGATGCCGATCATGCCAATGCTGATGCCGATACCAAAGGTTTTGTCACCCCATGAAAAACGGAACTGATGCGTCATCTCCAGGATCTTGTTGGCGACCATGAGGGCCTGCTGGCTGGAGCAGTTTTCCAGCAGTAGTCCGAACTCATCGCCACCGACCCGCGCCAGCGTGTCGCCCTGACGCACCAGGTCCACGAGTTGTGCGGTGATCTGTTTCAGCAGTTCATCGCCGGCAATATGGCCGCAGGTGTCATTGATGACTTTGAATTGATCGAGGTCCATGTACAGCAGACTGTGTTGCTTGTCGGCGAGTTCGGCATCGCGAATGGCCTGCTTTACCTTGAGCTCGAAATCACGGCGGTTGAACAGGCCGGTCAGCACATCATGTGTGGACTGATGGGACAGTTGCTGCGTCAGTTCATGGGTCTGGCTGACGTCGTGGAACACAAACACGATACCGGAGCTGTGACCGTCATGGTCGCGGATCGGGGCTGCATTGGGTTCGATATACGTTTCGTTGCCATCCTGACGGGTGAAGATGAGCGTGTGGAATTGGGGGGGTAAACGCCCTTCACTCAGACAGTATTCCACCAGACCGCTCGCGGGTTGCCGGTTTTCTTCTATCAGCAGGGAGCCGAGGGCCGACAGGTGGGTGTGTCTTGCCTGGCTCAGGGTGATGTCGAAAAGGCGTTCTGCAACGGGATTCAGGTAGTCAATCCTGCCTTCGATATCGGTGGTGATGACAGCATCGCCGATGGAGGAAAGGGTGACCTGGGCTTTTTCCTTTTCGGCGCAAAGTTTCTGGTTGACCTCTTCCAGTTGCTCGATCAGGTGGTTGTTGTCGATAGCGGTTGCGATCTGGCTGGCCAGTAGGGTCAGCAAGTCGAGATCATGCTGGTCGAAATCGCCACCGCCGATTTTGTTGATGCCGGCAATTCCGCCCAGAAAGTTGTTGCGGCCAACCATCGGGACCAGGATGACGCTGCCGACTTCCTTTTCCCAGTGGTTGCGTTCTTTTTCGTTGAGCTCGTCGAGAACGCCGCGCCACCAGGGGCGGCGATGTTTCCACACCCAGCCGCAGATACCCAGACTGATATCCAGGCTTTCACCGACGATTTCGTCTGCGTTGAGTCCTGCGCCTGCGCGGTAGGTGTATTGAGTGCTGTCTTCGTCCAGTACGGGAATGAGGATGGTTTCAGCCTGGATCAAGCCCTGGGCAAAGCTGGCGACCATTTGAAATATGCTTTCAAGGTCAAGCCGTTCGCGCACGGCGGTGACGACTTCCTTGAACAAGGCTATCTGCTGGTTGCGCAGGAACAGTTCGTTTTCCAACGCACTGATTCGGGATTCGACGGCCTGGGGCGAGGGGCTGGAAACAGTCACGATCGATGGATGGAGTGTTGGCGTACGTGAATTCCGTTAATTGTGGGCGCCAAGGAATGCAGCCTGGCGCTCAATGTTGCGCAGCGCGCACGATGCCGCCCGCATGGGCTTGTCGCGAGCGTGCGCGGTCACTCTAAGCTTACGGTAGGCGACGGGCTAATCTTTAATCTGAAAAGGCGGAGTCAGCAGCAACCGCTGCTGTCGTCGCGCTTGGGGCAGCCTTCGGGGCGGTTGCGCGGAGGCAGGGGGCAGCGGTTGATTTCGTTTGCACTGCGCTGGAAATAGCAGGTCATGGCGCTGGAGGCGATGCCCAGCAACCAGAATATGAAAAAGCCAATGGTGTAGGCGGCGATACGTTGTTCGATCAGGGGTTCGCCGCGATAGAGGATTTCCAGCGGATCGAACAGGGTGGTTAAAAGGATGTCGGCCACCCCCGCAACCAGGAAGGACGGCCATAGGACGTGGATCAGGCGCTGCATCATGGGTGCTTTCTCCTCATTGGTTTTGCCTGCATACGCTCAGCACAGACGGCGTTGCAAGGGTGGCTCAGTCAATCGGCTCATTCTTCCGGTTCATTCATTTTGCGCTTGACCAGCTTCATCATGAAGAAAGCCATGCCGATGATGAAAATGATCGTAAACAGGCTCAACAGGCCGATTCCGCTGGTGAACAAAAGGTCGAGTGCAGCGTTCATGTCAGTCTCCTTGTGGTGGTAGAACGGTGGATGCCGAGAGGGTAACGGGCTGGTTCAGCGGGGTGTGAACAATGCCGGACAGCCGCCAGGTGGAAGGGGCATCGGCCAGATGGAGTTGCCACTTGCCAGCAGGCATGGCAGGCAGGGCTACGCGGTAATGGCTGCCGCCTGCGTGGACAAGTGTCAGGACCTGATCCAGTCCTGAGCGGGTGGGATGCGCCAGGGTGAGGCTCAACTGATCGGGATAGCGGGGGAGTCGTCCGCCCAGGTTCAGCAGCAGCATGCCGTCCTTGCTGTTTATTGTGGCAGTGAGTCCCATCGTATAGGCTGCGTCGTCGCGCGCCAGCGTCTGGTTGATCGCCAGCCCGGCTTTGTAGTAGTCGCCGACCACCATGCCGTCGGCGCTCTGGATGGCGATGGCGACCGTCGCCACGCCCGCGATGACGGCGGTGGCGGGGAGACTCATGAGAAACCAGGGCCAGAATTCGCGATACCAGGGTTTGGGATGCAGGGCGGCATTCATCACGGCGTCGTTCCTCGTGAACAGTTAACGGTTGAAGAACTTGGTGTCGACGTCGGTGCGGATGCGCGGATCGTCGGTGGCGCGGATGCTGAACGTCACCTCGATCGAGCGGCCTTTCAACTCCACCGGGTCGGCAATCAGGCTGACCGGGATGTCGATGGTCTGCAAGGGGCCGGCTACGATTTCGCGATTGCCGCTTACCACCTGCAAGCCCGGGATGCCCTGCGCCTGGATCGTGTAGCGATGCGTCTGGTTGTCCTTGTTGATGAGCTGCAGGCGGAAGACGTTTTCGATCATGCCGTCGTCGGTTTCCTTCGACAGCGCGACGCGGTCGCGCACCACGTCGACACGCAAGGGCACCCGGGTGGCGAGGCTGTAAACGAATGCGCTGGCAATCAGCGTCAGCAGCACGCTGTAGATGATGGTGCGCGGACGCAGGATGTGTTTGAGGATGCCGCTGTCGGGATATTTGCCCTTCACCACGTTTTCGGTGGTGTAGCGGATCAGCCCACGCGGGTAGCCCATCTTGTCCATGATCTGGTCGCAGCCGTCGATGCAGGCGGCGCAACCGATGCATTCGTATTGCAGGCCGTTGCGGATGTCGATGCCGGTGGGGCAGACCTGCACGCAGACGTTGCAGTCGACGCAGGTGCCGAGACCGGCGGCCTTGTAGTCGGTCTTTTTGCTGCGCGGCCCGCGTGGTTCGCCGATGGAGTTGTCATAGGTCACGGTCAGCGTGTCGGAGTCGAACATCACGCTCTGGAAACGTGCGTAGGGGCACATGTATTTGCAGACCTGCTCGCGCATGAAGCCGGCGTTGCCCCAGGTGGCGAAGGCATAGAAGAAAATCCAGAAGGTCTCCCAAGGTCCGAGGCCGAAGCTGACAAACTCGACGGCCAGTTCCTTGATCGGCGTGAAATAGCCGACGAAGGTGAAGCCCGTCCACAGCGCGATCGCGAACCACGCAACATGCTTGAGCCCGCGTTTCTTCAGCTTGTTGGCGTTCCACGGCGAGGCGTCGAGCCGCTTGCGCGCAACGTGGTCGCCCTCCAGCCAGCTTTCCACCCACATGAAGATTTCGGTGTACACGGTTTGCGGGCAGGCGTAGCCGCACCAGAGCCGTCCGGCCACTGCGGTGAACAGGAACAGCGACAGCGCCGACAGGATCAGCAGGCCGGTGAGATAAACGAAATCCTGCGGCCAGAACACCAGGCCGAAAATGTAGAACTTGCGCGCCGCCAGATCGAACAGCACGGCCTGGCGGTTGTCCCACTGCAGCCAGGGCAGGCCGTAATAGACCAGTTGCGTAATCAGCACCAGCGCAACGCGCCAGTTGGCGAATACGCCGTGCACCGCGCGTGTCTGGATGGTTTGCCGGATCGCGTAAAGCTGCTGTTCGATCGGCGCTTCAGAGGAAGCGGGTTTGTTTTCTTCGGCCACGTTGCGCTTAACCTGGGGTGTCTGAGCTGCCTGAGCATACTGGATCGGCGCTTGGCCAATACGCTCAGGCAGCTTGCCGGATTGCTCCGGCAACGCTGTTCAGTGCTTACTGCTTCTGCGACAGCCCGTACACATAGGCCGCCAGCAGGTGCAGCTTGGCGTCCTTGTTGGACGTGGTGCCCAGGGTTTGCGCCATGGCGGGCATGACGCCGTTGCGGCCCTTGGTGATGGTCTCGATGATGGTGGCTTCGCTGCCGCCATACAGCCAGATCTTGTCGGTCAGGTTGGGCGCGCCCAGCGCCTGCATTCCGGTACCGGCCGGCGTGTGGCAGGCGGCGCAGTTTTCGGCAAACACCGCTTGGCCGGAGGCTGCGCGCGTAGCGTCATGCTTGCGACCCGACAACGACATCACGTAGTTCGCGACATCTCGGGTTTTCTCCGGACCGATGGCAGCGCCCAGCGCAGGCATCACCCCGGAGCGGCCATTGGTGACGGTGGCCTTGATGGTGTCGGGATCGCCGCCGTAGAGCCAGTCGTGGTCGGTCAGGTTGGGAAAGCCCTTGGCGCCTGCGGCATCCGAACCATGGCACTGCGAGCAATAGGTCAGGAACAGGTTCTTGCCGATGGAGCGAGCGTCGGGATTAGCCGCAACGGTAGCGATGTCCTGCTTCATGAATCCGGCATACACCGGCTGGAACTGGGCTTCAGCGGCTTTCACCTCGGCCTCGTACTCGCCGGTGGAGGTCCAGCCTAGCAGACCTGCATAGCTTCCCATGCCCGGCCACAGGATCAGGTACACGACGGAGAAAATCATGGTGCCGTAGAACAGTCCCAGCCACCAGCGTGGCAGCGGATTGTCGAAGTCCTGCAGGTCGCCATCCCAGGTGTGCTGGATCAGTTCGGCCTTTTCACCGGGCGCAAGCTTGCGGGTGGTGTGAGACCGTAGAAAAATCCAGGTGCCGATGATGCTCAGCGCTGTGACCAGGCTGATGAAAATCGGCCAGAAGCCGCTCGTAAAGTCGCTCATTGTTTGTCTCCTTGGTTTGGCTTTGAGTCGTCGTCGGCGAACGGCAGCTTGCCGTCTTCTTCAAACCGCTGCTTGTTGCCTTTGCTGTAAGCCCACCAGACGATGCCGATGAAGGTCGCCAGGCAGACAACCGTGACGATCCCGCTCAGGGTTCCGCTATCCATGTGCCTTCCTTAGCTCTTCGGGGCGTGGATGCCGAGGCTTTGCAGGTAGGCAATCACCGCTTCAAGCTCGGTCTTGCCTTCCAGCGCGGCGGGGGCTTCGCTGATTTCCTGCGTGCTGTAGTTGTGTCCCACCACGTTGAGCGCGCGCATCTTGGCCTGGATCGATGAGCCATCCAGCGGGCGATCGAGCCAAGGATAGGCGGGCATGTTGGATTCCGGCACCACATCGCGCGGGTTGGTCAGGTGCGCCACGTGCCAGGCGTCGGAGTAGCGGCCGCCGACGCGATGCAGGTCGGGGCCGGTGCGCTTGGAGCCCCACAGGAAGGGGCGGTCGTAGACATACTCGCCCGCCACTGAATAATGGCCATAGCGCTCGGTCTCGGCGCGGAACGGGCGAATCATCTGCGAGTGGCAGCCGACGCAGCCTTCGCGGATGTAGATGTCGCGTCCCGACAGTTGCAGCGCCGTGTAGGGCTTGAGACCGGCCACCGCCGTGGTGGTGGAGGTCTGGAAGAACAGCGGAACGATCTGCACCAGGCCACCGACACTGACCACGAGAATGGTCAGCACGATCAGCAGGCCGAGGTTCTTTTCGATTGTTTCATGCGAAATCATGTTCGGTCTCCTTAGGCGTGAACGGCTTGCGGGATGGCAGCGTCATTGACGACCCGGCCGATGCGCACGGTGCGCCAGACGTTGTAGGCCATCATCAACATGCCGCTGAAGAACAGCGTGCCACCCAGCAGGCGGATGCCGTAGAACGGGTACATGGTGTTGAGCACCTGAGCGAAGCTGTAGGTCAGCGTGCCATCGGTGTTGGCTGCACGCCACATCAACCCCTGAGCCACCCCGGCGATCCACATCGAGGCGATGTACAGCACCACGCCGATGGTGGAGAGCCAGAAATGCCATTCGATCAATTTGGTGCTGAACATCGATTCGCGGCCGAACAGGCGTGGAATCAGGTAGTACATCGAACCGATGGTGATCATCGCCACCCAGCCCAGTGCGCCGGAGTGCACGTGGCCGACCGTCCATTCGGTGTAGTGGGAGAGCGCGTTGACCGTCTTGATCGCCATCATCGGGCCTTCGAAGGTCGACATGCCGTAGAACGACAGCGCGGTGACGAGGAACTTGAGGATGGGGTCGGTGCGCAGTTTGTGCCACGCGCCCGACAGGGTCATGATGCCGTTCATCATGCCGCCCCAGGACGGCGCCAGCAGCATCAGCGAAAACACCATGCCGAGCGACTGCGCCCAGTCTGGAAGGGCGGTGTACTGCAGATGGTGCGGGCCGGCCCACATGTAGATGAAGTTGAGCGACCAGAAGTGGACGACCGACAGCCGATACGAATAGATCGGGCGGCCGGCCTGCTTCGGAATGAAGTAATACATCATGCCGAGGAAGGCGGTGGTGAGGAAGAAGCCTACCGCGTTATGGCCGTACCACCACTGGATCATCGCGTCTTGCACGCCCGCGTAAGCCGAGTAGGACTTGGTCATCGTCACCGGCAGCTCCGCGCTGTTGACGATATGCAGGATCGCGATCACCAGGATGTAGGCGCCGAAGAACCAGTTGGATACGTAGATGTGGCGGGTCTTGCGCTTGATGATGGTGCCGAAGAACACCAGCGCGTAGGCCACCCACACCACCGTGATCAGAATGTCGATCGGCCATTCCAGTTCGGCGTATTCCTTGGAACTGGTGTAACCCATGGGCAGCGTGATCGCAGCCAGCACGATCACCGCCATCCAGCCCCAGAAGGTGAACGCGGCCAGTTTCTCGGCCCATAGTCGCACCTGGCAGGTGCGCTGCACGATGTAGTACGACACCGCAAACATCGCCGAACCGCCAAACGCAAAGATCACCGCATTGGTATGCAGCGGGCGCAG
>JAHJRA010000012.1:0-55470 GCA_018831045.1 Gammaproteobacteria bacterium | reverse complement strand
CATCACAATACTTCCTGGCTGAATTAATTAAGAAGGGCAGTAAGAAAACCCGGTGGTGCGAAAGGGGGGACTCGAACCCCCACGCCTTGCGGCGCTGGAACCTAAATCCAGTGCGTCTACCAATTCCGCCACTTTCGCGACTATGCCGCAAAATCATCAACGGATAAGTGTAATATAATCAATACGATGCTGTCACCCAGCCACACGCAACATCCACCCTAAGTCATTATTCCCATTCCGTTTTTTTGTTTCCGGTGCCGGTCGATCATTACGAAAACTTTCCCGTTGCGTCCTGGTTGCTGCCCAAGCGGCTGCGTCGCCCCGTGGAGGCCATTTACCGATTTGCCCGTAGCGCAGATGACATAGCTGATGAAGGCAGCGCCCCTGCTGCCGAACGCCTGGGTCAACTGGCTGCCTACCATGCTGAACTGAATCGCATCGAACGCGGCGAAACGCCAACCGATCCGGTCTTTCAGCCCCTGGCTGTCGCCATCCGGGATTACGCCATCCCCCTTGCGCCGTTTCGCGATCTGCTGTCTGCGTTTGCGCAGGATGTGGAAAAAACACGCTACTTCCATTTTGGCGAGGTAATGGATTACTGCCGCCGCTCGGCCAATCCCATCGGTCGCTTGATGCTGCATTTATATGGCGACCATGATCCACGTCATATTGCATATTCAGATGCCATCTGCAGCAGCCTGCAATTGATCAATTTTTTGCAGGACATCGCGGTAGATTATCAAAAAGACAGGGTATACCTGCCACAGGATGAACTTGCCGCGCTCCACGTCAGCGAAAAACAGATTGCCGAAGGTGATGCGCGTGGTATGTGGCACATGATGATGAACAAGCAGATCGAACGCACCCGCAAGTTGTTGCAGGCTGGCGCACCGCTTGGCCGGCAACTCAAGGGGCGCATCGGACTTGAGTTGCGCATCACGATCCTGGGCGGCGAAACCATTCTGCGCAAACTGCATGCTGATCCCGGCTGCGTATTTACCGCTCGCCCGGTACTCAGTAAAAAAGACTGGATCGGCATGTTCGGACGGGCCCTGTTCTAAGCATGGATGCCCATCAATACTGCCAAACCCGCGCAGCCGCCAGCGGTTCCAGCTTTTATTACAGTTTCGTCTTTCTGCCGACGAGCACACGGCGTGCAATCACGGCATTCTATGCACTGTGCCGCGAACTCGACGACGTAGTGGACGAATGCCACGAACGCTCAATCGCCGAGACCAAACTCAACTGGTGGCGCGAGGAAATCGAACGATTTGCAACCGGCGTTCCGGAACATCCTGCGACCCGTGCCCTGCTCGATACCCCGCAAGGCCGTAATACCTCCCCTTCCCTGTTGCTTGAAATCGTTGATGGCATGGCAATGGACCTGGACGACCAGCGCTATCCTGATTTCAAATCGCTCAATTTATATTGCTACCGCGTAGCAGGTGTTGTCGGCGAAGTCGCGGCTGCGCTATTTGAGGATGGACGCAGTGAGGACGATCGCGCAGTCCGGCGTTACGCACATGAATTGGGCCTGGCATTCCAACTCACCAATATCATCCGCGACGTTGGCGAAGATGCGCGACGCGGGCGCATTTATCTGCCACAAGACGAACTGGCACGCTTTGGCGTAAGCGAGGCCGACCTGCTGAATAGCCGTGACACGCCAGCGTTTCAGGCCTTGATGCAATTTCAATACGAGCGTGCTGTTGCCTGTTATGACAGCGCACTGGCTGCGCTGCCTGCGCGCGCGCGTCGTGCGCAGCGCCCCGGACTGGCAATGGCCGCAATTTACCGAACCTTGCTGGACGAAATCCGGCGCGACCATTTTCCCGTGCTGCGCGCGCGCGTATCGCTTACGCCACTGCGCAAACTGTGGCTGGCGAGCAAAACCTGGCTGTTCCCGTGAAGTCTGGTTTCATTAAGCCCAGTGTCGCCATCGTCGGCGGCGGCTGGGCCGGTTGCGCCGCTGCGCTGACACTGGCCGAAGCGGGTGTCAGGGTCACCTTGCTTGAAGCAAGCCGCACCCTGGGCGGTCGTGCACGGGCAGTCGAACTGCAAGGGCAACAACTCGACAACGGCCAACATATCCTGCTCGGCGCATATGAGCAGACCCTGCAACTGATTGAGCGCCTGCATGCCACACCGGGTTTGTGGCGACTGCCCCTTAGCCTCAACCAGCCGCCGGATTTCAGTCTCAGCTGTCCGCGCCTGCCCGCCCCCCTGCATTTGCTGGCGGGGTTGCTCGGCGCACAAGGACTCGACTGGCGTGAAAAACTGGCCGCTGCACGCTGGATACATTCCTTGTTGAACGCGGAGAATAGGGCAGACCATTTAACAGTCAGCCAGCTCACCCACACTCAACCCGAAAAACTGAACCGCCTGCTGTGGCATCCGTTATGCATATCCGCGCTGAACACCCCTCCAGGGATCGCCAGCGGCCGGGTTTTCCAAAATGTGATCCGCGCCGCTTTTGGTGGGCGCAACCTACACAGTGACTTGCTGCTGCCGCAACTTGACCTGACATCGCTGTTTCCCGCACCCGCTGCAGCACGGATCGTTGAACTCGGTGGCAGCGTACGCCTGTCCAGCCGGGTGACCACACTGGATCCCGCCCCCGGTTGCATCACGTTGCAGACATGCAACGATGCCCATACTTACAGTCACGCCATCCTCGCCGTTGCTCCCCAGCATCTGGCGAGTTTAATTGCGCCGGTCGCTGGACTCAGACCGCTGGCAAACGACGTGGCCAGCTATGCCTATCAAGCGATCGCAACGGCTTATGTGCAATATGACCCGGCTTTTCGATTGAGAAAACCCTTGTTCGCCCTTGCCGATGGTCCAGCGCAATTTGTGTTCGACCGTGGGCAAAGCCATGGACAAGCCGGTCTGCTGGCATTCGTTGCCAGCGCTGCGGCGAACTTGCCCATCAGCTGGATGGAACAAGCCGAAGCACAGTTGCTGCGGATTGCTCAACCCGGCACGGCACGCTGGCGGAAAAGCATTGTTGAAAAGCAAGCTACCTACGCGTGCGTTCCTCATCTCGCACGCCCAGGAAACCGAACACAACACCCGCGTATTTTCCTGGCCGGTGACTACACTGACGGGGCTTATCCTGCCACGCTCGAAAGCGCAACATTGAGCGGGGTACAATCGGCCAACACCTTACTCGAACAACTATGAAAGACTATTCTCCACGCCCCGACCTGCTCGCAGGTCGCGTTATTCTCGTGACGGGCGCCAGTTCCGGCCTGGGTCGAGCGGCCAGCCTGGCGTTTGCACGCCACGGTGCGACCGTCGCCCTGCTCGCACGCAATGAAGCCAAGCTCGAAGCGGTATACGACGAAATCATTTCTGCGGGCGGCGCGGAACCGGCAATGTTTCCCTATGATCTGGCGATTGCCGACGATCGCAGCCTGGAAACGCTGGCCGGCACCATCGCGCATCACCTCAAGCGGCTCGACGGCGTGCTGCACAGTGCGCACCAGTTTTACAATCTCACCCCACTGACCCTGCAAACACTCGATCAATGGCAAACCCTGATGCGGGTCAATCTCATCGCACCTTTCGCATTAACACGTGCGTGCATGCCCTTGCTCAAACAGGCACCCGATGCATCGGTTGTGTTTACGGGTGAAACCCATGGGCACCAACCCGCCGCATTCTGGGGCGGCTACGCCGTTGCCAAATCAGGTCTAGAAACCCTGACCCGTATCTGGGACGACGAGATTACCCCGGAAGAAAATCTGCGCATCAATACCCTGATTCCCGGTCAGGTGGCAACCAGCCTGCGTGCGCGTACACACCCTGGACTCGCTCCCGAAACGCTGCCGAATCCGGACGATCTGATGCCCTGGTACCTCTACCTGATGGGCGAGGATAGCCGGATGGTGCGCGGTCAGATTATCGAGTGTCGAGGCTGAACGCCAAGCTCTCCGCCCAATCGTAAATATGACAATCGGCCGTTACGAAATCCTGGACGAAATCGGTCAAGGTGCAATGGGCACGGTGTACCGTGCGCGCGATCCGATGATCGAACGCGTGGTAGCCATTAAAACCGTCTCCATCTCGCTCCTTCAACAGGAAGGGGCTGGCGCGGAAGCGCGCTTTTTGCGCGAAGCGCAAAGTGCCGGGCGTCTTTCGCATCCCAACATCGTGACGATTTATGACGTAAGCGAAGCCAATGGTCTCGCTTACATCGCCATGGAATACCTGTCCGGAAAAACGCTGCGCGACATCATGAATCAGGGTCCGATGCCGCTTGATCTGATTCTCGACACCATCACGCAAATGGCGGAGGCCCTGGCGTTTGCGCACGAACACGGGGTGATCCACCGCGATATCAAACCCGCAAACGTCGTAATCACCCGGCAGCATGGACGCATCAAGCTAACGGACTTCGGAATCGCCCATCTCGTCAACAGCAACCATACCCAAACGGGTCAAATGCTGGGGTCGCCGCGCTACATGTCGCCGGAACAGGCAATGGGGCGTGTAATTGATGGACGCTCGGATATTTTTTCGCTCGGGGCGGTACTGTACGAAATGCTGACGGGGCAATACGCCTTCGATGGTGAAAGCCTGCCAACGATTATCTATCGCGTGATCAGTGAAATGCCGGTGCCCGTCGAGGTCGTGCGCCCGAAAATACCGGCTGGACTCACCAGCCTGCTGGCGAGCATGTTGAGCAAAAATCCGGAAGAGCGCCCTGATGCAAGCTCGCTGGTCAACGCCCTGCGGGTACTGCCGAGCCAAGCCCCCGAACCTCCAGCCTCGCCGCAGGCTGAACAGATACCGCACCCGCTACGCGTGTTGGCATTTACCACACCTGTTGCGGTATTCCTACTGGTCGGGGTAAGCATCATTGTTATCGAACATTTCCTCGACTCGCCTCAGGAAACGCCCGCCCTATCCACCCTGCCAAGCAGCGACGCTGCCCCAGCGTTTCAAATGTCCCGAGTGCCCTCGACCGTGAACGGAAAAGTCGACAGCAATCAAACTTTGCCTGCCCGCGCCCAAACTGCCCCGCTGCTTGGCCAAGACAACCCCGCCAACCCACCAGATGCCTACCTCGAAGGACTCGACAAGAAACGGGTTGAGTTGCGCATCAAACGCACCGAACTATTGCTGAAATTCACCAAACAACATCCGGATGTGCGGCACGTAGACCGGGAACTCGAACAGCTAAGCGCCGAACGCCGCGCCTACCTGAAAAGGCAGAACAAGAACTGAAAAGTCACCAGCTCGTTTCGCGTTCAGCCGTAGCAGATACTTTGTGAATGCTGAGGTCAGCACCGGTGAATTCCTCTTCCGCATCGAGCCTCAGGCCAACAAATCGTTGCAAGGTGCCATACACCAACACGCTGCCAATCAAGGCTACCGCCACCCCCCCCAACGTGCCAATCAGTTGCGCCAACAAACTGACGCCACCGATCCCTCCCAACAGCTTGCTGCCAAATATGCCTGCAGCGATCCCGCCCCACGCACCGCACAGGCCATGCAATGGCCAGACTCCCAGCACATCATCAATCTTCCATTTGTTCTGCGTCACCATGAACATCCACACAAACAACGCCCCGGCTACCAGACCCGTCGCCAGTGCCCCCAGTGGATGCATCAGATTGGAGCCCGCGCATACCGCGACCAGCCCAGCCAGGGGTCCGTTATGTATGAAGCCGGGGTCATTCTTGCCGATCAGCAGGGCGGCCAGGGTACCGCCCACCATCGCCATCAACGAATTCACCGCCACCAGGCCAGAAACCGCTTCGATCAACTGCGCCGACATCACGTTAAAGCCAAACCAGCCTACCGTCAGGATCCAGGCGCCCAGTGCCAGGAAGGGGATATTGGAGGGCGGGTGCGCCGAGACCATGCCGTCCTTGGTATATCGACCCCGTCGCGCACCGAGAAAGAACACCGCCGGCAACGCGATCCAGCCACCCACAGCATGCACCACCACCGAACCCGCAAAGTCATGGAATTTGGCACCTGTTGTCGCTTCCAGCCATGCCTGAATGCCGTAGTTGCCATTCCAGACGATACCTTCGTAAAAAGGATAAACCAGGCCAACCAGGGCAAAGGTCGCAGCGAGTTGCGGATTGAAGCGTGCGCGTTCGGCAATTCCGCCTGACACGATGGCTGGAATCGCCGCCGCAAACGTCAGCAGAAAAAAGAACTTGACCAGCTCATAGCCATTTTGGGCAGACAATACCTCTGCGCTGGAAAAAAAACTGACGCCGTAGGCGATGCTGTAGCCAATAAAAAAATAGGCAATGGTGGAAATCGAAAAATCCGTGAGGATTTTGACCAGTGCATTGACCTGGTTTTTTTTGCGGACGGTACCCAGTTCAAGGAAGGCAAACCCCGCATGCATGGCCAAGACCATGATGCCCCCCAGCAATACAAAAAGCACATCTCCGCCTGATTTCAAAGCATCCATACACCCTCCCCAAAAACTATTTTTATTGGCGACTTTGCATCCACATCCGGAATCGCGCAGCGCTCGACACTACTTCAGGTCGTGCGGCCCGGATTCAACGCCGGGGTCTGCCTGGCTCGTTTCGATGCGGTCAAGCTCGGAATCCATATCCGCTTCAGACATGGGCACGTAATCCGACTCATCAGCTTTCCGCTTTGTGATCATGGCTGCCACGATGATTCCAGCTTCGTACAACACCCACAATGGCACCGCCAGCATGAACTGCGAAATAATGTCGGGCGGAGTAAAAATCGCGCCGATGACAAAAGCGCCGACGATGACATAAGGACGGATTTCGCGCAGCTTGGCCACCGACACCATGTTCATCTTGACCAGCAAGACCACTGCAACCGGCACTTCGAAGGTTATGCCAAACGCGATAAACAGCGTCATGACAAAATCGAGGTATTTGCCGATGTCGGTCATCACCGCCACACCCACCGGTGCCACGCCAACAACAAAGCCAAAAACCACCGGGAACACCAGGAAGTAGGCAAACGCCATTCCCAGTAAAAACAGGATTACGCTGGCAACCACCAATGGCGCACCCAGGCGTTTTTCATGCTGGTAGAGCCCTGGCGCAACAAACGCCCACACCTGATAGAACACCCACGGTAGCGCCAGCAAAAATGCCGCCATCATAGTGACCTTGATCGGAACGAAGAACGGCGTCGTGACATCAGTCGCGATCATCTGTCCGCCTTTGGGCAGCGCAGCCAGCATGGGCTGCGCGAGCAGCGCATATAAATCCTGCGCCCAGGGAAACAGGCAGATGAAAATCAGGACAATCGCAAGCACCGCGCGCAACAAACGATCACGCATTTCGATGAGATGCGAAATAAAACCGTCTTCAGTTTGGCTCATGCGGATTTTTCAGCGTGATCGACACGTGCCGTTTCCACCACAGCAGAGGGTGTGAACGCTTGGGCGTTCTGGTCAGGCGCATCAAGCGGCAGGCTTTGCTGGGCCGGCGTCTCCAGCTTGACGGGGTTAAGCTCGGCCT
Organism: Gammaproteobacteria bacterium; assembly: GCA_018831045.1. Lineage (GTDB taxonomy): Bacteria > Pseudomonadota > Gammaproteobacteria > Burkholderiales > Thiobacillaceae > Thiobacillus. Next base: position 47,989 of record JAHJRA010000012.1, on the reverse strand, counting down.
GCTCCGCATCGAGCGTTATCGACGTCAATCCCTGATTGACGCTGTTGATTTCATTGCGCAGATAATCATCCACTACCGTTGCCTGCTGTCCGACATCAGATGCGGCCGACTGGATCGATTCCTTGAAATCCTGCCCTGCACGCCGAATTTCATCCAACTGGATTTCCTGGCTGATATCCGATTTCACCGACGACACGTAGCGCTGCAAACGGCCATACAAATGGCCCGCCGTACGCGCGACTTTGGGCAGGCGCTCTGGTCCGATGACAATCAACGCAACCACACCCACAACGACCATCTCGGAAAATCCGATATCAAACATAAATCAGCTAAACGGTCCCAGTTGCAAAATCCAAGGAAATGCCGCGTGACGTCTAGCCTGCCCCTTAGCTCTGATGTTTGTCTTTGACTTCAACGTCGATGGTCCGGCCTGAATCAGCCGATTCGTTCAGCTTTGACGGATCGTCTTTCACGCCTTCCTTGAATCCCTTGACTGCCCCGCCCAGGTCACTGCCGATGTTCTTCAGCTTTTTGGTGCCGAATACAAGCAACACAATGACCAGCACAATCAACCAATGCCATATGCTGAAGCTTCCCATGATGAATCTCCTTTAATTAACTGCGCGCAGCGGGATCACCGCCGCCAAATACGTGTACGTGAAGATGGAACACTTCCTGACCGCCGCCGCGCCCGGTATTGATCAATGTCTTGAAGCCCGTTTCGAGCCCGAATTCCTTTGCCAAATGCGGCGCCAGCAACAGGATCCTGCCAAGCAGCCGTTCGTGTTCGGACGTGCAATCAGCCAGCGACGCGACGTGTGCCTTTGGAATGATCAGGACATGCACGCGCGCGAACGGGTGAATATCGTGAAACGCCAGCAGCTCATCGTCTTCATAGACCTTGCTGCATGGCAACTGGCCAGCAACGATTTTGCAGAAAATACAGTCACTCATGTCGATTCGCCTTTTCCACCAGACCGGACAGGCCCTCACGACGTGCCAGTTCGTTCAGCACATCGGCTGGCTTAAGGCCCTTGTGTGCCAGCAGCACCAAGGTATGAAACCACAAATCGGCGATTTCGTAGATGATCTTTTCGGCCTGGTCATCCTTGGCTGCCATCACGGTTTCGGTCGCCTCTTCTCCGATCTTTTTCAGGATTGCATCGGTGCCCTTGGCGTATAGTCTGGCTACGTAGGAACTGTCAGGCGCAGCCGTTTTGCGTGCTTCCAGCGTCTCGGCCAAACGATCCAGGATATCGCTCATTTGCGGTAGATCTCGTCGGGCGTTTTCAGCACCGGGGTAGTCGTGACCCAGCGCCCGTTATCGAGCTTCTGGAAAAAACACGAACGCCGCCCGGTATGACAAGCGATCCCGCCCACTTGTTCAATTTTCAGCAGCACCACATCGTTGTCGCAGTCCAGGCGAATTTCACTGATATTTTGCACATGACCCGACTCCTCGCCCTTGCGCCACAACCGATTGCGGGAGCGCGACCAGTACACCCCGCGCAGGGTGCGAGCCGTTTCTTCCAGCGCCTCGCGGTTCATCCACGCCACCATCAAAATTTCATTGGTTGCCGCATCCTGGGCGATGGCCGGCACTAGGCCCTGCGCATCCCATTTGACGGCGTCGAGCCAATCGCTCACAGCCGCACCTCGATACCGTGCTGCTTCATGTAGCGCTTGGCTTCGTCCACGCCGTATTCGCCAAAGTGGAAAATGCTCGCCGCCAGCACCGCATCGGCATGGCCTTCGCGGATGCCATCCACCAGATGCTGCAAGTTGCCGACACCGCCGCTGGCGATGATGGGGATATCGACCGCATCGGAAATCGCTCGGGTGAGCTCGAGATCGAAGCCACTCTTGGTGCCGTCGCGATCCATCGAGGTGAGCAACAGTTCACCCGCGCCCAGGCTGGCCATCTTTTTCGCCCACTCGACCGCGTCGAGTCCGGTGGCAGTGCGACCGCCATGGGTAAAAACCTCCCAATGGTCGCCCACGCGTTTGGAATCGATCGCCACCACGATGCACTGGCTGCCGTAGCGGTCGGCCGCATCCTTCACCAATTGCGGATTGAGAACGGCCGAGGTATTGATGCCCACCTTATCGGCGCCCGCATTCAGCAGGCGCTGCACATCCGCCACTGCACGCACGCCACCGCCAACCGTCAAGGGAATAAACACCTCAGACGCAACCGCTTCGATGATGTGCAGAATCAGATCGCGGTTGTCGGACGTGGCCGTGATATCGAGAAAGGTGAGTTCATCCGCGCCCGCTTCGTTGTAGCGGCGCGCGATTTCAACCGGATCACCGGCATCCTTCAGTTCGACGAAATTGACGCCTTTGACGACACGCCCATTGGTGACATCGAGGCAAGGAATGATGCGCTTTGCAAGCATGGCTAATCTATACAGCTCAGACGCCGAAGACGCCGCCAGCCAACTCGTCGGCCAGCTTTTGCGCGGCAACAAAGTCGAGTGAACCCTGATAAATCGCGCGCCCCGTGATCGCGCCGATGATGCCATCCTTGGCAACGGTCGAGAGCGCCCGCACATCGTCAAGGTTGGTAATGCCGCCACTGGCAATCACCGGAATCGACAGCGCCTGCGCCAGCTTTTGGGTGGCCTCGATATTGACTCCGTTCAACATGCCGTCACGGCCGATGTCGGTATAGATGATGGCCTCGACGCCATAGCCTTCAAACCGCTTGGCCAGATCGATCACGTCGTGGCCAGTGATCTTGGACCAGCCTTCGACCGCGATTTTGCCATCCTTGGCATCGAGCCCGACCATCACATGACCCGGGAAGGCATCGCAGGCTTCGTGCAGAAAGCCGGGGTTTTTCACCGCAGCGGTGCCAATGATGACGTAGCGCACGCCGTCGTCGAGATAGCGTTCGATCGTGGCAAGGTCGCGGATGCCACCGCCCAACTGCACCGGCATGTCATCCCCCACCGCTTCAACGATGGAGCGGATCGCCGCGTCGTTGATCGGCTTGCCGGCAAACGCGCCGTTGAGGTCGACCAGATGCAGGCGACGTGCGCCTAGCGTTTTCCAGTGGCGTGCCATCGCGGCAGGGTCCTCGGAAAACACGGTGGCCGTGTCCATTTCGCCCTGTTCGAGGCGTACGCAATGGCCGTCTTTAAGATCAATCGCAGGAATAATCAGCATGGTCGTACAGAAGAAAAGTTGAGGGACGAATTAACCAAAAAACTCAGGCGCAAGTTGCACCAGACATATCGCATGCAGCTTCGCCCTCGCCCGGATTCCATGTGACGAAATTACCCAGCAACGCCATCCCGGCGTTCTGGCTTTTTTCCGGGTGAAACTGAACCGCGAATATATTGGCCGTTGCAACAGCACAGGTAAACGGAAACGGGTAATGCGAAAACCCGGCAATCACGTCCGGCATGGCCGGCTGTACGAAATAGCTGTGGACGAAATAGAAACGCTCGCCTTCCTCAATCCCGGCCCACAGTGGATGCGGCCCCGTCTGATGGACGTTGTTCCAGCCCATGTGCGGCACCTTGAGCTTGTTGCCATCCGCGTCAACCATCGCCTCGCGGGGAAAGCGCTGCACGGTACCGGGCAATATGCCAAGACAGGCGGTATCGCCTTCCTCGCTGTGCTCGAACAGCACCTGCATGCCCATGCAGATACCCAGAAAAGGCTTGCTGTGTGCAGCGTCAATGATGACCTGACGCAGACCACGCGCATCAATTTCACGCATGCAGTCGGGTGCCGCACCCTGCCCGGGAAACACCACACGTCCCGCCTCGGCAATCACCTTCGGATCGGAGGTGACCACGACCGTCATGGCTGGAGCCACGTGTTCAATGGCTTTGGACACCGATCGCAGGTTCCCCATGCCGTAATCGACAACGGCAATATCGACCATGCTCACAGGCACCCCTTGGTCGACGGCATCACATCGCCCATACGTGTATCGGGCTCAACCGCCATGCGTAGCGCGCGGCCAAACGCCTTGAAAATCGTCTCGGCCTGATGGTGCGCGTTGATGCCGCGCAGGTTATCGATGTGCAGCGTGACGCCCGCATGGTTGATAAAGCCACGAAAAAACTCAAGAAACAGGTCCACATCGAAATCGCCAATACGTGCCCGCGTGTAATCAACGTGATATTCGATTCCCGGGCGACCTGACAAATCAATCACCACCCGCGACAAAGCCTCGTCGAGCGGTACATAGGCATGGCCGTAGCGGCGGATGCCTTTCTTGTCGCCCAGCGCCTGTGCAAAAGCCTGACCGAACGTAATGCCGGCGTCTTCGACCGTGTGGTGTGCATCGATGTGCAAATCACCCGTAGCCTGGATATCCAGATCAATCAGGCCATGGCGAGCAATCTGATCCAGCATGTGGTCCAGAAAGGGCACACCGGTCGCGAGCCTGGCTGCGCCGGTGCCATCAAGATTGAGGCTGACGGTAATCTGGGTTTCCAGAGTGTTGCGGGTAACGGTTGCGGTGCGCATGGCGTCGAATATAAAAACTGTAAGGGAATTCTATCAGGCCACGATTGCTTTCAATGCGGCGACTAACGCATCGCATTGCGCATCGGTGCCTACGGTGATGCGCAAAAAAGACGCAATGCGGGCTGGACTTTTGAAATGACGCACGATGATGTTGCGCTCACGCAGACTTGCAGCCAGTTCGGCGCCGTCGTGGGCAGGGTGACGCACAAAAATGAAATTGGCCGCCGATGGCAACACGTCGAACCCCATTTCGGCCATTGCGGCCACCAGGCGAGTACGGGTCGCCACCACCCTGGCACAAAGCGCCTCGAAATAAGCATGATCCTGCATCGAGGCCAGCGCACCCGCCTGCGCGAACCGATCGAGCGGATAGGAATTGAAACTGTCCTTGACGCGATTGAGTGCCTCGATCAAAAGCGGTTGCCCAATGGCATACCCCACACGCAACCCGGCCAGCGCATGCGATTTGGACAGCGTCCGCGTCACCAGCAACTGGGGAAAGCGCGCCACCAGACTCACCGCCGACACGCCCCCAAAATCGATATACGCTTCATCGATCACAACCACTGAATCCGGATTGCCCGCCAACAGGCGCTCAATCTCATTCAACGCCAGCAAACGCCCTGTCGGTGCGTTGGGGTTGGGGAAAATCACGCCGCCGTTGGGTTCCAGATAATCATCGACCTTGATCTCGAACGAATCCGTAAGCGGAATATGACGGTACGCGATTTCATACAAGCCGCAATACACCGGATAAAAACTGTAGCTGACATCCGGAAACAGAATCGGCATATCGTGCTTGAGCAAGGCCATAAAGGCATGCGCCAACACCTCGTCCGAGCCATTGCCCACAAACACCTGATCAGCATTCACCCCATGAAAGGCGGCAATGCCCGCGCGCAGGCGGTCGGAATTCGGATCGGGATACAGACGCAGCGTATCGGCCGCTTCGGCACGCACCGCTTCAAGCACTTTTGGGCTGGGGCCGTAGGGACACTCGTTGGTGTTGAGTTTGACCAGATTGTCGAGCTTGGGTTGCTCACCCGGCACATACGGCGTCAGGCCATGCACCACGGCACTCCAGTACTGGCTCATGGCTGCAGCGGGTTCATTTGTGGATCAGGCGATATTCAGCAGAGCGCGCGTGTGCCTGCAAGCCCTCGCCGTATGCGAGCGTGGCTGCAATCTTGCCGAGCGTCTGCGCACCCGCTTGCGACACGTGGATCAGGCTGCTGCGCTTCTGAAAATCGTAGACACCCAGCGGTGACGAGAAACGTGCGGTGCGCGAAGTCGGCAAGACGTGATTCGGGCCTGCGCAATAATCGCCGAGCGCCTCGCAGGTATTCTTGCCCATGAAAATCGCCCCGGCGTGCTTGAGCAGGGGCAGCAACGCATCGGGGTCGCCAATCGACAACTCCAGATGTTCGGGCGCAATGCTGTTTGAAATCGCGGCGGCATCAGCCAGATCACGCGTTTTGATCAACGCACCGCGATTGGTCAGGGAGGTGCGAATCACTTCGCTGCGGGGCATTTCCGTGATCAGTTTGTCGATCGCTGCTGCCACCGCATCGAGATAGGCGGCATCGGGCGACAGCAAAATCGACTGCGCCATCTCATCGTGCTCGGCCTGCGAAAACAAATCCATCGCCACCCATTCCGGCGGGGTATTGCCGTCGGCAATCACCAGAATTTCGGAGGGTCCGGCAATCATGTCGATGCCGACCGTACCGAACACGCGGCGCTTGGCTGCGGCGACATAGGCATTGCCAGGCCCTACGATTTTATCGACCTGCGGCACGGTTGCGGTGCCGTACGCCAACGCCGCCACGGCCTGTGCGCCACCGATGGTGAATACGCGATCCACCCCGGCAATCGCAGCAGCAGCCAGCACCAGCTGATTGTGTTCACCGCCCGGCGTCGGCACCACCATGATGAGTTCACCCACGCCCGCCACCTTGGCCGGAATCGCGTTCATCAAGACGGACGACGGATACGCTGCCTTGCCGCCTGGAACATACAGGCCGACCCGGTCCAGCGGGGTGATTTTCTGCCCCAATACCGTGCCGTCATCTTCGGTATACGTCCACGATGCCTGGGTTTGCTTCTCGTGATAGCGCCGCACGCGTTCGGCTGCGGCCTCCAGCGCCAGACGGGTGGCTGCGGGCAAATGGTCGAGCGCGTCCTGCAACTGCGTGGCGCTCAACTCCAGACTGGCCAGCGACGGCGCTGCCAGGCGATCAAAGCGCTCGGTGTATTCAAGCACAGCAGCATCGCCACGCATTTTGACATCCTGCAAAATGCCGGCCACCGTCAGTTCAATAGCCGCATCGGCGGCATCGTCAAACTGCAACAACTGGGTCAGGCGAGCCTGAAAGTCAGGCTGCGTGCTATCGAGTCGGGTGAGCGTAACCACAGGATTCCATTTCCAAAATGATGGTATAGATTGTACCGGTTTTTGGCGTGTTACCTCGACTTGGGCGACGCCTCCAGATGATAGTCATACCTATTCCGGAGATTAGACAAAGTCCAGATTGCCCATTATCATTGCGCGCATGGATTACACGCGAGACAACATGGCCGGGCTGTTACGTAGCCACGATATCAATCCGACCCATCAACGGATCGAGATTGCGCATGCCTTGTTTTCACGCCAGGAACACCTCTCGGCCGACCAGGTGATGGCTTTCGTCAATACCCGCCACTCTGAAACCTCCAAGGCCACGGTCTACAACACGCTCAAGCTGTTTTTGGACAAGGGCCTGGTACGCGAAGTGATCGTCGACCCCAGCAAGGTGTTCTACGACCCCAACACCAGCCCGCACCACCATCTGTACGAAGTTGACAGCGGCAAGCTGTCCGACATCGATGCCCGCTCGGTGCAGATTTCAGGTTTACCTCAATTGCCGGACGGAATGGTGACCGAAGGCATCGACCTTATCGTCCGCGTTCGCCGGCAACACTGAACACCTTGCCCGTCGTTGGACGGGCACCTGCGTTCAATCGGTATCCGTCGACGCCTGAAGCGCTGCCAGCGCGTCACGATGTTCCTGATACTGCCGCGCGAAAATCCGTTCAAGCTCATCGATTGCCTCAACCGCTGGCACGCCGTGGATCAAATGCCGGGTCATCTGCGCCGAAGCCTCATGAAAAATCTTGTTACGCTCCAGCATCGGGTAAGTCTGCGTCAATCGCTGGATCGCCTTCACCACGTTTTCCTGCTCGGGACGCGGAATCGGTAGCGGCTCGGTAGGTGGCGCCGCAGCCACTTCGGCGCCTTCCTTGCCGGCCAGAAACTCTGCGTATTCCAGCAAAGCCTGCTGCCTCGGTTCAGACAGCGACCGAAAAATGGTTGCCAATCGCTTGCTGTCACGCATCAGCGTGCGCGCCCTTTGACCGTACGCTTGATTGGAGACGCCTCCAGCCCACATTGCTGAAACTTGACTTCTACGAAGCTAATGAAGGAATCGAGCAGCTTGCTGCGGAATTTTCTCGGTGCGTAAACCATCGATAACTCACGCGTCAGCCGTGGGCTGAGCTGCAGCGCAACCAGGGTGCCGAGCTGAAGCTCCTTAGCAACGGTGGACGCCGACATGATTGCGACACCCAGATTGGCTTCGACCGCCCCCTTGATCGCTTCCCGGCTGCCGAGCTCCATCTCGATATGCAGATCGTCTGGGTTGACGCCATTGTCCTTGAAGAATTCATCCACCACCTCACGCGTGCCCGAGCCATGCTCACGTGACACATAAGGCTGATCAGCAATGTCGCGAGCGGTCACGCTCGTATGGGCAGCCAGCGCATGGGTTGGCGCACAAATCATCACCAGCTCATCTTCACAACAGGCCAGCGTAGTCAGATTGGGGTCGTGTGAAGGCGCCTCGATCAGGCCTACATCGAGTGAATGGTCGGCCACCTTGGCGGCAATGGTTTCCGAATTGGCTACCGTCAAACGCGCCTGCACCTGCGGAAAGCGCGCCTTGAACTCACCGAGAATGCGCGGCAACTGGTATTCCGCAATGGTGGTCGATGCGCCGATCATCAGCGGGCCGGTTACCTGCCCGGTCAACTCGCCCACCCGCGCTTCCATTTCGCCACTTAGAGCCAGAATGCGTTCAGCGTAGCCCAGCACCATTTCACCCACTGGCGTGAGTGAAATTTTGCCGTGGCTGCGCTCGAACAGGCGGGTGTTGAAATGCTCTTCCAGCTGCTTGACCTGAAAAGTCACGGCCGGCTGGGTCATGTAAAGGATATCGGCCGCTTTGGTAAAGCTGAGCTGTTTGGCAACGGTATAGAATACTTGCAGTCTGCGGTCAGCCATAAAACGAGGTCTTGGGGTCAATAAAGAATTTTATTCAACCACAAAGCCCCGTGTCATGAAACATGATGCAAACCAAGTTGCTGTAATCTCACGCGTTTGATCGCAATGAACGCATTGCAAACTCACACTTTCCGCCCCATCCAATTCGAACCCTTACTTTGAACCGCGCTTTTTATACCATTCTGCTCGCGCAGTTCATGTCGGCCCTGGCCGACAACGCCCTGCTCTTCGCTGCCATCGGTTTGCTGGTGTTTTTTGCTGCACCGGACTGGCACTCGCCGCTGCTGCAAACCGTTTTCGTGATCGCCTACATCGTGCTCGCGCCCCTGGTCGGATCGTTTGCCGACGCACTGCCCAAAGGCCGTGTCATGCTGATCGCCAACAGTGTCAAATTCGTCGGCTGCCTCGCCATGCTCGGCGGCCTGCATCCGCTCCTCTCCTATGTCATTGTCGGCATCGGTGCGGCCATGTATTCCCCCGCCAAATACGGCATCCTCACCGAACTGCTGCCGCCCGAAAAACTCGTCATTGCCAACAGCTGGATGGAGGGCACCACCGTCGCGGCCATTGTGTTGGGCGCCATCATTGGCGGCGCACTGATCAACCCGCAACTGGCCGAGTCCATCCTGATCAGTCTGGGTGCGGGCGGCCTGTTCATCGCGCCCAAGTTCGCCATTATCGTGACCACCGGCCTGTACCTGGGCGCGGCCGCCATCAATCTGTTCATTCCGCGCCTGCCTATCGACCACAAACCGGCCAATCGATCCCCCCTGTTCCTGCTGCATGACTTTGGCCACAGCTTCATGCTTTTGTGGCGCGACCCGCTCGGCCAGGTTTCGCTCGCGGTCACCACCCTGTTCTGGGGCGTCGGCGCCACCCTGCGTCTGCTGATCATCGCCTGGGCCGCGCTGAACCTTAAATTCGGCCTCAGCGAAGCCACCCAGCTCACCGCCGCCACCGCCGTTGGCATTGCGCTGGGTTCCATCCTCGCGGGCAAATATGTCCGCCTCGAACACGCCATCCGCACCCTGCCTGCCGGCATCGTGCTGGGTCTGATACCCATTTCACTGATCTGGGTCGAAAGCCTGGCCCTGGCTGTGTTCCTGCTCATTCTGCTTGGATTGCTCGCCGCTTTTTTCGTCGTGCCGATGAACGCCTTGCTGCAACATCGCGGCCATCTGTTGATGGGTGCGGGCCACTCCATCGCCCAGCAAAATTTCAACGAAAACATCAGCATCCTGCTGTTGACCGGCGCGTACGCCCTGATGGTTCGCGCGGACTGGCACATCCACACCATCGTCTGGGTGTTTGGGCTGTTCATCAGCAGCGTCATGACAGCGATATGGCTGCGTCACCGCAATGACGTGGTGCATTAAGTCCACCGCCTGAGATGAACGAAGCCCTTACCTGGCTACCTGCCGAACTGTCCACCCTGCCGCGCTATGTGGTGGCGCTGGCGATCGGACTGCTGATGGGGCTGGAACGCGAACGCAACCCGGCGGCCAAGGCAGGGCTGCGCACCTTTGCATTGACAGCCCTGCTGGGTGTGCTGACCACGCATCTGGCAACCACGCTGGGTGAGCAATGGTTGATCGCGGTAGGGTTGCTGCTGGTGGGCGCCATGATGATTGCCGCCTATCTGCGCGATCCGCAGCCGGCAGGCGATCCTGGGACCACCACGGTGGCGGCGCTGATGCTGTGCTACAGCCTCGGCGTGCTGGTGTGGCACAACGAAATCCAGCTGGCGGTGATGCTCGGCATTGCGGCGACCATGCTGCTGTATTTCAAGCCCGAATTGCGCGGCTGGAGCGAGCATATGACGCGGCGCGACCTGTTGTCGGTGCTGCAGTTTTCAGTCCTTTCGCTGATCATCCTGCCGCTGGTGCCGAACCGGAATTACGGCCCCTACGGCGCACTCAATCCGTATCAGATCTGGTGGATGGTGGTGTTGATCGTCGGCGTCGGTCTGGCGGGCTATGCCGCCTTGCGGCTGGTGGGCCAGAAGCGGGGCGCGGTGATTCTGGGTCTGCTCGGCGGCCTGGTTTCATCCACCGCCACCACGCTGTCATTCAGCCGCCACGCCCGCGCCAACCACGCGATGATCCCAGTCGCGGTGATCGTCATCGTGCTGGCCAATCTGATGGTGCTGGTTCGACTGGGTGTGTTGACGACCGTACTGGCCCCGGGGGTGTTGCCGCAGCTGCTGCCGGTCTTGATCGGCGGGCTGTTCGTCGGCGGCCTTGGTGCGGCGTATGGCGTATACCGGCTGCAGCCGCAAGGTGAACTGCCCACCCTGGCAATGGGCAACCCCACTGAATTGCGCACCGCCCTTGGCTTCGGCCTGATGTATGCCGCCGTGCTGCTGGCCTCGGCCTGGCTGTCCGACTGGCTGGGTACGCGTGGCCTGTATGCCGTGGCACTGGTGTCGGGGTTGACCGATGTCGACGCCATCACGCTGTCCAGCCTTCGCCTGTTCAATCTGGACAAGCTGCCCGTTGCGGCGGTCGTCAATGTCGTCATCATCGCCACGCTGGCCAATCTGCTGTTCAAATCGGCGCTGGCGCTGTTCATCGGCGGCTGGCAAATGGCGCGCCATGCAGCAGCAGGCATGAGTGCGGTGGGTCTGGGGCTGGTGCTCGCCTGGGCTATAATGCGCGGCTTTTCCGCCCTGTAAAATGCCCCGCCATGGAAGCCGAATCCCTCAATCAGATTGAAGCCAAACTCGCCGATCTAGGCGCCCGTTCCACCCAACTCAGGGGGTTTCTTTGACTACGATCACAAACAGGATCGTCTAGAAGAAGTTGTCCGCCTGTCCGAAGCGCCCGATTTCTGGAATGACGCTGCCCGCGCCCAGGAGTTGGGCCGCGAACGCAAGTCGCTGGAAGACGTCGTGCTGGTGCTCGACCGCGTCGCTTCCGGGCTGAAGGACGCAGCCGAACTGTTCGAGATGGCGCGCGAAGAAGACGACGAAGACACGCTGGCCGCCGTGCAAACCGACATCGCCAGCCTGGAAAAGGATGTGTCGACGCTGGAATTCCGCCGCATGTTCAACAACCCGGCCGACCCCAACAACTGCTTCATCGACATCCAGGCCGGCGCCGGCGGCACCGAAGCCTGCGACTGGGCCTCGATGCTGTTGCGGCAATACCTGAAATACGCCGAACGCAAAGGCTTCAAGGCCGAGCTGCTGGAAGAATCCGAAGGCGACGTCGCCGGCATCAAGTCCGCCTCGATCAAGATCGAAGGCGACTACGCCTACGGTACCCTGCGCACCGAAACCGGCGTCCACCGCCTGGTGCGCAAATCGCCATTCGATTCGTCCGGCGGCCGCCACACCAGCTTCGCCAGCATCTTTGTGTATCCGGAGGTGGATGAATCCATCGAAGTGGATATCAATCCCGCCGACCTGCGCGTCGACACCTACCGCGCGTCCGGCGCCGGCGGCCAGCACATCAACAAGACCGACTCCGCAGTGCGCATTACCCACCTGCCCACCAACATCGTGGTGCAGTGCCAGAATGATCGTTCGCAGCACAAGAACCGCGCCGAAGCGATGTCGATGCTGAAATCGAAGCTGTACGAAGCCGAACTGCGCAAGCGCCAGGCCGAACAGGACAAACTCGAAGCCGGCAAATCCGACGTGGGCTGGGGACACCAGATCCGTTCCTACGTGCTGGACAACTCGCGCATCAAGGACCTGCGCACCAACGTCGAAACCTCCGCCACGCAGAAAGTGCTGGACGGCGACCTCGATATCTTTATCGAGGCGAGCCTGAAACAGGGCGTGTAAACAATGGCTTGCGCCCACCACGGCGGGTGTATATCCTGTATATACACGGGAGATTCACCATGCTCACACGCGTCTTCAAAAGCGGCAACTCGCTGGCCGTACGAATTCCAAAAGAATTAGCCATCGTCGAAGCCAGCCAGGATGTCGAAATCGAGAAAGTCGGCGACACCCTCGTCCTGCGTCCTGTCGTCAAACGCAAGCTGACCGGACTGGCCGAGGCGTTCGCCGCTTTCCCGCCCGGCTTCATGGCCGAAGGCCGCGAATTCCACGAACAGAAGGAACGCGACTGGAGCGGTATCGGAGAAAGCCCCGCCGTGCATCAGGACAGCCCGGAGTACAAACCGGCGGGCGGCAAATAAGCCCATGCGTTACCTGCTCGACACCAACATCTGCATCCACCTCATCCAGCGCCACCCACCCGAATTGCTGCGACGTTTTCAGGAATTCAACTACGGCGATCTGGTTATCTCCGTCGTCACCCTGGCCGAATTGCGCCACGGCGTCGAACGCGATCCCAGCATCAAGCGTGAAGCCGAACGCGCACTGGATGACCTACTCGCCTACTTGCCCGTGCTGCCGCTCGATAACGCCGTTGCGGTGCAATACGGTGTTTTAGCTGCCGCAGTACGTGACCGCCGCCGCGACGCGCTGGACCGGTTGATCGCCGCGCACGCTGCAAGCCTTGGCCTAACGCTCATCACCAACAACGAAGCGGATTTCAGGGATTACCCCGGCCTCGTTGTTGAAAACTGGGTGTGAGCCGCTCCCTCGTCTAACTGATATCTATCTGCCGCCGGAGACCCCATGCGCACCGAAACCCCCGTCACGCTATTCCTCAAGGATTACGCCCCACCCGTCTGGCTGATCGACACGGTCGATTTGCATGTAGCAATTCTCGAGGGCCATGACGAAGTCAGAACCCGTCTCGCCTGCCGACGCAATCCGGCGGCGTTGGCCGGCCCGCTGGTGCTAAATGGCGAGGCGCTGGAACTGGTGAGCCTGACGCTCGACGGCGCTGCAGTCGACCCGACGTGTTACACCTGTGCCGACGACCTGTTGACCATCACCGCGCCACTGCCCGACACGTTTCAGCTTGAAACCACGGTGCACATTCACCCGGACCAGAACACCCAGCTCTCCGGCCTGTACCGTTCCAAGGACGGCTATTTCACCCAGTGCGAGGCGGAGGGCTTCCGCCGCATCACTTTCTACCCGGACCGGCCGGACGTGATGGCGAAATTCAGCTGCACGGTGGAAGCCGAGCGCGCGCGTTTTCCGCACCTGCTGTCCAACGGCAATCCCGTCGCCGCCGGCGCGTGCGACGACGACGCAACGCGGCACTGGGTGCGCTGGGAAGACCCCTTCCCCAAACCGGCGTATCTGTTCGCGCTGGTCGCGGCCAAGCTCGACGTGCTCGAAGACAGCTACTCCACCGCGTCGGGCCGCCCGGTCAAGCTGGAAATCTACGTCGAACCCGGCAAGCTCGACCAGTGCGGCCACGCGATGGCTGCACTGAAAAAAGCCATGCGCTGGGACGAGCAGCGCTTCGGCCTGGAGTACGACCTCGACCGCTACATGATCGTCGCCGTCGGCGACTTCAACATGGGCGCGATGGAAAACAAGGGCCTCAACATCTTCAACACCAAGTACGTGCTGGCGCGCCCGGATACCGCGACCGACGCCGACTACCAGGGCATCGACCGCGTGGTGGCGCACGAGTATTTCCATAACTGGACCGGCAACCGCGTCACCTGCCGCGACTGGTTCCAGTTGTCATTGAAAGAGGGTTTGACGGTGTTCCGCGACCAGGAATTCGGCGCCGACACGCATTCGCGCGCGGTCACCCGCATCCAGGAAGTGCGCGGCCTGCGCGTCGGCCAGTTCCCCGAAGACGCGGGGCCGATGGCGCACCCGATCCGGCCGGCCTCCTACGCCGAGATCAACAATTTCTACACCGCCACCGTCTACAGCAAGGGCGCGGAAGTCATCCGCATGATACACACCCTGCTCGGGCGCGACGGCTTCCGGCGCGGTATGGATCTGTACTTCCAGCGCCACGACGGCCAGGCCGTCACCTGCGACGATTTCGTCGCGGCGATGCAGGACGCCTCCGGCGTCGATCTCGCACAGTTCCGCCGCTGGTACGCACGCGCCGGCACGCCGCGCCTGCATGCCACCGGCGCGTACGACGCCGCGACCCAACGCTACACGCTCACGCTCACGCAACACCTCGCGCCGACCGCCTACGAAAAGCGGCTGGCCGAATCGGGGCAGCCCGTGGTCGAAGGCGTGCTGCATATCCCCGTCGCGCTCGGCCTGGTGTTGCCAGACGGCCGCGACGCGCCGCTGCAACTCGCCGGCGAGCCCGAGGCCGCCGGCACCACGCGCGTGCTGTCGCTCACCGAGCCCACGCAGACCTTCGTCTTCGAAGGCATTCCCGCCGCGCCCGTCGCCTCGCTGCTGCGCGATTTCTCCGCACCGGTGCTGCTGGAAATCGAACAGACCGACGCAGAACTCGCGCACCTGATGGCGCACGATTTCGACGCCTTCAACCGCTGGGAAGCCGGGCAGCGGCTGGCGACGCGCGTCCTGCTCGCCGGCATCGCGGCAGGCGGCGCCAGCAGCGACTGGATTCCCGACGCCTTCGTCGCCGCCTGCGGCCGCATACTCGACGACGGCTTGCGCGGCGACCCCGCGCAAGCCGCCGAAGCGCTCAACCTGCCCGCCGAAGCAGTGCTCGCCGAAGCCGTGGTTGCACAAGGCAGCACCATCGACCCCGAAGCCATCCACACCGCGCGCGTGAATCTGCGCCGCCACCTCGCCACCCGCCTGCGCGACAAACTCGAAGCCGTGTGGACCGCCCTCGCCCCCACCGCCGCCTACGCCCCCGACGGCGCGCAGGTCGGCCAGCGCGCGCTGCGCAATGCCTGCCTCGCCTATCTGGCCGAAAGCGATGCCGACTATCTGCAAGCCTCGGTCGTGCCGCGCCTCACCACTCAACTCGCGGCTGGCAACAACGGGGCTGGCGGCAACATGACCGACGAAATTGCCGTGCTGGCCACGCTCGCCAACCTCGACCTGCCTGAAAGAGAAGCTGCGCTCGCCGATTTTTATACGCGCTGGCAAACCGAAGCCCTGGTCATCGACAAGTGGTTCTCAGTGCAGGCCACCTCACGCCTGCCCGGCACCATCGCCCACGTGCGCGCACTGATACAACACACCGCCTTCGACCTGAAAAATCCCAACCGCGTCTATGCCCTGATCCGCGGCTTCTGCGGCGCCAACCCGCGCCACTTCCACGCCGCCGACGGCAGCGGCTACGCCCTGGCCGCAGACGTCATCAGCGAATTGCAGGCCATGAACCCGCAGGTGGCCTCACGCATCGCCCGCAGCTTCGACCGCTGGCGCCAGTTCGACGCCGGCCGGCAGGCGCATGCTCGTGCCGCGCTGGAGCGCATCGCGGCGGTCGAGGGGCTGGCGAAGGATGTGGCGGAGGTGGTGGGGAATGCGTTGAAGGGGTGATCGCAGGGGGTGCCACTTTGCCCGTGCAAGGTGATGTCTGGGCTGGTTTCTGAATTGTTGTTGGCCGCTATCGACCCTGAGGAGACGGTCGGGGTTTGCTCATTGAACGGCCGTTGATGCAGCGAAAGCGGTCTATTCAAAATCCCATCTCCGACTTCCCGTCGATATTTGAGCGTCTTAAACAGGTGCATAATCCGTCTGCCGCCGGTCTCCTTTTTCATAACGTAATATAGAGACCGGGAACTGAAAAGAATTTTAAAAATCATCAAGATAAGCCTCCATGACAGCCGTCTCTATATTAATAAATGTCCGGACCCATGGGTCTCTTGATTAACTGTTAGGGCTTGCAATGCTGTGCCGGTGCGCTGATCTCCCTAGCTGCGTTAACTACGGAGAATCCGAAAAAGAATTCGTTCGTTGGTTTGAGTTCGTAGGCGAACAACCGTGGCTTCGACTCTACCGGTGCCGACACTGCAACACGCATTGGCAGTTGGACGTTGATGACAGGTCTAACTTTGCCATCAAGTCCCCCGAGCCAAACAGGTGGCCAAATTTCGATGACAAACCATTTAGGCGTGAATTCTTTGTTCGGTTTCACGGTGGTGAAGGCGAAAAGCAATGCACATGGGCAGGCTGTCATAACCGTGTACTGAAAAGCATGGCAATTTGTATCGATCATGCATACCCAGAGTGCGCGCCAGGTTATGCCCAGCCCTAACAATTCATTCAAGCGGGACGCGCTAAAGCGCGCCCCTTAATTCAAACGTTAGAGCGCATCCATGTCGACCGATACGATTCCCGCGAACATCGATCAGTTCAACCGCACTGCGCTCAGTCTGTTTTCGCGGCTGTATGACCGCTTCCCTGCGCCCACTGACATCGAGCCACTCGACCTTGGCCTAAGCGGGATTCCGGACGATGCCTCCGATGTTCAAGCGCTCTCTTACGCGGTACGCGCCGAACACGTTATCTCGTGGCTGGAGGAGGAGGGCTTCATACGAGTGCAGGACCGCGATTTAGGGAGCAAGTTCTATGGGGTACGACTCTCGTTGCGCGGCCTAACGGTACTTGGCTACATCCCGACCGTTCTCAAACAGGGAGAAGAGCCTGAAACCATGATCACCAAAGTCAAGCGTGCCCTGTCTAGCGGTGCGGAGAAGGCAGGCGCCGAGGCGGTCAAGGGCCTTCTAAGTGAACTGTTCAAGTTGGCGCTCTCATCTGCGATTTCGCAGGCTTGAGGTCCTGTCTAGTGCACCCTAACCCATCATTCAAGCGGGACGCCTGACGGCGCCCCTTAATTCACACGTTAGACGGCACACCAAATGGACACCGTGCTTGATTACGACGATCTTGATACGAAGAACATTGACCCTGTATTTTCACAAGTCGGCCAGCTTCTTGTATCGCTACCAACATTGCGGGCGGCTCCATTAATTTCGTTCATCGAGATCGTGCGTGAATCTCAGGGCTGGCGGCCAAACCGGACGCCATTTATTTACCGCCTACCGACACTCGCAAAATCGATGCTCTTAATATTTCGCATCATGGTCATGCATTCACGTCTACTCGCACTAGCGCAAATAATTATTCTCAATTCTTCTAGCCAAACATGGGAACAACTTTCCAATGGGCAAGTGTTGTTTAGGTTCGCACGTTGAAGCAGCCGTCTAACATGGCGCTCAACCTCGCTCCCTTCGGTCGCTGGACGGCGCTAAAGCGCCGCCGGTTAGCTCTACGTTAGGGGTTCCTTTGAGTTTCATTATCCTCATACTGTTAGCGTTAGTTGCGGCCCTAAACGTGAAAGCCACATTGGATCTGGCACGCAGTTCCTACTATTCCCCTAAACAAAAATTGTTTCAGCTTGCGCTCGTTTGGCTGATACCAATTGTGGGTGCCGTCTTAGTGTGGTCTCTGGCAGTCGATTCGAAAACCGAACGAGTCACAACCGATCTAAAAGATCGTGGTGGCAACGATGACGGACACATTAGGCTAGAGAATTCCTCTTTTGAGGGCGGGGGCGGGGATGCTGGTGGCGGTGATTAGCGCATCCACCCCTAACATTGCGGTCAAGTCGCTCCCTTCGGTCGCTGGGACGCGCCGCAAGCGGCTCGCCCCTTACCTTAAACGTTAGACGACGATGTCCAATTCTGACGCCCGCGCTACCGCAGTGAACCAGCCTCCGCTGAGAGGTTGGCGAAACTTCTTCTCGCCATTTCATATCGGGCTCCAATTGCTTGTCGCAGCCCTGTTCTATTCAGCCAACGAGCTTGACCGAATATTCAATCTTTGGTTTGCGCTGGTTCCCATCATTGGCATCCCTGCGATCATCGTGGGAATAATTTGGATTGTGGGCATCATTAAGAATATGGCCTTGGGGCGTTGGTTGAAGCTTGCTTCAGTCGCAATCGCACCTCTACTGGTATGGCCGCTTCTGGTTTTACTACTGCGCACCGGATTTGATTCACATTGGGTGCGCTTTCAATTTAACAAACCAAACTACGAACAAACCGTTCGATCGCTTGAAGGCACTCATCCCATGTACCACTCGTGGAATTGGGGCTCTACTGGAGGCGCAGCAGCAGCAAATATCTTTTACTCTCTTGTTTATGATGAAAGCGACCGAGTGACACAAAGAGAGGGAGAAAAAAGCGAAGGCGGAATCACATCGGTGAGAACATTTGGAGACCATTTCTACCTTGTTACTCTGCTTTACCAATGAAAAGTCGTCTTCTAACCCATCATTCCACCGGACGCTGCGCGATGAAGCCGCGCAGCGCCGGTGAATTCAAACGTTGACTGACCGCTTGGGGACGTAGGGCGGTCTTTCTAATTTGTTACCCCGGCCGGCCGTTACTGGCCGGTTGCAGTCAGCCATAGTTGGCTGTCCCGTTTCAACCCCTGTTCGCCTTGAGATAAGCCTCAAGCTTCGCCAGATGCTGCTTGCCTCCCTCTATGGCGCCGGATTTCTCGACCACCTCGTCGCGGGATTCTTTACTGGGGAAAAGCTGGCGCAGCGTGATCAGGGTGCCGCTGCTGGTTTCCTGCAGGGTGATACAGGTCTCGAACCATATCCGCTGGCCATCGCCGTGGTCGAAAACCAGTCTGGACGGCGGGGTGATTTCCTTGAACACCGTGTGGTTGGGGTAGCGGGTGCCGTCGGGCCCAACCATCTCGTATGTCCACGCGCCGCCGACCCGGAAATCCATGGTCACGTTTTCGTTCCTGAAGCCGTCCGGGCCCCACCAGCGGTTCTGGTGTTCGGGCACGGTCATGGCCTTCCAGACGAGTTCCCGGACAAATGGCACTTCGCGCTGAAGGACCACCTCACGTTCGTTTTCGCTCGGTTTCATCATCTCTTTCCTTGGTTGATTCGAATCGTGTGGAACCGCTTGATCAAATGCCCCGCTTGACCATGGCGACCAGTTGATCGAGCGCCACGCCCCAGCCTTCTTCAAAGCCCATGGACGCGTGCATCCGGCATCCCGCCTCGTCTGCATGAATAACGGTTGCGCGATAGCGGGTGCCGTTTTCGCCATGCGGGGCCATTTCGACCTTGGCGGTGAACATGAATTCGACCGATTCATCGCCGCAGGGGGCATTCATCAAGACGGGCCGGAAGCCGGGCAACAAGGCATTGGTCCAGACTAGTTTTTCATTTTTGACCGTTTCCAGGTAGCAGCCGAGGTTGGAAAACGTCTTGCCTTCGGGCGACTGCATGGTGGTGCGAAAAATCCCGCCGGGGCACACATCGACTTCGGCATCGATCGTCTTCCATGGCAAGGGGCAATACCATTGCTTGATCAGCTCGGGTTCTGTCCAGGCCCGCCAGACAAGCTGGGGCGGCACATCGACGATGCGCTCAAAAGTCAAATCCAATTTGTTGTTGAAGCTTGTCGTCATCTGGTTTCTCCTCCGCTGTGGGTTGGTTGCGTGCGGATCGTGTGGCGGGCTTGGGTTTTTTGGGGCTTGGGGCTAATTGGGCCTGCTTTCCAGCACTTCTTTTGGCCTTGGCCGGCGTATCGATTGGCTTGCTTGCGTCTGGACTGGACACCATTTCCTGCGCCGGCCTGACCGCTGATTCACTAGCGTGCAGTTCCAGCAGATAGGCATCCAGACGGTCCAGGCGGCCTTCCCACAGTTGCCGGTACTGTTCAATCCAGTCAACCGCTTGCTTGAGTTGCTCGCCATCGATCTTGCAGGGGCGCTGTTGTGCCTGGCGGGTCTTGATCAGCAGCCCTGCTTTTTCCAGCACTTTGATGTGTTTTGATACGGCGGGCAGGCTCATCTTGAATGGCGCGGCAAGCTCGTTCACCGAGGCCTCGCCCTGCACCAGACGCGCCAGCATCGCCCGACGTGTGGGGTCTGACAGCGCAGCAAAGGTCATGCTCAGGGTGTCTGTTGCAGGGCTCATCCGTATTTTCTCTATCGGTTAATTAACCTTTCAGTTAACTATAGGACGAGGCTTGGCATTCGTCAAAGCCAGCGGATGGCGTGCTTGCTCAGCCCTCCGCCACCACCCCAAGCACGGCCTCGCCGTACGCTTCCAGCTTCTTCGTCCCCAACCCGGATATCTCGCCCAGTTCCGCCAGCGTGGCGGGGCGACGTGCAGCGATTTCGCGCAGGGTGGCGTCGTGCAGGATGACATAAGCGGGCACGCCCTTTTCGTTGGCGGTTTCGCGGCGCCAGGCGCGCAGGGAGAGGAACAGCGGGTCTTCGTCGTGGTGGACGCCCTCGCCGGAGCTGGGGGCGAAGCGGGATTTCTTGCTGCGCGCCGGACGTACTTCGATGGCGCGCAGCATGACGGTTTCTTCGCCCTTCAGCACGGGCTTGGCGGCGGCGGTGAGTTTTAACGCGCCGTAAGCGGTGTGATCAACTTCCAGCAGGCCGCGGACGACCAGCTGGCGCAGCACGGCGCGCCACACCTTGTCGGTCTGGCTGGCGCCGATGCCGAACACGCTCAGGCTGGTGTGGCCGAATTTGTCGACTTTGTCGGTCGGCTTGCCGAGCAGCACGTCGATGACGTGGCCGGCGCCGAAGCGCTGGCCGGTGCGGTAGACCGCGCTCAACAGTTTCTGCGCGGCTTCGGTGCCATCCCACAGCGTAGGCGGATTCAGGCACACGTCGCAGTTGCCGCAGGGCTGGCTGGTTTCGCCAAAGTAGCTCAACAGCGCGACGCGACGGCAACTCGCCGCTTCGCACAGCCCGACCAGCGCATCGAGCTTGGCGTGGCCGATGCGCTTATGGGCGTCTTCGGCCTCGCCCTCGTCGATGAAACGGCGCTGGGTGACGACGTCCTGCAGCCCCCACGCCATCCACGCTTCGGCGGGCGCGCCGTCGCGCCCGGCGCGGCCGGTTTCCTGGTAGTAGCCCTCCACCGAGCGCGGCAAATCGGTGTGCGCGACGAAGCGCACGTCGGGTTTGTCGATGCCCATGCCGAATGCCAGGGTGGCAACCATGACGACGCCGTCGTCGCGCAGGAATTTTTCCTGGTGGCGACGGCGCGTCACGTTGTCCATGCCGCCGTGGTAGGCCAATGCGGTGAGGCCGGCCTGATTGAGCGCGTCGGCGGTGTCTTCAACTTTCTTGCGCGTGCTGCAATATACGATCCCCGCCTCGCCCTTGTGCTCACCCAGAAAGTCGAGCAACTGGCGGCGCGGGTCGGATTTTTCGCTGATGCGGTAACGGATGTTGGGGCGGTCGAAGCTGGCGACGAACACGCGCGCGGCGCCGAGGTCAAGCCGGGTGAGGATTTCGGCGCGGGTGGCGGTGTCGGCGGTCGCGGTCAAGGCAATCCGCGGCACATCCGGAAAGCGTTCGTGCAAGGCCGACAAACCCAGGTATTCCGGGCGGAAATCGTGTCCCCATTGCGATACGCAGTGCGCTTCGTCGATGGCGAACAGCGCGACGCGCGCCTGTTCGAGCAGGCTCTGGAAACGCTGGGTGAGCAGGCGTTCCGGCGCCACATACAGCAGCTTCAATTGGCCAGTGACGAACTCGCGCTCGACCTGAGCCGCTGTCGCGTTATCCAGGCTGGAATTCAAAAACTCGGCAGCGATGCCCAACTCTTTCAGGGCGGCGACCTGGTCCTGCATCAGCGCGATCAGCGGCGACACCACCACCGCACAGCCGTCGCGCAACAGCGCCGGGATCTGGAAACACAGTGATTTGCCGCCGCCGGTGGGCATCAGCACCAGGGCGTCGCCACCCGCAACAAGGGTATCGACGATGGCCGCCTGCTCGCCGCGAAACGCGGGGTAGCCGAAGACGCGGTTGAGCAGGCTTAAAGGGGTGTCGGACATGGCAAAAAACAGGCTGGCGGCGGGTGTGTCACATTGGCTATAATTGTGTCACGTTTTACCCCCATTCCGAGGTTTGCCATGAAAACCCTGACCATCCGCGAAGCCCGAGAAGGCCTGTCGCACCCCGACCAGATGTTCGCCGACAGCGACGAGGTGCTGGTGGTCAAGCATGGCGAGCCGGTGGCGCGGATTTTGCCGGTGGAACCGAGGCGCCGGGTGCGCTCGTTGCGGGCATTTCTGGAAAGCCAGCCCATGCAAACGGTTCCCAGCGAAGCCATTCTGGCGGCAGAGCGCGAGGAGCGTTTTTGAGCGCGTATATCGACACCAGCGCACTCGCCAAGTGCTACATCCGCGAGCCGCGCTCGCTGGATGTGCTCGACTGGGCCGATGCTCAGGATGAAGTCGTCTCCAGCCCGCTTACCCTGGTTGAATTCCGCTGTATGTTGGCGCGCCGCCGGCGCGCCCAGCAGATCGACCTGCCGCTTGAACGCGTTGCCCTCGCCGAATTTGACCGCGACGTGCAGGCGAATTCGTGGCGCATCCAGCACGATTCCCCCGACCTGTTTCTTGAGGCCAGACAACTGATCGACCTGATTCCTGAACTGCCCTTGCGGGCGCTGGACGCATTGCATCTGGCGCATGCCCGCCATTACGGCGCGACCAGTTTCGCCACCGCCGACAAAAACCAGGCCGAGGCCGCCCGTGCGCTCGGCATCCCCGTATTCACCTTTTACTGAACTGGCATCATGACCGAACCCACTTCCGCCCCCATCCTCGACGAAAACCAGATCATTGCCGAACGCCGCGCCAAGCTCGCCGCGATCCGCAAACAGGGCATCGCTTTCCCCAACGACTTCGAGCGCCGCGATTACGCGGGCAAGCTGGCTGCCGCCCATGGCGACAAAACCAAGGAAGCGCTGGAAGGCGAAGTGGTCGAAGTGCAACTGGCCGGCCGCATGATGCTGAAGCGGGTGATGGGCAAGGCCAGCTTCGCCACGCTGCAGGACATGAGCGGGCAGATTCAGGTGTATGTGTCGAATGACCACGCCGGGCTGGAGTCGCACGACGCGTTCAAGCACTGGGATCTGGGCGATTTCATCGGCGTGACCGGCATCCTGTTCAAGACCAACAAGGGCGAGCTGACTATCCAGGCGAAAGCCATCCGCCTGCTGTCGAAAGCGCTGCGCCCGCTGCCGGAAAAATTCCACGGCTTGTCGGACCAGGAACAGAAATACCGCCAGCGCTACCTCGACCTCATCACCAACGACGATGCGCGCGAGACCTTCAAGCGTCGTTCCAAGATCATCCAGGCGATCCGCGCCTTCATGGTCGAGCGCGAGTTCCTCGAAGTCGAAACGCCGATGATGCATCCGATCCCCGGCGGCGCCGCGGCCAAGCCGTTTGCCACGCACCACAATGCGCTCGACATGGAACTGTTCCTGCGCATCGCGCCCGAGCTGTATCTCAAGCGGCTGGTGGTCGGCGGCTTCGAGAAGGTGTTCGAAATCAACCGCAATTTCCGCAACGAGGGGCTGTCGACGCGCCACAACCCCGAGTTCACCATGATGGAGTTCTACGAGGCCTATCGCGAATACCGTTACCTGATGGACCTCACCGAATCGCTGATCCGCGCGGCTGCGGTCGCCGCCACCGGCTCAACCGTGGTGCCCTACCAGGGCCACGAAATCGACCTCGGCCAGCCGTTTGCCCGCCTCACCATTGTCGAAGCGATCCGCCACTACCACCCGCACTACACGGTCGAGCAGCTCAACGACCGCGAATGGCTGATCGGTCAGTTCAAGGCGATGAAGGCGAAATTCAAACCGCAGGACGGCCTTGGCGGCCTGCAGCTTTCGTTCTTCGAGGAAACCACCGAAACGCTGTTGATCCAGCCGACGTTCATCATTGATTACCCGGCCGAAGTGTCGCCGCTGGCGCGCCGTTCCGACAGCGAGCCGGAGATTACCGAGCGCTTCGAGCTGTTCATCACCGGCCGCGAAATGGCCAACGGCTTTTCCGAGTTGAACGATGCCGAAGACCAGGCCGAGCGCTTCATGGATCAGGTGCGGCAAAAAGAAGCCGGCGACGAGGAAGCGATGCACTACGACGCCGACTACATCCGCGCGCTGGAACACGGCCTGCCGCCCACCGGCGGCTGCGGCATCGGCATCGACCGGCTGGTGATGCTGCTGACCGATTCACCGAGCATCCGCGACGTGATCCTCTTCCCGCAGATGAGGCGGGAACAATAAATAGCCCGCAGATGCGGCGCGAGGCACCCTAAGCCCACGCATCGCACGTTATTTGCTACACCAAACTTTTACCTTTCCCTTTCGAGATCGCCATGACCGACGCTTTCAACACCCAGGATTCCTTTTCCACCGCCAGCGGCAACAAGCAGTTCGCTTCGCTGAAAAAACTTGAAGCCGCGCTCGGCCAATCGGTCGGTCGCCTGCCGGTGTCGATCCGCATCGTGCTGGAATCGGTTTTGCGCAATTGCGACGGCGTCAAAGTCACCCCCGAGCACGTCAAGCAGCTGGCGGGCTGGAAGCCGAATGCCGAGCGCACCGAGGAAGTCCCGTTCACCGTCGCCCGCGTAATCCTGCAGGATTTCACCGGCGTGCCGCTGCTGGCTGACCTCGCCGCGATGCGCTCGGCCGCACAGGCAATGAGCAAGGATCCGAAGCAGATCGAGCCGCTGGTGCCGGTCGACATGGTGGTCGACCATTCCATTCAGGTCGACGCCGCCGGCACCCACGATGCGCTCGACCTCAACATGAAGATCGAGTTTGAGCGCAATCGCGAGCGCTACCAGTTCCTGAAATGGGGCATGCAGGCCTTCGACACGTTCAAAGTGGTGCCGCCCGGCGTCGGCATCGTGCACCAGGTCAACATGGAATACCTGGCGCGCGGCGTGATGGAGAAAGACGGCGTCGCCTACCCGGACACGCTGGTCGGCACCGACAGCCACACCACGATGATCAACGGCCTCGGCATCGTCGCCTGGGGCGTGGGCGGCATCGAGGCCGAAGCCGCGATGCTCGGCCAGCCAGTGTACTTCCTCACCCCCGACGTCGTCGGCGTCAACCTCACCGGCGCGGCCAAGCCCGGTGTCACCGCCACCGACATCGTGCTGACGATTACCGAAATGCTGCGCAAAGCGAAAGTCGTCGGCAAGTTCGTCGAATTCTTCGGCACTGGCGTGGCCGCCATGTCGGTCACCGACCGCGCGACGATCGCCAACATGGCACCGGAATACGGCGCGACCATGGGCTTCTTCCCGGTGGACGAAGCGACCTGCCAGTACTTTGCCGCGACCGGCCGCAGCGACGCGCAGGTGGATGCCATCCGCGCCTACTACCAGGCGCAAGGGCTGTTCGGCATTCCGCAGGCAGGTGACATTGATTACTCGCAAACGCTTGCGCTGGATCTGTCCACGGTTGAGCCCAGCGTCGCCGGCCCCAAGCGGCCGCAGGACCGCATCGCGCTGGCGGGCCTCAAGTCGGCCTTCAGCGGCCTGATGGACAAGCCAATGGCCGACGGCGGTTACGGCAAGAGCGGCGAGATGGGGAAGCGCGCTCCCCTTCCTGCTGCATCACATGTCGAGACCGATATGTCGGGCGGCGGCAGCCAGGAGGAGCCGCTTCCCGTTCCGCCTCAGGAACAGGAAATGCTGGACAGCCATCCCTCTCCAGACCACATCGTGGCCGATCCCGCGACCCTTTTCAGCAAGGGAAACGGCAGCCTCGGACATGGCGATGTCGTGATCGCCGCGATCACCTCGTGCACCAACACCTCCAACCCCGGCGTGATGCTGGCGGCCGGCCTGCTGGCGAAGAAAGCCGCCGCGCTCGGCCTCAAGCCGCCCGCCCACGTCAAGACCAGCCTCGGTCCCGGCTCGCGCGCGGTCACCGAATACCTCAACAAGGCCGGCCTGATGGACGCGTTGGAGCAGGTCGGTTTCAGCGTGGTCGGCTACGGCTGCACCACCTGCATCGGCAACTCCGGCCCGCTCAAGCCCGAAATCGACAAAGCCATCGCCGACCACGATCTGGTCGTCGCCTCGGTGCTGTCGGGCAACCGCAACTTCGAGGCACGCGTGCACCAGGCGGTCAAGGCCAATTTCCTGATGTCGCCGCCGCTGGTGGTGGCGTTTGCGCTGGCAGGACGTGTCGACATCGACTTTGAGAAAGAAGCCCTTGGCACCAGCCAGGACGGTCAGCCGGTGTATCTGAAAGACCTGTGGCCGAGCAACGAAGACGTCGCCGCCGTGATGCACACCGCCACCGACCCCGCTGCCTACCGCAAAATCTATGCTGACGTCGGCGCCGACAACCCGCTGTGGGATGCGGTCTCCGCACCAGCAGGCATGGTGTATCAGTGGGACACGGCCTCCACCTACATTCAGGAGCCGCCCTTCTTCGCCCAGCAACAAGGCGTGGCCAGCACCTCGATCAAGGCCGCGCGCGCGCTGGCGATCTTCGGCGACTCCGTCACCACCGACCACATCAGCCCCGCCGGCGGCATCAAGCCGACCTCGCCCGCCGGCCTCTATCTCACCGAACACGGCGTGCAGAAAGCCGACTTCAACAGCTACGGCGCACGCCGCGGCAACCACGAAGTGATGATGCGCGGCACCTTCGCCAACGTGCGCATCAAGAACCTGATGGTCCCCGGCTCCGAAGGCGGCATCACGCTCAAGGGCGGCGAACAGCAGGCCATCTACGACGCCGCGATGGCGTATCAGGCCGAAGGCACACCGCTGATGATCTTCGCCGGCGAGGAATACGGCACCGGCTCCAGCCGCGACTGGGCCGCCAAGGGCACCACGCTATTGGGCGTCAAAACCGTCGTCGCCAAGAGCTTCGAGCGCATCCACCGCGCCAACCTCGCCGGCATGGGCGTGCTGCCCTGCCAGTTCAAGGACGGCGTCGATGCGGCCACGTTGAAACTCGACGGCAGCGAAACCTTCGACCTCGAAGGCATCGAAACCGGCATCGTGCCGCAGCAGGATGTGACGCTGGTGATTCATCGCGCGAATGGCGGCAGCGAGCGCGTGGGGGTCAAGCTGCGCATCGATACGCCGATTGAAGTCGAGTATTACAACAAGGGCGGGATCCTGCCGTTTGTGCTGGAACAGCTGGTGGGATAAGCGGCAACGGGGAGGGTCGGCAACGTCCTGCGGCAAGCCGCGTCCGCATCCAGAAAACCCGAAATGCGTTCCGGATTTTTTACATTCAATGCATCGCCGCTGAATGTTCCCGCCGCCACACCCAGGGCGGCATCGGTGCGGCCTCCCGCCACAGTCCACGGGCGGCCTGCTGCGCATCGCGCTGAATTTTCTTCATGGCCGCTTTGCGCGACGCCCATGCCAGCCCACGCCTCACCAGTTCGGTATTCACCTGCACGTCACCTGCCTGAATCTGCGCAATGGTTCGGCCATAAAAATCGGTCGCAACGGTGGTCACGTCCACCCGCTGATTCAGCACCAGTGTGCTCAACGCGCGCGTGGCGGCCTCGCCGTAGGGCTGGTCTTTTTCCGGCGCATCGATGTTGGCCAGGCGAAGCTTGAGGAAGGCGCGCGAGGCAGCGCCATAGGAATCCGGTTTGAACAGGACGGTATCACCGTCGATGACGATAAAGACAATGCCGCTCATTGTGTCTGCTGCCCACGCCGGCGCAAGGACGAGCAGCAACAGACCAAGCGCCAGCAGACGCTTCACCCGGCGAGCATCTCCGCTGCGTGCTGGCGGGTGGTGGCGGTGATCTTGATGCCACCCAGCATGCGGGCGAGTTCTTCCACCCGCGCGTCGGGGTCGAGCAATTCGATATTGGACGACACGAAACCGCCGTTGGCCTGTTTGGCGACGCGCAAGTGCTGGCTGCCGCGCGCGGCCACTTGCGGCAGATGGGTGATGACCAGCACCTGCCGCGTTTCGCCGAGCCGGGCCAGGCGCCGCCCCACGGCTTCGGCCACGCTGCCGCCGATGCCGACATCGACTTCGTCGAAAATCAGCGTCGGTACGCCCGCCACGCCGGACAATGCCGTCTGGATCGCCAGGCTGATGCGCGACAGCTCGCCACCCGACGCCACCTTGGCCAGCGGTCCGGGCGGCAGACCGGGATGGCTGGCAACCAGGAAACCGACGTCTTCCAGCCCATGGGCGCGCGGTTCGCTCACCGGCTGCAACTGAACGTCGAGCTGGCCGCCGGCCAGCGCCAATTCGTGCATGGCGGCAGTCACCTGTTTCGACAAGGCCTTGGCTGCTTTGGCACGCTGCGCGCTGAGTTGTTTAGCCGCCTGCTGGTAGTGCGCCAAAGCAGCCTCTTCGCTGGCCTGCAGCGCGTCGAGATCGTCGCTGGCGGCCAGCTCGGCCAGCCGCGTCTGGAACTGTTCGAGCAAAGCTGCCAGCGCATCGGGCTGCACGCGATGCTTGCGTGCCAGCCGGTGCAAGTCGCTCAACAAACGATCCAGCTCATTGAGGCGTTCCGGATCGAGGTTCAAGTTAATGGAATAGCGGCGCAGCGCGTGCACCGCCTCGGCCAGATCGGCGCTGGCCGAATGCAGCAGTGTGGCGACATCCTTCAGGCTGTCGTCCACCCCCTGCATCGCATCGAGTCGCGCGCTCATGTCGCCGAGCTGGCTGGAGACGGCCACCTCGCCTTCATCCAGCCCGTCGATCAGCGCCTGGCTGCCTTCGATCAGGGTGGTGACATGCGACAGCCGCGCGTGCTCGGTCTGAATGTCGTCCCAATGCGCCAGGTCGTCGCCCAGCGCACGCAACTCTTCCACCGCCAGCTGCAGACCTTCGCGTTCGATCTGCCGTGCCTGACCCTGGGATTCGGCGTCGAGTCGCCGCTGGCGCGCGCTGTGCCAGGCATGCCAGGCGAGACCGACGGCGGCGGCGATTGGCTGCGCGCCGGCATACGCATCGAGCACCTCGCGCTGGGCTTGCGGACGCAACAGGGCGTGGTGCGCATGCTGGCCGTGGATGTCGAGCAGGAATTCGGCGGCTTCCTTGAGTTGGGCCAGCGGTGCGGCGCTGCCGTTGATGAAGGCGCGCGAACGACCGCCTGCCTCGATCACCCGGCGCAAAATCAGGGTGCCGTCGTCAGCGGCAAAACCGGCTTCGTCCAGCCAGCGAGCCAAGGCAGGCAAGCCATCGATCACAAACTCAGCGGCAATTTCGGCGCGCGGCGCGCCGGCGCGCACCACCCCGCCCTCGGCGCGGTCACCCAGCGCCAGCGCCAGGGCATCGATCAGGATGGATTTGCCCGCACCGGTCTCGCCGGTGAGCACCGTCAAGCCCGGCGCGAAATCGAGTTCAACCGATTCGACCAGCAGGTAGTTGCGGATAGACAGATGCGACAGCATGAATCGGCTGCGCGTTAAAGCTTTTTACCCCAATGCAGCTTCTGCCGCAGGGTGTCGTAGTAGCTGTAGGAATGCGGGTGCAACAGGGTGACCGGACGGTTGGCGCGGGTGATCCAGACGTGGTCACCGCTTTGCAGGTCAAAATGATGCTGGCCGTCGAAATGCACCCGTGCATCGTCGGCATAAGTCAGATGCAGTTCGATGCGCGAATGGCTGCTGACCACGATCGGGCGCGCCGACAGGGTATGCGGGCAGATCGGTACCAGCGCCACGGCCTCCAGCGTCGGGTGAACGATGGGGCCACCCGCCGACAGCGCATAGGCGGTCGTGCCGGTCGGCGTGGTGACCACCAGGCCGTCGGCACGCTGGCTGTAGACGAATTCACTGTTGATGGAAATTTCCAGATCGATCAGTCGGCCCGAGCCGCCCTTGCCCAGCACCACGTCGTTGAACGCCGTGGCCTCGAATACCTTTTCGCCGTCGCGACGCACCTGGCCGTTGAGCAGGATGCGCTCTTCCGCCACGTACTGGCCGCTGAGGATTTCAGCGACGGCATCGAACATGTCCTCAACCGTGATGTCGGTCAGGAAACCCAGCCGTCCCTGGTTGATGCCGATCAGCGGCACGCCTTGCGGCGCCAGTTCGCGTGCGATCGACAGCATGGTGCCGTCGCCGCCCATCACCACCACCACATCACTCTCGGTTGCCAGGTCATGCAGGCTGCGGGTCGGGCAATTCTGGAGATTCAGTCGCTCGGCAGTCTGGCTGGCGAGCAGAACGGCATGGCCACGTGTCTGCAAAAACTCGGCCAGCGCGCACACTGAATCGTGCATTTCCGGGTTGTCGTATTTGCCGACGAGGCCGACAGTGTGAAAAGGGGTTTGCATGGGGGGCGATTATAAAGGCTGAAGCAGGATTCAAGATTCAAGTTACAAGATTCAGGCAGGGCACGCAGCTTCATGGCAGACCATGCATTCCCTGCCTCTTGTAACGTGTGTCTTGCCTCTATAATCGCCTCATGCTGAACGAGCGCGCTTCCATCCTGCTGAAAACCCTGATCGAACGCTATATCGTCGATGGCGAACCGGTCGGATCGCGCACCCTGTCGAAACACGCCGGGCTGGATTTATCCCCGGCCAGCATCCGCAACATCATGTCCGACCTCGAGGAAATGGGCTTCGTCGCCAGCCCGCACACCTCGGCCGGGCGCATTCCCACCCCGCGCGGCTACCGTCTTTTCGTCGACCGCCTGCTCACCATGCGGCCGCTGGCGCAGGTCGAAGTCAACCAGCTCGAACACAGCCTGGCGTCGTCCGACCCACAGCACCTGATGACCGCAGCGTCCAGCCTGCTTTCCAACCTCAGTCAGTTTGCCGGGCTGGTGATGACGCCGCGCCGCAACCCGGCATTTCGCCAGATCGAGTTCATCAGCCTGTCCGAGAAGCGCATCCTGCTCATCATCGTCACCATGGAAGGCGAAGTCGAAAACCGCGTCATCCTCACCGAACAGGCAGTTAGCGCCTCGGTGCTGACCGAGGCCGCCAACTACTTCAACCAGCATTTTTCCGGTCATCGCTTCGACCAGGTGCGCGCCAAGCTGCGCGACGAACTCGGCCGCGTGCGCGACGACATCAACCGCCTGATGACCGCTGCGGTGGACGCGGGCAGTCAGGCGCACGATGCCAGCCAGGAAAACGTGGTGGTATCGGGCAGCCGCAATCTGCTCAACGTCAACGAACTGTCCAGCAACATGGGCAACCTGCGCCGCCTGTTCGATGCTTTCGAGCAAAAAACCGGCCTGCTGCAACTGCTCGACCAGTCACGCAACGCCGCCGGCGTGCAAATCTTCATCGGTGGCGAGTCCGAGCTACTGCCGCTCGACGAATGCAGCCTGGTCACCGCGCCCTATTCCGTTGACGGCCAGGTGGTCGGCACGCTCGGTGTGGTCGGTCCCACCCGCATGGCTTACGAACGCGTAGTGCCGATTGTCGACATCACCGCCAAACTCCTGTCGAGCGCCCTATCCCACCACTGATGAAATATCTCAAAGAACCCGATTACGCCCACGGCCAGACTGCCCGCACCGGTATTCTGCTGGTCAATCTGGGCACCCCTGCGGCCCCCACCGCACAGGCGTTGCGGCCTTATCTGAAAGAGTTTTTATCCGACCCGCGCGTGGTGGAAATCCCGCGCCTGGTGTGGTGGCTGATCCTGAACGGCATCATCCTCAACACCCGGCCGAAAAAATCGGCCGAAAAATATGCCTCGATCTGGACTGCAGACGGCTCGCCGCTACGCGTCCACACCGAAAAACAGGCCAAACTGCTGCAAGGCTGGCTGGGTGAAAAAATCACCAGTCCGCTCAAGGTCGAATACGCCATGCGCTACGGTCAACCGTCGATCCCCGCCACCCTGGCGCGGATGAAAGCCGAAGGCTGCGACCGCATCCTGATCCTGCCGGCCTACCCGCAATACGCCGCGTCCAGCACCGGCACCGCCTTCGACATGGCGTTTGCCTGGCTGCAAACAGTCCGTAACCAGCCCGCGCTGCGCACGCTCAAGCATTATCATGACCATCCCGGCTACATCGCCGCGCTGGCCAGCAACATCCGCGACGACTGGCAGAAAAATGGCCGCCCCGACGTGCTCGTGATGAGCTTTCACGGCGTGCCGCGTTACACGCTTGACAAGGGCGACCCCTACCACTGCGAATGCCAGAAAACCGGCCGCCTGCTGGCTGAAGCACTTGGACTGGAAGCGCACCAATTCCGCCTCACGTTTCAATCCCGCTTCGGCCGTGCGGAATGGATCCAGCCCTACACCGACGCGACCCTGGAAGCACTCGGTAAAGAAGGCATCGACCGGGTGGATATCGTTGCGCCCGGCTTCACCTCGGACTGCCTGGAAACCCTGGAAGAACTCGCCATGGAAGGCCGCGAAACGTTTATAAAAGCGGGCGGCAAGGCGTTCCGCTACATCCCCGCACTCAACGAGCACCCACAATGGATCGCCGCGCTCGGACAGATCGCACTGGAAAACCTGGGGGGCTGGGTCAGTCTCGATAGTGAGCGCAATGCCGATGAGGCCGACCGGCAAGCCAGCAGAAACCGGGCGTTAAGCCTCGGCGCACGCAACTAGGCTTCAAGGATTGTTTGAGTGCCCCCGGGTTGCCGCCTCCAGGGACGAATTCCACGCTTTATTCGGTGCGAATAAAGTGCTCGCGGTAATACTTCATCTCGTCGATCGATTCATAAATATCAGCCAAGGCCTCGTGCTTGCTGCCTTTCTTGAACGCTTCGGCCAACCCCGGGCGCCAGCGCTTGGCCAATTCCTTCAAGGTGCTGACATCGAGGTTGCGGTAATGAAAAAATGCTTCCAGCTGCGGCATATAGCGCGCCATGAAACGCCGATCCTGACAAATCGAGTTGCCGCACATCGGTGAGGTTCGGGCGTCAATGTGCTGTTTAACGAATTCCAGCATCTGCGCTTCGGCAGCGGCCTCATCCAGCTGCGAGGCCTTGACGCGATCAATCAGCCCGGATTTTCCGTGCGTGCCCTTGTTCCAGTTGTCCATGGCATTCATCACTTCGTCGGACTGATGCACTACCAGCACCGGGCCTTCAGCCACCGTATTGAGGTTGGCATCGGTGACCACGATGGCCAGTTCGATGATGCGGTCGGTATCGGGCGACAGGCCGGTCATTTCCATGTCCAGCCAGAGTAAGTGTGTGGGGTTGAGCGCCATCAGGAGATCCTCGATTGAATTAGGGCATTTTCGCATAGACCCTGCGCAAAACGGGGTGGCAGAAGCGAACGCTTGCCGCCATAATCCTGCCATACTTAAACTGGAGTTTTGCCATGAAAACCCTGATGGTCTTATTCGCAACCGCCATGCTGTCCACGGCAATCCATGCCGCGCCTGTAACCAAGGGCGATCCCAAAGTCGGCAAGACCCTGCACGACAAATCCTGCACCAGTTGCCACGTCAGCATGTTTGGTGGCGACGGCAGCAAGATTTACACGCGAGACGACCGCAAGACCCAAAGCCTGTCGCAGCTGGCTGCACGGGTGTCCGGCTGCAATGCCAACTCAGGCGCAGGCTGGTTCCCCGAAGACGAGGCGCACGTTGCCGCCTATCTGAATCAGCAGTACTACAAATTCAAGTAAATCCCGCCCAAACTGCGGGCGCCCCCCATACTAAGGAACCGCCATGACCACCATTGTTGAAGAACTCGTCCGCAAAAAATGCGCGCCCTGCGAAGGTGGCGTCGCTGCAATGACCGATGCGCAGATTGCGCCGATGCTGAAAGGCCTGGTCGGCTGGCAGCGCGACGGTCTCAAGATCGTCAAGGAATACACGTTCAAGGATCACTATCAGGCGCAGGCATTTACCAACGCCGTGATGTGGGTGTCGCACCGCGAAGATCACCACCCCTACCTCCTCGTGGGTTACAACACCGTCAAGGTCGAGTTCTGGACCCACGCAATTAACGGTCTGTCGGAAAACGATTTCATCTGCGCGGCCAAGGTCGACAGCCTGCTTGAGCTTTGAAATTCAAGTTGATCGCCCTTTCATCCGTTTAGCCCCCCGTTATTTTCCAGAGTAAAGATCGGATCAAACATGGACTGGATGGAAGTGATTGGCGCCCACGTCATGTGGAAACAGCGCCTCATCGGATTGTTGGCGGGGAGCAACACGGAAGCGCTCGACCCTGCAGCAATCAGGCTGGACAATCGTTGTGCCCTGGGAAAGTGGATCTACGGCGACGGCGCATCCATGTCCCGGTTGCCCAAATATGATGAAGTCCGCGAATTACACGCCCAGTTTCATCAATTTGCCGCGGATATAGTCGACCTGCACCTGGCCGGAAACGCTGCCGATGCCGAAAAACTGCTGCTGGGCGACTACTCTCGACTGTCCGAGAAGCTCAAGCACCGCATTACCGGTCTGTCCCAACAGGTCAAATCGGCTTCGAACGGAATTCCACCATTCTGAACCCGCTAACCGGTCAGGTCGTCGCCGCCTTCAGCCGCCGCTTCATCGTCGCAACCGCTGACGGCCTGTTGCCCTGTCAGGTAAAAGGCCGTCACCTGCGCGTGGTGTGCGGCGACCACGTCGAAATTCAGCATGACGGCGATAGCGGGGTCATCAAGGCAGTATTGCCGCGCGCCAACCTGCTTTACCGCTCCGACGCGTTCAAAACCAAAGCCATTGCCGCCAACGTCACCCAGCTTGCCGTGGTGGTCGCGCCTCGCCCCAGTTTTTCAATGGAACTGGTACAGCGCTGCATCCTCGCCGCCGAAGATCAGGGCATCTCCAGCCTGCTCATCCTCAACAAGACCGACCTGCCGGAAACACCCCGCGCGCTGGAGCGGCTGCAACTGCTCACCCGAATCGGCTATCCGCTGGTCAGCCTGTCGGCACTGAACGACATTGCCCCCCTGCTTCCGGCGCTGCACGGCCACACCACGCTGTTGATCGGGCAATCCGGGATGGGTAAGTCGACGCTGATCAACGGGCTGTTCCCTGATGCCGATGTACTGACCGCCGACTATTCCGAAGCACTCGACAGCGGTCGCCACACCACCACCCACACCCGCCTGCACCGGCTGGACGCCGACACGGCCGTGGTCGACTCACCCGGCCTGCAGGAGTTCGCCCTGCAACACCTGGATGCCAACGCGCTGGCCTATGCCTTCGTCGAGTTTCGCCCGTTTCTGGGGCACTGCCGCTTCCGCGACTGCATCCATGAGACCGAACCCGGCTGCCGGCTACAGGAAGCCGCCGCCGCAGGCGAAATCGAGCCGAAACGGCTATTGCTGTTTCAAACCCTTAGACGCCTGCAAAAAAACGCTGCACAACGCCTATAAATAGGGCTCGAATTTCATGCAAGGAGCACATCATGAAACGGGCTCTGACGCTGTTGGTATTGCTGGTTTTGAGTGCGATGTCGCCGGCGCTGGCTGCCGGGAAATGGGTGGCCACCCCCTATGCGCCGGCCAGGGTCGTATTTGATTTTTACCTGGATGATCCGCAGAAAATCGGCAGCGCCCTTTATTGGGTACGCTCGCTGATGACCCCCCTGCTGGACGCGCCCTACAACAACTCACCCGAAGACCTGAAAATCGTCATCGTCATTCATGGCACCGAAATCGTGACGGTAGCGAAAAAGAACGCCCCGAAATACCAGGAAGCGGTCGACCGCATGCGTTATTACGCCGACCTCGGCGTGTCGTTCAAGGTTTGCGGCCAGGCTGCCGAGGATTTTGGATACACGGTAAAGGACTTCCAGGATTTCATTGAAGTCGTGCCCAACGCCATCACCGAACTGGCGCACTGGCAGCAGCAGGGCTACGCCTTGATCACACCTCAGGTCCTGGAGAAAAAGTTCGACATCGAGTCGATCCGCTGACTCATCCGGCAAGACTGTACGAGCCGTCGGACCAACCAGGGAATAGACGTTCAGTCATGATGCCGGAAATTCCGGATCTGTCGTCCGGAGCGCAGCGCGTGCTGCGATAGCCCGGGTTATTCGGGCCAATGCTTGATATAACGCTTCAGCAGACTGTTTTCGAAATTGGCTGCCTTGAGGCTCGCACGCGCAACGTCGTGGAAAGAAATGATGGCATACAACTTGTTGTCGTCGAGAATCGGCAGGTGGCCGATGTGGGATTTGGTCATCACATCACGCGCGTAATCCACCGAGTCATCGGCGCTGGCGACCACGGGTTCGGTTTCCATGATGGCTTTGACTTCAACGTCCTTGAGACCGAGTCCCAGCTTGACCATGCCATGCACGACATCACGTTCAGTCAGCAAACCCACCATTTCGCCATTATTCAGCACCACCAGCGATCCCACGCCCAGGCTCACCATTTTCTCCACCGCACTGGCCACGGTATCGGTCGGTGCAATGCTGTGGATGTCATCACTTTTCAACGTGAGAATTTCGCGAATCTGCATGGTGTGCTCCGGGCTGGGTAAGGGGGAGAATGATAAACGATGCGGTACGGCAGGTTAGTCCCGCACCAGCGCGGCTTCGACCTGCTGGCGGGTGTCGGACCCAACCAGCGCCTCGATCAGCGCCAGCGCAAAATCCATGGCGGTGCCGGGTCCGCGCGAGGTCAGCACCTTGCCATCCAGCACAACCGCCGCCGTGCTGACGAGAACGCCGGGCAAGCCGTCGAGAAATCCGGGATAGCTGGTTGCCTGCTTGCCGTTGAGGATGCCGGCTTCGGCCAGCGCCATCGGCGCAGCGCAAATGGCAGCGGTGTAATGGCCCGCCGCCGCTGTCTTTTTGAGCAGTTCGATGATGCGCGCGTCGGCCTTGAGGTGTGCCGCACCCGGCATGCCGCCGGGCAGCACCACCATGTCGTAATGTCCGTCCAGCGCCGCATCGAGCGTCATGTCCGGCATCAGCTGCACGCCGCGGCTGGCCTTGACGAGACCGGGCTTGAGTCCGGCGGTGACGACGTCGATACCGGCACGGCGCAACAGGTCGATGATCGTGACGGCTTCGAGTTCTTCGCAGCCTTCCGCCAGGGGAACCAGGACCTTGGGCATGGGGTTCAGTCGCGAAAGTTCTGATACTGCAGCGGGAAATCGGTAATGCTCTTGCGCACCAGCGCGATGGTGTCCTGCAGCAGGTCGCGCTTGGCGCCGGATACGCGCACGGTGTCGCCCTGAATGCTGGCCTGCACTTTCAGCTTGCTGTCCTTGATGACGCGGACGATCTTCTTGGCCAGCTCGGTTTCCACCCCGGTCTTCACCGTGACGCTGCGCTTGACCTTGTTGCCCGAGACTTTCTCGATGTTGCCGATATCCAGACATTTCACATCGACGCTGCGTTTGGCCAGCTTCTGCGACAGGATGTCCTGCACCTGATCGAGCTGAAAATCCGTATCGGCATGGATCGTCAGCACGTAATCGGCCTGCTCGACGCGGGCATCGCTGCCCTTGAAGTCGAAGCGGGTCGAGACTTCCTTGTTGACCTGATCCACTGCGTTACGCACTTCCTGCTTGTCCACTTCGGACACGATATCGAAAGTCGGCATCTTGATTACTCCCCATCCATCACAAACGATTGAACCGGCTATTCTTCCTGACGGCGGTGACGGTACTTATCGCCAATCAGGCAAAGTGGCAAACGTAATGATACGGCTCGCCCGACACTTCGATATCGAAGCTGGAATTGCCGGGCACGTTGAACGACTCGCCCGCGCCGTAGCTTTTCCAGCCGGTTTCGCCAGCCAATTTCACCCGGCAGGTGCCCGCCACCGTTTCCATGATTTCAGGCGCACCGGTGTTGAACGTGAGCGTGGACGGCAGGATCACGCCGACCGACTTTTTGCTGCCATCGGGAAACTGCAGGGTGTGCGACACACACTTGCCATCGAAATAGACGTTGGCTTTCTTGACAACGGAGATCTGATCGAACTGGGACATGATGCTATTTCCTTGTGCTATCGAGTTTGGCAGCGATGCGCATGCGCAGCGCGTTGAGCTTGATGAAGCCGCCCGCATCCTTCTGGTCGTAGGCGCCCGCATCGTCCTCGAAGGTGGCAATAGTGGAATCGAACAGCGAATCGGTTTTTGAATCGCGGCCGACGACGATGACGTTGCCCTTGTAGAGCTTCATCCGCACCGTGCCATTCACGTGCTGCTGGGTGTGGTCGATCAGCACCTGCAAAGCTTTGCGTTCGGGCGACCACCAGTAACCGTTGTAGATCAGGCTGGCGTAACGCGGCATCAGGTCGTCTTTCAAATGCGCGACTTCGCGGTCCAGCGTGATCGATTCGATGGCGCGGTGGCCTTTGAGAAGAATGGTACCGCCGGGGGTTTCGTAGCAGCCGCGCGACTTCATGCCGACATAGCGGTTTTCCACCAGATCGAGACGGCCGATGCCGTGCTTGCCGCCAATTTCGTTCAACTTGGCCAGCACTTCATGCGCTTTCATGGCCGCGCCGTTGATCGCGACCACGTCGCCCCTGGCGTAGGTCAGCTCGATGTACTCGGCCTGATCCGGCGCCTTTTCCGGCGACACGGTCCAACGCCACATGTCTTCTTCGGCTTCCGCATTCGGGTCTTCCAGATGGCGGCCTTCGTAGCTGATGTGCAGCAGGTTGGCGTCCATC
Source organism: Gammaproteobacteria bacterium (assembly GCA_018831045.1). Taxonomy (GTDB): domain Bacteria; phylum Pseudomonadota; class Gammaproteobacteria; order Burkholderiales; family Thiobacillaceae; genus Thiobacillus. The sequence goes on along the minus strand of JAHJRA010000012.1, from coordinate 9,062 downwards.
GAATAGGGGCTGCCGCCCTGCTTGTGTTTCATTTCAACGGGAATGCCATGCTGCTCGGCATAAGCCAGCAGCTTTTCGCGGCTCAACAAATCCCACTCGCGCCACGGTGCGATCACCTTGATGTCGGGCTTCAGCGCATACGCACCAAGCTCGAATCGAACCTGGTCGTTGCCCTTGCCGGTGGCGCCGTGGCAAATCGCATCGGCCCCCGTTTCGTTGACGATGTCGATCAGGCGCTTGGCGATCAGCGGACGGGCGATTGAGGTGCCAAGCAGGTATTCGCCTTCGTACACGGTGTTGGCGCGGAACATCGGAAAGACGAAATCACGCACGAATTCCTCGCGCAGGTCGTCGATGTAGATCTGCTCGGCCGGAATGCCGAACTGCAGCGCTTTGGCGCGCGCAGGCTCGAGTTCCTCGCCCTGGCCCAGGTCGGCGGTGAAGGTCACCACTTCGCACTGATAGGTGTCCTGCAGCCATTTGAGAATGACCGAGGTGTCGAGGCCGCCGGAATAGGCGAGGACTACTTTTTTGATATCGCTCATAAGGATGCTCTTGGTTCTGATTCAGTCATTTGGGTTCAGTGAGTGGAGCCGGAGGTTTTCTTGTCGATGATTTCGACCTGGCCCGGAAAATCACCGATTTTCAGGATGTCGAGATTGGTCGCCAGGCTGGCTTTCTCGATTTCGATGCCAACCACACGGCCATCTGCCGACAGGTTGAGCACGATGCCTTCATGCGCCTCCCAGGTGTGATCGGGGTTTTCGGGACTGATCTCGATGTACAAGGAATCCATGTCCCTGAAATAGGCAATGTTCATGCGTTCACTTTCCCCAGCAGCAAAAACTCCATCAAGGCCTTCTGCACATGCAGACGGTTCTCCGCTTCGTCCCACACCACCGATTGCGCGCCGTCGATCACGTCAGCCGTGACTTCCTCGCCACGATGGGCTGGCAGGCAATGCATGAACACCGCGCCAGGTTTTGCCACCGCCATCATGTCAGTGTCGACCTGCCAGTCGGCGAAGGCTTTCATCCGCTCGTCGTTCTCCGCCTCCCAGCCCATGCTGGTCCACACGTCGGTGGTCACCAGGTCGGCATCGCGGCAGGCATCCATCGGATCGGCAAAGCTTTCAAAGTGATCGGTGCCAAACAGATTGGCGCGCTCGGGTTCGACTTCGTAACCCGGCGGGGTCGACACATGCACGTTGAAATCGAGCACCTCGGCGGCCTGCAGCCAGGTGTTGCACATATTGTTGGAGTCGCCGACCCACGCCACGGTCTTGCCCTGGATCGAGCCGCGATGCTCGATGAAAGTAAAGATGTCGGCGAGGATCTGGCACGGATGGTATTCGTTGGTCAGACCGTTGATCACCGGGACGCGCGAGTGCGCGGCGAAGCGATCGATGATTTCCTGCTCGAAGGTGCGGATCATCACAATGTCGACCATGCGCGAGATGACTTCGCCCGCATCTTCCACCGGCTCGCCACGCCCGAGCTGGGTGTCGCGCGTGTTGAGGTAGATCGCCGTGCCGCCGAGCTGGTGCATGCCCGCCTCGAAACTCAGGCGGGTGCGGGTCGAGCTTTTCTCGAAAATCATCGCCAGCGTGCGGTCAGCCAGCGGGTGATAAGGCTGGTATTGCTTGAAGCGGCTTTTGATCAGCGTGGCGCGTTCGAACAGATACAGCAGTTCGTCGCGCGTCAGATCCTTGAATTGCAGAAAATGCCGCAGCATCACGCCGCCTGCTGCAGATAGGTTTTGACGATGCCGGACACGGCAGCAACCAGTGCATCGACTTCAGCCGCACCGTACATCAGGGGCGGCACCAGACGAATCACCGTATCGGCGGTCACGTTGATCAGCACGCCGGCGTCACGCGCGACGGCCACTAGCTCGCCGCACGGACGATCCAGCTCGACGCCGATCATCATGCCTTCGCCGCGAATGTCGACCACGCCATGTACGCCATTCAGCGCCGCACGCAAGCCGGCACGGATCGCCTCGCCGCGCAGGTTCACGTTTTCCAGCAGTTTGTCTTCTTCAATCGCGTCCAGCGTGGCCAGCGCAGCCGCGCATGCCAGCGGATTGCCGCCGAAGGTGGAACCGTGGCTGCCTGGGACGAACACGTCGGCCGCCGCGCCGCGCGCCAGGCAGGCGCCGATCGGCATGCCCGAACCGAGGCCCTTGGCCAGCGCCATCACGTCCGGCATGACGCCCGAATGCTGAAAGCCGAACCAGGTGCCGGTGCGACCAATGCCGGTCTGCACTTCGTCCAGCATCAGCAGCCAGCCGTTGGCATCACAAATCTTCCGCAATTCGACAAGATATTCAGACGGCAGAACATTGATTCCACCTTCGCCCTGCACCACTTCAAGCAGCACCGCGACGACGTTCTTGTTGTGATCGGCCACTTGACGAATCGCGTCGATATCGTTGAATGGCACCCGGGCGAAACCCGACAGCAATGGCTCGAACCCCGCCTGGATCTTGCGGCTGCCGGTCGCTGTCAGGGTCGCCATGGTGCGGCCATGAAAAGCCTTTTCCATCACGATAATGGTCGGCACCTCGACTCCCTTGCCGTGACCATACAGGCGCGCCAGCTTGATCGCTGCTTCGTTTGCCTCGCAACCCGAATTGCAGAAAAACGCCTTGTCCATGCCCGACAGCGCACACAAGCGATCGGCCAGTTCTTCCTGGCGTGGGATGCGATAGAGATTGGACGAATGAATCAGCAGGGCGGCCTGATCCGCAATGGCTTTCACCAGCTTGGGATGAGCGTGACCCAACCCATTCACCGCCACCCCGGCAACCGCATCGAGATAGCGCTTGCCGGACTCATCCCACAGGTAAGCGCCCTCGCCGCGTACAAAGGCAACGGGCTGGCGGGCATAGGTGTTCATCAAATGTGTTGTCATGGCAGTCATCCAGCAGGCTGTCCTGAAAAATTGCCGCCCTTATTGAATCAACAAAAGCAGCGAAATTGAAAACGGCGGCCTGAGCCGCCGTGCTTATCGTGCACTGTCTTGATTATAGGCCGAAAAGCGCCCGGTGAGACCACCCCGCGGCCATGAAGAACAGCATCGGGATCGATAGCATCACATTGGTACGCGAGGCCAGAAAGGCCGACCGGCGCGCCTTGCTTTTCTCGGCTTCGGATGCGGGGGTCATGCCCAGAACCTTCTTCTGGTTCGGCCAGATCAGCACCCACACGTTGATCAGCATGATCGTACCCAGCCAGGCGCCTATCCCCATCGGCCCCATTCCGTTACGCAGCAGGAAGGCATCGACAAACAACGGCCCCAACAGTGCGGCGCCCGCAAGCCAGGTGACCACGGCGGACCAGCGGAAAAACAGCAGCGCACGGGGCGCGACATGTTTGCTGATGCCCGCCGCGGTGCCGTCGGCACTGGCATTTTTCAGCGCAGCAACCTGGACGAAGTTAAAGTAATACAGCAGGCCGATCCACATCACGCCTGCCATGAAATGAATCCAGCGGGACAATGCGGCGACCAGATCAAGGTTTTCCATGGCGCACCTTCAACCCAAAAAATTTCTGGCAAAAAAAACCAACACAGCGGTCAGCACCAAACCTGCAACAACGGTTCCCCATAAAGAGTCCAGCGGGTTTTTCATCCTTCATTCCTCGTATGAATAGTTGCCTGTTTCGATCAGCCAAACGTGCGCCAGTATCAGTAGAAAGCCTTGGCTGCGCAAGCACGCCCCCTGCTGGGGCGCATGCTAAAATCCCGCAACTCCTTTAGAAGCGCCCCCTCATGGATGACGTCACCTCCAACGCCCCCCTCATCATTCGCGGCATCACGACCAAGGGCTTCCGGTTCCGGCCCAGTGACTGGGCAGACCGGCTCGCAGGGGCATTCGCGGTCATCGATCCCAACAACCGAACCAATTACTCGCCTTATGTTCAACCCACCAAACTGGACAACATCCCCTGTGTGATCGTAGACAAAAAACTTAAAGCAACCGATCCCGACGCGTATCGGTTTTTGCAGGACTTTGCCAATAGCAACGAACTGCTCATCGAAAACGCTGACTGACTTTCGCTGCAATGCCCAATAAAAAACGCCGCATCAGCGGCGTTTTTTATTGGGCGTGCGGGACGCCGAATCAAAAGCAAGCGTTCAAGCCATGCCCTTGACAGCCAGAGACAGACGGCTCTTATGACGTGCTGCCTTGTTCTTGTGAACAATTTCCTTGTCAGCAATGCTGTCGATCACGCTCATCGAAGCCTGAAAAACCTGTTGTGCTGCAGCTTTGTCGCCCGCTTCGATGGCCTTGCGCACTTTTTTGATTGCGGTGCGCAGTTCCGAGCGCTGGCTCATGTTGCTGTCGCGCTGTGCGCTGGCTTGACGTGCGCGCTTGCGCGCCTGGGCGGAATTCGCCATATGTTCTTGCTCCTGTCAGCCCCGCGTTGCACGCAAGGCAATAAAATTTAATCGAGGCAGCCCATTTGCACAGGAGCCAATTCACCGAAGCCCGCGATTATACGGAACAAGCCCGTAAAAAATCAAGCAGGCAAAATCAAGCCGGCCGGAAACAGAGTTGCAGTGCCCCCGCTCGACCCCCACAATGCGCGCAAAACCACTCGGCTCATTCATGAACTTACTCAAAGCTCTCGCCGCGGTCAGCAGCATGACGCTGCTCTCGCGCATCCTGGGATTCGTCCGCGATGCGGTGATCGCACGCACCTTTGGTGCCGGCATGATGACCGACGCTTTCTTTGTCGCCTTCAAAATTCCCAACCTGTTGCGCCGGATGTTTGCCGAGGGCGCATTTTCACAGGCGTTTGTGCCGATTCTGGCGGAATACAAGAATCGCCTTGGACACGACGCAACCAAAACCCTGGTCGACCAGGTGGCAACCGCGCTCACACTGCTACTGGTCGTGGTCGCATTGCTGGGCATTTTTGGCGCGCCGTGGGTGGCGTATATCAGTGCGCCGGGATTCCGGGCCGATGGCGAAAAATTCGACCTCACGGTGACGCTGCTGCGCATCACTTTTCCTTACATTATCTTTATCTCGCTGGTCGCGCTGGCGGCGGGCATCCTCAACACCCACAGCAAATTTTCCGTCCCCGCATTTGCACCGGTACTGCTGAATGTGGCGATGATCGCTGCAGCGCTGTGGATCGCGCCCTATGTCAATCCGCCCGTGCTGGCGCTGGGCTGGGGCGTGGCGCTCGGAGGCGTGCTGCAGTTGGCCTGGATGCTGCCGCACCTGAAAAAGCTGGACCTGCTGCCGCGCCCTACCAACCGGTTCAACGACCCCGGCGTACGCCGCGTTGCCAGACTGATGGCACCCGCGGTGCTCGGCGTGTCCGTCGCGCAGATCAGCCTGCTGATCAACACGGTTTTCGCGTCGTTCCTCGCCACCGGCAGCGTGTCATGGCTGTATTACGCCGACCGGCTGATGGAATTTCCCGCCGGCATGCTGGGGGTGGCGCTCGGCACCATCCTGTTGCCCAGCCTGGCCAAACATTACGCCGATGATTCGCCCGCCGAGTATTCAAAGCTGCTCGACTGGGGTTTGCGGCTGACCTTGATGCTGGCCTTCCCGGCCGCTGCCGCGCTGGCCGTGCTGGCCGTGCCGCTCATCACCACACTGTTTCACTATGGCGCATTCACCGACCTTGACGTCAGCATGACCCAGCAGGCCCTGCTGGCTTACAGCCTCGGATTGCTGGGGCTGATTCTGGTCAAGGTGCTGGCGCCGGGGTTTTACGCGCGACAGAACATCAAAACGCCGGTCAAGGTCGCCATTTTCACCCTCGTCGTGACCCAACTGATGAACCTGGCTTTTTACAAACCCCTTGGCCATGCGGGCCTGGCGCTGTCGATCGGCCTGGCGGCCTGCCTCAATGCCGGGCTGTTGCTGCATCTGCTGAAAAAACACCGGGTCTACCAACCGCAGCCTGGCTGGGGCAGCTACATCTGGCGAGTGCTGCTGGCGGTTTTGCTGATGGCGGCAGTGCTGTTTTACGCCATGGGCGACACGCAATGGTGGCTGGCGGCCGGGTTTGTTGAGCGCATCATCCGCTTGTCGCTGCTGGTCGGCGGCGGTATTGCCCTGTATTTCGCTGCGCTCGGCGCGATGGGTTTCCGTCCGCGCCAGTTCACGCGCCGCGCAGCCGAATAAGTGCCTGAATCGGCTAGAATTAAGCCCTTTTTCCGCTTCGTCACTTGCTGTACCTCCATGCGCATCACCCACGGTTTTCGCTCCCTCGGCATGCCACATGCGGTCACCATCGGCAACTTCGACGGCCTGCATCTGGGGCATCAAGCCATGCTCACCCGCCTGCAGGACGTGGCGCGGGCGCGTGACCTGCCAAGCTGCGTATTGAGTTTTGAGCCGCACCCGCGTGAGTTTTTCGCCCCGGAGCAAGCCCCTGCCCGCCTGTCCAGCCTGCGCGAAAAGGCCGAATGCCTGCGCCGGCTTGGCATCGACCGGCTGCACGTATTGCGTTTTGACCGCGCCTTCTCGGCGCTGACCGCCGAAGCTTTCATCCAGCAGGTGCTGGGGAACACGCTGCAGGCGCGATATGTATTGGTAGGCGACGATTTCCGCTACGGCGCCAAACGCGTCGGTGATTTTGCGCTACTCGAGCGCGCCGGACACTCGCTCGGTTTTGATGCCGAGTTTCTCCCCACCGTTGAAATTGCGGGTGAACGTGCCTCGTCCACCGCCGTGCGACAGGCGCTCGCCGCCGGCGATCTGGTGCATGCGGCAACACTGCTCGGCCGCCCCTACAGTATTTCCGGACGGGTGGAACATGGCGACAAACTGGGACGCGACATCGGCTTCCCCACCGCCAACATCCAGCTCAAGCATAACCGGCCGCCGCTGATGGGAATTTTCGCCGTTCAGGTGTTCGGCCTCAACGGCGCGCCCCTGCCCGGCGTGGCCAGCCTCGGCAAACGTCCCACAGTGAAAAACCCCGATGCCGCACCGGTGCTCGAAGTGCATCTGTTCGATTTTGACGCCGACATTTACGGCCGCCGCCTGCGCGTGGACTTTTTGCACAAGCTGCGCGACGAAGCCAAGTATCCTGATCTCGACACGCTGGTTGCCCAAATCGGCCGCGACGTAGACCACGCCAAACATTTTCTAGCCCAGATTTAAGCCAAAACAGCCGTCATGCCTGATCAATCCAAGCCCGATTACAAGTCCACACTCAACCTGCCGGACACGCCCTTCCCAATGCGGGGCGATCTCGCCAAACGCGAACCCGGCTGGGTCAAAAGCTGGCAGGAGCAAAAGCGCTACGAAGCGATCCGCAAAGCGGCGGCCGGACGGCCCAAGTTCATCCTGCACGACGGCCCGCCCTACGCCAATGGCGACATCCACATCGGCCACGCGGTCAACAAAATCCTCAAGGACATCATCGTCAAGGCGAAAACGCTGTCCGGCTTCGACGCGCCCTACGTGCCAGGCTGGGACTGCCACGGCCTGCCGATCGAGCTGCAGGTGGAAAAAACCCACGGCAAGGCGATTCCACCCGCCCAGTTCCGCGAGCTGTGCCGCAGCTACGCCGCCGAGCAGATCGAACGCCAGAAAGCCGACTTCATCCGCCTCGGCGTGCTCGGTGACTGGGACCATCCCTATCGCACCATGGACTTCCAGTTCGAGGCCGACACCCTGCGCGTGCTGGGGCAGATTCAACAGACTGGCTACCTGTATCAGGGCGCGAAGCCGGTGCATTGGTGCGTCGACTGCGGCTCCGCGCTGGCCGAAGCCGAAGTCGAATACGAAGACAAGACTTCACCGGCGATCGACGTCGGCTTTGCCGTGGCCGACCGCGCCGATCTCGCGCAACGGTTTGATCTCGCCGCCATCGACGAACCCGTCCGGATCGTCATCTGGACCACCACGCCGTGGACCTTGCCCGCCAACCAGGCGGTGGCGCTGCATCCCGATTTTCAATATGCGCTGGTGCGCACAAGCAAAGGCCTGTTGATTCTGGTCGACAGCCTGCGTGAAGCGGCGCTGGCGCGGTATGAATTGAGCGACGGCGCTGAGGTCATCGCGCACACCACCGGCCAGGCGCTCGAAGGCACCCTGTTGTGGCATCCCTTCCAGGAGCGCCAGGTACCGGTCATCGTCGGCGATCATGTCACCGCCGACGCGGGCACCGGCGCCGTCCACACCGCGCCCGGACACGGCCTCGACGACTATGTGGTCGGCAGCCGCTACGGCCTCAAAGTCGACAATCCGGTAGGCGACGACGGCCGCTTTTACGCCAACGTGCCGCTGGTCGGTGGCATGAGCATCTGGCAGGCCAACCCCTTGATTGTCGAAACGCTGGAAGCCAGCGGCAGCCTGCTCGCGCACGCCAAACTGCTGCACAGCTATCCGCACTGCTGGCGCCACAAGACGCCGATCATTTTCCGCGCCACCCGACAGTGGTTTATCGGGATGGATGACAGGGGTCAGGAATCAGGAGCCAGGAATCAGGGGGGAACGTTGCGCGAGCAGGCGATGACGGCAGTCGAGCACACGCAGTTCTTCCCCGCCTGGGGTCGCGCGCGGCTGGAGGCGATGATCAGGAACCGTCCCGACTGGTGCGTTTCACGCCAGCGCAACTGGGGTGTGCCGATGCCGTTTTTTACCCACAAGGAAACCGGCGCGCTGCACCCGCGCAGCCTGGAGTTGCTCGAAGTGGTCGCCCAGCGCGTCGAGCAGGCGGGCATCGAGGCCTGGTTTGCGCTCGACCCGGCCGAACTGCTGGGCGACGACGCCGCACACTACAACAAGACGGGCCACACGCTCGATGTGTGGTTTGACTCCGGCGTCACCCACGCCTGCGTGCTGAAGCGCCGCCCCGAGCTTGCGCACCCGGCCGACCTGTATCTGGAAGGCTCGGACCAGCATCGCGGCTGGTTCCAGTCGAGCCTGCTCACCGGCTGTGCAACCGACGGCCACGCGCCGTACAAGGCGCTGCTCACCCACGGCTTCGTCGTCGATGGCAAGGGCCACAAGATGAGCAAGTCGAAGGGCAATGTCATCGCGCCGCAAAAGGTGATGGACCAATACGGCGCCGACATCCT
>JAHJRA010000011.1:0-76173 GCA_018831045.1 Gammaproteobacteria bacterium | reverse complement strand
GATCGAAGCCAAGGCCCTGCGCAAGCTGCGCCACCCGACCCGTTCCGAAAAGCTGAAAAGCTTTACCGGCAGCGGCGAAGTCTAAGCAGGCCCGGCCGCCACGTTCGACGGCCACGGTTAGCCAATCACGGGTCTGTAGCTCAGCTGGTTAGAGCAGGGGACTCATAATCCCTTGGTCCACGGTTCAAGTCCGTGCAGACCCACCATTACAACATCCGGCAGCATCCGGAGTAGTCCACTTATCCCGCCTAGTGCGGGATTTTTATTGGCCTGTGTGGCCGCTAGTGTGTAACATCGTCCGCTGACGTCCGGGTGAAAATGTGAGTAACAACGTGAGTAACCCACTTACACACAACGGAGTTACGCACAAATGGCGCTGACTGACACAGCAATCCGCACCGCCAAACCTGCCGAAAAGCCATATTCATTGGCAGACGGCAAAGGGTTGTCGCTGCTGATCCAGCCCACCGGGGCAAAGTGGTGGCGGTTTCGCTATCGGTTCGACGACAAGGCCAAGATGCTGTCCCTTGGTGTATATCCCGACGTAGGTTTGAAAGATGCTCGCGACCGTCGCGATGCTGCCCGCAAGCTGGTAGCCAACGACATTGACCCCGGCGTGAACCGTAAGGCCGTCAAATCGGCAAAAACGGAACGGGCGGCAAACAGCTTTGAAGTGGTGGCGCGCGAGTGGTACGCCAAAAACCTGCCTACATGGGCCGCGACGCATTCAAACAAAATCATCCGGCGCTTTGAAATGTATGTTTTCCCCTGGCTGGGTGGGCGACCTGTTGCCGAGATTACCGCGCCCGAATTGCTGATGACTGCGCGCCGGGTGGCTGATACCGGCGCACTGGAAAGCGCGCATCGTGTCCTTCAAACCTGTGGGCAGGTGTTCCGCTATGCCGTGCAAACCGGGCGTGCTGTGCGTGACCCGAGCGGCGATCTACGCGGCGCATTGCCAACGGCAAAGCCTGTGCATATGGCTGCTGTGACCGAGCCTAAGCAGGTGGCGGAATTGCTCAGGGCGTTTGACGCATACGAAGGCACGTTAATCGTCCGCTGCGCTTTGCAACTTGCGCCGTTGGTGTTCGTCCGTCCGGGTGAGTTACGCAATGCCGAGTGGGCGGGCATTGATCTGGATTCGGCGGAATGGCGCTTTACTGCGTCCAAGACCGGCACAGCCCATATTGTCCCGCTGGCATCGCAAGCCGTGGCAATCCTGCGAGAGGTGCAAGCCCTGACGGGTGATGGCCGGTATGTGTTCCCCAGCGTTCGCACCAATGACCGACCCATGAGCGATAACGCGATCCTCGCTGCCATGCGGCGCATGGGCATAGCCAAAGATGAAATGAGCGGGCACGGCTTCCGGGCGATGGCGCGCACGATTCTGGATGAGGTACTGGGGGTGCGCCCTGATCTGATCGAACATCAACTAGCCCATGCCGTCCGCGATCCAAACGGGCGCGCCTACAACCGCACAGCGCACCTGCCCGAGCGGCGCAAGATGATGCAGCAATGGGCGGACTATTTGGACGGGTTGAAGGCCGGTGCGGAAATTATTCCAATTCGACACACTGCGTAATAAACAAGCAAACGGCGGGGAAAATTGCCTAAACACAGAAAACGCCACAAGTGTAGAAAATAAATAAACCCAATGAATCGTTGTTTTGTAAGGATTTTTTCTGTTTGTAGCAAACTCGCGGGCTATTACGATGAATCTATGTCATTCAATAGAGGCCGTCTACACAAACCACAGGACGGCCTGAATGAGTCACATCCCCGAAACCGGATTTTTGCGCCTTTCGCAAATCATCGGCGATCCGAAGCGCGGCATCCCCGCACTGATCCCAGTTAAAAGCACATCGTGGTGGAACGGCTGCAAATCTGGCATCTACCCTGCCCCGGTAAAACTTGCGCCTCGCACTACCGCGTGGAAAGTCGAAGATATTAGAGCGCTGATTGCCAAGTTAGGTGGCGCATCTTGAGCGCGCTGGTGACCAAGCTGGTCTATCGCACCCTTGGCCTTCCTGCTGAGCGTGCCGGGCTATCCCGAAGGGATATTGCTCGCCTGACTGTTGCCGAGTCGCTGTTAGCTGATGAGCTTCAGGCCGCGATGGATTGTGGCGACGAATACCACGATGCCTTCCCGGCATACGAAGGCTGCTGTCAGGCGCTTGGGGGATGCACTGGGAAGTCGTCAGGGGTAGTGAACCATGCGCAACCAAACGCCTGCTGAAGCCATGAAAACAGAGCGCCAGTATCTACGCCTCAAGAAATTGACCGGCAGGGATATAGTTCGCATCGCTGCTAAACACAACCTGCGAGAGCTTCAGGCTGAGCTGGGGGCGGAAAGCCATATCGACCACACCCGCATCGGCCTGAATCAAGTTATCGCGGGTGCATCCACCGCTGCCGAGGTTGCTGCCAGTGCCGAGCGCCTGATGCTGGATGCAAACGCAGGCAATCTGCGCAAGGATGCCGTTCGCGGGGTTGAAATCGTCGTCAGCCTGCCTGCTGTATCGACCATTGACCCGACAGCCTATTTCACTGACTCACTGGCTTGGATACGGGGTTTCTTCAATGTGCCAGTGTTGTCCGCCGTGATCCACCTAGATGAGTCCGCGCCGCATTGCCACGTGATCTTGTTGCCGCTGGTAAATGGGCGCATGACAGGCAGTGATTTGGTTGGCAACAAGCCACGCCTTCAGGCCATGCATACAGTTTTCTTTGAACAGGTGGGGCGCAGGTATGGGCTAACGCGCCCAGTGGCACAAAAGCACTTGAGTTCAGCAACAAGATACAAGGCAGCTTCGGTGATTGTGACGGCCATCCAGGGCAATCCTGAGTTGCTGGATCAAAGGGACGTGGAGAGCGCCATGCTGGGAGTGCTGGCGCGCGACCCTGAGCCATTGCTGACGGCTTTGGGCTTGTCTATGCCGCTGCCGACAAAGCCCGTCAAATCATTCGTCGAAATCATGACCAAGCCCTGCAAACTTGAAAAGCCTATAGGGTTCAAAGGCAGCGCAAAACCTATAGGGTTTGCTCATAGATCAACTGAAAGCCATCGAACCCTATCCTGTGTAGGGTTCGCCCCTGAGTCATTGCCATTAACTGAAGTCGGAAGCATCCACCCCGACGTATTCAGTCGCAGCCAAGATGACGCGCCTTCAGAGTACTGGGACAGTGAACGCGGCGAGTTCAGGATAGCGCCAAGAGATAGAGCAATGTCTGTGAGGAATGATGCCGCCCTAGAGCTGGAACGCAACCTAGCGCGGCTGGGGCAACGGGCGTAAGGCGTCGTCAGGGAGGGGCGGCAACGAAGCCCAAGGCATCGGTAACGGAGAGCGCGCATATATCGTTTCGCACACACCCGCGAAATGGCGACAGATACCCTGTGGGGGCATCCAAAGTCCAGAGCTTCACCGTCGTAGACCGTGCATTAAGTCATTTATTCGCATGGGCAGAATGAAAAAACGCATTTTCTCAACTGCACGCCGGGTGGGGCGGGTGAAAAGTCAGGGCGATGGAAACCCTAGACCGTGCATTAAGAACAGCATCAACGCTAACCCGCAAAACGCCCCCCAAAACATTAATTCAGCAGTACGCGCGCCATGTACGCCCGCACGCGAGGGCGGCAGCAATTTAATAACGGGCAACAATTAAGGGACCACCCCATACAAGCACTTACCAAACCGCTACAGACCCGCATCAATAGGCTTGCACACCGCTTTGCCACCCAACAGGAGCCGCGCATCAAGTCCGAATTGATTGAGCAACTACAGGCAGCCCGCAGGGATGGCGCAACGCTAGACGATCTGAGCAAGCTGCTTGATGCGATGGAGTCGCCTGCATAGAGCGCCAAAGTGAATGGCTACATCAAGGCGCTGCGCTGGCTCCAATGGCAAAGTGAATGCAAACGTGACCGCCGAAACCTAATGCCGTAAAGGCTTGGCGGTGCATGGTGAACAGGTTGCAATCAACCCTGATAGCCACAGAAACAGGCTATGCGTGTGTGTCGGGTGAGGTGTAGAAATTTAAACTTGATATGACAGGATGTGTCAGATTTGCTTTGCTCGGTCGTCTCAAATCGACCCTGAGCCGACGGTCGAGGCTTGTTCATCTAACGTCCGTTGACGCAGCGAAAGCGGTCTATTCACAAGCCCACCTCACACTTAACGCACATAGTTAGCCGACCCAAACGGGAGCATAATCCGTCAGCCACCGGTCTCCTTTTTCATAACGTAATATAGAGACCGGGTACTGAGAAGACATATAAAAATCATCAAGATAAAACGCTATGACGTCCGTCTCTATATTAATAAATGTCCGGACCCATGGGTCTCTTGAATAACTGTTAGAACTCTATGGTTCCGGCCGAGCTAGAAAGACAAGCTGAAATAGCCCATTGGATAAACGCCAACTTGTCTGTCCCGTTTTCTTTGAGCGGAAAAGATCATTTGGCGTTGTCATGCTTTGATCTATCCGTGGAACACCACGCAGCGATTTGCGCTTTGTGCGACATCCCCCTGTACGGCTCAATGTTCGCCCTTGTCCGAGTTCAATTTGAGGCCCTGGGAAATGGTCTCTGGCTCCGGCACGCCGCGTCGCAAGAGCAAGCAGAAAAGTACCAGACGAAAGACGGGTTAAAAGGCATTGGTTTTGGAACCCTGCTAACAATTTTTGAGGCTAGAGTAGGCGCCAGCGCCCCAGCGTTTACTGACCTTAAGAAACGATACTGGGAAATCCTTTCCAACTTCACTCACACTGGCTTTCAGGGGGTAGCTAGAAGGTCTGACGACACGCACACAGGCGGAGTTAACTACTCAGAACAAGAAGTACTGACCATGCTTCGGTTATCCGGGGTACTCGCCCACGTGGCGGCCATCGAGTTGGCTGGTCTATCAGGAGGCGCCGCGCTTATTTCCACCTCGCTTGATCGGTTCCGCCAGTATGGTGCGTAGAGTTCTAACATCTCAGTCGAGAGGGACCGTCTGCAAGCTGCGCTTGCATCCGGCCCCTCACTTCAAACGTTAGCAATCACAAGGAGAATCTCTTGAAGGCAGCTCATGCTCTAACCTTGTTCGGCATCCTATTGGCTTCCAGTCTGACGACAGCCGCAGCAGAAAATAATGAAACAGCTAGAGCGCTGGATTTCTTTAATCGTATCTTTTCAGCATGCCAAAAGAATGATCAAAACTTATTTTGGGCACAATTTTCGTCAGGGAAGGGTTTTAGAGGGGCACCACAAGGAAAGAGAAATGAATTGTTTAAGTCTTACTGTAATGGGGTTACTTCTCAAGCATTGAAGCAATTGGAAGGCTATGACTACTTCCTTAAACCCAAGGCGGGATACTACGGGAGTACCAAAAACGTACTTTGTAGGTCACCTAAGGGGACAGGCCCTGGTAAATGCGAAGGGATGTTCGATGTAGCCATTGAAAACGGGCAAATCAAACGCGATGAAAATTAGTCTGGCAGTTATAAGCATAATTGCTAACCCGCCAGTCAAGCGGGACGCGCCGCAAGCGGCGCGCCCCTTACTTCCACGTTAGCCATCATCTATCCAAACGGCGGCGATATGGATATCGACAATTCAATGCTTCAGTGGTCCCAAACTGTCTATGGCGTCGCTCATTCATTGCACCTCGCCAATTCAATAAAACTTGGAAACCTCACGGCTCTGATTGAGAGCCTATCGGCGGCAGAGCAGTGGAATCAATCCGACCTCGGGTTTACGTCATCGCTACCTACGAAAGAGTTTAAGGACGGGTCAATAAACCTGAACGGAAAGGACCACGGAGAAGTCTTCGGCATTCTTTCCGAAAACATCGTCAAAATCCTATTTGTGAATCTTGCGGTTCTTGCAGACGAATGTCTGGATCAACTAATAGCAGAAGCCGGGACGACCCCACCAAACTACCTGACGAGCAAAGCCGAATGGGTGAAGTCAAGAATTGACGACAAATACGTGTGGGCCGCAAATGGAATGCTTGAGCTTTGCGCCCTCAGAAACGCGGTAGTCCATAACGGCGGCACGATCAACAAATCTGTGATCGACATTCTTGAAAAAGCAGGTGTTGGTGACGCAAAGCTCGGTCATGAGGTGTCACTCTCATTCGGTGATCTGTTTCGCTACAGGCGTGCGTTACGAACCGTCATTGGCGAACTTCAGAAGCTTAAGCAAAATGGCTAACCCATCATTCCACCGGACCTGCGCGAAAAGCCGCGGAGGCCGGTGAATTCAAACGTTCTTGACTGCTTAAGAACGCCCAACGGACGTCTGCATTGAACGCAGTAAATGACCGCTTCTGGCCGATTCCTGCCTTAGAGGTAACGCTTGCGTCAGAAACATCGCCTTTAACAAAGGACAAAAAAGATGAGAACACGGAAGAGGGCATCTAAAACAGATTGATTCAGACACCCCGCGCCATGTACGAACCGATAAACACAGAAGGTATCGGGAAGCACGCACCGACTCAGGGGGTTTTAATAACCGATGAATAACCGCAGAAACCGGCTATGCGCGTGAGTGGCGAGGGGTGAACTAAAAACATGATCAAAACAGGGGTAGCGATCAATTCAGTGGTGTAACTATGTGTGTAACTCATCGTCGAGAATAACTTAAATCCCCTATTCACAAGCCATTCAGCATGCAGTTCAAGGGGGTGCAGACCACCAAAAACAAACGGCTTGGCGCACGATGCGCCAGGCCGTTTTTCTTGATGTGACACGGGCAGGGCACGACAAGAGTTTCCGGCAGGGTATCCGTCCATATCCATACCCGGTAAATTAGCGACCATCCTGCGCAACAACGACTCGTGTTAGCCATGCCCACCTATGACGCCATTCTCCCCGCCCCGATGTGCCGCCTGGGCGCGCGCTTTGACGGCGACGCGCTGACGCGGCTGGATTTTTTGCCGCTGGCTACACCGGTGTCGGCGCAACTGGATGCGCGTGCCGAGCACCTTGCGCGCGAGCTGGCGGCTTACTGGGATAACGCTGCGCATGCCTTCGATTTGCGCTTTGCGCTGGCCGGCACGCCGTTCCAGCAGCGGGTATGGCAGGCGCTGCGGGCGATTCCGCCGGGCCAGCCAACGACCTACGGCGCGCTGGCGAAACAGCTCGGCACGGCGGCGCGCGCGGTGGGTCAGGCGTGCGGTTCGAACCCGTTGCCGATCCTGGTGCCCTGCCATCGCGTGGTGGCGGCCAACGGGCTGGGCGGCTTCATGCATGCGGCGGCAGGCGCGCCGCTGGACGTGAAAACCTGGCTGCTGGCGCACGAACAACATGCCCCCGACCACGACGACAGATGACCCGCTGATCGACCGCTTTTGCGATCATCTGTGGCTGGAAGACGGGCTGGCGCAACTGACGCTGGCGGCGTATCGGCGCGACCTGCTCGCGTTTGGCCACTGGCTCAGGCAAGCCAAAGGCTGCGAACTGAACGCCGCCGTGGCGGGCGATATCGAAGGGTATCTGGCGTGGCGCTTTGCCCAGCATGCGCAAGCACGCAGCGCCGCGCGCTACACCTCCAGCCTCAAGCGCTTTTATCGCTACCTGCTGCGCGAAAGCCTGATCGCCGCCGATCCCACGCTCAATCTCGACAGTCCCAAACTGCCGCGCTCGCTGCCCAAGTCGCTGACCGAGGGCGATGTGGAACGCCTGCTCGGCAGCGCCGCAACCGACGCGACGCTCGATCTGCGTGACCGCGCGATGCTGGAGACGCTGTACGCCACCGGCTTGCGCGTGTCCGAACTGGTGGGGCTGAAGCTGACGGCAGTGAACCTCAACGACGGCGTGCTGCGCGTCACCGGCAAGGGCAACAAGGATCGGCTGGTGCCGCTGGGCGAAGACGCGGTGGAATGGCTGCGGCGCTATCTGGCCGAAGCGCGCCCGGAGTTGATGAACAAAAACCTGAGCGATGCAGTGTTCGTCACCGCGCGCGGCGACGGCATGACGCGGCAGGCGTTCTGGTATCTGATCAAGCGCCGCGCGCGCGCGGCGGGAATCGAGCGGCCGCTGTCGCCGCACACGCTGCGCCACGCTTTTGCCACCCACCTGCTGAATCACGGCGCGGATTTGCGCGTGGTGCAGATGCTGCTCGGGCACAGCGATATCTCCACCACGCAGATCTACACCCATGTTGCGCGCGAACGGCTGAAACAGTTGCACGGGCAACACCACCCGCGCGGATGATGCTCACTCTGGCTGCTTGATCCGCTCCATCAAGTAACACAGGCAATCTTGGCGGATCACCCGCTCGTCGCGCGTCAGCATGGCCGGCATCAATGGCCGTCTGAGCTTGATCTCGTTCTTCTGGTAATCGAACAGGCGGTCGCCGATGTCCGCGCCGCTTTCGTCCAGCACCTGCAGCCGCGCCGCGCTGCCCGCCTTCACCCGTCCCCACAGATCGCCGTGCGCCAGTTCGCGGAAATTGAAGTGATCGAGCTCGGGCACGAAATCGATATCGGCAGCCGGTGCGCCGAAACCGAAGCCGACCGCCTCCGGCAACTTGACCGTGGCCACCGTGTGAAACAGATCGACGTCATGCGGTGCGACCGGATGCTGCGGGAATTCGGACAAATGCAGGCAGGCTTCCATGAACGCGGCGGCATGTTCGACGCTGTCGGGCGTGCCGGGCTTGCCGCATTCCACCGTCACCGCCGGGCACAGCTCGGCAAACGCAGCCGACTGCACGCCGCGCGGGCGGATGAAATAGACGACGATGCGCGAAAACAGCGTGGCGAGATGCAGAAAGTCTGAATCCAGCCGGTTGACGCAGGCGTAATGCGGATTGAGGCCGGTGTTGTTGTGGATGTCGATGCTGGCAAACACACCACGGGCACGCATCGCATCGACCACCTGCTGCATCATCGCCAGCTCGGCCGGATGGGCTTCCTCGCTGCCCGGCCACACGCGGTTGTAGTCCGGCTGGCCATCGAGCCGGCGCAGCCCGGATCGCGCCGCCTCGACATTGCCGATGAACAGCGACAAGGCGCGCGGCAGTTCGGCCGCTGCATATTTTTTCAGCACCGATTGCGCGGCCAGCCAGCCGGTGTCTTCATTGCCGTGCAGCAGCACCGAGACGAACAGCGGCGGCATGCGCCGGCCCGGCAGATGGATCAGCGCCGGGCCGGGCAGCACCTCACTCAGCTGGGCGGCCGTCGCCTCCAGCAAGCCTGCGGGCACAGCTTCAAATTGCGTCAGCATTACAGGCTCCATTCATGCACCGGTGCGCCGGAACGCTGGTTCACCAGGTAATCGTCCATCATGCGATGAACGTCGCCACCCACTTTTGCGAGCCGCTGCAGCTGCCATGCCGCCCCAGTCTGGCCGCTGCGCGCCCGGGCTTCGACCACGCCCAGATAATGTTCGATCTCGGCAACGGGCAGCCCGAAATCACGCAGCCCCTGACGCGCCAGCGGCAGCGCGGTCTCAAGAATGAATTCGCGCAGGGGATAACGCCGGCCATCCAGCCAGGTCAGTTTGGCCTCTAGCCCGTGGCGGGCAGCGGCGTAGAAATTGGCACGCGTGTCGGCAAATGGGAGTCCGGCTTCTGCCGCAACAGGCTGCCGCGCCAGGGCATGCACCAGCCCAAAATACAGCGCCGCATTGGCCATCATATCCAGCACGGTTGGACCACTCGGCAGCACCCGCTGCTCCAGCCGCAGGTGTGCCTGCCCGGCCTCATCAAAGCCGATCAGTGGCCGTACCCAGCGCCAGATGGCGCCGTTGTGCAAACGCAGATGCGGATAACGGGTTGGCGCTTCTTGCTGCGGCATCGGCAACAGCACCGGATAGTGTTCGAGGTTTTCCTCGAACAGTTCAAGCGGGCTGTTTGCCACATAGCCGCGCCCGAACGTCACCCGCCGCAGCGTCGGCTCCTCCAGCCCCGCGTAGCCGCCCAGTTCGACCGCCTGCTCGAACACGGGCACGCGCGTCTCCTGCCACAGGCGCTGGCCGAACAGCAGCGGCGAATTGACCGCCGCCGCCAGCAGCGGGGCGCAACTAATCAGGGTAGCGTTGTAGTAGCGCCCTGCCTGCTCGAACGGCACCTGCAGATGCAACTGGAATGAGGTGGTGGCGGCTTCCAGCATCACGTCGCGCCGGCTCAACTGAAGATGATCCGCACCCTCGATGTCGATGCGGATGGGGGCGCCATCACGCTGCTGCAATACTTGCGCGTTGAGCACGTCGAAGCGATTCATCGCCGACATGTTGGCGAGGCACAAATCCTCGTCGCGGATGGTTGGCAGGATGCCGATCATAGCCAGCACGGTATCCATGCCGTGCGCCACCTGCTGGCACTTGTCCCAGGTGGTCAGCAGGGATTCCTCCATCGCTGCCAGCACGCCCGCACCCATTTCCACCGGCGGCGCATTCAACTCGACGTTGAAGCGCGACAGTTCGGGCACCACCAGCGGATCGTTCAACGCGCGCAGATAGGTTTCGTTGACCGGATTGGGCCGCCCGGCGTGATCGAGCAGCCACGCTTCGAGTTCGAATCCCGCAACGAAACGTGCATCCGAAAAGCTACCCGATTTGACGGCCGACTGCAGTGCGGCCGTTTCTTCCGCCAGCTTGCCGGCAAACTGCTGGAAGTCCGCTTCCGAAAAGTGCGTGCGGTCGATTTCCTGACCCATAGCCGAATACTCCTGACGCCATCCAACGACAGTGCGTTGAAATTACACCCGCGTGCTGTGCTTGGCGAGGTAAAACCACTCCTGGCCAGGCTGTGCGTTGGGATTGGGAAAAACGATATAGCCATCGTTGTCCGCCCGCACCGGCGTGCCGTCGTGGCGCGTGCCGATCAGGTCGCCCGCGTGCAGGCGATCGAAGCTCGACCAGTGACGGCTGAACGCATCGTCTGCGTGGATGCGGTCGATGACCTGGTACAGGCTCAGCGCCTCGGTGTCGGTCACCGCTGCTGGCGCGGGTGCCGCAGTCAGTCCCAGATGCGCCAGCGTGTTGCAAATGGCGCGGTAGGCGACGGCAGGTGCGGCCGGATCGTCGTGCTGGCCGCATTCGAGGGTGAGCGCGATACCGCCGTTCGCGCGCATGTATTCAGTGGTACCGACGCCATAGCGCGCATCGGCCTCGCGTGCCGATACGCCAGCCGCCACCCGCCGCGCAACGCCGGCAGCATAGGTATCGAGCCAGCCATCGACGAAGCGATGCGCCCCCAGCCGCAGCGCCAGCGCGGTTTCTTCGGCTGAGCGCGCAAACGGCTCCAGCGTGCCGCTGTTGTCCAGCGGCCCCAGCATGACGAAGGGCTGGCCGGCGGTATGGAACGAATGCAGGTCGAGCAGCGCATCGTGCTGCGCCAGCAACGGGCACAGCCAGTTGGCGATGCGGTCTTCAAATTCGGTCGGCGTGTCGGTCGGCACCAGATTGCGGTTGAGGTTGCGGTCGCCCATGCGCCGATGATGCGCATAGGCCAGCGGGTTGGTGACCGGCACAAAGGTGACGTGACCCGCTGCAATCCCCAATTGTCCGGACTCGATCTCGCCGATCACGCGACGGATCGCCTGGGTGCCGCAGGTTTCATTACCGTGCACCGCACCCAGCACGATGAGACGTGCGCCGGGCGCGAGACCGGTGAACGAGACGGACTGGAAATGCAGCGATTCGGTGGGGTTTGCTTTGGGTTGGTTCATACGTTCATGGCCTTGAATAACAACGACACACTCGACAGCAGCAGCAACACGCCGACCAGCCGCGTCATCTGCGCCTGGCTCAAGCTGACATGCACACGCCCGCCCAGATAGAGCGCACCCAGCATGAGGGGCAAGGCGGCAAAATACGCGATCCACACCTGGCTCGACAACAACAGGCCGACTATCAAAAAGCTGGCGATGCGAGTCAGGCCTTCGGTAAAAAACAGCGCCGAAAACGTCGCGCGCAAATCGCTTTTGTCGTGGATGCGATGGGTCAGATAAATCACATAGGGCGGCCCGCCGGTGCCGAACAGCGCGCCCACGGTACCGCCGGTGAGCGCGGCAGGCACCGCCCAGCCACGTGAAATCAGCTTGTCGCCGCGAATGTTGAATACGCTGCGTAGCGCGAATATGAAGACGAATCCGGCCAGCGCAAACAGCATCGGCTCGGGTGGCAGCTTGACCAGCAGCGTGGTACCCGCGATCACGCCGATCACGCCAAAAGGAATCAGGATACCGATTTCATCCCACTTCACGCGTTTGAAGTGCAGGCCGCCGATGACGATCGATGCGGTGAAATCCAGCAGCAGGATCAGCGGCACCACGAATTGCAGCGGCAGAAACAGCGCCAGCAAAGGCACCGAGACCAGACCTGAACCAAAGCCGGTGATGCCGCGTATGACATACGCTGCCAGCAGAATAATCGACCCGCTGACAATATCGCTGGTAGCGATTTGCTCCAGACTCACGCGCGGGTGCCGCGCTCGATGGTGATACCGAGTTCCTTGATGCCCGGCACGATGGCGAACTTGGTCACCGAGACTTTCACCCACGGCGAACCGAACTCATTGCGCACGATGGTGGCGACGTGCTCGGCCACCGACTCCACCAGCGTGATCGGCTGCGGCGCATTGTGCAGATAGTCCTTCACCCGCATCGCCACCGCGCCGTAGTCGATGGTGTCGGCGACGTTATCGGTGCCGCCCGCCTTGCTGTTCGGCAGGCCGATTTCGAGGTCGAGCCGGACCGGCTGCGGCACTTTGCGTTCCCATTCGTATACGCCGATAATCAGTTCGAGACGAAAGTCCCGCAGAAACAAGATATCCATCACGCCGCGCCCGCTTGGGCCCATCCAAAACCCGCCATTTTACTGACATATGACCACGCTGTTGTTTATCACTGCCGCCTATCTGATCGGCTCCCTGTCATTTGCCGTCATCGTCAGCAAACTCATGGGCCTGCCCGACCCGCGCAGCTTCGGCTCCGGCAACCCCGGCGCCACCAACGTATTGCGCACCGGACGCAAGGCCGCCGCCGCACTGACGCTATTGGGCGACGCACTGAAAGGCTGGGTCGCGGTGGTGCTGGCGCGCCTGCTCGCACCACAGTTCGGCTTGAGCGAAGACGTTGCCTTGCTGTGCGCGCTGGCGGTATTTGCCGGCCATTTGTTCCCGGTGTTTTTCCGCTTTCAGGGCGGCAAGGGCGTGGCCACCGCACTCGGTGTGCTGGTTGGCCTCAACCCCTGGCTCGGGCTGGCATGTCTGGCCACCTGGCTGTTCATGGCCAAGGTGTTCCGGATTTCTTCGCTGTCCGCACTGACCACCGCCATCCTCGCCCCGGTCTACGCCTGGCTACTGATGGGCTGGGGCAACTCGACGATGACCGTACTGGTGATTGCGCTGCTGCTGGTCTATCGTCACAAGAGCAACCTGATCAAACTAGCCAACGGCGAAGAAGGCCGTATCGGAAAACCCAGCTGACATGGCCTTTTTCGAAAAATCCATCGATCACGCAAAAGACAGCCTCGCCGAAGTCTCGCGCGAAGCGATCGACCGCGCCGGCGATCGCCTGTCTGGCGTGGTCAAGGAAGGCGTCACGCAGGCCGGCAGCGAACTGAAGGACGTCATCTGGCAGGCCAGCCAGGAAATTGACGCCAAGCTGGACAAGATTTCGGTCGAACTGCACGAACAGCGCCAGTTCACCAAGGACGACGTACGCGAACTGGTCGACTACGCCGGCGACAAGCTCGGCACGATCCTGGACCAGCGCATGGCGGTGGCCAAGTCCGAGATTTCCTCGCTGGTGCAGGACAAGGTTGAATACTTCAAGCGTGAAATCGACGGCTTTTTCATCGAACGCCAGCGCGACCTTGCGCGCGAGCGGCGGCGGCTGTTCATCAACGTCGCCATCGCGATTCTGGCGTCGGTCTCGCTCGGCTTCGTGTCCTGGCTGTATCACCAGTACATGGGCGGCGGGCTCGATCTGTTCGCCATGTTCCGCATCGTGTTCGCCTCGCTCGTCGGCGGTTGGGGCGCGTATCTCGCAGTGCGCGTGGTGCGCCGCTGGATGTCGATGTCGGAACACAAGAAGGACACGCTGTTTCTGGTCAGCCGCTACTGGGGGGTACTGCGCCCGGAAAGCATCTTCGGCACGATTGTGCTGGTGTGCCTGATTGCGGTGCTGGTCGGGTTCTTGCTGTTCCCCGATCAGATCGCGCAGCTGACCGGCAGTGAAAAATGGCTGAAGGCTTTACGCGACGCCTACCCGATGCTGCGGCAGTGAATCATTTTCAGCATTCAGCGAGCGCGCAGCCAACAACGCGCACACGAAAGGAGCCTTCATGGCATTGGGTTGGCTAATGGTTTTACAGAGCGTTCCCTGGTCGGAGGTCATTGCAAACGCGCCCAGGCTGGCGGATGGGGCAAAGAAACTGTGGAACACGGTCGCCGGAAAACCGGCGCTGCCGAAACAGCCGGTTCCGCATGCACAGCCCGCTGCGGCGTCCGACAGCCAGGTGCTGGCCGCGCTCGAAGCCCGCGCCGCAGCCCTTGAAACTGCCGTGTCCGACCTGCACGGCCAGATGACGGCCTCCTCCGAGCTCATCAAGTCGCTGGCCGAACAGAATGCCCAGCTCGTCAAGCGTATTGAAGCCAATCGGGTCCGGGTGTTCTGGCTCACGGCGGCCACTGCCGTGCTGGCCATCGCTGTCATCGCCGCCTGGCTGCGCTAGCTGCGCGCGCCAGACCTTACACCGCCTCCAGCGTCGCCAGATCCCAGCGCGGCTTGACCGCAAACGTCATATCCAAGGTTGCGTGCTCCATCCGCTGCGCGCCCGCAAACGCGATCATCGCGCCGTTGTCGGTGCAAAACTCCATGCGCGGGTAAAACACGCTGATGCCGCGCGCCGCTGCTTCGCGCGTGAGCCGTTCGCGCAGATGCGTGTTGGCGCCGACGCCGCCCGCCACCACCAGTCGCCTGGCCTGGCTGTGTTTGCAGGCGGCGAGACTTTTCGTCACCAGCACGTCCACCGCCGCCACCTGAAATGCCGCGGCAATGTCCGCCGCCTCAGCCTGCCCCACTTTGCGCACCAGCGTCAGCACGGCGGTTTTCAGCCCGGAAAAGCTGAAGTCGAAATCGCCGGAATGCAGCATCGGACGCGGCAGGGTAAAGCGGGTGGCGTCGCCGCTGTCCGCCAGCTTCG
Source organism: Gammaproteobacteria bacterium (assembly GCA_018831045.1). Lineage (GTDB taxonomy): Bacteria > Pseudomonadota > Gammaproteobacteria > Burkholderiales > Thiobacillaceae > Thiobacillus. Next base: position 61,035 of record JAHJRA010000011.1, on the reverse strand, counting down.
ACAGCGCGGGGCCGCCCGGGTAGCCCAGGCCAAGCAGTTGCGCGGTCTTGTCGAAGGCTTCGCCAGCAGCGTCGTCCAGCGTCTCGCCCAGCAGGGTGTAGCGGCCGACGCCTTCCACCAGCATCAACTGGGTATGGCCGCCCGATACCAAGAGCGCGACGAACGGGAATTCGGGCGGCGTGTCGGAAATCAGCGGCGACAGCATGTGGCCTTCGAGGTGATGCACGCCGACCGCCGGAATGTTCAGCGCATACGCCAGCGCACGCGCCATGCCGGCGCCCACCAGCAGGGCGCCGGCCAGCCCCGGCCCCTGGGTGTAGGCGATGCCATCGAGCTCGGCCAGGCTGCAGCCGCTCTCGGCCAGAATCTGCCGGGTCAGCGGCAATACGCGCCGGATATGGTCGCGCGACGCCAGCTCCGGCACCACGCCGCCGTAGTCGTTGTGCATGGCGATCTGCGAATACAAGGCGTGCGCCAGCAGACCGCGCGTGCTGTCATACAGCGCGACACCGGTTTCATCACAGGAGGACTCGACGCCCAGCACCAGCATGTAAAAACCTTTCTTACTCAAAAGAAATGGCGCGGAAGTCCGCGCCATCTACACCGACCCTGAAATCCTCAAGACCTAGAACCGCATGCTATACAGCAGCTGCCAATTGGTCTGCGAGTGAGAGATGGTACGGCCGATTGAATCCGTTTGTTCCACTTCCGGTGCGAACTGCAGCGAGAAGTCGACGCCGGAGCGGTCATTGATCGCATACCCCAAACCCGCCATGTAGTGATTCTTCACGATCGCCGGAAACAGGTAATTCAAGGTGCTGTCGGGGACAGGGCTGTCCGAAAAGCTGGCGCCCGCCCGCAATGTCAGCGCAGTCGTCGCCTTGTAGGCCAGGCCAAGCTGCAACACATCCTGGTTTTCCCAGTTTTGCGGCAAGGCAAACGTCACGCTGTCACCCATCGCGGTATACGTCATGGTGAAGCTCTTCATCACGTCGCGCCAGTTGATGCGCTTCCAGTCTGCCGCAAACATCCATTCCGGGCTGGCCTGAATCGCCACGCCAAGGCCAAAGGTTTCCGGCCACTGGAAATCACGAACGGAAATCTTGCCCGGCACAGTCTGTGTCGGATTGACCGTATCAGTCACAATCATCGAAGCACCAACCGATCCCGTTTCGAGGTCGCCCAGACTGGTTTTCGAATGATAGGTGCCGCCCACGTTCACGGTGTCGCTGATCTTGTAGGTAAAGCCGATTTTCCCCGCAAAACCATGGCCTTTGGCCTTGCCGCTGTAATCGCTGTCATCGCTGTAATCAAGGCGTGCATTGTCATAGCCCGCCGTTATCATTCCGCCCAGCGCACCCCCAATGGTTCCATTACCCGGTTCTGTAATCAGATTCGCCATGCTCGCAATAGGCATCGCCATTTGCAAATCCAGCATGGCCCAGACGAAGTCCACCGAGCCGCCGATCGACAGTTTCGGGCTCACGTTATAGACCAGCGGCGCAATCAGTCGTCCCACGCCCAGTTCGGAACGCTCGGGCAAGCCATCCACGCCCCTTGCGTACTCGGTCCCCATCCCACCCTGGGCGAACATGCCCACGCCGTAGGTCAGGCTGCCGCTTTTACGGGTCCAGCCTGCTGCCGGCATGTAATAGGCATCGCCACCCGAGGATTTCTCCCCGACCACAGACACGTCAGGCCCCAGGTAACCAATCATCAGCGACACGGTATCGCCCTCCGCCCCCAGACCGAGGGTAGCCGGATTGTTCATCATGGCTGCCGCACCATTGTCATAGGCCATCGAGGCGCCGCCCAGGCTGCTTGCGATCGGACCAAATCCTTCCACGTTCATTCCATTGGTCGCGTAGGCATGGCCTGCCATGCCACCGAGCACCAGCACCATGGTGCTCATTCGCTTTAACGTCATTTAATGCTCTCCTGTATTCGGCCGCGCCGCAGCGGCGGGATTATATAGACGCCGACGCAAAGATTGCCCTCGCCCGGACCATGGGGACTGGGTGTTGAACAATTACCACAGGCACCGTTCTCCTTGATGCGGGAAAACTTGAAAGCTTGGGTAAAATCTGCTCTGTTTATGCAGACATAGCCTTTTGCGGTGCTGCCCTCAATCCAAGAAGATCCCATGTCAAACCCTCATCTGCCCTCTTCCGCTGCCGCTGGTCCTCGCGCCGATCATGACTGCGATGTACTGGTCATCGGCGGCGGCCCGGCGGGCTCGACTGCCGCCACGCTGCTGGCAGAAAAGGGGCACCGGGTCACCCTGCTGGAAAAAGCGCATCACCCGCGCTTCCACATCGGCGAGTCGCTGTTGCCGGCCAATCTGCCGTTGCTGGACCAGTTGGGGGTGCGCGCCGAGGTCGAGGCCATCGGCATGCAGAAATGGGGCGCGGAATTCATCTCGCCCTGGCACGACCACCAGCAGTCTTTCGAGTTTGCCAATGCCTGGGACAAGTCGATGCCGAGTGCCTTCCAGGTACGGCGTTCCGAATTCGACGACATCCTGATTCGCAATGCGGGTCGCAAAGGGGCGGAAATCATTGAAGGCTGCCGCGTGCGCGAAGTGGAATTCCTGCCGGACAACGCTGGCGCCATCGTGCATGCAGAACACGACGATGGCCGCAGCGAAACCTGGCAATGCCGTTTTCTGGTCGACGCCTCGGGGCGCGACACCTTCCTCGGCAGTCGCCTCAAGGCCAAGCAGCGCAATCCCAAACACAACAGCTCGGCGCTGTACGGCCACTTCACCGGCGCACAACGGCACGCAGGCCCGAAGGAAGGCCACATCAGCATTTTCTGGTTTGCGCATGGCTGGTTCTGGTTTATTCCGCTGGCCGATGGCACGACCAGCATCGGCGTGGTGACCTGGCCGCATTACCTGAAAACCCGCAAGAATTCCGTCAAGGAATTCTTCCTCGACCAGATTGCACTGTGCCCGGGGCTGGCGATGCGGTTGAAGGATGCCCTGCTGGTGTCAGAAGTGGACGCCACCGGCAACTTTTCCTATAGCTGCGACCACAGCCACGGCGACACCTATCTGCTGCTGGGCGATGCCTACGCCTTCGTCGACCCGGTATTTTCGTCCGGCGTGATGCTGGCGATGAAAAGCGCCTTCGAGGGGGCCGACGCGATCGACACCTGCCTGCGCCAGCCGGACAAAGCCACTGCTGCGCTCAAGCAGTTCGACACGGTGATCAAACACGGACCGAAGGAGTTTTCCTGGTTCATCTACCGCGTCACCAATCCCACCATGCGCGATTTGTTCATGGCACCGAGCAATATCTTTCGGGTACAGGAGGCCTTGCTGTCGGTGCTGGCAGGCGACATATATGGCAAGACGCCGATCTGGGGTTCATTGCGGATGCTGAAGCTCATCTATTACCTTGCCTCGCTCGCCAACCTCAAACGCACGCTCGTGGCCTGGAAGCGCCGCAGGTTCAACATTCGGTACGTGGAAGAACCGGAAGGCGCCGCTTGACCCCTGTGGACACGATGCTCGGGCTCGCGTTTCAGTCCGCGCCGGGACTGGCCCGGCTGCCCCGACCGGACAGCCTGCTGGGTGGCGCATGTTTTTCGCATCCTGCCGCTGCGCTGGCTGAAGCGGGCGACTTGCCGCTGCTCGCCGTGGACATGGCCTTGCCAACCGGCGCAGCGTCGGTCTGCGAAGTCTGGCATAGCCCGCCTCCGCTGCATTCCGGCCAGCAGGGCGCGATCCGTTATCGTGAAAACGACCTGCTGCTGTTCGGCTCCCTGAGCCTGGACGAAACCGGCACCGACGCGCAGCCCCCGCTGCAATCCACCGCCGAAGCGGCCTATCGGGCCATCTTTGCGCTGCTCGAAGCGCGCGGCTTTAGCGCATTGCTGCGCGTGTGGAATTATTTTCCGGCAATCAACCAGGAAAGCCACGGCATCGAGCGCTACCGCCAGTTCAACATCGGGCGCCAGGAGGCTTTCCTTGCCCATGACCGCTCGGTGATCGGCAATGTACCCGCCGCCTGCGCGCTGGGCACCGCCAGCGGCGGCCTGAACATCGCCTTTCTGGCGACGCGCGCAAACGTCACCAGCATCGAAAACCCGCGCCAGCTGAGCGCCTACCATTACCCCAGCCAATACGGCCCGAAGAGCCCGACCTTTTCACGCGCCGGCCTGGTCAATCTGGGCGGACGCGACATGCTGTTCATCTCGGGTACCGCCAGTATCGTCGGTCACCAAACCCTGCATGGTGGCGATGTGGCGGCGCAAACGCGCGAGTGCCTGGCCAATATCGCCGCCATTACCGCCGAAGCAAACCGGCTGGCGCCGGCGGCGAATTTCCGTCTCGATCAGCTGGCCTACAAGGTGTATGTTCGCCACCCGGCGGATCTCGCCGCCGTGCGCGCGGCCATGGCGAGCACGCTCAAGGTCCCGGTGGCGGCCATTTATCTGCAGGCCGATGTCTGCCGCGCCGACCTGCTGGTTGAAATCGAAGCCTCGGGCGGCCACGCCATCGACGCCGAGGCAGCCGCGTGAGCGCCCAGCTGGCGACGCCGTCTGCCACGCTGACGGGCCGGTTGCATGCGCTGTATGAGATTTTCGCGCTGTGGTTCGGGTTGATTCTGCTCGGCATGCTTTCGCTGGGCTGGTCGTCGCTGTCGGTTGCACTGTACTACCTGCTGCCGCGGCGCTGGGCGGTTCCGCTGGGGCGCTGGGGCATCACCACCGGGTTCCGTTTTTACCTCTGGGCGCTCAGCCGGATCGGCGCCTGCCGCTTCGATTTCAGCGCGCTCGATGCGCTACGCGACCAGGGCCCGCTCATCATTGCGCCCAACCACCCCTGCATGCTCGACGCGGTGATGGTGATTTCGCGCCTGCCCAATCTCGCCTGCATCATGAAAGCCAATATCGTCGACAACGTCTTTCTCGGCGCCGGCGCCCGCATGGCCGGTTACATCCGCAACGACGCCCAGCTCTCGATGATCAAGCAGGCGGTGGCCGAACTCAAAAGCGGCAGCCAGCTGCTGCTGTTCCCGGAAGGCACCCGCACCACGCGCTGGCCGGTCAATGAATGCAAGGGCACCACGGCGCTGATTGCCGGACGTGCCAACGTGCCGATCCAGACGGTTTTCATCGAAACCAACTCGGCATATTTGACCAAAGGCTGGCCGCTGTTCAAGCGCCCGGCCATGCCGATCACCTATCATTTCCGCCTCGGCCGCCGCTTCGATCCACCCGAAAAAGCCAGCGTCTTTACCGCCGAACTGGAGCGCTACTTTGTCGATGCGCTGCGCGATGCCCCGCGCTTTTTGCCGCCCGATGCCCCCCACGCGCCCGACCTCAAACCAAACCACCCCGTCGGATGACATCTGATCTCCCCTTGTCCACCAGCCACCTGGTGCTGATCCCCAGCTACAACCCCGGCGCGCAGGTGTATGCCACGGTGCGTGCCGCACGCGCCCAGTGGGCACCGGTGTGGGTGGTGGTGGACGGCAGCAGCGATGGCACCGCCGCCGGACTGCAGGAGATGGCGGCGAGCGATCCCGGCCTGCGGGTGTGGGTCCTGCCCGAAAATGGCGGCAAGGGGGCTGCGGTGCTGCACGGTCTCGACAGGGCCGCCGCAGCGGGCTACACCCACGCCTTGACCATGGACTCCGACGGCCAGCATCCGGCCGATCTCATCCCGGCTTTCATGGCCGCGTCGCAACAGCAGCCCGCCGCGATGATCCTCGGCAAGCCGGTGTTCGATGCCGGTGCGCCCGCGCTGCGGGTGCAGGGCCGCAAGATTTCCAACGGCTGGGCCAACCTGGAAACCCTGTGGGCCGGCATCGGCGATTCGCTGTACGGCTTTCGCGTCTACCCGATCGAGCCGTTGCGCCAGGTGATGCGCGGCCAGCGCTGGATGCGCCGCTTCGACTTCGATCCCGAGGCCGTGGTGCGTCTGTGCTGGCGCGGCGTGCGCCCAGTCAACCTGGATGCACCGGTGAAATACCTGCGCGCCGACGAAGGCGGGGTGTCGCACTTCAACTACCTGCGCGACAACACCCTGCTCACCTGGATGCACCTTCGGCTGGTACTCGGGTTTGTGCTGCGCTTGCCCCTGCTCGTGTTCAGGCGCGTCAGCCAGGCCCGAACCTGACACAATGACCCCTCTCTCACGGCACGCCCCCTTTATGCCCTCCATTGCCTCGTCCATTGGGTTCATTCGGCATGGCGCGGTGTCATCCGCTCTTGCCGGGTGTCTGTTGGCCGCGCCTGCCGGCGTATCCGCACAAAGCCATCCGGCCGAGCATTGGGAGGTCGCGATCGAGGCCGGCTATCTGGACAAGATCAGGGACAACTCCCCGCTGGACTACGCCATCGTGCCGTTGCAGGTCGCATGGCGCTCGCCCGCGTTGTTCGACATATGGACTAGCGAGAGCGGCGCGCGGCTCACCGTGCGCAACCGCCTCGCAGTCATTCTGGAGACCTATGTGGAAGGCGCCGAAGACTACTACTTCGCGTTTGCCGGCGCGCCCAGTTTCGAGCTCTGGAACGCGGCACAAAAATCTGCGCTGTTCCTCGAAATCGGCGGTGGCGCCGGCATCACCAACTCGAGCAGCACGCCCGGCGGTCAGGGGCAAGACTTCACCTTCAACTGGTTCAGCCAGCTCGGCGTGCGCCACCAGATCAGCAAAAATCAGGCGATCACCGCTGCCGGCTATTTCACCCATCACTCCAATCTGGGCATGACCGACCCTAACCCGGGCATTGACGTGCTGGGCATCAACCTCGGGCTGGTCTGGCAGCTTGAGTAAGCCCCGCCGCCCTCAAACGCACGGCTTGCCATGCTGAATCGCCTTCCCGACCGGTGAGCCCCCTCGACACCGCCCTCCTTCCTGCCTTCTCGTACCCATCATGAAAAACGACCCTGATTCACACCCCATCCACGCCCCCCATCCGCCGCTCACCGCTTACTACGCGGATGAAAACGAGCGACGCGGTTATGTTGGCAAGCTGTTCGATCACACGGCAGCCGACTACGACCGCATCGATCGCCTGCTCGCGCTGGGCAGCGGCCCCTGGTATCGCAACCAGGCCCTGCAGCGTGCGGGATTGAAGCCGGGCATGCGCGTCGTCGATGTGGGTATCGGCACCGGCCTGGTCGCGCGCGAGGCAGTGAAACTGGTGGGCGACCCCGCCCTGGTAATCGGCGTCGACCCCAGCGTCGGCATGATGGCGGAAGCCCACCTGCCCGGCGTCCAGCTCATCGAAGGCCGCGCCGAAGCCATCCCGTTCCCCGATGCCAGCTTCGACTTTCTCAGCATGGGCTACGCGCTGCGCCACATCGGCGACCTGTCGGCCGCCTTCAGCGAGTTCCATCGCGTCCTCAAGCCCGGCGGCCGCCTGTGCCTGCTCGAAATCACCAAGCCCGAACGCGCCTGGAGCCAGGCGCTGCTCAAAGCCTACATGCGCGGCGTCGTGCCGGTGCTGGCACGCCTGATCGGCAGCAGCGCCGAATCGGCCAAACTGTGGCGCTACTACTGGGACACCATCGAAGCCTGCGTGCCGCCGAGCGGGGTGATTGATACGCTGGAGAAGGCAGGATTTACGGGGGTGAACCGGCACATCGAAAGCCGGGCGCTGTCGATTCTGGCAGAGTATCAGGCGACCAAGCCAGGCTGAATTGCATCCCGGTTGGCCTATCCTGAACAAAGTGAAAACCAGGGGACAGGCCATGAAACTGCTGAGCTGGAACATCCAATGGGGTCGCGGCATGGACGGGCGGGTGGACCTTGCGCGCATCCTGCGCACCCTTCATCAACTGGGCGATTTCGACGTCATCTGCCTGCAGGAAGTCGCGGTCAACTTCCCCGGCCTGCCCGGCAGCCATGGCGAAAACCAGGTCGCCATCCTCTCCGCCGGTCTGCCCGGCTACACCCCAGTCTACGGCGCGGCATCCGACGTGCCGGATGGCCACGGCGGCCGCAGCCTGTTCGGCAACCTCGTCTTTTCCCGCCTGCCAGTCGGCCAGGTGTGGCGGCACCTGCTGCCCTGGCCCGCCGAGCCGGACCTACCCAGCATGCAACGCGTGCTGGTCGAAGCGGTGGTGACTGCGCCATTCGGCCCGCTGCGGGTGATGACCACGCACCTCGAGTACTACTCGCCCATCCAGCGCCGGGCCCAGATCGACGCCATTCGCCATCTGCATGCCGAAGCGTGTGCCATGGCGGGGCGGCCGCCGTTAGTTGAAGAACAGGGGGGCAGCTTCGAAGTGTTTCCCCGGCCGGCGCAGGCGCTGCTGTGCGGCGACATGAATTTCCCCGCAACGGCTCACGAGCATGCTCTGATCCTCGCCCCGTTCGACGATGGCATACGGGGGTTTCGAGATGCGTGGTCTGTGTTGCATCCCGTTGAAGCGCACGCGCCCACAGTGGGCATTCATCCGGTGAATTTCGTCAAACAGCCGGAATGCTTTGATTTTGTGTTTGTGACGGAGGGACTGGCTGGGCGGCTTGTCTCGCACGGGATTGATGCGGAGACTGAGGCGTCGGATCATCAGCCGGTGTGGGTGGAGTTGGCTTGATGGCTCTTGGCGGGTGTTGGCAATTGTTGGGTGTATTGCAGAGCTGCTGACTGTTAGCCGGGCTACCCCCGGCCAACAGTCAGCAGCCTCGCATAATCCTCAACCCTCACCCACAACCGGCACACAAGGGAACACCATACGGCGGATAACGCTGCGCTCATCCGCCCCGCACCCACTAGAAACTCAGACTGGAAATTTCCTTGAGGCCGCTTGTAATGTTCTCGCGTGCAGCTCCCTCCACCGCCAGCCGAAGCCGGGTAACGCCCGCGAAGGAATCGCTCATGTTCGCGGTATACGACGACTGAATCGCCTTGCGCATGACGATGCTCCTGTCAGACGCCTTGACCAATGACCAGGCCGTTTCCATCGTGACAGTGAAGCTGAACCCGAACAGGGGTTTGGTGATCTGCGTAATCGTGACAGACAGCTCGTAGTCCGAGCCCTTGCCCTCGATCACGCTTTTGAATACACCCGATTGGACGATCGACTTTTCGATTGCTGCCTTGAAATCCGCATTCGCGATACTCGGCATGTCCAGGGCACCGGTTTCATTTCCACCTGCCGTCCTGACCGAAACGCTATAAAGATGCGGGTTTGCAGGGCTGATGCTTACAGCCTGCATGGCTTCACGGCTGGCCGGAGAGGCGCAACCCGTGAGTCCGGAAGCGCCGGAAACAGCAAGCACTGCCACCAGGGAAAGATTGACAAGATTGCGCATGCTTATTGTCCCTGCTTCTGTTTCAAAATGTTTTCAATGACCTCGTCGACCATTTCGACATCGGATTTTCGCGTGAGGGACGTGTGATACGAGTTTCCGCTTGCCAGCGGGTAATCCGTCTTGGGATCACGGATCGTAATGGTCAGCTCCAGCATGTACATGGTGATGTCCCACATCCACTTGTCCAGATAGGTGACCACTGCATCGGTTTGAGTGGTTTTTTCGGTACTCGTCGTAACCGCATAACCCTTGCTGCGCAGCTTGTCGACGATCAAGCCGCTCACGGTTCCATCGCTTTCGGGAATCTGGACGACATGCATGGTCTTGATCGCGCTCAGATCAGCCGATGGATCGAGCGTTGCCGTGGCGCGGTTGACGGCACACCCGGTGAACAATGGCACGGCAACTGCCAGCAGGACGGTGAGCTTGGCGATTCTTTTCATCATTTTGGTGATTCCCTTTTAAATCCGGGCGATTCCGGGTTGCAGGATTCTAGCCAGAATTTCCAGGACGTAACCAATCGATCCTGAATCGCAAAGATCCGGAATAGCGGACTAATGCCGCCCCGCCACCGCCACCCCCATCTTTGGCAACCACTTCCGCAACCCCGGCGTCGTGATCACCGTGCTGAAAATCGCCATCAGCACCAGCATGGTGAACACCTGCTGCGAGATCACGCCCAGATCAAAACCCACGTTGATGACGATGAGCTCCATCAGGGCACGCGTGTTCATCATGATGCCGATCACTTTTCCTTCGTGGTGCGACATGCCAACCCAGCGCGCGGCAATGTAGCTGGCGCCGAACTTGCCGAGGGTCGCCAGCGCAATCAGCAACCCGCACCAGCCCCAGGCTTCCATCGAATCGAGACTGCCGACATGGGTGCGCAGGCCGGTGTAGGTGAAGAAGATCGGTAGAAAGAACACCATGACGAAGTGGCCGATGCGTTCTTTCCAGGCTTCGATCAGCTCGTGCTCGTCGTGCAGGATCACGCCCATCATGAAGCCGCCGAAGATGGCGAAGATGCCGATCTGGTAGGTGGTCATGGCCGAGATGAAAATGCCGGCGAGCAGGATGCCGAGCAGATTGTGGCTGAGCCTGCCGCGTCCGGCCTTTTCGCCAGCGGGCGCGGGGGGCGTCTGGCTGGCGCGGATGATGCGCTTCATCAGCGGCCGCACCACCAACCACCAGCCCACAAAGAATGCGCCGACCAGCGCCACTTTGACGGCGAAGGCGCTGGCACTGAACTCGGCCAGGGTAAGCGTGGTGATGAGCGCCAGCAGCAGCCAGCCGACGACGTCGTTGATGGCGGCGGCGCTGATGGCGATGACGCCGATGGGCAGGCGGGTGACCTTGAACTCCATCATGATCCGGCCGAGGATGGGCAAGGCGGTGATGGAAAAGGCGGTGGCGATGAACAGCGCCGAGGCGAGCGGATCGACGCCGGGCGACAGCAGCGGCGCGGTGAACCAGCCAAAGCCGAAGCCGAGCGCAAACGGCGCGATCATGCTGGCGCTGGCGATGTAGGTGACGGCGCGGCGGTTGTTGCGCGCGGCCAGGTGCGCAAAATCGAATTCAAGGCCGATCTGGAACATCAGCAAAATCAGACCGATCTGCGACAGCATCTGCATCGGCGCTGCGGGCGTCGAGTGGAAAACGGTCTGAAACAGATCGGGCGCGAGCAGGCCGAACAGCGACGGACCGAGCAGGATGCCGACGATGATTTCGCCCACCGCAGGCGACTGCCCAACCCGCATCGCCAGCGCGCCGCCGATGCGCCCGGCCAGCACGATCAGCGTCAGTTGCAGCAGGGTGAAAAACAGCAGGGCTTCGGTCTGGTGGACCGCGAGGGCGTGCGCGGGCGTGCTCAAATCATGCCGCCATTGACCGAGATGATCTGGCCGCTGAGGTAGCTCGCCTGCTCCGACGCCAGAAAGCTCACCACGTTCGCGACTTCTTCCGGCCGCCCGGCGCGTTTCATCGGCACCATGGCTTCGATGGCTTGCTTGTCGAACACGCCGTCGATCATGTCGGTTTGAATGATGCCCGGCGCCACCGCATTGACCGTGACGCCGCGGCTGGCGAGTTCGAGCGACAGCGATTTGGTGGCGGCGTGCAGCGCGCCCTTGGCGGCCGAATAATTGACCTGGCCGCGGTTGCCGGTGAGGCCGGCGATGGAGGTGATCGTGATGATCCGCCCCCAGCGGCTGCGGATCATCGCCATCGTCAGCGGCTGGGTGACGTTGAAGAAGCCGTTGAGCGAGACGTCCAGCACGCTGTGCCACTGCGCCGCGTTCATGCCCGGGAAGACCGCGTCGTCGTGAATGCCGGCGTTGTTCACCAGCACCTGGATCGGCGCATCGGCGATGAGCGCTTCGAGCGCGGCGCGGCTGGCGTCTGCATCGGTGACGTCGAAAGCGAGCGCCTCGGCCTGGCCGCCGTCGGCGCGGATGGCCTCGACCAGCGCCTGCGCCTTCGCCAGATTCTGGTTGGCGTGAACGTATACAAAATGGCCGTCGGTGGCGAGGCGACGGCAGATCGCCGCGCCGATGCCGCCACTACCGCCGGTGACTAGCGCGCGCTTCATGATGGTGTATTCCCTGATTTCGCCGCATCCAGCAGCGCGGCATCCAGCACCACAATCGCGCGGCCGTTCAGCAGCAGTTCTTGCCCAGCAAACACGCTGAAGCCATACAGAATCGTGTTGTCATCGCCCGACATGCGCTCGGCTTCGATGCGCAGATCGGCGGCGATGTCATCCAGCCGCGCCACCTTCAACTCGACCCCGCGCACGCTCGCCAGATACCCGGCGCGCGGCGCGCTGTCGGCTGCAGCGAGCAAGGCGCCGTGTGCCGCCATCGCCTGCGCGGCGTACTCGATGCCGCACGCCGCGCCCAGGCGGCCGTGCGCACGCAGCGGATTGTCGGGCGCGCGGTGGCTGCTGGCGCTGCAATGAATGTGCTGTGCGTCCCAGCTGTCGACATGGTCGAGCAGGCACATGCTGCCCTGATGCGGGATGTGGGCGAGCAGCCAGGCATGGTCTAGCGGCATGGTTCGATCTGCACACGCAGACTGAGCGGCACCAGATAATCCAGCACCACCCCGCATGCCTCCCCACGCGCCACCGCCTGCAGCAAGGGCAAGCCACGCGCGGCGGGAATGCTGCGGCGCAGGGCTTCGAGCGCGGGGTCGGCGAGTGTGTCCGGCGCGGCATCGCTCAACTCCAGTTCGATCCGCGCCAGCGAGTGCACGCTGCGCTTGGGCATCAGTGCCAGCGCGATGCCGAACGCTGTGGGCAGTGGCCGCTTGGCGTGCAACGGCTCGGGGTAGGGCATGTCATAGGCGATCAACAGCGTGCCGCCGCGTTCAAACCCAAATGCGCCCTCGACTGCAACCTGGGTCAACGCCTCCAGCAGACCGGCGCCAAAACTGGCGTCGTGCGCGCACAGCACGGTGGCGGGGGCCATCGCACCCGAGGCGATGCCCCAGTAGCCGGCCGGGGCGTTGTGTACCGAATTGTGAAAGCGCGTCGGCGAAATGCTGCGGTCGTCGGAGGCCAGCGTCTTGCAGATCGCGTCGCAGTTGTCGTTGTCGGCCCCCGAGGAGGTGAACACCGTGGCCAACTGCCTGGCGTCGAGCTGACCGGCGTCGATGGCCTCTTGCGCCACCGCCAGCGCCACCTTGATGGCAAGGCCGGTGCGGCGGCGTTCGGCGGGTGGCAGCGATTGCGGTGCGGCCACGACGAGCGGACGCGACTCATAAGCCGCGCCACCCGCCAGGATGGGCTGCGCGGCAGACCAGTTGTCGAGCCCGGGGCCGACGAGACCGATGCCGTCGAGGTAGGCCGTCAGCTTCTCTATCTTGCTCATGCGGCACGCCCCAGTATCAGGCTGCAGTTGGTGCCGCCAAAGCCGAACGAATTGCTCAGCACCCGTCGCGGCGCGCTGTCGCGGTTGGCAGTCAGGTACTGAATCGGAATAGCCGGGTCGAGCTGCTGCGTATTCACGCCGCCCGGCAAAAATCCCTGTTGCAGCGCCAGCGCGCTGATGATCGCTTCCATCCCGCCCGCCGCACCCAAGGTATGGCCCGTGGCGCCCTTGGTCGAACTGCATGGCACGTTGTTGCCAAAAAGTGCCGCGACCGCTTTGCCCTCGGCGGCATCGTTGCTGGGCGTGGCGGTGCCGTGCAGGTTGAGATAATCGATGTCGGCTGCCTGCAAGCCTGCTGACTGCAACGCAGCGGCCATCGCCATTTTGGCGCCGAGGCCTTCGGGGTGCGGCGACGACATGTGGTGGGCATCGCTGGTTTCGCCCGCGCCCAGCAGCAGCACAGCGTCTGCATTCAGTTGCGCGCCCGGACGTTCCAGCAAAATGAATGCAGCCGCTTCGCCTATCGACAGGCCTTTGCGTGCGATATCAAATGGCCGGCAGGGTTCGGGCGACAGCAGTTCCAGCGAATTGAAACCGTACAGGGTGGTGAGACAGAGCGAATCCACGCCGCCGACGATGGCCGCATCGATGAGGCCGGCGGCCAGCATGCGTGCTGCCGAAGCAAACACTTTCGCACTCGACGAACACGCGGTGGAGACCACCACGGCGGGACCTTCGAGCTGAAACGCGGTGCGGACGAAATCCGCCACCGAGTAGGTGTTGTGCGTGGTGCGGTAAACAAACGCGTCCGGCAGCGCGCCGCTCACCGGGTCACGATGGCGAAAGGCCTGCTCGGTTTCCAGAATGCCCGAGGTGCTGGTGCCGAGAAACACGCCCACCCGTCGCCGGCCATGGCGGGCGATGGCCGCCGCGACCGCGTCACTGAAACCGTCCTGCTGCAGTCCCAGCCAGGCCAGGCGATTGTTGCGGCAATTGTAGGCGGCGAGCGATGCCGGCAATTCGACGGCATCGACCCCAGCCACCTCGCCAACGTAAATGGCGAGATCGTGCACCGTCTCGAACTGGCAGGGTTGCAAGCCGCTGCGCTGCAGGCGCAATGCAGCCAGCGTGGCGGTATTGCCATAGCCGAGGCAGCTGGTGGCGGTGAAATGGGAGAGGAGAACGGGGGTCACGAAGCGGTCGGTGTGGGTCGGATGGCGCGGCGCATTTTAACCGATGCGGGCGGGCGCAATGGCTTCGGCGTATTCATAGAGCGCGCCCAATATGGCCTCGCCGCGCTCGTCGGCGGTTTCCGCGAGGGCATCGATTTCATTGAACAGGGCCTCCAGCGTACGCGCACCGCCCGCGCCATCGAACAGCCGCGCGGCGCAAAGCGCATGCCATTGCTGCGACTCGGCCGGGTTCAGCGAGGCGGGGAAATTGCGCGCGCGGTAGCGAAACAGCAAATCGTTCAGACGCGGGTCGGCAAAGCTCGGCTGCGACTCCGCCAGTTGCGCCGGTGGCAAACCACGCAAACGATTCAGCACGGCGCGGTCGGCATTGCCAATGAAGCCGCCGTACAGGTCGGCATCCACATCGCTGGCGGCCTGCGCCGGACGCTCGAACACGACCTGCCAGCGGGCGCTCATGTCGGGTGCAGCGTCACACAACGCGGCATGGCGCTGCACCGCCGCCATGTCGATGGCCCAGTGTTCGGCGCGCGCCGCGCTCAACGTATTGAGGTTGCTGATCACCACCGGCGATTTGTTCAGGTGGATGGTTTTGATCGGCAAACGGCTGACGCCTGCGGGCAGGTCGTCGGTGCGGGTAAACATCCGCTGGCGGATGGTGGCGGCGTCGAGCGCAAACAGCTCGCTGGGGTCGTACGCCAGATCCCACACGATGATTTCGTTCTTGTTGATCGGATGCTGCGCCAGCGGCCACGCCACCATCAGGCAGCCGCGCTCGACCGGCACCTGACCGGTAATGTGCAGAAACGGGCGTGGCGCGCGCAGGTTGATCTGCTCGGCGGCCTTGTCCTTTTTGTGCAGGCCGAGGCAAAAATCGAACAGACGCGGATTGTTGGTGCGGATCAGGCGCGACAGCGCCACCGTGGCGCGCACGTCGGACAGCGCATCGTGTGCGGCTTCGTGCGCCAGGCCATTGGCCGCACTCAGGTGTTCGAGCTTGAAACTGACGCGCCCCTGTTCATTGGTCGGCCAGACCATGCCGTCCGGGCGCAGCGCGTAGGCGGTGCGCACCAGATCGAGCACGTCCCAGCGCCCGCACTCGTTCTGCCATTCGCGGGCGTAGGGGTCGATCAGATTGCGCCAGAACAGGAAACGCGTGAACTCGTCGTCAAAGCGGATCGTGTTGTAGCCCACGCCAATAGTGCCGGGCTGGCTGAACGCCTGCTCGATTTCGTGGGCGAACTGGTGTTCGGGGATGCCCCGCTCCAGACACAGCTGCGGCGTGATGCCGGTAATCAGGCAGGACTGCGGGTCGGGCAGATAATCCGGCGCGGGCTGGCAATACTGCATCAGCGGCGCGCCGATTTCATTGAGCTCGGCGTCGGTACGGATCGCGGCAAACTGCGCCGGGCGATCGCTGCGCGGGCTGATGCCGAAGGTTTCGTAGTCGTGCCAAAGGAAGCTGCGCATGGACTTCAGAGCTTGGCGCTGCGCCCGCCATCCACCGCCAGGATCTGCCCGGTGACGAAGTGCGTGTCCATCGCGAAAAAGCGCACTGCCAGCGCAATGTCGGACGGATCGCCGGCGCGTTTCAGCATGGTGTGCGAGATGATGCGCTGGCGTGAAACCTCGTCGAAATTGGCGTCGTCTTCCGGCCACATGATCGGGCCCGGGGCGACACCGTTGACGCGCACTTCAGGCGCCAGTTCGCGCGCCATCGACTTGGTGAGCCCGACCAGCCCGGCCTTGGCGATGGAATACACCACATAGCTTTTCATCGGGCGGTCGGCGTGAATGTCGGTGATGTTGATGATGCAGCCACGGCGCTTTTTCAGCTCGGGCGCTGCGGCCTGCGACAGAAACAGTGGCGCCTTGAGGTTGCTGCCCATCAGGTCGATCCAGTCTTTTTCTTCGATGCTGCCGACCGGCGTCGGGTAAAAGCTCGATGCGTTGTTGAGCAGCACGTCGAGCCCGCCAAAAGTCACCACCGTTTGCTTGACCAGCGCAGGCAAGCCGCCGATGTCGAGCAGGTCGGCCTGAATCAGCGCGACCGAACCTTCGCGTACCGCATTCAACTCATCCTGCAAGGCACGCGCCTCGGTTGCCGAGCTGCGGTAGTGGATCATCAGATTGGCACCTGCCGCGTGCAGCAGACGCGCCGACGCCGCCCCCACCCGTTTGGCCCCGCCGGTAATCAACACTACTTTGCCTTGCATCGGGATTCGCCTTTATAGTCGCTGGGTTGTAAATTGATCCGGCCGGGTTTTCCTGCCACTCCGCATTATCCCTGAACTCATCCGCTGCATGCTGCCCATTCCCAGTCCCGACGCACTTGCCCACAGCCAGCGCGTGACCGCCCACCTGCAATCGCTGATTCAGCAGGCGGGCGGCTGGATTTCGTTTGCGCAATTCATGGAGGCCGCGCTCTACGCACCGGGCCTCGGCTATTACGCAGCAGGCGCGATGAAATTCGGCGCGGCGGGCGATTTTGTGACCGCGCCGGAACTGACCCCGCTGTTCGGCCGCACGCTGGCGCACGCGATTGCGCCGGTGCTGGCGGAAACGGGCGGCGACATTCTGGAACTGGGCGCGGGCAGCGGCAAGCTGGCGCTCGATGTGCTGGGCGAACTGGAACGCCTGGACACCCTGCCCGCGCGCTATTGCATCCTGGAAGTAAGCGCCGATTTACGCGCCCGCCAGCAGGAAAGGATTGCGCACGAACAACCCGAGCTTGCCAGCCGCGTGCAGTGGCTGGATGCGCTGCCCACGGATTTCAGCGGCGTCATCCTCGGCAACGAGGTGTTCGATGCGCTGCCGGTGGAGCTGGTGCAGTGGACAGAAGCGGGACCACAGGCTCGCGGCGTGGTGTGGGATGGGGAAGGCTTTGCGTGGCAGGATCGAAGCATCGACGACCCGATCCTGCGCGCCCGCGCCGAAGTCCTCGATCTGGCGCCCGGCTACTTGAGTGAAATCAGCCTCGCCGCCGACGCCCTGATCGCCGCCCTCGCCCACAGCCTGCAGCGCGGCCTGATCCTGCTGATCGATTACGGCTTCAGCGCCGGCGAGTACTACCACCCGCAGCGCCACATGGGCACGCTACGTGCGCACTACCGCCATCACGCGCTGGACGATCCGTTTTATCTTCCGGGGCTGTGCGACCTTACCGCGCACGTCGACTTCAGCGCGCTGGCGCGGGCGGGGACGGAGGCGGGTCTGGAACTGGCGGGTTACGCCAGCCAGGCGAATTTCCTGCTCAACGCCGGTCTCACCGAATTGCTGATGCAGACCCCACCGACCGATGCCGCCGCCTTTCTGCCGCAGAGCAATGCGGTGCAGCGACTGGTTTCACCCGCCGAAATGGGCGATTTGTTCAAGGGGATTGCGCTGACGAAGGGCGCGCTTCCGCAACTCACAGGCTTTGCGCGCGGCGATCGTCGGCAGACGTTGTAAGGCAAAGCACTAATCAGGATTCTGCCAGGCGAGTCACCCCAACTGGCTTGGGCGTTTGGGTGGATTGATTTGATCTTGAGACATCGGCTGTTCTCGACCCCAGCAGACAGCCAGCGTTGGCCAACTCGACGACTGCTAAGCGATTGGTGCCAGTCAAACATAGATTCACCGACCGGCCAGTCTGACTGCTCGCTTGCTTAGTTGCCGAGGAAATCGGCGCGTTTTCCCAAGTACATTGGCTGGTCCAGTCCCTTGTACATCGGCAGCCAACGCTTATCTTGCTGTCCGGTCGGGCGGTCGTACTCCGTGGACGAAAGGATGAGCTGAGCATCCTTCGCCGCGCAAAGGTTTTCAAGCTCGGTCAAGTAGTTGGCCAGGTCCTCGGTGTGGAGCTCCTGCTGCTTCGGGGTGTCCAGGATAAGGAACCTGAACGGGCGAGAAGGCTCGGAGATGTATGCCTCGAACAGAGCGGCATGGATAGCCAGTACTAGGCGAATCTTCGTGCTGCCCGAGAAGAGATCCAGCGACTCGCCGTTGAACTTGAACCGGAGTTCCAAATCGATGTCGACATTCTTGGAAACGTTTCGTGTGTCCAGGATGTCCATCCACTTGACAGCCAGCTCGCGCAGTTGGAGGCGCAGCTTGTTGAACTCAATGTCGGTGCGTCCGCTGTTGGAAAGGCTATCAATGCGGTCCTGAATGCGCAAACGCTCCTCTTCCAGCTTGTAGAGCTTGAAGCGCTCTTCCTTAAGCGCTGTAATTTGCCCGAACTCGGACTGGGCTTCCACCAGCTGTTTCGTCAATGCTTGCACTGCGGTTACCAGTTGGTTGAGGCCGGCCGTCGCCGGTGAGTCCAGTTTTTCCACCAGCACATGGCGCTCCACACGCAGGTCCTTCAAGACCTCTTCGAGCTGCTCAATCCGCATCTCCGCCCGCAACGAATTACGATCAAGATCCTTGATTTGGTCGCGGAGATATAGGAGATTTTTGCCGTACGACTCAGTGCTACCAATAAAGAGGCCGCAATTTGGAGCACCGCAAATCTCTCGGAACGAAGAGAACACTCGACGGGCCTCTTCATTGAGGCCGAGCGACTTAACCTCGCCTTCAATCTCAGTTCGAATAGCATCGATTCCTGAGATGCGATTTTGAAGCTCGGAAAGTTCGATTTGCTTTGACCGAATCTGCTGGTCTTTTTGCCGAAGAAGTTCGGTTAGGGTAAAACTTGCTGTGCCCTTTGCATCAACGGAGTCGCGCAGGGTATCGATTTGGGCAGCTAAATCAGCGGCACGGCGCTGAAGCACGTCTTGGTTGGCAGAGCTATCGTCAACCCCTCGGGATTGGTATTCAAATACGCGCTGCGCAGCAACAATTTTTCGGGTCTGTGCCTCCAGCGCTGCCTTCTCATCAATGAGATTCTTTTTCACGTCGAACGAGTGCTTGGGATTCAGGCCAAACACGAAACGGACCATCTCGACAAACTGGTCCAGAATAAATGAGTTAGTCGATTTGTAGGCTGCAGTATAGCCATCACCCTGGTTCAGGTAGAAAACAGGTAGGACGGTGGATATGTAGGGTTGTGTAACCTCTCCCTTGTTCGATAGGAGCCGAGGTGGCTCGATGCCGAGGGCTTCGAAAAGTGCTACGGAGAACGAGCCCTCGTTGAAGTGCTCGGATTCCTCGCCCCGATAGGTCAGGATTGCATGGAAGTCGCGA
Source organism: Gammaproteobacteria bacterium (assembly GCA_018831045.1). GTDB lineage: Bacteria > Pseudomonadota > Gammaproteobacteria > Burkholderiales > Thiobacillaceae > Thiobacillus. The sequence goes on along the minus strand of JAHJRA010000011.1, from coordinate 41,535 downwards.
TTGTGGGTCCCAAGAATTCGGCGAATGACGAACGGCTCACCTTCATTCTCGGCCACCAAAGTTACCGCAGTACACTTGCTGAATATTTCATCGCGAAACTTCGGCGGGAATCCGAGGCTAGCAGCCAGCGATTGAATGATGGGTGTCTTGCCGCTGCCGTTCTTTGCGAAGATGAGCGTAGTCCGCCACCCAAATTCGAGCAGCGGGCTTTCCCAGCCATTCTGTCCGAGTGGCTCAACTTTGAGTGACTGCAGCCTCAATTTACTTCTCCCCTGACTCGAGTCTCATCTCTTATGTACTGATAGCTGAGCTCAATGGTTCTCATGGACATGGCCAGTGGGCTCTCGCCCGCAATGGCGCTTTGATAGACCTTCTTGCCAAGCTCGGTAGCAGAAATCCGCCGCGTGTGTTTGTCGACGGTAATCTGTCTAGTGGCTTCCAAGAATGTCAGCGCTTTAACGGTTCGAATGCGCAAATTCCCCGACCAACCGATGTCCTGCGATGACCCCTTGAAACCGGGCACAGTACGTTCCAGGCATTCGCCAACCAGTTGACCAATTTCCGGTAATAGGGGTTTAGCCGCACCCTTGGTTATTGCCAGAATCGTCATGGCCAACAGGGGTAACTGGAACAATGCCTCATTGCTTAATGAATGCGCCGGAACCGATAGTTCGGCCGGAAGGTTCAATCGAATATTGAGTTTGGTCGCTTCATCGAAGAATTCGACGGCATTCATCGCGAGGCCCTTCGAACAATTGACGCACAAAAACCGCCAAGCAATAGGTCGACGTCCAACGGGGGGAATTTCTGAGCTAAATCTGACTTGAGCACTTCATCAACCCTTTTTCCAAGGTCACCAAGTACGCTGCCGCTCAAAATCCACGCCCTACATTTGGCGTCGATGTCGTTGAGAAGCAGTTCCAGGTCGAATTCAGGAAACGTGTGACGGGCTGTGCGAAGCCAGACATCCCAAGATACCTTCGCACGGGATGCAGTTTCGATCATGCTTTCCGGCGCACCAGCGGCCTTGAGTTGGCGTTGCAATATAGAGGCCGCCTTAATTGCTGCGGGATCGCCTCCGCTATGCAGGTTCTTGTAAACCGTAGTGGAGATGCTTAGCACCTTCAATAGGTCATCAAGCCCAACGCCCGTGATGAGGTCAATTTTGTCTTTAGTGAGGCCGCTGATTGGTGCACAGGATTTCGACTCAACAAGCGAAACGAGACTGTTTGCTATCTCATCAACCTCGTGCTTATGCAGGTCAATCTCACTATGCCTCCAAATTGCGTTCCGCGCGGCGTCTGCAAAAGGCTCAAGGGTTTCGCCCAGATACGAAACCTGCAAGAGAGACAGCTTCGACCTTGCGGCCATGAACTGGTCTTCGGACAGCGGTACGCTAGGCGAGAAAATTTCACCGAACTTCTCGATGAATTGGGTGATGTACGCACGATTGGACTTCCCGGCCTTGAGGTGATCTTGAACCTCGAAAACTTCGTCATGGAAGTGAACGTTGCTGAGAACGGTCACCTCTCGGCATTGCTCCCCAAACTCAATCGTATGAACGAAAACTTTGCCTGCGATGCTGTCGCGGACTGCTGTGAGCTTTTCCTCGGAGTCGAGACTTCCTTTCTTCTTTAGCGAGAAAATCTCGTCAACCTTCCATTGCTGATTGGCTCTACCCTTCGTTTTGACTTGAAAGAAGTGATATTCGATTGAGCCGCCGACGTTGCGCCGCACGACAAAGTCATCGTGATAGTCACAGTAAACGCGGTCAACATCCTTTCCGCTAAGAATCTCCAGAGCAGCGTATGCCGCAGCTTGAAACTGCATTCGAAAACGGTTGATCGTCTCTCGGCCGACGGTTTCTCGCGGCGCTTTGTCATGGATGATGTCCACGGCCTCCACTCTCGTCTCCCTGCTTGTCTGCCGTGCGGGCTATTAGTAACAGATTTGCGTATGTAGCACCAACACATTATCCCTATCCTTGGGGCGGGAGAATAAGCAGGCTTAGCCTCGAGGTCCGAGCAATCCATCGCGCAAAAAGAAAGCGGCTCCACTTTCGCGAGCCGCTTCAGACCACACTTACTTCAAGCCTAAACCAGCGGCAGCTGTGCTTCCTCTTCCGGGGGCAGGCGCGACACGCGCACGGCGTACAGACGACGGCTGTCAGAACGCAGCACGCTGAAATTGAAGCCCTCGAACTTGACCGACTCGCCGCGCTTGGGCAGATGACCAAAGCGCGACACAATGAGGCCGCCAACGGTGTCGAACTCCTCGTCGGAGAAATGTGCGCCGAGGGTCTGGTTGAAGTCGGCGATTTCGGTGGAGGCCTTGACGCGGAAAACGCCGTCAAGCTCGCGGATGATGTTGTCTTCGGTTTCATCGAAGTCGTATTCGTCCTCGATGTCACCAACGATCTGTTCCAGCACGTCCTCGATGGTGACAATGCCTGCGACACCGCCGTATTCGTTGACGACAATCGCGATGTGATTGCGGTTGGAGCGGAACTCCTTCAGCAGCACATTCAGCCGCTTGGATTCGGGGATGAACACCGCCGGGCGCAGCATGCCGCGAATATCGGAATCATCCTCGGCGTAATGCCGCAGCAGATCCTTCGCCAACAATATTCCAATGATGTCGTCGCGGTCCTTGTCGATGACCGGAAAGCGCGAGTGTGCGGTTTCGATGACGTGCGGGATGAAGATTTCGGGCGCATCGTTGATGTCGATCACGTCCATTTGTGCGCGCGGGATCATGATCTCGCCGACCCGCATTTCGGACACCTGCAACACGCCTTCGATCATCGCCAGCGCGTCGGCGTCCATCAGGCTGTTTTCATAGGCGCCGTGCAACAGTTCGATCAGCTGCTCACGGTCTTCGGGCTCGCGCATCAGCCAGTGGGATATGCGCTCGAGCAGGCTCGGCTTGGGACTACTGTCAGACTCCATTTTTTGCGTCAGGAAGAAAAATAAGGATTGAGGATATGAAACCGCTTCAGTATAGCGGCTTCGCGCGACTCCATTGCTTCAGCCTCGGCGGACTCGATATGGTCGTAGCCCTGTAGGTGCAGCACGCCGTGGATCACCATGTGGGCATAATGATTGGGTAAGGATTTGCCCTGCTCGCGCGCCTCGCGCTCGACCACCGGCGCGCAGATCACGACGTCGCCGCCCAGCATACCGGGCGTAATCTCGCCATATTCAAACGTCAGCACATTGGGCACATAGCCCTTGTCACGGTAGTCCTGGTTGAGCGCCTGCGCTTCGTCGGAATCGACAATGCGCACGGTGACTTCGGCCGGGTGTTCCAGCGCGGCAGCCACCCAGCGGCGGACCTGTGCGCGGCTCGGCAGGTTGTCCGCTGCACTCGCAAACTGCACCGACAGGCTGAATTCAGGTGCGGCCACGCACGTCCGTTTCCGCGCGGCGCGCGGCGTAGGCATCGACGATGCGGCCGACCAGCGGATGGCGCACCACGTCTTCGGAGAGGAAATGGGTGAAGGCCAGCCCGCGCACGTCGGCAAGGATTTCAGCGGCTTCGGTCAGCCCGGATTTCACATGCTTGGGCAGGTCGATCTGGGTCGGGTCGCCGGTCACCACCGCGCGCGCGCCGAAGCCAATCCGCGTCAAAAACATCTGCATCTGCTCGGGCGTGGTGTTCTGCGCCTCGTCGAGAATGATGAAGGCGTGGTTGAGCGTGCGCCCGCGCATGAAGGCGAGCGGTGCGACCTCGATGGCGTGGCGCTCGATCAGCCGCGTCACCTTGTCGAAGCCCATCAGGTCGTACAGTGCGTCGTACAGCGGACGCAGGTAGGGATCGACTTTCTGCGTCAGGTCGCCCGGCAGAAAACCAAGGCGCTCGCCGGCTTCCACCGCCGGCCGCGTCAGCACCAGCCGCTTGACCTGCTCGCGCTCCAGCGCGTCGACCGCACACGCCACCGCCAGATAGGTCTTGCCGGTGCCGGCGGGGCCGATGCCGAAGGTGATGTCGTGGTTGCGGATCTGCTCGATGTATTCGCCCTGACGCGGAGTACGCGCGCGCAGGTCGGCGCGGCGGGTGCGCAACGCGGGACCTTCCTCGTCGGCGCGGCCGCGCGTCAGTTCGACCAGCCCAAGCTGGATGTCGTCGAGGGAGAGTTCGTCGTGCGCGCGGTTGTAGAAATGCTCAATCGCCTGGCCGGCTTTCTCGGCCTGCGCGGTGTTGCCGCTGAAGCGAAAACTCGCGCCACGGCGACTGATGGTGACGTCGAACGCCGCTTCGACCTGGCGCAGATTTTCGTCCATCGGTCCGCACAGGTTGGCCAGACGCCGGTTATCTTCCGGCGCCAGACGCAGTTCAACACTCTCGGTTTTCAAGCGGCGGCGCTTTCGGTGATGACGACTTCGCCGCGCAAACTGTGCGGCAAGGCCTGGGTGATGGTGACGTCGACGAACTGGCCGATCAAACGCGGCTGTCCGGCGAAGTTGACGATGCGGTTGTTGTCGGTGCGGCCGGCGAGTTCTGCCGCGTTCTTGCGCGCATGGCCTTCGACCAGCACGCGCTGCACGGTGCCGACCATGGATTGATTCACCCGCTGCGCCTGCGCCTCGATCTGCGCCTGCAGTTTCGTCAACCGCTGCGATTTCAGCTCGGCGGGCACATCGTCCGCGTAATCCGCCGCCGGCGTGCCGGGGCGCTTGCTGTAGATGAAGGAAAAGCTGGCGTCAAAATCGAGGTCGACAATCAGCTTCATGGTCGCCTCGAAATCGGCCTCGGTCTCGCCGGGAAAGCCGATGATGAAGTCCGACGACAGGCACAGATCGGGACGCTGTTCCCTTAATTTCCGGATGATCGACTTGAACTCCAGCACGGTGTAACCGCGCTTCATTGCCGCCAGCACGCGGTCGGAACCCGACTGCACCGGCAGGTGCAGATGCGACACCAGCTTGGGCAGGCGACCGTAGCACTCGATCAGCCGCTGCGTCATTTCGCGCGGGTGGCTGGTGGTGTAACGGATGCGCTCGATGCCGGGGAGCTCGTGCACCATCTCCAGCAGATAAGCAAAATCCGCGGTGCCGCCTTCGTCCAGCGCGCCCTGATAGGCGTTGACGTTCTGCCCCAGCAGGGTGACTTCCTTGATGCCGCGTTCGGCCAGATCGGCCACTTCGGCAATCACGTCGTCGAACGGGCGCGAGACTTCCTCGCCGCGCGTGTAGGGCACCACGCAGAAGGTGCAGTATTTGGAGCAGCCTTCCATGATCGACACGAAAGCCGACGCGCCCTCGATGCGCGCGGGCGGCAGGTGGTCGAACTTTTCGATTTCGGGGAAGCTGATGTCCACCTGCGCGCGGCCCGTCTCGCGTTTCTTCGCGATCAGTTCGGGCAGGCGGTGCAGGGTTTGCGGTCCGAACACCACGTCGACGAACGGCGCGCGCGACACGATCGCTGCGCCTTCCTGCGAGGCGACGCAACCACCAACGCCGATGATCAGATCGGGATTGGCCAGCTTGAGATGGCGCACCCGACCGAGATCGTGGAACACCTTTTCCTGCGCCTTTTCGCGCACCGAACAGGTGTTGAACAGGATCACGTCGGCGTCTTCCGGCGTATCGGTTTTCACCAGGCCTTCGGACAGATTGAGCACGTCGGCCATCTTGTCCGAGTCGTACTCGTTCATCTGACAGCCGAAGGTTTTGATGTAGATTTTTTTCATGGGGCGCCGGAACAGTGAATAGACTGGGGGCAAGACTGCCGCCAAAGCAGCAGTGGGGAATGTGGTGGTGATGAGTGGACTTGAACCACCGACCCCCGGATTATGAATCCGATGCTCTAACCGACTGAGCTACATCACCTTTTTTTCGCGGTGCGCCCAAACACAGGACGCCGAAAAGCCGGGCATTTTAGCCGATGCCCCGCCGGGCTGTCAAAAGGCTTGAATGCGATAAATTCACTGCGGCCGCAATTTGGCCAGTTCGTCGAGCACGCTGATCACCAGTTCGCGCCCCAGGCCGCCCATCCCGGCAATCAATTGCTCGGTATCGCGCTCGCCATTCACCAGCCGCCGCATCCGTCCGCCCAGCAAGGCCATGTCGCCGCCCGCCCGGATCATTTGTTCCGCCATGTTGGCCAGCACCATCATCGCCTGCGCATCGCCGCGCGCCGAGGCATCGATCAGCGATGCGAGGCCCGGTGCGGCGCTGCTGCCGTCGGGCTGGGCATTCAGCGGCGGCAAGGTGGCGGGGTTGTCGATGCCGAGCAGGACGGCGTCGAGCAGGATGCAGTCTTCCTCGTCCAGTCCCAACTTGATCGACGGGTCGCGGCGGCCGTTGATGACGTGACGCAGCGCGCCGACCAGTTTGGGCCAGCCGGCCTGCTCGGCAGCTTCGAGCTGCTTCATCAGCTCGGGCAGCTGGGTGCGATCGCGCAGGGCATTGACGACAGCATGGATAAAGGGGGCGTGAACACGCAGCACTTGTTCGACGGCGGTGGGAAGTTGAGCCATGTTGAGTCAGCGGTGAACGGTAAACAGAAAGCGGATTGTCCTGTCAGGGCGCTGCATTGGCAATCGTTGCCTGCGCCGGCACGCTTTCGATTCGCCAGTGGGCGCTGGCCCACGCCAATATCGCGGCGGGGCGCGCGCCGTGCAGTTCCATTGGTGGCGGGTGGCCCAACACGATCAGGGCTTGCTCCAGCACAGCGCTTTGGCCGTTTAACGGCAGCGCGGGTGCAAGCGTCTGCTTGGAGAGTTTTTGCCCGGCGCTGTTGGTGATGAGCGGGACATGGGCATAACGCGGTATCGGCAGACCGAGCCGGGCCTGCAGGTAGATCTGGCGCGGCGTATTCCACAGCAAATCGGCGCCGCGCACGACATCGGTGACGCCCTGCCACGCATCGTCCACCACCACGGCGAGCTGATAGGCAAACAGCTGATCCGCGCGTTTGACGATGAAGTCACCCACTTCCTGCGACAGGCTCTGTGACAGCGCGCCGTGAATGCGGTCGTGAAACCTGACCTCGCCGGGTGGTACACGCACCCGCCAGGCACGCGCCTCCGCGCCGGCCGGCAGACCGTCCCGACAGGTTCCCGGATACAGGATTTCGCCCTCCGCATTGCGCGGTGCCTGCGCAAGCTGGGCGCGCGTACAGGCGCACGGGTAGGCCAGACCTTGCTGCTTCAAGCTTTCGAGCGCGGCGGCGTAGGCATCGTCGCGGTTCGACTGATGCTGCACCACATCCTCCCAATGCAGCCCATAGGCTTCCAGCTGACGCAGGATGGTGTCCGCCGCGCCCGCCACGCAACGCGGGCGATCGAGGTCTTCCATCCGCACCAGCCAGCGTCCGCCTGCCGCGCGCGCATCGAGCCAGCTCGCCACTGCGGCGACCAGCGAACCGAAATGCAGCGGCCCGGTGGGCGACGGGGCAAAGCGGCCGGTATAAGGCGAGGCAAGGGGAGTCAAGGCAGAAGGCGGCCGGGATCAGGTCAGCGGGCATGCTGGCATTGCCGTTCAGCCGGGTCAAGCCGGGTGAACGGCAATGGCGGACGTCGAAACCCGGCCGGCTGACAGCCCGCACTTCGAGGGTTCGCCGGCCTGACAGTGCGTCTCGCATCGCAAGCTGCCCGGCGTGCGTCAGTGCAAATCTGCCAGCGCGTGATAAAGCTGGAGAATCGAGGTTTCCATTTTCGCCTCGCTCCAGCCTGCGGCGTAGCGTTTGCCTGCCTCGCCAAGCTGCCGGGCCGCACCCCGGTCAGACAGCAAGGGCAGCAAAGTCCGGGCAAACCCGGCGACATCGTCCGGCGCGATGCGGCAGCCTTCGCCCTCCTTCAACACATCTTTTGTCCCCATTTCGGCCAGGCCCACCACCGGTACGCCGAGCGCCATCGCCTCCAGCAGCACCAGCCCCTGGGTTTCGGTTTTGGAGGCAAATACGAACACGTCGGCCGCGCAGTAACAGGCGGGCAGTTCGGTGCAGCGTTCGAGATAGCCGATGAAACGAACGTTGTCGTTGAGCCCGCGCTTCACAGTCATCTTTTCCAGCGAGGTGCGCGCCGGGCCTTCGCCGGCGATCACAAACAGCACATCGGGCAGACTGCGGCGGATTGCCTCGGTCACCCGCAACAGAAAATCGAGGTTCTTTTCGAAAGCGACCCGCCCCACGCAAGCGATCACCGGACGCTCGGGCACGATGCCGTGCTTCGCGCGGAATGCCGCGCCATCGCAGGTAGCGAAATCGGCCAGCCGCAGGCCGGTGGGAATGATGTGGATCGGGCTTGATACGCCATAGCCGATCAGCGCGGCTTTCATCGCCGATGAGGGCGCGATCACCGCCGTCACGCCATCGCATTCCTTGCGCGAAATCAGCCGCGCCGCCGCCGCCAGCCACGACTTCGGCAAAAACGGCAGGTAATGATGAAAGTATTCCTCGAACAGCGTGTGATAGGTCTCGACGCACGGCAACCCATGCTTGCGCGCCCAGCGCACGCCGACGCGATGCGCCAGGAAGGGCGTGTGGATGTGGACGATATCGAAGTCGGCCGGGTTGAGGGCATCCAGCGCTGCGGCCAGCGCACGCGGATGCATCAGCCGGTCTTCCGGGTCGCGCGGAATCTGCCAGCCCGGCACCCGCACGATGTCGGCCTCAGGCTGCACAGCGGGGTATTGCGGCACCACCAGCACGCTGGCATGGCCTGCCCTGTCCAGCGCCTGCCGCAAAGTCTGGATCGAGGTCGACACACCATTGACGCGCGGAAAATACACGTCGGACACCATCAGGATACGCACGGCACACTCCAGGCAAACGAAGCCTGCGTTGTATGACGCGGCGGTTACAGGATGATGACTGCGCTCAAAGATCGATGCCGGGCTGCGCCTTCACGCCGGCGCGGAACGCATGCTTCTCATCGGCGATGATCGAGACGGTATCGGCCAGTTCGATCAGCGCATCCGGCGCGGCGCGGCCCGTCACCACGACATGCTGCATCGGCGGCCGTTGCGCCAGCGCGTCCAGCACGATGTCGCTGTCCAGATAGCCGTAACTCAAGAGATAGGTCAGCTCGTCCAGCACCACCAGCTGGTACGACGGATCGGCCAGCATGCGCGCCGCAATTGCCCAGCCACGCTCGGCGGTGGCGATGTCCTGTTCGCGATTCTGCGTGTCCCAAGTGAAGCCGTCGCCGGTGACGTGCCATTCGGCATGCTGGCCAAGAAACGCCTCCTCGCCGGTGTCGGTGCGGCTCTTGATGAACTGCACCACGCCGACCTTCATGCCGTGACCGAGCGCGCGCGCCACGGTGCCAAAAGCTGACGTGCTCTTGCCTTTGCCGTTGCCGGTGATGACGATGAGCAGGCCGTGTTCGTCGGTAGCCGCGGCGATGGCGGCGTCGATCAGCGCTTTCTTGCGCGCCATGCGTGCGGCGTGGCGCGGATTTTTCGATTGCTCCTGGCTTGCGTCCTTGCCGGCAGTACGTTGCGAATCAGCCATGCTTTTCCCTTTTCAATCCAGCCTCACACCAACCGGCAACACATGGGTCAGCGGAAATCGTAGCGCGCACTGACCCCGAACGTCCGCCGGTCGGCGGGATAATAGAACGTGTCCCACGCAAAGGTGGTCGTGTTGAAGCCATAGCCACCGTAGACCGCATACTGCTTGTCGGTCGCATTGAGGATCCTGGCATCCAGCCTCCAATCGCGGATCCGCCAGCTCGCCATCAGATCCAGCTTGGTGTAGCCAGCAAGGTAGCCCGCCGCGTTCGCATAATCGTCGCCGTACCGGCGCTTGCCGACATGGTGCAGCCGCGCGGAATAGGCCGCTGCCGCACTCCTGCTCCAGGTCACGCCCGCACTCGCCTGCACCTTCGGCACCAAAGGTACGGTTCGTCCTGTGTAGACGCCGGCCCGAACCTCGGCGTCCTCGAGCGTGACGCCGAGGTTTCCGCGCAGTGCGTCGGTCAGTTTGAGATTGACGCTCAGCTCGGTTCCCAGACGGCGCGTTTTGGGAACGTTCATGTTGCCACCATTGGGGTCCGAAGTGATCTCGTCCTTCAGATCCTGTTGATAGACGCTGAATCCAAGGCTGCCGAGCCCGATTTTTTGGGCCCCACCAATTTCATAGGTCGTCCCGTGCTGGGGTCGGAGGCCGAAAGCAAAGACGGGGTCATAGGTGAGCGGATCCAGCCCATAGAGTTCATCGGTATTGGGAAAGCGGTAGGACGTTCCGACTCTGCCATAGACCTTCCAGTCGTCGGCACGATAGCTCAGGCCGGCCTCGTAGGCCTCGCGCGTATCGACGGACTGGCCGGACATCGCAGCCTGCGGCCCACCCCAGTAGGTCGTGTACGCCGACTGGCTCGCGGACTGCTCCAGCCGCTGGGACCGCACGCCAAGCGTCAGCGCCAGGCGCACGCTCAGATCCGTGATGTTCTGCGCATACACGGCATTGCTCGTCTGGGTGGCGGCCTGGGTGTAGGCCTGATGCCCGGTCGGCGAGGTCAGGCTGTCGGTCGTGCCGCGGTAGGAGTCGAATCCCACCGTGGCCTGGTTGCGCAAGCCGCCGAGCCAATGTCTGAGCCTGAGCTTGGGGCTGAACGACACGAAGTCGCGCGAGAGGTCGCGGGTTTGTTCGACCGGATTGGTCGGGTCGCTGTACCCGCTGCGTTCATCACGCGACAAAACCAGATCCGCGTCGAGCCTGACATCGGGCGAGAGATCGATTTCGAAGCCGGGGCGAATCCGGAAACCCTTGCGGTCCGAGCTGTCGTGCGGGTGGCGCGATTGGGTCGGATCAGCCACATAGTCCGCGCGCCACAGGCCGCCAGGCTGGCCCAGATTTTCCTGGAAGGCGGCAAGCTCGACGAAGGCGCGCTTGCCTGTCTCGTTCAGGAAATTGACGCGTCCGCCCAGCGAATAGCGCGCCTGATTGCTGTTGGTTCGCCAGCCATCGCTCGCGCCGTACTGGAAATAGAGGCTCCCATCCACCGACCCGGCAGCTGCGCCGGTTTGCATGCTGAGCTCGCGCAGGCCGTGGCTGCCGACGCCTGCGCTGACATAGTGGGTGTCAGCTGACTTCTTGGTGATGATGTTGATGACGCCACCGGTGGCGCGATCACCGTATAAAACCGTTCCGCTGCCTGGCATGATCTCGATGCGTTCGATGCTCGACAGCGGGATCAGCGACCAGTCGATCGACCCCGAATCGATCGGGTTCAGCCGCTGGCCGTTGAGCAGAACCAGCGTGTTGCTGGTCGTCGTGCCGCCGCTCCCCGAACCGCGCAGACTGACCGAGGAATCAATACCGAGCGCGCCGTAAAGCGGCGTCACCATGGTTCCCTCGGTCCCTGCCAGAAGATCGGGGACGCTGGTAGCGGGTGTCCGCTCGATATCCTGCCGCGTAATCACAATGAGATTACCGGGCGCGGGCGGAGCGGGCTCTGCGAAGCGAGTGGGCGTCACGACAACGGTGTCGCCAACGAATTCCGGCAGGGGTTCCGCCTGGGCGGACGCAATGAAAGCAACGCCCAGGGCGAGCGCGAGTCGGGTTTGACGCATGATGAGTTTCCGGTTGGGGCGCCCGGTTCCCCGCAGGCGCATTGCACGATCCGCTGTCATCAACCGACAGGGCTCAGGCCGGTATCCGGGCTCGCGCATGCGGCGTTTCGCCTTCCCATCTTGCGACAGTGGCTGTGTGAAACGCCGTACAACAACGCTTACCGTTGCGGGGGCAGCACAGGCTTGGCAGTCGAACTGCACACCTGTTTCCCGTTTATCCTCGGCAGCGGAAAGCTGCGTCGGCACCTGAAGCCGCGCATTATATAACTGCGATTGACCGTGCGCGAAGCGCACCCTATAGTCGCGGCCATGCATGCTGAACTCGAAACGCTCGAAGCCAAAATCCGCCAGGTGGCCGACCTGTGCCACACGCTGCGGCGCGACAATATTGCGCTGCGTCAGCAATTGCTCACCACGCAGCAAGAGAACAAACAGTTGACCACCCGACTGGACGCGGCAAAAACCCGGCTGCAAACCTTGCTCCAAACCTTGCCGGAGGACAACTGATGGCTGGCCCACGCTCGATTGACATTCATATTCTGGGCCGTTCTTTCAAGGTGGCATGTTCGCGCGAGGAAGAATCGGCACTGATCGCGGCAGCCGACTATCTGGACGAAAAAATGCGCGAGATCCGCGACAGCAGCAAGGTGATCGGCGCCGAGCGCATCGCCATCATGGCGGGACTCAACCTGGCACACGACCTGTTGACGCACGGCGGCGGCGGGTTAATGGAAGAAGCACGCACCCGGCTGAACCATTGCAACGCACTTCTTGATTCAGCACTGGAAGATCAGGACAAACTCTTCTAAACTGGCGTTGCTCCCTGCGGTGTTCGAGAAGGGCTGCAATTTCTCTGAACCAATGCATACGTGCAAGGCTGCGATCTATTCCGGTGCGGGTGTGCGCGTGACACGTTTCATGTGCCCAAAGCGCCTTTGATTGCGGCCGTCTTGGACCCCGGTTCAAGAGTCTGCGGCTCATCACGGCACAGGCGGGGAGCCTTTCTTTTTTCCTGATGAACAAATCCACCCTCAGACGCCAGCTCAAGGCCGCGCGCAACGCGCTTAATCCGCCTGCGCGCCGCCAGGCCGCGCGCGCCTCGCTGCGGCTGGCCCTGCGCCACGGCTTGCTGCTGCGCGCCAAGCGCATCGGCGTGTATTTGCCGCATGGCGGCGAGTTCGACGCACGCCTGCTGATGACCCAGATCCAGCTGATGCGGCGCGAATGTTATGCCCCGGTGTTGCCGCAGCGCGGCCGCCTGCTACGGTTCGCCCGGATTGAGCGCAACACGCCAATGACACGCAATCGCTACGGCATCGCCGAGCCCGTCGATACGCGGCCGCTGCGCGCGCGCCAGCTCGACCTGCTGCTGCTGCCGCTGGTCGGGTTTGATCATCAGGGTTTTCGCCTGGGGATGGGCGGCGGATTTTACGACGCCACGCTGGCGTTCATGCGCCACCGGCGCAGCTGGCGCAAACCGCGTCTGGTGGGCATTGCCTACGAATGCCAGCGCGTTGAATCGCTGCCGCATGACCCGTGGGACATGCCGCTCGACGCGGTGCTGACCGAGCGCAAGCTATACCGGTTTCGATCACGCGAAGCGCTGTAAGCAAACTCCCGAATTGCACTGCATTAATAGCGCCATCGACATTACTTATTGGCTGCCTCACCCCCCGCAGCGGAAAATCACGCGACTCAATCCACGGAGAACTCCTCATGGCCACACGCGACACCCTTAGCCCCAAAGAATCCCAATGCAGCAGCGGTGCCGATTATGCGGCGCTCGCGCTGGAAGCGCTGCAGGAGCCAGCCGATGCGGCTTATGCCAAGGAACTGATGGACCGCGAAGCGGATGGCTGCCAGTTCACCAAGGACCTGGCGGCCTGCGCCATCGTCTACCAGGCATTAGGCGAGCAAAGCCGCGCCGAGGAGCTGCTGCAGACCGCAGAAGACTATTGCATGTCGGGCGAGGAACAGGTGGCGCTGGCCGAGGCCAAGTTCAAGGTGCTGGGCGACAAGGCCGCAGCGATCGGCGCCTATGAAAAGGCGCTGAAGGAAACCAGCAACCTCGACCCGCTGATCGAGCTGGCGAAAAACGTCATGAGCGTGATCGCCGATAGCGCGTTCGCGAAGAAGGTGCTGGAAAAGGCCGAGGCGAAAATCGCGCGCGCGGTGGAATACAGCAAGCTGGCTGCCGCCGCAGCCGACTATGTGCTGGACAAGGATTACGCAGCAGCGATTTTCAGCAAGGCGGCCGACAAACTGACCAGCGTGCCCGACCTGCTGGCACTGGCGGGCGAGGTCACCAAAACCTTGGGCGATCCGCAAAAAGCCAAGGCGCTGTACGAACGCGCGCTCACCGGCGCGACCGACTTCGCCGCTGCCAAAACGCTGATTGAATCGGCCAAGCAGACCGGCGACACCGTATTCATGCAGGCGGCGTTGAAGAAGGCCGGTGACCTGGCCAGCGCCACCGGCGAATACATCGATCTGGCCGAAGGACTGGCGGGCGTAGGCGACAAGCCGGGCGCAGCGGCCTTGCTGGACAAGGCCGAAGAGGCCGTGGCCGGGCTGGATGAAATGCAGAAGCTGGTGACTGCCGTGGAAGCGCATCTGGCCGACGATGCCGAGCGGCTGGCCCGGGTAAAGACCAAGCTGGAAAAGCGCCAGGCCAATCACACGCGCTACATGGAATTCCAGCAACTGGAAAAAGAGGCCGTCAGCGTCAAGCAATTCCTCGCGCTGGCCGAACGCGTGCGGCTGGAACTGGAAGACCCCTTCTATTCCGCCAAGCTGATCGAATCCGCCGAGGCCCTGCTCGACGGCACCGGCTACCAGTTCTCGCGCTACAAGCCGATTCTGGTGGCCGTCGACAAGAATCTCGACGACATCGAGTGGCTCGGACGCCTGCTCGACCGCGCAGCAGAAAACGCCACTGACTCCATCTCGTTCCGCGACCTGGCAGTGACCGCTGCCACCCTGAAGCATCGCGAACTTGGCGTCTCCAAGGCGCGTGCCTACCTGGCGGCACGCGAAGCCGCGCTGGCTGCCGATGCCCACGCCGGCGTCTACGACACCGCCAAACTCGCAGAAGCCAGCTTTGCCGCCACCCAGGATGCCGCCGAAGCCGACCGCCTGCTCGAAGCCGCACGCGCCCAGGCCAAGGACCACTATGCGCTGCTGCACATCGGCCGCCTGTATGCCTCGATGGGAAACGCCGCCAAGGCCGACGAACTGTTCACCGCCGCCGCCGCCACGTGCAGCAATGGCGACGCCTGCATCCAGTTCATCGATCGCCTGAAAGGCTTTGCCCTGCCCGCCGACCTGTTGAAAAAGTGGTATGCCGAGTGCGGCGGACACATGAAAGCGCCCGCCGACAAGCTGCGCTGGGCGGAAGGCATCGCCGATGCGCTCAACGACAAAACCTGGGCGACCGAAGCCTATAACCAGCTTGCCGGGCAGTTCACCGGAAACGATGCGGCACGCTTTGAACTCAGCCGCCGCTCGCGCGCCGACCTCAATTATTTTGGTGCCGCCCGCCGCCATTAACCGCGCTGGCAATACCCCTGAAAACAGCCCGGTTGAACGGGCTGTTTTTATTTGTACACTGCAGGAAGCAAGCACTTTCTGGAGCCGTCCATGGTCGAAAACCTGTCTGCCCTCATCGACACCGTACAGAAGAACTGCATGATCGCCGATGCCCGCCACGCGCGTGACATGACGATCTGCACCTTCCTGCTGGAAATGCGCGAGTTCTACCGCTGGGAAATGGAAATCCCCTACGGTGCGCGCCTGCCCAAGGACGAGCTTGGCGACTGGCTCACCGCGCGTGAAAGCCTGTGGGACACCGTGGAAGAAGAAACCTTCGCCCCGCTTCCGGTGAGCGGCGGCATCGACCCGTTTGACGCAGACGACGTCAACCGCGCCCTGGTTCCGTACGGGCTGGTCTACAGCAGCGGGTTGGGGCATTTCCGCAAACCCCATTTCGTGCTGGCCGAGCTCAAGCGTGCCGAGGTACGCGAAGGCGTGAAAGTCTATGTTGCAGGATGCGAATACGCGCGCGACCTGATCGCCCCCCCCGCCGCCATGCGCGACGGTGCCATTTTCCTGCGCATGGACGCGGTGCGGCGCCTGCTGTGGAACAAGTTCGAGGAATGGCAATGGAAGGAAAAGGACACCGCGCTCGGCCGCGCTTTTGCCCACTATGACTTCGAGCGGGATATCGAGCGCGGCCTCGACCGCATGGCCGAGGCCGAAAGCGAGGCCATGATCCTGCACGAAGTAGGCGAGGCGCGCGCCGAGAAACTGCTTGGCGCGGACTGGAGCAGCATGCTTGGCCAGCTCGACTCAAAACACGCCGAATTACTGGCGCGCGCCGTACGCGACCATCTGGCCGACTGCCTGGTCACGCTGCCGACGCTGCTCGAACGTGAGGCCCATGGCTCGCTGCATTTTTATCTGGCAAACCTGTCCGGGCTGCGGCGCGCCCTGTTCCCAGCCTTGACACGAGCCTACGACCACTGGATTGCCAGCCGCGACACCAGCCAGCTCAACCGCACGGTCGATGCAGCGGCCGCGCACTGGCTGGAAGCCGCACGGCACCTGACTGCAACCTTTCAGCGTGACCCCGCGCACGGCGACGCGAACATCAACGCTATTGCGGGTGGCGACCTGGCCAACCTGAAACGGTAGGGGTGCCCCCAATGAAAAAACGCCGCTCAATAAGCGGCGTTTTTTCATTGGGGGTACCCATGGCCGGAGTCGCTATTGAGACGGCACAGAAAAATTTGAAACCGTATTGGTTTGCAAGGGCTTTCGAGGCAGACAGGTTCATTGTGCCGTCTCAATAGGGCGCTGTTTTAATTGATTATTGCTTCGGCCTGTTCACCTTCTCGACCTTGCATCATTGAATCGGATTCCTGGCCACTTCAAGCCTCATCTGGCCGAATCAATCGTGCCTAAAACGGTGTTCCCTGTTCACGCTCAGCAACAAAGCGCGCAACAAATGCCCCCTCATAGCCTGCTGGCAGCGGAATACGGACGCGATGGCCGCTACCTGGTGCAACGCTGACCGGGGTGCCGTCGCGCCCCTGCATGCTTGCGATCGTCAGTTCCTGATTGCCCTTGGGATGGATGAGCTCGATGCGGTCGCCGACCGAAAACCTGTTCTTCACCTCAATGTCAGCCAGACCGGCTGCGTCATACGCCAGGACATCACCGACATACAGACTGCGGTCGGATTCGGAGTGGCTTTTCAGGTAGCTCTGGTATTCGCGATCCGGGTGGCGTTCGTAAAAGCCACCGGTATAGCCGCGGTTGGCCAGGCCGTCGAGCTCGCGCAGCAGGGCCGGGTCGAGCGGGCGGCCGGCGAAGGCGTCGTCGATGGCCTGGCGGTAGCTCTGGCAGGTGCGCGCCACATAGTAAGGCGACTTGGTACGACCTTCGATCTTGAGCGAATCGATGCCGATTTCGGTCAGCCGCTGCACGTGTTCGATGGCGCGCAGATCTTTCGAGTTGAGGATGTAGGTGCCGTGCTCGTCTTCCTCGATGGGCAGGTAGCTGCCGGGACGTTCCTTCTCTTCCAGCAAATACACGTCGCCATCCGGCGCAACGGTAGCGGGCTTGGCATCATATTCCCAGCGGCAGGAGTTGGTGCAGGCGCCCTGGTTGGGGTCGCGGTGGTTGAAATAACCGGAGAGCAGGCAGCGGCCGGAATAGGCGATGCACAACGCGCCATGGACGAAAACCTCCAGTTCCATGTCCGGACATTCCTGGCGGATCTCGGCGACCTGGTCGAGCGAGAGTTCGCGCGACAGGATGACACGGCTGATGCCGAGCTTTTTCCAGAACCGCACCGCCGCGTAGTTGATGGTATTGGCCTGGACTGACAGGTGAATGGGCATCTCGGGCCAGGTTTCGCGCACCATGTCGATCAGGCCCGGGTCGGCCATGATCAGCGCATCGGGTTTGAGGGCGACCACCGGCGCCATGTCGGCCAGGTAGGTTTTCAGCTTGCTGTTGTGCGGGAAGATGTTGCTGACGACATAGAACAGCTTGCCCCGGCTGTGCGCGTATTCGATGCCCGTGCCCAGCGCGACTTCGTCACGGAAACTGTTGTTGCGGACACGCAGGCTGTAGCGCGGCTGGCCGGCATACACCGCATCGGCACCAAAGGCGAGTGCGGTTTCGAGCATGGTTTGCGAACCGGCGGGGGCCAGCAATTCGGGTTGACGTATCACGGCGGAGTGCCTCAAGTGGAATGACCGGGTATAGATGAACGCGGATCGCAAGCCAGGATGAAGGCCAGCCGCCTCCACGCCGCTGTCTCTGCCTTGCAGCCTCTGCTGTACAGGCGAAAAGCACGATTTCACCGAACGCCCCAAACAAAACGCCGCTCATTGAGCGGCGTTTTTTACAACTGGTGCCGATGGCCGGAATCGAACTGGCGACCTTCGCATTACGAATGCGCTGCTCTACCAACTGAGCTACATCGGCGAAAAACAGCGCGCATTATACACGTGGAATGGCTCAGGCTTGAGCCGCCTGCAGCCCGGCCTCAAGCCGCGCCACCACCTTGTCCTGGCCAATCAGTTCCAGCGTGGCGTCGATGGCTGGCGTTTGCGGCTCGCCGGTCACCAATACGCGCACCGGCATCGCCAGCTTGGGCATTTTGAGACCGTGGGCGGCCAGCGTCTCCTTGAACGCGGTGCTGATGGCGCTGCGCTCCCAGCTCAACGCCTTGAAGCGCTCAACCAGTTCAATGAGCGCAGGCACCACTTCGGCAGTGACATGCAGCGCCAGCAGTTCGGCGGAGGGATGCAGGGTGCGGTAGAACAGCGTGGCGGCGTCAGCGAGTTCCTCGATCGTCGCAGCGCGCTCCTTGACCAGCGCACACACCAATGAAAGATCGGGACCGTCATCGGGGTTGGCACCGTTGCGCACCAGGAAGGGGCGGGTGAGGCCGGCCAGCCGCGTGTCATCGGCGGCCTTGATGTAGTGCTGATTAAGCCAGCGCAATTTTTCGGTGTTGAACTGTCCTGCCGACGACGTGATGTGGTCGAGGTCAAACCACTGCACGAACTGCTCGCGGTTAAAAATCTCGGCGTCGCCGTGCGACCAGCCGAGCCGCGCCAGGTAGTTGATGACCGCTTCCGGCAGATAGCCTTCGTCTGAATACTGCATCACCGACACCGCGCCGTGGCGCTTCGACAGCTTGGTACCATCGTCGCCGAGGATCATCGACAGGTGGGCGTATTGCGGCACCGTTGCGCCGAGCGCCTTCAGGATGTTGATCTGGCGCGGGGTGTTGTTGACGTGATCGTCGCCGCGGATGACGTGGCTGATCTGCATGTCCCAGTCGTCCACCACCACGCAGAAGTTGTAGGTGGGCGTGCCGTCGCCGCGCGCGATGATGAGGTCGTCGAGTTCGGCGTTGGCGAATTCGATGACGCCCTTGACCATATCTTTCCACGCCACCGTGCCCTCGGTGGGATTCTTGAAGCGCACCACCGGTTGCACACCGGAAGGGGGAACCGGCAGCGTCTTGCCGGGTTCGGGGCGCCAGCGGCCATCGTAGCGGGGTTTGTCGCCACGCACGCGCTGCGCCTCGCGCATTTCATCGAGTTCTTCCGGGCTGCAGTAGCACAGATAGGCCTGGCCGTTGGCCAGCATCTGCTCGATCACTTCCTTGTAGCGATACAGGCGCTTGGTCTGGTAGAACGGGCCTTCGTCGTGGTTCAGCTCCAGCCAGGCCATGCCGTCGAGAATCGCCTGCACCGCCTCGGGGGTGGAGCGCGCGATGTCGGTATCCTCGATGCGCAGGATGAACTGGCCGCCATGATGACGCGCAAATGCCCATGAAAACAGCGCGGTACGGGCGCCGCCGATGTGCAGAAAACCGGTGGGGGAAGGGGCAAATCGGGTGCGGATCATGGCGGCAAACGAAGCAAAAGCCCGCTATTTTACCGGATCGCCTCCGGCAAAATTGCCTTGCCTGCCGGGTTATGGTTTAATTCGCGCCGCTTCGGGGCAGTTAGCTCAGCGGTAGAGCATCGCCTTCACACGGCGGGGGTCACAGGTTCAAACCCTGTACTGCCCACCACCCGAACGCCTCCTGTCTGGCAGGTACAAGTCCAGACACCCCGCTTCCACCAATCGTTGCGGGTTTTATACCCGATCATCCGATCACGATTCTTCTGCCCCGATTGGTGTTGCCGCCGCTTTTTATTCAAGCACCCCGCGCAACAGGCCGTCGCAGGACACACACATGACTACTGAAATAAACACTGCCAGCCCGGCTTTTGTCGAGCTCGGCCTGGCCGAACCCATTTTGCGTGCCATTCATGACGCCGGCTACACCTCGCCAACCCCGATCCAGGCGCAGGCGATCCCGCAAGTGCTGGCCGGCGGTGATCTGCTCGCCGCGGCGCAAACCGGCACCGGCAAGACTGCCGGCTTTACCCTGCCGATCCTGCATCATCTGGCGACGCGCGCGGCGCAGGCACCGAAGCCGGGCCGTCCGCGCTGCCTGATTCTGGTGCCGACGCGCGAACTCGCCGCGCAGGTAGAAGAATCGGTCAAGACTTACGGAAAATACCTGTCGCTCACCTCGATGGTGATGTTCGGCGGAGTCAACATCAATCCGCAGTTCAAGGCGCTGAAATCGCGCGTCGACATTCTGGTCGCCACACCGGGCCGCCTGCTCGATCACATGGGGCAAAAAACAGTGGACTTGTCCGGCATCGAAATCCTGGTGCTCGACGAAGCCGACCGCATGCTCGACATGGGTTTCATCCGCGACATCAAGAAAGTGCTCGCCGTGGTACCGAAACAGCGTCAGACCCTGCTGTTCTCGGCGACCTTTTCCGACGAAATCCGCACCCTCGCCAACGGTCTGCTGAACAACCCGAAAAGCATTGAAGTCGCGCGCCGCAACACCACGGTCGAGGTGATCGAGCAGTCGATGCACCGCGTGCCGCAGGCGCACAAGCGCGATTTGCTGGCGCACCTGATCAGGCACCACGACTGGCAGCAGGTGCTGGTCTTCACCCGCACCAAGCACGGCGCCAACAAGCTGGCCGAAAAACTGATCAAGGACGGCATCACCGCCGCCGCGATCCACGGCAACAAGAGCCAGTCGGCACGTACCAAAGCGCTGGCCAGCTTCAAGGACGGCAGCGTGCGCGTGCTGGTGGCAACTGACATCGCCGCGCGCGGCATCGACATCGACCAGCTGCCGCAGGTGGTGAATTTTGAGTTGCCCAACGTGGCGGAAGACTACGTCCATCGCATCGGCCGCACTGGCCGCGCCGGCAGCACCGGCTCGGCGCTGTCGCTGGTGGACGACGAGGAAATGAGCTACCTGCGCGATATCGAGAAACTGATCAAGCGTTCCATCGTACGGGTCGAAATCGAGCCCGGCTTCATCGCGCCCGCCAAGGCCGACCTGATGTCGGATGAACGTCCGCCGCGCCCGCCGCAGGGACGCGGTGCTCCGCGCCAGGGACAACCAGGCGGCCGCAATGCTTCCGGGCGTGCGCCGCAAGGCAAACCCGCTGCAGGTGGCGGCCAACCCGCCGCCAACCGCGCCGTACCCAAGCCATCCGGCACGACACCGTCAAACCAGCCCCGCAAACCGCGTCCGCAAGCTGCCCTGTTTTCGTCAAAACCTGGAACGCGCGGGCACTGAGAGTGAGCGGAAAGGGGTGAGCTGTAAGCGGTAGCAGTAATCCGCTCACTGCTTGCTGCCCACCATTCACCCACCCTCCATCCCGGCGAGGCTTTAAAATTCACGCCATGGAGACGCTGCCCAGCTACGACGAACTGCCCTACGACAGCCTGCCGCTGCCGGAAACCCAGCCGGATTTTCTAGCCGCAGTGGCGCGGCTGCATGGCTTCGACACGCCCGATCCTGCGCACGCGCGCATTCTCGAACTCGGCTGTGCGCAAGGTGGCAATCTCATCCCGCTGGCGTGGCACTGGCCCCACGCCCAATGTGTGGGAGTGGAGCTGTCACGGGTGCAGGCGGAAGCCGGTGCCGCGTTCATCCAGCGCTTGGGCCTGCCCAATGTGCGGATCGTGCATGGTGATCTGGCGGCGTTGCCGGACGATCTCGGCAACTTCGATTACATCATTGCTCACGGCGTGTTTTCCTGGGTGCCGCCAACGGTGCAGCAAGCGCTGCTCGACGTGTGCCGCCGCCACCTGTCACCGCAGGGCTTGGCCTACGTCAGCTTCAACGTGACTGCGGGCTGGGAGGCCCTGCAGCCGCTGCGCGACGCGCTGCTGGCGCGCAGTGCCAGCGAGTCTTCCGCACCCCAGCGCTATGCCACCGCGCGCCGCGTGCTGGATGAATTGTCCGCGGAATGGACTGATCCCGTGCTGCTAAAGGAAATCGCCTATCTGCAGACCGCAGCGCCGTCGTACCTGTTTCACGAATATCTGGCCGACCACAACGCGCCAATGTCGTTTGGCGAATTCTCTGCGCAACTCGATGTCCACGGCCTGCGCTATGTCGGCGAAGCCGGACCGCGCCGCGCCGTGGTCGAACTGGAAGACGCCCGCGGGCTGATTCCCGAAAGCATGGCCGGACGCTGGCTGGATGCGGAGAAGGCACTGGACGACGCGCTCGGCACCCGTTTTCGGCGCGCGCTCATTGCGCGCGGCAACGCTCCCAGCGCGCAGCCTCCCAAAGCAGAGATGTTAAGCGAACTGGCTTTTTATGCCGATCTCGCCTGCGATGAAGAACTCGACTTGCAGCATGACAACGAGCAAAGTTTCGTCAATCCAACCGGCAACACGTTCGTGGTTGCGGATGCGCTGGTCAAGGCCGCCATGATTGCGCTGTCGTCGGCGTATCCGCAGGCATTGCGTTATGCCGACTTGATCGCCGCCATCCACGCGATACGCCGGGAATTCGGCGTGACGGGCGTGGTCGATGCAGCGCGCTTCAAGCTCGCCTGGTTCGCCCTGGTATCGACACACAGCGTGATGCCGACCTTGCCCGGCCATGCAGCGCTTGCAATCGCCGGCGAACCCGGCAGCCCCCCCCACGCGCATGCCCTGGCCCGTCTGCAGGCAGCCACACCCGGCTGGGTAGTCAGCGGAGTACGACACGTGGCCATCGACCTGGATGCGGCCGCGCGCGTGCTGCTGCAGAGGATGGATGGCAGCCGTAACCAGGCCATGCTGGTGCGGGAGATGCAGGCGTATCTGGCCGAAGCGGGCATCGCACGCTCGCCTGAGCAACTGGCGCAGCGCGTCGATCAGCAACTGTGGCAGTTGGTGCGGCAGGGCGTATGCATTGATTTCTGAGTAAAAACGCCAACCCGGTCAGCAGTAACCCTCAGTTTGCATGGCAACCGAGCTTCGGTTGCCATGCGTCTTGGTGACACGGCCTGATCGCTTCGTAATGCCCGCTAGCCGGTCTTGCCAGACATTGGCCCCCCTCTCAACAAGGGACATTCCTCAAGCCCCCATCTTCTTCGCGCTTTCTGACATTCATGGTCTATACAGAGTGGATAGCGCTGTTTCCTGCGCTACTCAGCGCTCCACCATCCGGCTGGAGCAGCACCGTCTACCCCAAGGAGTCAGCCATGGACATCGCAAACCAAGGTTCCATCGTTCACAATTCCAATGTCTCAAACTATATTGCCACTGACCCATTGGCACGCGACCAGACGCAAAGCAGTCGCCTGCATGAGCCAGCGCAAATCCTCAGTAGCACCGACCCGATCACCGGGCGGGAGATTAATGATCTTACGGGTCATCCTTACATCATCGATGGCAACGTCACGATGTACTTCGAGACCGAGGCCACACGGCAGGAGTTCATGGATATGCCGATAGATCACCCTTTCCACTTGGTGGATAACCCCATCGACGAAGGCTACGACGAGGGCTAAGTAAGCACGCCGCCAATCCGGCTTGGAGCAGTTCTGGCCCACTTTCAGACAGTCACCACGTCGATCCGGACATTTACTTGAGGGCTCGGCACGTCAGCCATTCGCGCCTTCAACGATGTGATGCGGACCTTGTTCCGTCCTGCCCCGGATGCCTGCCAAGCCAATAAAAAAACGGGCAATCAATGCCCGTTTTTTATTGCTGCGTGCTGCCTCGCTTATGCCGGCTGGATGACGTCCTGCCCCAGTTGCTCAGCGATATGTTCGAGCAGCAGATGCTCCTGATACGGCTTGCCAAGATAGACATTCACCCCGATGTCCATCGCCAGGTTGCGGTGCTTATCTGCGGTGCGCGAAGTGATCATGATGATCGGCACCGACTTCAAGCGTTCATCTGCACGCATCACGCGTGCCAGTTCGAAACCATCCATGCGCGGCATTTCAACGTCGAGCAGCACAATGTCGGGAATCAGGTCACGCATTTTTTCCAGCGCATCGACGCCGTCCTTGGCACTGTCCACGCGGAAACCTTCACGCGTCAGCAGGCGCGTGGTGATTTTCCGCACAGTAAGCGAGTCATCGACCACCAATACCATCGGCGGTTGTGCAATCGCAGCCACGCTGGCCGCCACGGCGGGCGCGGCGCGTTCGACTGCGCTACGCGGCATGCTGGCCCAGCGCAAGGCGAGTGGAACGGGGTTGAGAATCAGCACCACGCGGCCATCGCCACGCACCGTGGCGCCGGCCACGCCGGTAATCCGCGCCATTTGCGGGCCGATGTTCTTGACCACGATTTCGCGCGTGCCTTCGATGGTGTCGACCAGCACGGCAGCCTGGCTGGTACCACTGGCAAGCAGCACCACCGGGTTGTAACGCAGCACTTCATGTACCGCGTCGGTTTCGCCCAGCAAATGCGGCAGGTAGGACAGCGGATACTTGCCGCCACGCCAGCTGATCTCCCCGGCCGCCATCGCTTCTTCAAGTTCGTGCGGCTTGAGTTCCAGCACCTGCCGCACCAGCGGTGCGGGCAGGGCAAAGTCGCGTTTGCCCGCCTGGACCATCACCGCCTGCGTCATCGCCAGCGTCAGCGGCAGGAATATATTGAAGCTGGTGCCGACACCCGCTTCCGAACTGATGTCGATGCGTCCACCCAGGGCCGAGATTTCGCTTTTGACGACGTCCATGCCAACGCCTCGCCCGGCAACCTGGGTGACGGTATCAGCGGTGGAGAAACCGGCAGTGAAGATCATCTGTGCCAGCAAAGTTTCAGTCGGCTCGACACCCGGCAGCAGCAAGCCCTTGGCCTCGGCTTTTTCGCGGATGCGGGCAAAATCGAGACCGCCGCCATCGTCTTTCACGGTAAGCAGCATTTCATTGCCGGACTGGCGCGCAGTCAGCACGATCTCGCCGAACTCGGCCTTGCCTGCGGCGTGGCGTATCTCTGGCGTTTCAATGCCATGCGCCAGCGCATTGCGCAGCAGGTGTTCGAGCGGCGCAGTGACTTTTTCCAGCACCGAGCGGTCGATTTCCAGTTCGCCGCCCTGGATGTCGAGCTGGGCGCGCTTGTCGACGTCGCGTGCGGTCTGCCGCACGGTACGGTACAGACGTTCGGCCACCGAATATAAAGGCACCATCCGTACACGCAGCAGATCCTGTTGCAGTTCGCGATTGAGGCGGGTTTGCTGAATCAGCGCGGCATCGGCCTCGCCGAGGCGAGCCAGCAAAATATGCTGTACGGTGGAAATGTCGTTCACGCTCTCCGCCAGGAAGCGCGTGACTTCCTGGAAACGGGTGAAGCGGTCAAACTCCAGCGGATCGAATCCTTCAGTTTCGCCTTGTGTGTGGAAAGTCGCCTGCATCTGCGATTCGGCCTGGATTTCGACTTCGCGAATGTGACCGCGCAGGCGCACCAGCGCGTCGGACAATTCACCAACGTGGCGTTTGAACGCGAACACTTCACTTTCAATCCGCGAACGTGCAATCGCCACTTCGCCCGCCTGGTTGACCAGGCGATCGATCCAGTCCGCGCGCACCCGCAAGGTCAGCGCGTTGCTGTCGCGCGTAACCGGTTGCGCGATCGCGAGCGGGTCGGCCTGGTGTGTACTGGCTGCCGCGATGCCTTCAGCCGTCGCAAATACCGGCTCGATGGGTTCAGCCAGCGGCGCGGCAACTTCTTCATTCAGCGGTGTCAGCTCACCGCGTTTCAGGCGCTCTACGGCTTCGGCCAAACGGTCAGCCTGCGCCTCGAGTGTTTCGAATACCTCGTTGCTCGGGTTCAGATGGCCTTCGCTCACCGCAATCACGCGCGATTCCATCACGTGGGTCAGTTCACCCAGACGCATCGCGCCCACCATGCGCGCGCTGCCCTTGATGGTGTGCAGATTGCGCTGCAATGCATTGCGCGCAGCAGAATCGCCCGGCGCGGCGCGCCATGCACGCAATTGCGCGCTGGTTTCCGGCACCAGGCTTTCGGCTTCCTCAAGGAAGATCGGCAATAACTGCTCGTCCAGTTCGTCATTAACTTCGCGCCGCTCAAACACAGGCGCGGGCGCGGCCAGCTTGAGATCGGGAACCAATGCGCTGACGTCCATCACGCCAGCGATCGCCTCTGGCGGCACGGCAGCTGCGACCGGAACGTCTGACGCTTGCGCGGCCTCGGCAACCTCCCTGGTGATCGCTGCAGCAACCGCATCGAAGGCAGCGGCCGGTGCGGGTGCCATCTCGCCACTGGCAGCTTCCGGCATCACCTGCTCGTCTTCGAGTTCACCGAGCACGGCAATCAGATCACCGGCGGACTCGGGTAGTTCATGGTTTTCAATGGAAGCAAACATCTCATGCAGACGCGCAACCGTGTCTTGCACCAGAGACAGATGCGCCACCGGCAGCGGTGCATGCACAAAGCGGTTCCAGTACAGCTCAAGTGCGTGGGAAAGTTCGGCCAGGGGAGCGATGCCGGCGGTGCCGGCAATGCCTCCCAGCGTGTGGATCGCACGCCGCGCATGTTCGCTGACGGCGCTGTTGGCGATGTCGGCATGACGCTCGGCTTCGCTCTGCAGCATTTCCAGGCGCTGCCGTGCTTCGGCCATGAATACCTCGTGCAGGCCGCTGGAAATGCAGACCGATCCAATACAGATTTCGTCGATCGGCTGCGCGGCAGCGGGTTCATCCGCTGCCGCCTCAGGTGCAACCGGTGCGACCGCGTATTCAATGACCGCCCCCACGTCGAGCAGCGGGACAGACGGAGTGAACGCCTCGACGGCAACAGGCTCAGGCAACGCGGCCTCAACCGGCGGCGAAGCCACCTCGATTAACGCCGCGAAGACCACCTGCGTCTCGACGCTTTCGGTTCCATTCGATGCGGCTGCCCATTCCGGCTCAGGCGCTGCGTCATACTCGACCGCAGGCTCATCCGCCAACTCAAGCGGTTCGATCCAGTCCATTTCGGTATCGGCAGGCTGTGCGACGGCAGACTCGGATTCAGATTCGGCAGCGGGTACCACCGTTGCAGTCACAACCGGCACTTCGGTCTCGGCTTCCGCCAGGCTTTCCGCTTCCGGACTTTCCGGTTGCACAACCGGCGCAACAGCCATCACCGGCACCTCATCCAGCGCATCGCCCCGCGCCACACGCTCCAGTGCTGCCAGCAAGGCCGGCACCGGCAGGGCGACGGACTGATTAGCCTGCAGGGCATCAACCCAATCCTGAAACACGTCGCGCGAACGCCCCAACAGGCGCAGCAAATCACTGTTGGCCGATTTTTTCTCGGCCAGCCAGCCATTCATCAGCTGTTCAAAACGCCAGCCGGTTTCGCCCAGTTCGTTCAGCCCGACCATGCGGCCGCTGCCCTTCAGGGTATGGAAAGCACGGCGGATCACGGTGAGCGAGGCCTGATCGTCAGGCTTGTTCTTACACACCTCACAGGCTTCGCCCAGGGTTGCCAGCACCTCGTTGGCTTCTTCCAGAAAGATTTCCACCAGTTCGGGTTCAGCATCTTCCGGCATCGATGCCAGCAGGCTGTCTTCCGCAGCGGCTTTCGGCTCGTGCAGTTCGACGACTCCAGTTGCAGCAACGCCCTCCGCAACGGATCCGGATTCAGGTTCGGGCTGGGCCAGCACGTCAAGCGTGTTGAATGCCAGCATCTCAGCTTCCATCGAAGGCAGCTCGACGGGCTCGATGCCTTCTACAGATTGATCGTCTGCAAACGCGTTTGCAGGCTCAGTCCAATCCAGCATCAACGGGGTATCGATCACGGAAATAGCGCGGGCAGGCAACGCCAGGCCAGTCATGGCCTCGATCACCGCATCGAGTTCCAGCGGCGACTCAATGGCATCGCGACTGGCATCAAGCGCGCTGCGAGTCTGGTTTTTCAGCATCGTGTCGTCGATCAAGTCGGCGTCACGGCTGAGCTCGGTCAGTGCATCAAGGAATTTTTTTTTTGTTTCGGCGTCGGCGTGATCGCGCCAATCCACATAACTCGCCTGAACGTCGGACTTTCGGGCAGGCAATCCCGACTCGACGGTTTCGCCAAGACCAGTTTCAGTCGCACTCTCGGCATCGAGCAGTCCGAAATCGATCAACACGGGGCGCAGGATGCGCCCGGCATCGGCGCGCCCGGCACAGTAGGACTCAACATAAATCCCGAGGCTGGAAAACGCATCGGCCAGACGCTGCCGGATCGCCCCATCGGGAAAGCCTTCGGTTGCAAACGGCTGCACGGTCGTTGTTGCGGCCGCCAGCAAACTCGCGGCCTCAGGCAGTTCAAGCATGGTCAGCGCGCCTTGCGCCTGTTGCGCAAGCGCCGGCAGGTCGGCCAATGCCGCACGTTCTCCTTCATCGCGGAAGAAGGCGTCCAGCGCCTCTTCCATCTGTTTCAGGTTGAGGCTGACCTCCTGCGCCATCTGCACCAGCATGTCGCGCTCAGCCTCGCGCTGATTCGCGTCAACCATCACCGCAGCCGGCATTTCACGGCCTTCGAGCAAGGCATTCAAGCGCGCCTGTTGACCCGATGCACGATCGGCAAAGTCGCCATGCAACACATCTTCATGATCAATCGCGTTCTGGACGAACAATAAGGTGGAAGCCACTTCCAGATTCATTTGTTCACGCACGTCGCCTTCGCGCTGGCTCGCCGCGGTGGCAACGGCACCCAATTCGTTCAGCAGGGCAGGCAAGCCGCTGTTTTCAAACGTCTGCGCCTGCGGCTGCATCCGCGCCAGTTGATTCTGAAACTGCTCGAGCTGATCGGACTGCCCTTCGACGTAGGCGTGCCAGTTGTCACGCGCCGCTTTCAGGCCGTTTTGCATGGCATCCAGCAAGGGGCGCATGCGCGCCAGTGCCTCGGGATCCAGCAGGCCACGGCCTGGCAAATAGCGATCCAGGCCGAGTGACGTACGGACCTCCGCTGCACGGCCATCCATGGTTTGGCTTTTGGCAACGAAGAACAGTGCATCACGCAGCAACCGTTCAGCGACCTGCGGCGAGCCTTCCATCAAACGGCGCATCTGCAGATCGACGCGCGCAAGCAACTGCTTGACATGGAAATCGGCTTCGACGCCGTGGGCAATCAGGCTGTCGACAAAGCCCACACACGCCCACCAAAAGGTTTGCGAAGCCTGTGACGGCGCAATGCGCTCGATCGCAGCCAGCGCTTCACGCATGCGCTGCAAACCCGGCCCGGCCTCGACGTTGCGCAAGAATGCCAGCAAACCGCGCTGAAACAGGGCGCGCGCGGTTTTGACTTCGGTCGCGAGCGCGTCCTGGGACAAACCGCCGCCCGACGCCTTGCCTGCCACCCGTACCTGCAAATCGGGGAAAAACAGCTCACCTTCAAATATCCGCTCGGCGCCCTGCAACTCGCGCAAGCGCTTGTATAAGGGAAACAGCGCCAGTTCACCGCTGCCACGCCCATCGGACAAATCCTTGATCCAGCGTTGCAGGCCTTCAAGCGTATTGCGCAGGGCGCGCAGCACCTCGTCGCTGGCCGGCAAGCCGGCTTCGTTGATGTCGATCAGGCACGACTCAAGCGTACCCGCTACGGTTGCCGCCCCTTCGAGGCCGACCATGCGCAAGGCCCCAGCGACCTGGTGCGCGTCATCGCGAGCCAGCCGCAGCGCATTGCTCAGATCAGCATCGCTACTGTAGGCCTGCACCCGCCCGAGGGCAGCCTGCAGGGCAGCATCGATATCCGCACGCACCCAGTTCAAAGGGCCGGTGTCATAGTCGAGTAAGGCGCTCATGATGTGTTGTTCCTGACGTTGGTTCAGCCGTCGTAATCGGTTGCTTGTTTCTATGTTGAGAACAGTCGGTCAGGCAAGCTTGAAGCCTGCGACCGAGTTCTTGAGATCGTGCGCCAGCTGTTTCATGCCGCCAATCGAGTCCGCCGTCTGCTGCGTGCCGCTACTGGTCTGCAGCGAAATCGATTTGATGTCCTGCATGGTTTCAGCCACCAGCGCAGTCGATTCAGCCTGGTTTTGCGTTGCCGAGGAAATGTCGGCAATCAGGCCGGCCAGTTTCTTCGACACGTCGCCGATCTCGGCCAGCGTCTGGCCTGCCGCGTCGGACAGCTTGGCGCCTTCGACCACGCCCTGGGTCGAGACCTCCATTGCCGCCACCGTATCGTGGGTGTCGGATTGAATGGTTTTCACAATCGCGGCAATCTGCTTGGTTGCATCGGCAGAACGTTCCGCCAGTCGCTGCACCTCTTCCGCAACCACCGAGAAGCCGCGTCCGGCTTCACCCGCAGACGCTGCCTGAATGGCTGCGTTGAGCGCCAGCACGTTGGTCTGCTCGGTAATGTCGGAAATCAGTTCGACGATTTCGCCAATTTCCTGTGACGATTCGCCCAGCCGCTTGATCCGCTTCGAGGTTTCCTGAATCTGTTCACGCAGCCCGTTCATGCTGGTGATGGCGTTGGCCACCGCCTGCTGGCCCTTTTCAGCGGCTGCCATGGATTGTTCCGCAACCCGGGCAGACTCGGCAGCGTTACCCGACACTTCTTGCACCGACTGTGCCAGCCGCACAACCGCAGTCGAGGTCGTCTCGATTTCATTCACCTGACGTTTCGACGCTTCCTGCAAAGAATCCGAAACCCCGGATGCCTGCTCGGCCGCCTGGTCCATCTGCACCGTAGCAGTATTAATACCGCGAACCAGACTGCGCAGCTCTTCCACCGTGTAGTTGATGGAGTCGGCCACGGCACCCGTGATGTCCTCTGTCACGCTGGCATTGATGGTCAGGTTCCCTTCCGCCAGTTCGCCCAGCTCATCCATCAGGCGCAGAATCGCCTCCTGGTTGCGGGCGTTTTCCTCTTCACTCTTGCGTGCGCGTGACTTGGTTTCGTTAATGTTGACCAGTCCCAGCAACACCAGCGAGGCAACCGCCAGCAAGCCAAACAAGCCGGCCAACAGATACCCCGCGCCACCAACGGTCTGGTAATCCTGCGACAATTGCTCGGTCTCATTCAGCAAGGCGTCGCTGCCGACGAACAGGTTGTTTGCTGCCAGCTTGGCCTGCAACAAGGGGGGCGTATTGCTCAGCACCGAGCCGACCGCCTCCACCATGTCGCCCATGTTGGTTCCCAAGTCTTCCATCGCCCGCATGTTGTTCTCGCTCTGGCCGAACGCACCTTCCATCAGGCCTTGCACCGTGTCACGGAACAGGGTGGTGTCTTTTTCCATCTGCAACACCACCTCTGGGTCGATCAGGTCGGCCGACAACAACAAGTTCGCGTTTTTCGGCAGACGCTGACTGAGCATGACCAGTTGGTCTGCACGCGACACTTCGCGCGCACTGGCACCCGAATCCAGAAGCTGGACCACCAGCTGTTCGGCAACCTCCTGCAAATCAAGCGATAAAGCGTTAATTTTCTTGACGCTCTGGCTGACCGAAATCAGGTTTTTTTGTTGCGACAGAATCTGCGCAACTTGCGGGCGGAAATCTTGCCACTGCTTGCTGACCTTTTCGACCGTCTCGCGCGCCGCGCCACTTGATGCGGGCACGTCCTCATCACCCTCGGTCAGATCTTTTAACGTGGTCTCGAATTCAGCCTTGCCTTCGCTGAGTTTCTTGAACGCACCGACGTTACCCAGAACAGATTGCTGTGCAGTCAATGGCAACCGTTGCGACAACACTTTCAGCGCACCGGCACGGGTTTCATAACTCGCCCGGTTATCGAGCTGCACCGTGCTGTAAATCGTGAAGCCGGCCGCGAGCAGCAGCGATACGATCAAGGCGCCGCCGGCGTACAGGTATTGTTTTTCGACAGGCAGATGTCCAATCAGGGGCACGGTTCCGGCTTCCTTGTCCGCCAGCTTGCGCACGGTCTGCATGATCAGGGTGGTTTGATCGCCGCCACTGCTGGTTGCTTTGCCCGTCATACGACCCGCCAGGCCCTTGAGGCCATTCATCGTGATATCCATTTCAACGCTCCAAACTATCGATTAATTCAGCGCCTGCGCGCCCTGTTTTAACAACCGGCAATTGCCCGCTACGCTTCCGCCATCAGAAAGTCCGGGGTGCCGAGCAACTGCCCGAAGTCCAGGTCACACCAGACAGCCCCCTGATCATCGGCATATTGGCGTGCGATCCAAGGATGGGGGCCCTGTTCTTCACGCAACTGATAGCGGCTGACATTTCTCAAGCCCAGCGCACTGCTTACCAGCAATGCGGCGTTCACGCCAAAATCGTGATGTGGAATCAACAAGCGGCAGCTGGCATGATCCGGCGTTACGCCCATCCCCATGAAGTCTGAAAAGTCACTGACCGCATACAGGTTGCCCCGGATATTGCTGACACCCCGAAACCAGCGGCGCGCGCCCGGCACTTTGACGATGGAAGGCACCGGAATAACCTCTTCCGTATCCGCCAGGCTCACCAGCCAGCTCACCTCGCCGACCTGAAACCCCAGGCGGGAGCCGGTGTTGTCGCGCGTTGCTGCGGCCAGAAGCTGCTGCGACAGCGTCGTTTGAAACTCGCGCAGATTGAACTTCTTGCTCATCGCGGTCCGCTCAGCCCAAAGCCTTGATTTGCGACAGCAGCTCTTCCGGCTTGATGGGCTTGACCAGATAGGCCTTTGCACCCTGCCGCATGCCCCACACCTTGTCGGTTTCCTGACCTTTTGTAGTGCACATGATGACCGGGATGTGCTTGGTCGCATCTTCCTTGGTCAGCATGCGTGTCGCCTGATAGCCATTCATGCCGGGCATCACCACATCCATCACGATCAGATCCGGCAGGTTTTGCTTGGCCTGCGCGACGGCCTCTTCACCGCTTTCCGCCATGCTCACCAGATAGCCGTTTTTGACCAGCAACTCGGACAGAAAAAAGCGCTCGGTAGGGGAATCATCCACAACCAGAATTCGGCTAATCGCCATGATTTATGCTCCTTGAAAACAGTTAAGCCCGAGTGACGGCGTGCTCGCGCACCGCCGTCAACAACGTGTCTTTGGTAAAGGGTTTGGTCAGGTACTCATCCGAGCCCACCATGCGTCCGCGCGCACGATCAAACAGGCCATCCTTGGATGACAGCATGATGACGGGCGTGGCACGGTATTTTGCGTTGCGTTTGATCAGAGAACAGGTCTGATAGCCATCAAGGCGCGGCATCATGATGTCCACAAACACCACATCGGGTTCGTGATCGGTGATTTTGGACAGGGCATCAAACCCGTCTTGCGCCAGGATGACTTCGCAGCCCGCCTGACTCAAGAATATTTCCGCACTGCGGCGGATCGTGTTGCTGTCATCGATGATCATCACCTTGACGCCCTTCAAAGCTTCGTTATCCACACGTTCTCTCCACCTGGATCAGCGGGCGGCCTGGATTGCACACACCCTGTGTGGTAACCATTACGGCATGGACACCTGCTTCTTTAGCGGCGCAATGCCCGCATTTACGGCAATTCATCCAAATAAAAAGGGCGCTGCATGGCAGCGCCCTTTGAGGCTGTAAAAACCCGGACTTTTACTGCCAGGATTCTTCGCTCGACGACTTCTGCACCCCTGCCACGACCCCCATGGTGTCCATGATGACGTTCGGCAAAGACGAAATACGCATGAACTGTCCCATGCCCACATCCGGGAAAGCCAAGGCAATGCGGAACCGGCCATGAGGAGACCCGACTTCTTTGTCGACGATGTAAATCTCGTAGGGCAGGCCGGCGACACTGTTCTGCATGTCGATACGCTTGAGCCACTCGCCATCGCTGTTTTCGCCGTCATTCATGGCCACGCCAAACACGGCCAGCTTGCGGTCGGACATCACCACCTCATAGATCTTGGATGTTTTTCCTACGCCTTTGGCCAGATTTTCACGCACCGCTTTGAGCGCCTCGGCAAACGTACCAAACTGGTTCAGCTCGTTTTTGGATGAATCCAGACGCTCCATGCCTACCATATAGCGATAGTTGGACAGACTTGCAGCAGTTTCCTCGCCGCCCTGCCCCTTGCCCGCACCCAGCGCCTCCTGCAAACGCCCTTGCAGGCCTTTGACCGCCTCCTCTTTCTTGGCAAACGATTTGCGGAAGTAAGCGCGGTACCAGTATTCAGGATTGGTGTATGCGACACTGCCATCGGCCTTGACGCCCACGCGAACCGTTGCGCCCATGATCGCAGGTCCGCCAATTGAACCGACCGCATCCAGCATGTCGCTGTCCGTTGCAATCACCACCCCATAGCCTGCCAGGCCTTTGGGGAAATATTTGCCGATGACTTTAAATCCGCCCTTTTTAAGCTTGCCCTCGACCGCCGTCGCCGCAGCCTGAACATTGCCTCCCGCCACCGAGTCACCTTGAATGTAGGGCGCAATCGCCCACACGCTGCCCGACAGCGACAGCATCAACCACGCAGCAATCCACCGAATACTCATTGTCATCTCCTTAATATTGATTAATTTTGGTCTGCCCCAGCCACGACCAGCGAAGATCGCCGGGCCATGAAAAGAGGGAACCATACTAACAACTCCGATGCCTGTACGCTCTAACGCCAGAAAACAGGCTTTCTTGAGCAATCGACTGGTACTAAAACGTCACCATTTCAAAATCGTCCTTGCGTGCGCCGCAATCCGGACACGTCCAGTTGATCGGCACATCCTCCCAGCGTGTGCCAGGCGCAATGCCGTCGTCAGGCGCGCCGGCTTCTTCGTGATAAATCCAGCCGCAAATCAGGCACATCCAGCTTGAGTATTCAGGGGTTTCAGACATGAAGGAAGGGGGAATCGGCTAAAATCGGGGCTTGATTTTATAGCAGTGACGCCATGCCTTCCATTTTCACGCCGAAACCCACCCCCCCGCTGGTCTTGAGCTTTGCTGCATCCGACCCGACCGGCGGCGCGGGCATCCAGGCGGACCTGCTCACCCTCGCCAGCATGGGCTGCCACCCGCTGTCGGTGATCACCGCGCTCACGGTGCAGGACACCGCCGGGGTCGACGAAATCCTGGTGATCGATTCCGAGTGGGTGATGGATCAGGCGCGCATGTTGCTCGAGGACATGCCGGTCGCCGCGTTCAAGCTGGGCATGCTGGGCAGCCCTGAGTCGATGGCGGTGATCGCCGAAATCCTTGCCGACTACCCCGACATTCCGGTCGTGCTCGATCCGGTGCTGGCGTCCGGTCGCGGCGACGAATTCACCACCGACGACATGATCTCGGCCATGCGCGACCTGCTGATCCCGCAGGCCAGCATCATCACCCCCAACAGCCACGAGGCACGACGCCTGGCGCTGTTCGAGTCGGAAGACGACGATATGGATCTGGCCGCCTGCGCCAAACACCTGGTCGACCTCGGCTGCGAATACGTGCTCATCACAGGCACCCACGAAACCACGCCGCGCGTGCTGAACAGCCTGTACAGCCTGAACGGCCATGTGCAGACCGATGCCTGGGATCGCCTGCCCGGCAGCTATCACGGCTCCGGCTGCACCCTGGCCTCGGCCATCGCCGCCACCCTGGCCTACGGCCAGGACATGCCGACCGCGGTGCGCGAGGCGCAGAACTTCACCTACGAAGCGCTCAAGGCTGCGTTCCGCCCCGGCATGGGGCAATACATCCCGGAGCGGTTTTTCTGGGCACAGGACGTGCAGACCGAAGGCAACGCGTGAATCCATCCACACTTGAATTTCCGGGTGGCATTTATGCCATCACGCCCGAAACCGAAGACACCGGCCATCTGCTGACGCAGGTTGAAGCCGCCTTGCGCGGCGGCGTGGCGGCGGTGCAATACCGCGACAAATCTGGCGATATCGCACGCCGCCATGAACAGGCGAGCGAACTGGTCGCGCTGTGCCGCCGCTTCAAGGTGCCGCTGATCGTCAACGACGACCTGCGGCTGGCCGATTTGTGCGACGCCGACGGCGTGCATCTGGGACGCGACGACGGCACGGTGCGCGAGGCGCGCATCATCCTGGGCAAGCATAAGTTCGTCGGCGCGTCATGCTATCAAAGCCTCGACCTGGCATTGGCGGCGCAGGCAGCAGGCGCCGATTACGTCGCCTTCGGCAGTTTTTTTCCGTCCGCAACCAAGCCTGACGCTGCGCGCGCAAGCCTTGATCTGCTGCGCCAAGCTGCGCCGCAGATTCATCTGCCCATCGTCGCCATTGGCGGCATCACGCTGGCCAACGCGCCCGCGCTGCTCGATGCCGGCGCCGACTGCCTTGCCGTGCTGTCGGCGCTGTTCAACGGCGCGGATGTGACTGCCCAGGCACATGGACTGAATCAGTTATTTGCAACCGAATCCGAACAGTGAGACCCGCACCATGAATCGCAATGAGCAACTCTTCGAGCAATCGCAACAGGTCATCCCCGGCGGCGTCAATTCGCCGGTACGCGCATTCAAGAGCGTGGGCGGCACGCCGGTGTTTTTCAGCCGCGCCAAGGGTTCGCGGGTTTGGGATGCCGATGGCCGCGAATACATCGACTATGTCGGTTCATGGGGTCCGGCGATCCTCGGCCACGCCCATCCCGGCACGGTGAAAGCAGTACAGGATGCGGCCATCAACGGCCTGTCGTTCGGCGCGCCCAGCGAGGCCGAACTCACCATTGCGCGGCGCATTATCGAACTGGTTCCGAGCATCGAGAAGGTGCGCCTGGTGTCGTCCGGCACCGAAGCGACGATGAGTGCGATCCGCCTCGCGCGCGGTTTTACCGGCCGCAGCAAGTTCATCAAGTTCGAAGGCTGCTATCACGGCCACGCCGACTTCCTCTTGGTGAAGGCCGGCTCCGGCGCGCTCACCTTCGGCAATCCCACTTCAGCCGGCGTGCCACCCGAAGTCGCGGCGATGACGCTGGTGCTCGACTACAACGACGTCGCCGGACTGGAGCACACCTTCGCCGAAATCGGCCATGAGATCGCCTGCATCATCGTCGAGCCGTTTGCCGGCAACATGAATCTGGTCAAGCCGACGGCCGAATTCATGGCGGCCATGCGCCGGCTGTGCGACGCACACGGCGCGCTGCTGATATTCGACGAAGTGATGACGGGCTTTCGGGTTGACTTGGGCTGCGCGCAAAAACTGCTGGGCATCCGCCCCGACCTCACCACGCTCGGCAAGGTCATCGGCGGCGGCATGCCGGTCGGCGCCTTTGGCGGCCGTGCCGACATCATGGATTACCTTGCGCCCACCGGCCCGGTTTATCAGGCCGGCACGCTGTCGGGCAACCCGGTCGCGGTGGCCGCAGGCCTGGCGACGCTCGATGCCATCAGCGCGCCCGGTTTTCATGCGCGCCTGACCGCCAGCACCGAGCGGCTGGTGAATGGCCTCAACGCCGCTGCCAAAGACGCGGGCGTCACCTTCTGTGCCGACTCGGTCGGCGGCATGTTCGGTCTCTACTTTGCGGCCAAACCACCCACCAGCTTTGCCGAGGTGATGCAGTGCGACAAAGAGAAGTTCAACCGCTTCTTCCATGCCATGCTCGACCTCGGTTTTTATCTGGCTCCCTCGGCGTTTGAGGCCGGATTCGTCTCGGCCGCGCATAGCGATGCCGATATCGATGCCACGATCAAGGCCGCACGCCAGGCGTTCACGCAGAGCTGATTGACCGGCGGCTGCGCACGTTTGCGCGCAGCTACTCGCGCACCTCGTCCATGATCGCTTCGATGTCTTTTTCCCAGCGGTCAAACATCGGTTTCAACGCCGCATCGGGATAAAACTCGGAGATGGTTTGCGGATGACTCGCCACCATGATGCTTTCGTCGCCCTCCGCAAAAATCGTGATGCTCAGCGGCAGGAAAGCCATCAGTTCCGGATGCGCCGCCGTCACCTGCTTCACTTCCTCGTATTTGCCGAAATACACCACGCGGTACATGTCGCTCTTGTAATCGCGCCGCTCCAGATTTTCGTTCACCTGCTGCAGCCGTGTGATGGTGTAGCCGCGCGCCGAAATCGCGCTTTGCAACACGGTCATGGCCTCGGGAAAGGATTTGTCGCTGCGCGCCATCAGCAGCCCGTCTGCCGCCACCGGCGCGTTCAGGCATGCCAGGGCCAGCACGCCAGCCAGCCAGTTTCTCAGGTTCATAGCGTTGCCTCCTCGATGATCGCGGTGTAGCTCTTTTCCAGCTCCTCGCACAACTGGTTCAGCTCGGAGTTATTGAACAGCCGGCTCAGCACCTTGGGATTGACCGACATCACCTGCACCTTGCCGTTTTTCTCGAAAATGCTGATGCGGCACGGCAAAAACATGCCGACGCGCGGATCGATCGCCAGCGCCTGATTGAGCATGCTGATATTGCAGAAATAGACAATCACCTGGTTCGGGTTTTCGTTGGCTGGTGGTGTCATCCCGTATTCCAGCGTCTGTACCCGGCCGTAGAAGAAGTTGTTGGTGGTCACCGCCGTCTTGACGCGTTCGACCGTGGTGTTCAGGTCGTACGGCGATTCGCGGAGGATGACCGGCGTCTCGGCCTTCACCATCGCCGCACTCGAACCCAGCGGCTGGGTTTCGAAACTGCGCACATAGCTCACCAGGTCGTCGATGTCTTTTTCCTTCAACCCCAGCTTGAGGTAGGACTGCATCGGCGTGCCTGCGCGGCCGTTCATCAGCGTGGCCTTGATCATGGCGTCGGGCGCTGCGGCCAGAAACCCGGGGTTGTGCAGTGCGGGGGCCATGATGGGGAGATCGCGCGGACGCGAGAAGGTCACCCCGGTACCCTTGGCGCCTTCGCCGTTCACGCCGTGACACGCCACGCAATATTGTTCGAACAACTGTTTGCCATGGGACGGATCGCCGGCTATGGGCTGCGGCGGATACGTCACGCTGGGGCCTTTGTTCCAGGCCCGCACATGACGCACGATCGCTTCGACCTCATCCTGGCTCAAACTTGAAAACGCGGGCATCACCCGCCCGGGACGGCCGTAATGGATGGTCTTGCGCAGATAGTCGTCGCTGATCCCGGCCTGAAACGAAGCCAGGGCCAACGGCACACCGATGCCGCCGTCACCTTTTTCGCCATGGCAGGATGCGCAATTGCGGGCATACAGTTGCGCACCGGTGGGGAGCGCCCAGGCCTGAGACACCCCCAGTCCGGCACACAGCAGCAAGGCAGTGATTCGTAGCAACATGTCCGCTCCCAAACATTCAATTAAGACAGTTTAATCCTGTTTCAGGTCTCCAGAAAAGCCATCGCCCAACAAGCTAAAATAGCCGCCTTCCAGCTGGTCATGCTCGACCGGGCCTTTTGTCTGCCGCCTTCCAATACGCCATGAACGATGAACTCTCCCCCGAGGACGAATTACGCCTCAATGTCCTGTTCAACACCGAGTTGCTCGCGGTCCGCATCGACGAATCGAACATGACGCTGTGGGCGCTCACCCCGCAGGGCGAAGCCAGTGTGCCGCTCAAGCCCAACGAGCGCTCCGACCGCTACCTCAAGCGTGTGCGCGAACTGCTGTCCGGCCATGCGCTGGGCTCACCCGGCGGCTACCCGGTGCACCTGACGCGCTGGACGCGGCAGTCGCAATCCGGCCTGTCGCCGCAGCATCTGGCGCAGTTGCTGCTGATCGCGGAAGAGGAAGCGGTGGTCGCCGTGGTGCACTCGCCCGCGCTCACCGACGATCTGGCACGGCGTGCCTGGTGGTGCATGTCCACCATCGAAAACGCGCGCCTGATGCTGATGCGCGACGTCGTGTGCCAGGGCAGCATGGGGCGCACCCTGGCCGAATTTCTGGTCGAACATCTGGCTTTTTTGCACGAAGACGACGTCGCCATTCTCGACACCATCGCAGTCATGCTGTACTCGGGCGTGATGACGGAAGCCGAGCGACTGTCGATGTGGAAACGTGGCAACAGCCGCAATTCCTATTACGTCGCCTTCCTCGAACTGCAACCCGACAACCTGCCCAGTCCGCGCGCCGCGCGCGCGGATCATGCCGAGGTGCCGCAACTCGCCGACAACCCTTACAGCGTCATGCTGGACAAGGTCCTGTCGGGCCAGGGACAGACCTTTATCGCCACGGTCGCGGTCATTCTGGATCGCCCCGAAGTGCAGGAAGTCGTTAACCACACGCTCGACGCGCTGGCCAACTGGGCGACGCCGCTGCGCGAGGCCGACCCCGTCCGCCGCGCGACCGCCCGCGCCGAACTGCTGGCCGTCGCCCCGCAGTTTGAACCGGATTGCGCCGCGCTCGATGTGCTGACTGCGGTCGACGCCGACAGCGTGCGGCCGATCTTCCTCAAGACCACCGCCATCGGCTCGCTGATGCGGCGCAAGATCCAGCCCATCGTCACGCCGCTGCTGGACAACATCGCCATCCTGCGTCGCGAATAACGCCCGACTCAGGCCGCAAGCCGCAACCCGTTCGACGTTACACTGCTCCCACCTTCGGTCGCTATTCCCGGCGAACTCGGCGCATCCGCGCCATCGCCCGCCCTCAACCCGCCGAAGGTTTCCTCACGGAAATAACGTTTTGGAGAAACCATGAAACGACGTGACTTTATCCGGCTTGCTGCCGCAAGCCCGCTGCTGGCCGGCGCACCCGCGCTGCAGGCCGCGCCTTCCACCCCGACCCCGCACGCCGATGGCTGGCGTACGTTCGAGCTGCGCTACGACGTCGACATCCCTGCCCAGTCCAGCGCCGGCCGGGTGTGGCTGCCGCTGCCTTCCGATGCGGGCGACTTCCAGACCGTGCACGCGCTCAACTGGGCCGATGCGCCGGCAGGGGCGGCACTCAACTGGGACCCGGTCTACCAGGCCGCCATGTTCAGCGCCGCACTGCCCGCTTCTGCCAGCCCTCACCGCGTCAGCGTGACTGCGGTCGTCTCTACCCGCGACCGCACCCGCGGTGCCGCAGGACCGCTACGACCACTGACGGCCGACGTCGCCCGTTACCTGGCGCCGACCCCGCATATGCCGACCGACGGCATCGTCGCCACCACTTCGGCCAAAATCATCAAGGACATCCAGGGTCCCGACGCCCAGGCGCGCGCGATTTACGACTGGGTGGTCGACAACGCCTTCCGCAACCCGAAAACGCGCGGCTGCGGTCTGGGCGACATCAAGTTCATGCTGGAATCGGGCGACCTCGGCGGCAAGTGCGCCGACATCAACTCGCTGTTCGTCGGTCTGGCGCGCGCCGCCGGACTGCCCGCGCGCGAAATGTACGGCGTGCGGGTGGCCGCCTCGAAACAGTTCAAGAGTCTGGGCAAGGCCGACGACATCTCGAAAGCGCAGCACTGCCGCGCCGAGTATTTTTCACCGCGCCATGGTTGGGTCGGCGTCGATCCGGCCGACGTACGCAAGGCCGTGCTCGAAGAAAACCTGCCGCTCACCGACGCGCGCATCGTTGCACTGCGCGAGCGGCTGTTCGGTTATTGGGAGATGAACTGGGTGGGGTTCAACACCGCGCGCGATTTCGAACTCGCGCCGCGCGCCCGCGAAGCGCTGCCCTATCTGATGTATCCCTACGCCGAATTTGGCGACACGCGACTGGACGGCCGCGAGCCCGATCATTTCAACTTCAAGCTCAGCAGTCGCGAACTGACGGCGGGCGGCTGATTCAGGAACCCAGGGCTGCATTGATGCTGGCGAGAAACTTGTCCGGCTTCTCGTAGCCGATCACCTGATAAGCCGACTGCTCGCCGGCGCCGTTCCAGAAGACCAGCCCAGGCGGGCCAAACAGGTTGAAG
>JAHJRA010000002.1:0-36680 GCA_018831045.1 Gammaproteobacteria bacterium | reverse complement strand
GGCGGCCAGTCAGGAGCAGAGCGCGGGCATCGAGCAGGTCAACCAGGCCATCACCCAGATGGACGACGTCACCCAGCAAAACGCTGCCCTGGTTGAACAGGCGGCTGCTGCGGCTGAAAGCCTGGAGGAACAGGCCAATGCGCTTGCCCAGGCCGTGAGCGTATTCAAACTGGACGGATCGGGCTACAGCCAGCGGGCTCAACGGCCGTTAGTGGGTGACAGAATCCGAACGACGTCGAAGAACCGGCCAGCGATGCCTGCTCCGGCGGCAAGGTCGAACAAGCTTGCCGTCGCCCACAGCAGCGATGGCGAGTGGGAAACGTTTTAATACCCAGTTTAGTTTGAGTCATTAATTAAGGACTATCCATGCGATCCAATTTGCCCGTGACCAATGTTGAATACGTGCTGAACGATGATGAAACCATCGTCTCGAAGACCGATGTGCACGGCAACATTACCTACGTTAACCAGGCTTTCGTCGATGTCAGCGGGTTCACTGAAGACGAGTTGCTGGGCGCGCCGCAGAATATCGAGCGTCATCCGGATATGCCGGCCGAGGCGTTCGCCGACTTCTGGCATAGCCTGAAGAGCGGCAAGGCATGGACCGGGATGGTTAAAAACCGGTGCAAAAACGGTGACCATTATTGGGTTGAGGCCAATGCTGCGCCCATCATCGAGAACCGCCAAGTGGTCGGATACAGTTCAATCCGGATGAAACCCAGCCGGGCACAAATCCAGGTTGCGGATAGCGCTTATCGAGCCATCAAAGCGGGCGACACAAGCCTCAGGATCCAGGATGGTCAGGCCGTGAGGCAGACCTGGTTACAGCGTACCGGCTTGATGCGGGCCTATTCCATCAAGACCCTGCTGGTGCTGGCGGTGAGCGCCATGGCTGCGTTGTTTGGGGTGATTGGCATTTTGGCCTGGCTTGCGACAAGCAGCGAGGGAACGTTTTACTTGAACAGCCTGATGGTGATTGCTGCCCTGGGCGTGCCGATGGCGGGCGCATTTGGGGTGCTGTCTTACCGTAGTGTGGTTCTGCCTTTGCAGAATGCCGGGCACGACATTGGGCGCATGAGTGCAGGTGACCTGACGGGGCGGATTGCAGCCAGTGGTGCTGCCGAGATTGCCACGTTAATGCAATCCTTGCGCGTGCTGCAAAACA
Organism: Gammaproteobacteria bacterium; assembly: GCA_018831045.1. Taxonomy (GTDB): domain Bacteria; phylum Pseudomonadota; class Gammaproteobacteria; order Burkholderiales; family Thiobacillaceae; genus Thiobacillus. Next base: position 35,515 of record JAHJRA010000002.1, on the reverse strand, counting down.
ATACCAAGTTGCTGGTGGGGCAGATCAAGGAAAGCACTGACAGTGTGAACATGGGTGCACAGGAAATCGCCAGGGGGAATGCGGACCTGTCCCGGCGCACCGAGTCGCAGGCCTCGAGCCTGGAAGAAACGGCCAGCTCGATGGAAGAATTGACCAGCACTGTGAAAGAGAATGCTGACAATTCCCACATGGCCAGCAAACTGGTGGCTTCGACCGCTGATATCGCCGTGCAGGGCGGCGAGGTGGTCGGCAAGGTGATCGAAACCATGGCTTCGATCAACAACAGCTCGCGCAAGATCGCCGACATCATCGGCGTGATTGACGGCATTGCTTTCCAGACCAACATCCTGGCCTTGAACGCTGCAGTGGAAGCCGCGCGTGCGGGCGAGCAGGGCCGTGGCTTTGCGGTGGTGGCGGCGGAAGTTCGCCATCTGGCGCAGCGCAGCGCAGGTGCGGCAAAAGAAATCAAGACCCTGATCGTTGATTCGGTGTCTCAGGTCGAGTTGGGCAGAAAACTGGTCAACGAAGCGGGTGAAGCGATTGATGATGTGGTGACGTCAGTGCAATTGGTCGTGGAGATCATGGCTGGAAGTGCGGCGGCCAGTCTGGAACAAAGCGCGGGTATCGCCCAAATCAACCAGGCGGTGAGCCAGATGGATGAAATGACCCAGCAGAATGCTGCACTGGTGGAGCAATCCGCCGCGGCAGCCGAGAGTCTGCAGGATCAGGCCACCAGGCTTGCGCAATTGGTTAATACTTTCAAGCTGGTGCGCGAGGTGACTGGCGCCTCTCATGCAGTGAAACCCGCTGTTACGCAGAGCGGTCGAGCCGGAATGCCGATTCCCCGACTGGCTGCGTGACTCTTACTCCATGCTGAGCAGTGGGAGCGAGGGCTGTTAGCCTGAACATGACATCCATTTTGAAAAATACGCCGGACAGCAGCAAGATTTTTACCTTCACGCCACGCGATTTTGCCAGGGTGCGTGCGCTGATTTACCGTCAGGCCGGCATTTCGCTGGCCGAAAGCAAGCAGGAAATGGTCTATAGCCGGTTGGCACGTCGCCTGCGGGCAAAGGGGCTGGACTCATTCGAGGTCTATCTCGATGGCCTTGAAAGCGGACGCGACAGTGAGGAGTGGGAGGCCTTCACCAATGCGCTGACGACCAATCTGACCTCGTTTTTTCGTGAAGCGCATCATTTCCCGATTCTGGCCGAGCATGCGCTCAGGTCAAAAAAACCACTGTCCATCTGGTGTTCCGCCAGTTCAACCGGTGAAGAACCTTATTCGATCGCGATGACGCTGTGTGAGGCCTTCAATACGCTGACGCCACCGGTCAGTATTGTGGCGACAGACATTGATACCAATGTGCTTGAAGCCGGCGCGACCGGCGTCTATACCGCCGACCGGCTTGAGAAAATGTCGAGTGATCGGGTTCGGCGCTTTTTTCTGAAGGGAAAAGGCAGCCGCGCCGGAATGGTGCGGGTGCGGCCCGAGTTGCGTCAGCTGATTACATTCAAGACATTGAATTTGCTGGCTGGAAACTGGCCAGTGAGTGGCCAGTTTGATGTGATTTTCTGCCGCAATGTGATGATTTATTTCGACAAACCGACACAAAGCAAAATACTTTCGCGATTTGTGCCGCTGATGAAGCCGGATGGTTTGCTGTTTGCCGGCCACTCCGAAAACTTCATGTATGTGACCGATGCGCTGAAGCTGCGTGGCAAGACGGTTTATGAACTGGATCAGCGTGCGGCGCGTGCAGGGAATGGTTCGTGAATCCGGCGATAGAAGAGCATCTGGCGACCAACCTGTATTACGACCGTGTCTTTGATTGCCAGGCAGCCAAGATATTGCCGGGTGAATATTATTTCACCGTCAAGCCGATGCTGATCGTGACGGTGCTGGGTTCGTGTGTCGCAGCCTGTATTCGCGACCGGGTTTCGGGAATCGGCGGGATGAATCATTTCATGCTGCCGGATGGCGGCGAGTCAGGCAGTGCCTCTGCATCGTCGATGCGCTATGGCAGCTACGCAATGGAGGTGTTGATCAATCAAGTCCTCAAGGCTGGCGCGCGGCGCGAAAACCTGGAAGCCAAGGTGTTTGGTGGGGGCAATGTGCTGCAGGGGTTTACCAGCATCAACGTTGGCGAGCGTAACGCACGATTCGTGCGTGACTATTTGCGGGACGTGAACATCCGCATCCTGGCCGAGGATCTGAACGACATCCACCCGCGCAAGGTGTATTTCTTTCCGGAAACCGGCAAGGTCCTGGTCAAGAAGTTGATCCAGCTTAATAACTACACCCTGGTCCGGCGTGAGCATGACTATGCGAGCCGGCTCCAGGCCAACCCCATCGATGTCGAGATCGATTTGAACTGACTGTTTGCAAGGGCGAGTCCCGGAAAGTGTCTGGCATGAAAATCAAGGTTCTGATTGTGGATGACTCGGCGCTGATACGCGGCGTGATGACCGAAATCATCAATAGTCAGCCCGATATGGAAGTGGTGGGTGCGGCGCCCGATCCGCTGGTGGCGCGCGATCTCATCAAGCAAACCAATCCAGATGTGCTGACGCTGGACGTCGAAATGCCGAAGATGGACGGCCTGGATTTTTTGGAACGCCTGATGCGTTTGCGGCCGATGCCGGTGGTGATGGTGTCGTCGCTGACCGAGCGCGGCTCGGACATCACGATGCGTGCGCTGGAGCTGGGCGCGGTCGATTTCGTCACCAAACCGAAAATGTCCATCCAGAGCGGCATGCTCGAATATACCGAACTGATTGCGGACAAGATCCGCGTCGCCGCGCGCGCAAAAATCAAGACGCGTAGTTTGCCGAATGCACACGGCAGCATCGCGCTGGCCTCGGTGCGCAACCCTTTTATCAGTAGCGAAAAGCTGATCATCATCGGTGCCTCCACCGGCGGAACCGAGGCGATCAAGGATTTCCTGGTGCAACTGCCTTCAGACTGTCCGGGCATTTTGATCACCCAGCACATGCCCGAGGGCTTTACCCGTTCCTTCGCCAACCGGCTCGACAAGCTGTGCAAGATTTCAGTTATTGAATCGGAAGGCGGCGAGCGGGTACTGCCGGGGCACGCCTATCTTGCACCCGGTCACTCCCACCTCACGCTGGTGCGCAGTGGCGCGAACTACATGACCAAGATCGACCAGGGCGAACCGGTCAACCGGCATCGTCCTTCAGTGGATGTGTTGTTCCGCTCGGCCGCACTCAACGCCGGCAAAAATGCGGTGGGCGTGATCCTGACCGGCATGGGCAAGGATGGCGCGGCCGGCATGCTGGAAATGAAGAATGCGGGCGCATACAACCTGGCGCAGGACGAATCGACGTGCGTCGTGTTCGGCATGCCAAAAGAGGCGATTGCCATGGGCGGAACTCATGAAGTGGCGCCTTTGCACGAACTGCCGGGACGGGTCATGAACTTTTTCGCCTCACAAGGAAACCGCGCAATGCGGGTATAAGATCCCAGCAGCTTTTTCGCTGGCATTGCGGCTTAAGTTTGACGCCTGCATGCCGTTTAACCCCCCACTTGACCAAAGCTTCATGGAGCCCTGTATGGCTGATCCGAATACCAAATTTCTAGTCGTTGACGACTTTTCCACCATGCGCCGCATCGTTCGCAATCTGCTCAAGGAGCTGGGATATGCCAACGTCGAAGAAGCAGAAGACGGCGTGGATGGGCTGGCCAAATTGAGGGCAGGCAACTTCGACTTTGTTGTGTCGGACTGGAACATGCCCAACATGGATGGCCTGACCATGCTGCAGACTATCCGTGCCGATCCCGCCCTGTCGAAATTGCCGGTATTGATGGTGACGGCCGAGGCCAAGAAGGAAAACATCATTGCAGCGGCTCAGGCTGGTGCAAACGGTTATGTCGTCAAGCCTTTTACCGCTGCCACTCTGGACGAAAAACTCAGCAAGATTTTTGAAAAACTTGAAAAAGCTGGAGGTTGACGTGAGTACGCAATTTCCAGACGCCAGTGCGCAGATCACACCTACTGCCGCTGTAAAACCTGACGTGTGCGAGCAGGGAGAAATGCTGGTGCGGGTGGGACAGATGACCCGTGGATTGCACGACAGCTTGCGTGAGCTGGGCTTGGACAAGGTGCTGGAAAAAGCATCGGTGGATATGCCCGATGTGCGTGACCGTCTGAATTACGTGGCGCGCATGACCGAGCAGGCCGCACAACGCGTATTGAACGCTACGGATGCCGCCATCCCTTTGCAGGAGCGGATTGATGCGGGTGCAAGCGAGGTTCTGAAAGGCTGGAAGAACACGTTCAATGCGCCTTTTTCCGAGGCCGGGTATCGCGACATGGCCACCTCGACCATGCAGTGCCTGGTTGATATGCAAAGCGATAGCAATGCCACCAAGCAGCAGTTGCTGGACATCATGATGGCGCAGGATTTTCAGGATCTGACGGGTCAGGTAATCCGCAAAGTCACGGATCTTGCACACAATCTCGAAAGCCAGCTGGTGCAGTTTTTGATCGATTACGCCCCGTCTGAAGTGAAGCGCGAAACCGATAACAGCTTGCTCAACGGCCCGCAAATCAGTCCGGAAGGCAGAAGTGACGTGGTGGCCGATCAGGGCCAGGTCGACGATTTGCTGGACAGCCTGGGGTTCTGATTCCGTTCTTCTCGCTTTAACGCTCTGGGTTGGCAGACTGACTGCCCGGAGCAGCCTTTTGCCCTATCCATCGCGCGGAAGCGCCCGGTTTGGCGTGACAAGACTTCTGACGTATTTCCCTTCGCGTGCTTTAGCCCCGGTCAGGACCGCAAGTCGGCAATCACCGTCAGGGCCATCTTGAGCGCGTTGTAGATCAGCATCTCGAACTGCGGGGCGAAGTAGGGCAGCATGAAATCCAGCACGACCAGCCCCACGCCCAACGTGATGGGGAAGCCGATCGCAAAGATGTTGAGCTGCGGTGCGGAGCGCGTGAGGATGCCCAGCGCAAGATTGGTCATCAGCAGAATGGCAATCAGGGGCAAGGCCAGTTGCAGCCCCACCGAAAACACGGTCGACCCGAACGCGGCAAGCGTGAAAAAGCCCTTTGCCGCCAGCGGCTGGGGGCTGATCGGCAGGGTCTGAAAGCTGTCGACCAGCACGCCGATCAGCAGCAGGTGGCCATTGATTGCGAGGAACACCAGCATCGCCAGCAGGTTGAAAAATCGCGCCAGCACCAGCGTCTGTCCGGCGCTTTGCGGGTCGAAAAAGGAGGCGAAGCCGAGGCCTATCTGCAGGCCGACGATTTCCCCCGCTGCCTCGATCGCAGCAAAGGCCACACGCATGACAAAGCCGATGGCGACGCCAATCAAAAATTGCTGGACCAGGATGTGCAGGCCATGCCATGAGCCTAGCGCGACATCGGGTAACGGCGGCAGGGCAGGTGAAACGATCAGGGCAATGAATACACCCAGACCGATCTTGACCTGGGCCGGCACGGAGCGGTGGCCGAATATCGGCGCCACCATGAGCAGACCGAGAATGCGCACCAACGGCCAGATGAAGCTGACCAGCCAGGTATTGAGCTGGGCGTCGGTGAGGCTGATCATGCGGGGATAAGGCCGGGCGCTAGCTGATGATGCCTGGCAGCCCGGTCAGCACGCGCCGCATGTAGTCGGTCATCACGGTCAGCATCCAGGGGCCGGCAATGGCGAAGGTGGCGAGCACGGCAAGCACTTTTGGAATGAACGACAGGCTGGCATCGTTGATCTGGGTAGCGGCCTGGAACACGCTGATGATGAGGCCGGCCACCAGGGTGACGAGCAGCACCGGGGACGCAACCAGAATGGTGGTTTCCAGTGCGGTACGGCCTATGGTCATTACGCCTTCGGGTGTCATGGCGGCTCTCCGTTCCGTTAGTAAAAGCTTTGTGCGAGCGAACCCAGCAACAGATTCCAGCCATCGACCAGCACGAACAGGATGATCTTGAAAGGCAGCGCAACGATGGCGGGCGACACCATCATCATGCCCATCGCCATCAGGATGCTGGCGACGACCATGTCGATGATGAGGAAAGGAATAAAGACCGCAAAGCCGATCTGGAATGCAGTTTTAAGTTCGCTGGTGATGTAGGCCGGGATGAGTACGCGCATCGGCACATCGGCAGCCGACTCAAGCGGTGCCGATTTGGACATTTTGACGAACAGGGCGAGGTCGGTTTCACGCGTTTGCTTGAGCATGAATGCGCGCAGCGGGGCGGCTCCTTTGTCCAGCGCTTCGCCCATCTGGATGCGGTTTTCGGACAGGGGCTGATAGGCTTCGACGTAGATCTTGTCGAAGGTGGGCCCCATCACGAACAGGGTCAAAAACAGCGACAGCCCGATCAGTACCTGATTCGGCGGCGACGACTGGGTGCCCATCGCCTGGCGCAGCAGCGACAGCACGATGATGATGCGGGTGAAGCTCGTCATCATCAGCAGGGCGGCTGGCAGAAACGACAGCGAGGTTAGCAGCAGCAGGGTTTGCAGGCTGAGCGTATAGGTCTGGCCGCCGCCCGCGCCCGGCGTGCTGGTAAAGGCTGGCAAGCCTGCACTCTGCGCAAAGGCGAGCGTGGGCAGCGCCAGCGTGAACGCGATCAGGCTGGTGTGGAGCCACTTATTTTGCACGGCGAGCCTCGATCAGCTGTTTCAGATTGGCGGCAAAGCTGGTGTTGAGGGGCGCCGTTGGCGCGGGCTGGACTTCGCCCTTGGGCAGCGTCATCAGGGCATTGACGCTGCCGGGCGTGACGCCCACCACCAGCCAGTTGTCGCCGATTTCGACCACGACCACGCGTTCACGTGTACCCACCGAGGCGCTGCTGATGATGTGCAAAAGACCGGACGAACTGCCGCGGGTGACGCCGAGACGCTTGGCGACCCATGCGGTGGCGAAGATCAGCAGCAGCACGGCAACCAGGCCGATAAAGACCTGCAGCAGACTGCCGGCGCTGGAAACGGCGGGCGCTGCATCGGCCGCGTGTGCAAAGGGCGACAGGCTCGCGGCGAGGCCAGGGCCGACCGTCCATGCCAGCGTGCTCACCGGCCGAGCGGTCCAGGAAGGCCATTTCATTTGTTGAGTTTCCGGATGCGTTCGGCAGGGGTGATGATGTCGGTCAGACGCACGCCGAACTTGTCGTTCACCACCACGACCTCGCCCTGTGCGATGAGGCAGCCATTGACCAGCACATCCATTGGCTCACCGGCCATGCCGTCGAGTTCGACGACCGAGCCTTGCGCCAGTTGCAGCAGGTTCTTGATGGTGATCTTGGTGCGCCCCAGTTCCACCGTCAGCAGCACCGGGATATCCAGAATGAAATCGATATCGTGCGTGGCACCGGTGGGGGCGCTGCCTGCCAGATCCTTGAATACAGCCGGACTGACTTTCGCCGGCTCTGTCTGCTCGGCCATCGCTGCGGCCCAGTCGTCGGCGGCGGGCTTTTCCGGATCGGTCTGTTCCGCCATGGCGGCAGCCCAGTCGTCTTCGGCAATGGGTTGGGTCAGTTCTTCAGACATTTTAGTCTCCTGTAGACGGCTCGTTCTGGCTGTTGGACAGCAGCTTTTCGACACGCAAGGTGTACTGGCCGTTGAATTTTCCGTACGCGCATTCCATCACCGGCACGCTGTCCACTTTGGCTTCGATGGTTTGCGGGATTTCCAGCGGGATGACGTCACCCACTTTCATGTTGACGATGTCACGCAGGCTGATCGTGGCGGTGCCCAGGTCGGCGATGATCTCGACTTCCGCCATCTGGATCTGTTGCCGCATCAGGCGAATCCAGCGTTTGTCCACTTCCAGGTTTTCGGCCTGCAGGCTGCTGGTGAGCAGATCCTTGATCGGCTCGATCATTGAATAGGGCATGCACAGATGCATTTCCCCGCTGACCTGACCGAGTTCGATGGCAAAGGTGACGGATACCACCACTTCGTTCGGGGTGGCGATGTTGGCGAACTGGGTATTCATTTCCGATCGCACGAATTCGAATTCGACCGGGTAAATCGGCTCCCAGGATTTTGAATAGGCCTCGAAAACGATATTCAGGACGCGCTGGATGATGCGGTGCTCGGTCTGGGTGAAATCCCGTCCCTCGACGCGCGTATGGAATCGTCCGTCGCCGCCAAACAGGTTGTCGACCATGAGAAACACCAGGTCGGGATTGAAAATCATCAGCGCGGTGCCGCGCAGCGGCTTGATCTGGATCAGGTTGAGGTTGGTTGGCACCACCAGGTTGCGAATGAATTCGCTGTATTTTGAAACCTTGACCGGGCCGACCGAGACTTCGATGCCGCGCCGCAGAAAATTGTACAAACCAATACGGAGCAAGCGCGCAAAACGCTCGTTGATGATTTCGAGCGTGGGCATGCGCCCGCGCACGATGCGTTCCTGCGTGGCAAGGTTATACGGCCGGGCAACCGTGTGATCGATTGCATCTGCCGGAGCGTCATCGATTTCACCGGTGACGCCTTTCAGCAGCGCATCGACTTCATCCTGCGAGAGAAAGTTGTCGGCCATGGGGATGGTTACTGGATCACAAACGTGGTGAAGAGCACGTCCGTTACGTTTTGCGGCTTGCCTTTGGCGTCAAACGGCTGATTCACTTGCGCCTGAATATCCTTCACCAGCTTCTTTTTGCTTTCTGGGCTGGCGAGACTTTCGGCATTCTGGCTGGAAAGCAGGGTGAGCAGGCGGCTGCGAACCCGCGGCATTTGCAGTTTGATCGTGTCTACATCAGTCTGCTCGGCCACCTGCAGGGTGATGTCGGTCTGCAGATACTGTTCGCCGTCCTGAAGGTTGACGGTGAAGGTTTCAAGCGGCAAAAAAATCGGCGGCTTGGCGGGTTCGTTGTGCGCTTCTTTGGACTCGGGGCTGCCCTGGGTGAAAAACCAGGCGGCAGCGCCGCCGCCGGCCAGCAGCAATACGACGAAGCCAACCAGGATGAACAGCTTCTTCTTGGATTTCTTGGCGGGTACAGCCTCCGCTTCGACAGCTTCAGCAGGTTTGGCAGGTTTGGCCATGTTGAGCGTTCCTTTACACGGAGAGGGGGAGGCACATGCTCGTCATTATCGAAGAAACATGCGCATTCGATGCCGCGAAAAGAGGGTGAAAAAGGAGGTAGTTCGTTAAACCTGAAGGCGGCAAGTGTGCGCTGCGGCGAAAACCGGCCCTGATCTTGCGGTTCATTCGCTCTGGGCAGAGCGGACAGGAACGTGCGCCGGGTTCAGGCAGACATGATCTGGCGGCCGAAACGGCTTTCTGCCGGGCCTCAGGCGAAGGTGTCGACCAGCCCGCGACCGGATTGACGGAGGGGCAGGGGCATGCTCTGAAGCGTGGACTCTGCTGCATCGTTTGCGCCGGGGTAAGCCGGCCCCATTCGCCGCGCCTCACGGCTGGCGGCTTCGTTCTGCTGCTGTTGCTGCTGTTCCGCGCCCACCGTCGCCTGCCCCAACTGGATTCCGGCTTCGTTCATCATTTCGCGGAGTTTGGGCAGGGCCGCTTCGAGCGCCTGCCGGACTTCAGGCTGGGCTGCAAAGAAACTGGCGGTGGCCTGATCGTTGGTGACGTTGAGCACGACTTGCAACGGTCCCAGATTCGGAGGATTGAGCGTGAGCGATGCGGTTTGCAATGCGCCTGCCGTCATCCAGACAATTTTTTCACCCAGTGCCTGGCTCCAGGCTGCGCTGCCGACCGAAGGCGCGAGCGCATTGCTAGCCGCACTGGTGGTGGGTGCACTGGCCGTGCTGAGCGTCACGAGCTGGGCCGCCGACATGAGGGGATTGCCGACGCTGTCGGCTCGGGCTTCATCCGGCTTGAGCGCATCGGGCGACAGCGCGGCTGCAATTCGCTCCGGCAGGGCTGCCGCTGCGGCCGTGGCCGTGGCTTGCGCCGAGGTGGGGGTCATGGCGGCCTGGAAATCCGTTTTGGCGGACTGCCGGGCAGTCGGTTGTGCATCTGCATTGGCGGCTGCATCGGCTAACGGGTCAGCCAGCGTCGCGGGTGCGGGCGCAGACAGGGACGCCGGCAAAACCGGTGCGTGCGCCAACAGCGCGGGTTCGGTTTCCGTTGTGTTGCCGGCGGGTGCGGAGGGCGGCGTCAGCAATGCCGGTGCGGCCGCCATGGCCAGCATGGCGTCGGGCAGCAACGGAGTGGCTGCTGCAGCCGGCTGGCCATCTGGCTGCGGTGCGCTGTTTTCTGTCGCTGCGGTTTTCAGCGGATCGCGGGTATCCGTTTCCGTGGGCGCGGTATTCTGGGCAGCAGCCGAGTCGGGCGGAGCGGGCTCTGAACGCGGTTCGGCGGCTTTCCGGGCCTCGCTTCTGGATTCGTTCTGCTTGGCTTCGTTCGATTTCTTCTGTGCGATTTCGTTCGACAATGCCTGGCTGAACGAGCCGTTTTCGGTGGCCTGGCCAGGCTGTTTTTTGCCAGTCGGCTGCGCCTGCAGGGCGGCCATCGGATTCAGGTTGGCGGAAGGGGTCATGGTTGGCCTCGGTTCGGATGGAATTAGCTTTGATCCCGCTTGTGCGAGACGCAGCGGGCAGCATGTTCGTCATTTTGTTTCTGGTCGAGCCACACTTCGCGGCGCGCGTTTTCCTTGTTTGCCCGATCCGACAGGGTGACAAAGGACATTTTCTTTTGTTCGCACGTCTGCCAGATCTCGCGTGCCTGCTCGGCGCGCTGCCGGGCATGGCTGACGACCGTTTGCTGGCCGACGATGGCATGGTCGAGCTTTTGCATGAACACCCGGTAATTGTTGAAGTGGGTGGTGCTGATGCCGTTGGACAGGCTGGTTTGGCAACGCTGTGCATAGTCGTCCCGATACTGCTGCAACAGGTCGAGTTTTTGGCTCGCCTCTTCGCAGCTGCGCACCACTTCCCCCAGGCGCTTGGCGGCTTCATCGGCATCCTTGTTGGCGAGATCGATCAGGGTGTTGAGTGCGGAGCGGGTTGCCATTCAGTTTTCCTTGTTGGGATGGGAAGTCATTGCAGCAAAGCGGAAAGGTCGTCCAGGCTTTGCTGGACGTTCGAGTGCTCGTCGATGTTCTGCTGCAGAAAGGTCTCGATTCCGGATTGCAATTTGATGGCTTCGTCCAGCAACGGATCGGTGCCCGCCACGTATGCGCCCACGTTGATCAGATCGCGGCTGCGTTCGTAACGCGAATAGAGCTTCTTCAGCCGGCGTGCCAGCTGTTGTTGCGCCATTGTGGTGATGCTGGGCATGACACGCGAGATGGACTGCTCGATATTGATCGCGGGGTAGTGGCCGCTTTCGGCCAGCGAGCGATCGAGCACGATGTGGCCGTCGAGAATGGCGCGCGCGGCATCGGCGATCGGGTCCTGCTGGTCGTCGCCTTCGGTGAGCACGGTATAAAAGGCCGTGATCGAGCCGCCACCGGGCTTGCCGTTTCCCGCACGCTCGACCAGCGCAGGCAGTTTGGCGAATACCGATGGCGGATAACCCTTGGTGGCGGGCGGCTCGCCGATGGCCAGCGCGATCTCGCGCTGGGCCATAGCATAGCGGGTCAGCGAGTCCATGATGAGCAGGACGTTTTGGCCCTGGTCGCGGAAATATTCGGCGATCGAGGTGGCGTAGGCGGCGCCCTGCAGGCGCACCAGCGGCGGGGTGTCGGCCGGCGCCGCCACCACGACCGAGCGGGCCAGGCCTTCTTCGCCGAGAATCTGCTCGATGAATTCCTTGACCTCGCGGCCGCGTTCGCCAATCAGGCCGACGACGATGACATCTGCGCTGGTGTAGCGCGCCATCATGCCAAGCAGCACGCTTTTGCCGACGCCGGAGCCGGCGAACAGCCCCATGCGCTGGCCGCGACCGACCGTGAGCATGCTGTTGATGGCGCGAACGCCAACATCGAGGATGTCGGTGATCGGGGCGCGCGCCAGCGGGTTGGCCGCGCGGTTGTTGAGCGGCGAGGTTGCTTCGGTGTGGAGGGGGCCGAGGCCGTCGAGCGGGCGGCCGCTGCTGTCGAGTACGCGGCCCAGCAAGGCTGCGCCCACCGGCAGGTGACGGGTGCGGTCGCTCGGCCGCCGCCGCGGGTGTTTGACCTGTCCCAGGCTGGGCAGGGTGGGGATGACTTCAACCGGGAATACACGTGCGCCGAGCATGATGCCTTCGACATCGCTTTGCGGCATCAGGAACAGGTGATCACCGGAGAAGCCCACGACTTCGGCTTCCAGGTGCGCGCCATTGGCCAGCGCGACGGTGCAGGCGCTGCCCACCGGTAGTTTGAGGCCGACCGCCTCCATCACCAGGCCTGCCACGCGCGTCACCCGCCCCGATACCAGCATCGGGTCGGCAATCGCCAGCAGCTCGCTGCAATCATTCAGAAAGCTGATCCAGCGGTCGCCGTGGGCGTGGGTGTTCATCAGTCGGCCAGCCAGTTCGAGTCTTTGCCCAGCGCGGCGGTGAGGCGATGCCAGCGGGTGGACAAAGAGGAATCGATTTGTGTGTCGGGGGTTTCGGCGCGGCAGCTGCCGGGTTCCAGATCGGGATCTTCGGTAAGTTGCCAGCCCATTTTCGTCAGTTCATTGCCCATCCGGGTTTGCACCAGTTCGACATCGCCCGGATTCAGGTAGAGCAGGGCAGGTTGTTGCAATGAAGGCAGATAGCGCACCGCTTCCCTGACGATGGGGAGAATGAGTTCGGGGCGGACGGCAAGTGCGGATTTCACCACTGCGCGGGCCAGGTCAAGGGTCAGATCCAGCACCTGCTGTGAAATGGTTTCGTCGGCGCGGTCGAGTTCGGCGGTAAAGCTTTCGGCCAGGCAGGAGAGCCGGGCGGCTTCGACTGCCGCCAGCTCGCGTCCTTCGGCCAGCCCCGTGGCCATCCCGGCGGCATGGCCTTCGCTGTGGCCCGAGGCATAGCCTTCCTGCCGCGCCTGCTCCTGGATGGCGCTGATGTCGTCGATCGTGGGCAACCTGAGCGCAGCAGATTCGGATTGCTTCAGTCCGTGCGGCGACGACTCGAAGCTGGCCATCTCCCAGGGCAGGCAGGCTGGCTGGTCTTCCTTGCGAATGACGCAACTAGACATACGCTTCTTCTCCTTTGCCGCCGAGGTTGATCTGGCCTTCATCGGCCAGACGGCGCACGACCATCAGAATTTCCTTCTGCTGCGCTTCCACTTCGGACAAGCGAACCGGGCCTTTGGACTCGAGGTCTTCGCGCATCATTTCAGCGGCGCGTTGCGACATGTTCTTGAATATTTTCTCGCGCATCTCTTCCGACGCACCCTTCAAGGCGATGATCAGCGAATCGGACTGCACTTCGCGCAGCAGCAGCTGGATGCCCCGGTCATCAATTTCCAGCACATTCTCGAACACAAACATTTCGTCCATGATCTTCTGCGCCATCTCGGGGTCGTAGCTTTTCAGGTGCTCCATGGCAGAGGCTTCGTTGTCGCCGCCCATGAAGTTGAGAATGTCGGCGGCGGCGCGGGTGCCGCCCATCGGTTGTTTTTTCTGCACTTCGCTGCCGGACAGCAGCTTGGTCAGTACATCGTTCAGTTCGCGCAGGGCAGTGGGCTGCACCCCGCTCAGCGTGGCGATGCGCAGCAAGGCGTCGTTGCGCAGGCGCTCGGTGAAATGGCTCAGCACTTCGCAGGCCTGATCGCGTTCGAGGTGAACCAGAATGGTCGCAATGGTTTGCGGATGTTCGTTATGGATCAGATCGGCGACCGATTCGGCATCCATCCACTTCAGGCTTTCAATGCCGCTGGCATCGCCGCTGCCGCCGAGTATCCGGTTCAGCAATGATGAAGCCTTGTCGTCACCCAGTGCCTTGGTCAACACGCTGCGGATATAGTCGTCTGAGTCCACACCCAGCGAGGAGTTGTTGTCGGCAAAGGTGTTGAAATCATTCAGCACAACCACCACTTCTTCGTGCGAGATGGCTTTCATCGTGGTCATGGCTTCGCTGAGTTTTTGAACCTCACGCGGGCTGAGGTATTTCATGACTTCGGATGCGCCTTCTTCACCCAGTGCGAGCATCAGAATGGCGCCCTTGGTGATGCCTTGATGTTCACTCATTGCTGCCTACCCAGGTTTTGACGATGTTGGCGACGACGCGCGGGTCTTCGCTGGCCAGTTTTTGCGCCCGGGCGAGGCCATCCTGATAGCCCCGGCCGCCCTTGGACCCTTCACCCATCCCGGCTTCCATTTGCGGTGACGAATGGATCGGCATGTCCATTGCCGGCGCAGGTGCGGCGGGCTCGCTGATTTTCTTCAGCATGGGTTTGAGCACGCGCAGATACAGCAGCAGCAGCGCGATACCCATCAGGATATATTTGCCTGCGTCCTTGGCGGTCTGAATCGTGCCGGGCTCTTTCCAGATAGGGGTCTCGGGCAGGATTTCCTGTTCCGGGCTGGCAAACGCGCTGTTGACCACGTTGAGGCTGTCGCCCCGCGTCTGGTTGAAGCCCATGGCTTCCTTGACCAGGTTGGTGATCTGGGTCGTTTCATCCGCTGTGAGCGGCACCATTTTTACTTTGCCATCTTTGCCGGTGGTTTTCTTGAAATTGACCACGACCGCGACAGACAGGCGCTTCAGGCCACCCACACCCTGCTGCACGTACTGGATGGTCTTGTCGACTTCGTAGTTGGTGGTGGCATCCTTTTGCGTGCTGGTCGGCACGGCTGCAGGTGGCGCTGGCGGCGCCTTGGGATCTTTTGCCGGCGCTGTGATGGGCGCCGTGGCAGGGGCGGTGGGTTGATTGGTCAACGCGCCCGGCACCCCGCCAGCCATGCCCGAGCTATTCAGGGATTCGCTGGTCTGCTGGCTGCGAATCGCCATCGCGTCAGGGGTCTGGTTCGGCTTGAAGGATTCCACCGCCTGCTCGCTGCGCGAAAAATCGACATCGGCCGTCGCTTCGGCGCGCACATTTTCCGCACCCACGATCGGGCTGATGATCGATACGATGCGTTTGACCACGTTCTGCTGCAATTCCTGCACATACTTGATCTGGCCGGGGTCCATGCCGGTGGTACTGGGGCCCTTGCTGGTGTCGGACAGCAGGTTGCCGTTCTGGTCGACGATGGTCACGTTCTTGAGCGGCAGTTCGGGCACGCTGCTGGCGACCAGATGGACGATGGCGCTGACCTGTTGTGCATCGAGCGCGCGGCCGGGATACAGGTTGAGCAGCACCGACGCAGTCGGCATTTTCTGCTCCGATACAAACACCGAGTCCTTGGGCATGGCCAGATGGACGCGTGCGGACTGCACAGCGGAGACGGATTCGATCGAGCGTGCCAGCTCGCCTTCCATGGCGCGCTGGAAATTGACGCGCTCGACAAACTGCGAGGAGCCGAGTTTCTGGTTTTCCAGCAGCTCGAAACCGACATTGCCGCCCTTGGGCAGGCCTTGGGCGGCCAGTTTCAGGCGTGCGTCGTGAACGCGATCTGCCGGTACCAGCACCGCGCCGCCGCCTTCTGAATATTTGTAGGGGACGTTCATTTTCTCCAGTTCGGCGACGATGGCACCGCCATCGCGGTCGCTGAAGTTTGAAAACAGCACGCGGTACTCAGGTTGCTGTCCCCACATCCACACTGCGACCATGACCGCCACGACCGCAGCCACGCCTATCATCAACAGCACCTTTTGCCCGTTGGGTGCGCGAGCAAAATCCATGATGTTGGTTGGAGCCGCCATTCCGCCAGCCTCTGCCATTACCGTGCGTCCTCCAGGTTGAGGTCGGAATGCGCTTGTGTGTTGTGTGCTGTGTCCACGTCGTGCTTTCTCATGAGGGTGTCGCTATGAGATCGAATTATCGACAGTTCGTGGGGTTCCAATCGGCGGAATAGCACGCCGTTTTACGGCCTTATCGAGCTTATGCATTGCGCGCAGACTGTTAAGGTGAGTGCGTGGAAAACCGTCATCAAGCGGTTGGTTGATGCAAGCAGGGAGGCGCTATGAGCATAGGCATGATCGATACCGGCAGGATAGAAGCAATGGTGGCGCAGCTTAAAGCCACCGCTGCACGCGCGAACCCTGCAATTGAAAAACCCCAGCAAACCCAGCAGCCGACCGGTGCGGTTGATTTCCAGTCGGCGCTCAAATCCTCACTGGATCAGGTCAACCAGACGCAGATGCAGGCGCAAAACATGAGCGAGCGGTTTGCCCTGGGCGACAATTCGGTCAGTCTGTCCGACACCATGATCGCCATGCAGAAATCGACCATTGCGATGCAGCAAACCGTGCAGGTGCGAAACAAACTGGTGGCTGCCTACCAGGAAATCATGAACATGGGCGTTTGATCCTTCATTCCCCCCAGCAAAACGGCAGCCCCTGGCTGCCGTTTTGCTGGGGGCTTTGGTCAGTCATCGGCCACTCACCGACGCTGACCACAGGCACCTAATCGTTACTTCTGAGCGCATGGCGCAAGGCTTGCGCCAGGTCTTCTGCAACAAACTTGGCGACATAACCGTCCGCCCCCACTTTTTTGACATGCGCCTCGTTGGCCGCGCCGGTGAGCGAGGAGTGAATCACCACGGGAATCGAGCTGAAACGCGGATCCTGCTTGATGTTGCGGGTGAGCGTGAAGCCGTCCATTTCGGGCATTTCCAGGTCGGTCAACACCAGTGCGACCTTGTCGCCTATCGCATGGCCGTCATCTTGTGCCTTGCTGGAGAGGGCCTGCAGCTGGTCCCATGCTTCCTTGCCGGTTTTGCACATGATGTAGGGCAAGCCCATGGCGGTCAGGCCTTCCTCGATCATGGTGCGTGCGACCAGCGAATCGTCTGCTGCCAGAATCACCGAGCCGGGCTTGATCTCGACCTTGGGGCCGATGCGTTCGGGATCGATTTCCAGTTCGTTCGACGGCATCACCTGGCGCAGGATGGTTTCCACGTCGAGCACCTGCGCCAGGCGATCGCTTTTGTCGCCATCGAGACGCGCGATGCTGGTCACCATGCCGCCGGCCGCATTGCCCTCGGCCGACAACACCTGTTTCCAGTCCAGCCGCACGATGTCGTCCACCGACTCGACGGCGAAGGCCTGGGTGCTGCGGGCATATTCGGTAATGAGCAGGATATTCAGGCCCGTGCTGGGCGTGCATCCCGCCACGCCAGCCAGGTCGATGACCGGCAAAATCTGCCCGCGCAAATCCACCACGCCCATCATGTGGGGTTGTGAGCCGGCGACCGCGGTGATCGTCGGCATCGGGATGATTTCGCGCACCTTGAACACGTTGATGCCGAACAGCTCGGTGCGATTGAGCTGGGGATCGTTGCCCAGACGGAACAGCAAAAGCTCCAGTTTGTTGGAACTGGTCAGGTTGGTTCTTTCGTCAATTTCCTGCTGGATCGTTTGCATTTTGGGCTTCCTTGAATTTTTGATGCAGGTGGAGCGGAGGAGGTTACAGACTGTCTCGTCGTGTACGCTCGATATTCATGACAAAGCGTTGCAGATGGTTTGCCATGGCAATGGGCAAGTCGATGAATTTACAGCCGAGTCGGGTCTGGAATGCACCGTTTTGCAAACGGATCTGAGCCGAATTACGCACTTCCAGCGAAGTAGTAATCGGCCCGGTATCGGGCAGCAGCAAGCGGCAGTTGGTCAGAATCTGGCCGGTTTCAGAGCCGAGGCGGCCGCCGCGCTCGACGATGGCGATGCCGCCGCAACCAATATCCACTATATGCGCTGTGATGGGCTCGCGATCCTCTTCAGACCTCGACGGCACGATGCATTTGACTGGATTGGCAATCGGCAGCGCGACCCGAAAATGCTCCCGGCGCTGTAAGCGAATCAGGGATTTGGGCAGTGCAATGCGCAATGCAGGCAGTTTCTCGTATTCGATCAGGTGGACCGCACCGGTCGAAAACGCGATGGAGACGCCATCAAGATGGGTGATGAATTCTGATGTTTTACCCGCCATGAGTTCCTGGTTGAGGGCATCGCCCCGGGCGCTGTCCAGAATCACCGTGTTATTTGATTCATTGACCGCAATCACCGAGGTGACAACGATTTGCCGTGTGCCCGGCATGTCGAGATTGACCAGCAGTCTGCGCTGCTGGATCAAACGCATGAGATGGAGAATTTCGGTGCGTGAATGAACCGTGCAGCTGGCAAGCTGTTCGTCGCTTAGAGGGAAGGCTGCGGATGAAGACATTCTGATTAAACGGGCGGATTAGGCGGAAGCTGAAGCGGTTTGTCGAGTTGTTCCAGTTGATAAAGCCAGGCCAGCAATTCGGCCACAGCGATATAGAGCTGGGGAGGGATGTGGCTGTCGAGGTCGATCTGCATCAGCAAGGCCAGCAACTCGCGTGACTCATGCACATAGACCCCGGATGCGCGGGCTTTGTCGATGATGGTATCGGCCAGAATGCCGCGTCCTTTAGCGACGATGCGCGGCGCGCCATCGCCGTCACGGTAGGCGATCGCGGCGGCAGCGCGTTTGGGATCAGGCGTCGCCATCGTTTTGTACAGTGACGCTGTGCAGGGTGCAACCGGCCGTGGTGAACCGCTCGATCAGGCGGCTCTGGTTCTGCTGCAGCAGTGCGCGGGCGTCTGTCTGCTCGGGCGCCAGCCGGATGCTGAATGCCTGCTGCGCATCAAGCTTGATGTCTATGTTCACTGTGCCGAGATTGGGCAAAGTGAGCTTGAGTCGGGATTCCCAGGCCATTTCCGCATCGCTGGCGGTGGGGGTGGCCTGCTCATGCGGCGTGTCGGTTTCCTGGTTCACCTGCCATTCCAGCATCTGCCCCGGCCATAACTCGCCACGCCAGACGAATTGGGGGGATTCCAGCACCTGCAACTGTTGCGTCAGCAGGGTCAGCATCGGATTGGCCACTTTGGCGTCGGCGAGCTCCCCGGCGCTGCGCGCATCGGGCTGGGCTGTCGCAGCCAGCAGGCTCGCCAGCGCAGGCGCAGCGTCCGCTTTATTAACGGCCAAGCGGTTTTGCGGCTCCTGCATTAGGCCATCCAGATTGTCGAGTCCGACGGCCCAGTTCGCCAGGTGCGACTCATAAAACAGGCCGCTGCGAACCAGCGCAGTGCGCAAGGCCAGCGCCAGTTCTGCCGGGGCGACGGAGGCTCGATCAAGCAACGGGGTAAGGGGAGCCAGGGTGGGAAGCGCGCGCTCGGGAGCGCGCTGCATGATCTCGCTCAGCATGCGGGCGGTCTGGCTGAGCTGGGGGGCGTGGGTTTGTGCGGTTTCCGGTGTGTCGAGCAAAAACACCGGCTGCGGCATGTGTCCGGCAAAGGCGAGTTTCAGGGTGTCGCCGGTCGCAACCGGATGCGGCAGGCGCATCGCCACGGTTTGTCCCTCGATCGAAACCAGCGTGAGCCCCTTGGATTGACCTTTCACCGTGCCTGTGACGGCCTGCCCGATGAGCAGGTGCTCGAATGCTGCGCGCGGGGCTGCCTTGTCACGCTCGACCGCGTCCAGTACCGGCTGGACGGCCAGAACTTGAGTCAGGACATGGGACGGCAGCATGAAAGCAGAAAGCAGGCTTTACGCCCGATGCGCACCATAAGCCGCGATGCTGCGCTGGCCGACGCGTGCCATGCTCAATCGCTGCTGCAGCTCGTGCAGGCGCGGCTCGGCAAGTGCGCGAATCTTGGCATCGTTTTGCAGGATGGCGCGGATGATCGCCACTTTGGCGCGTTGTTCTTTTTCGCTCAGCGCAACCGGCGCAGTGTGCATCAGGGTGCCGACGTGGCCCTGGCAGTGTTGTTCAAGTGTAGCCAGGTGATCCCATTCGCCTTGTTCAGCGGCGCTCAGCATGCTGCCGGTCAGATCGGAGAGGGCGTTGTAGGTGGTGAGCATTTCGTTGCTGGTCATGGGGTTGTCTCCGGGTCAGGCTGCGAGATATTGAGGGGTGGCCGCCGATGCGGTACGGCCAGAGGTGGCAATCTGTTTCCAGGCTGCGTGCAGTTCGCGGAGCAGGCCAAGCACTTCTTCCAGTGGTGCACTCTGGTTATTCATATGCGCAAGCATCAGCCGCTTGATCATGTAGTCGTAAAGCGCATGGAGCTGGGCAGCGATTTCACCACCTTGGTGCGGATCGAGTGCCGCACACAGGCCTTCCTGAATGATGTTGCTGGCTTTGGCGATGGCAGCCGACTTCCTGGTGATGTCGCCGTCGTTCAGATGCTTGATCGCCATGCGTACCGACAGTTCGGCGCCTTCGTACAGCATGATGATGAGCTGATGCGGGTTGGCTGCGACCACGCCGGTTTCCAGGCCAACGCTGGCATAGGCATGAACAGCATTTCGGGAATTCGCGTACATGTCTTCCTCCTGGTTTAATTGTCTTGGCCGCCGCCCAACTGCTGCGTCAGATAGGTGCTCGTGCTGTTCATCCGGCTCAGCAGGAGATTCAGATTGGTGTATTCCATGGTGTATTTCTTTTGCAGGGCCGTCATCCGGTTTTCCAGCCTGTCGACCGCTTCATTCTGGTCCTTGACGTATTTGCTGAGGCTTTGGGTACGCAAATCGATCATGCCGCCGGGTTCCTGCGCCGACTTGGCCCAGGCTTCCAGCCGCGCGGTGTAGCCCGTTGAGGAGGTGAACAAATTGTTTACCTCGCTGAAGTTGGTCGAAACCGCATTGTCGAGCTTGTTGCCATCCAGTTTCAGCGAACCGTCTCGCTGGAAGGTAATGCCGACCTGGGACAGCGTGGTCAGCGTGCCGCCGGTTGCGGGCGTCATGAAAATGCCGCGCAACTGGTCCTGCATCAGGCGCAAGGTGCCGTCGCCTGCCAGCGAGCCGCCGGCCGAGGTGGTGCTGCCATAGGCGGAGCGCGACTTGATCTGGCTGGCCAGCGCGTTATAGGCATCGACAAAACTGCTTGCTGCCGTTTTGATCGACGAGGTGTCGCGCTCAATAGTCAGGCTGGCAGGCGTGCTGGTGGTGTTCTTGAGCGTGAGCGTGACGCCCTGGATGGCCTCGCTGACGGTGTTGGACGCGCTGGTAATCGCGATGCCGTTTACCGTGAGGTTGGCATTCTGCGCAGCCAGGGTCTGGGTCAGGTTTTGCGTGCCGGCAGGATCGTAGCCCAGCAAGCTGTTGATGGAGCCATCGCCGCCGCTGGTGGTGATTTTGAAGCTGTTGCTGACGCCAGAATTGCTCGACGACAACGCGAGGCGGTAGGGGGTGCCGCTGCCGTCGTTGACGATGGTTGCTGTCACGCCCGGGGCTGCGGCATTGATGGCGTCCCGAATGCCTTCCAGCGTGTTGTTGCTGCCGTCGATCGTGAGGCTGACCGTGCCGCTGCCGTTGGACGTAAACGCCGCGCCGCTGTAAATCCCGTTGGTCAGCGTGCCACCACTGATGGCGCCGAGGTCGAACGTCACCGTGGTGGCCGAGCCGTCGCCAATGGCGGTGGTGCTGCTGGCCTGGCCGGCTGCAACCAGGTTTTGCGACTGCGCCAGCTGGCTCACGTTCAGTGCATAGGACCCGGGTACCGCAGTGCTGCTGGCCGTGGCGGACAGCACCCCGGCATCGGAGGGCGTGGCGGTGAGTTTTTGCAGACTGGTGTTGAGGCCGGCCGATGCGGTTTGAAAGCCGGATACCAGGCTGCTGAGGGTGCCGAAGGACGAAATCTTGGTCTCGTAGCTGGCAATCTTGGCGGTGAGCTTATCGATAGGCTGGCGCTCGACCGCCATCAGCTGGGAGACGAGCGAAGGGACATCGAGTGCGGTTGTGCTTGAAGCCGTGATTGCCATGATATGCCTCCCGGCTTAGGCCTTCTGAGTCAGCAGCAAACCCTGCTGAAACTCTTCGATTCCGCGCGAAATGGCCAGCACGGACTCGGATGGAAACTGGCGAATCAATTCGCCCGTGCTGGTGTCGACCATTTTCACCACAGTTCGATTGGTGTTGGTGTCCACGCTGAACTGCAGGCTCTGATTCGACTGTTGCATGGCCTGATTGATGGCCGCCACTGCACTTGTCAACGCTTCGGGGGAAGGCTGTTCGGGTGAGGGTTGGACCGCCGGGGCGGCGACAGCCTTGACTGGCGCAGCGCCAATGGCGCGGCCCTCAAGCTGCACAGCCTGATTTATGGGGGGGGTGTTCTGGATAATCATGGCGATATCCTTTTTGCTGAATCCCCGACCGGATACGCCGGCCAGGGAGGGCATTTCAATTTAACGATTAACGCAGCAGGGTCAGCACGGTTTGCGGAGTCTGGTTGGCCTGCGCCAGAACCGCGGTGCCTGCCTGTTGCAGGATGTTATTTTTGGCCTGGGCTGCGGTTTCGGCGGCGTAGTCGGTATCCATGATGCGGCTGTAGGAAGCGGACAGGTTGACCGAAGCGGTTTGCAGGGTGGCGACTTCAGAAGCTTTTTGCGCCATGGTGGCACCGAAGGCGGCGCGAGCAGTCATGACATTGCCAAGGTCGGTTGCGACGTTCGCAGCGGTGTCGGTAGCCGCATCGATGACAGTCAGGGCAGGTGCACCACCACCCGCAGCAGTAACAAGCGCATTGATCCGGACGTTTTCAAGGGCCAGTGCTGCAGTTTCTGCCGTACCTGTGGAGTTTCCTGCGCCAGACAATACTTCTGAGATGCGTTGCAGGTTTTCGGTGATTTGCCCCAGATAGCCATCCCTGGTTTGTGCCGACGAAATCGCATCGTTGGCGTTGCGAATCTGCACGTTGGCGGTGCGAATCTGGGTGTCGTAGCCGACTGCAATGGCCAGGCCGGAAGCGTCGTCCTTGGCGCTGTTGATGCGCAGACCGGAAGACAGGCGTTCCTGGGCGGTTTGCAGGCCGATGGCCGATTTGTTCAGGGCTGCGCCAGCGAACAGGGCGCCGACGTTGGTGTTGATTACTTGTGCCATGGTATTTCTCCTTGATTGGATCGATTGATTCGGTTTTTATTCACGAATCGTCGATTAACGCAGCAGGGTCAGCACGGTTTGCGGGGTCTGGTTGGCCTGCGCCAGAACCGCTGTGCCTGCCTGTTGCAGGATGTTGTTTTTGGCCTGGGCTGCGGTTTCGGCGGCGTAGTCGGTATCCATGATGCGGCTGTAGGAAGCGGACAGGTTGACCGAAGCGGTTTGCAGGGTGGCGACTTCAGAAGCTTTTTGCGCCATGGTGGCGCCGAAGGCGGCACGAGCAGTCATGACGGCAGTCAGGTCGGCGCTGACCGAGGCAATGGTGCCGGTAAGCGTCGGTGAGCCGGTGCCAACAAGCAAATTGATCCGGGTATTTTCAGCGAGCAGTGCGGTCGTTTCTGCCGTGCCTGCGGGGGTGCCCACCAGAACTTCGCTAATGCGCTGCAGGTTTTCTGTGACCTGGCCCAGATAGCCGTCCTTGGTTTGAGCCGACGAAATCGCATCATTGGCGTTGCGAATCTGCACGTTGGCGGTGCGAATCTGGGTGTCGTAGCCGACTGCAATAGCCAGGCCGGAAGCGTCATCCTTGGCACTGTTGATGCGCAGACCGGAAGACAGGCGTTCCTGGGCGGTTTGCAGGCCGATGGCCGATTTGTTCAGGGCTGCGCCAGCGAACAGGGCGCCGACGTTGGTGTTGATTACTTGTGCCATGGTATTTCTCCTTAAGTGGGTCGATTGATTCGGCTTTTATTCCCGGAAGCGGGTGAGTGCCGCCAACTTTGGTTTGCCCGCTTGGGCTACATGCACCGCCGTTGTGTGATGAATCGTCGTGGGTTGGAGAAAGTTAAGGCCGATTTGAAAAAAACTGCATTCATTTCATTTCGAGCCTTGTAGGCATGGCAATTAACGGGGTTCATGCGTCTGCAGCGGGCGCGTCGGGGGCGGTGCAGACGCGGTTTTTGCCGGTTTGCTTGGCTAAATACATGGCGGCGTCGGCGCGGGCGATACTGGCTTCCTGCGACTCACCCTTGGCGCGCAGGGCAACGCCGGCGCTGAAGGTAATCAACACCTGTTCGTTCTTGTCGAGGAAGAATTTCTTGGTAAGGCTGCGCTGCAACCGGGTGATGATTTTGGTGGCACCTTCGATTGGCGTGTTGGGCAGCATCACCAGAAACTCTTCGCCGCCCATGCGCGCGATATGGTCGGTTAGGCGCAATTCTTCCTTGGCAACCGCAACCAGGTGAACCAGCGCATCGTCGCCGGTTTGATGGCCGCGCGTGTCGTTCAGTGCCTTGAAATTGTCGATGTCGATAACGGCGATGCAGAACGGGGAGTTGTGGCGGTCGGCGCGCGAAGCTTCGCGGGCGAATTCATCTTCCATGCCGCGCCGGTTGAGGCAGCCGGTGAGCGAATCTTCGCGCACCAGCGTGCTCATTTCGGTGAGCTGGGTTTCCAGCTGCATGATGCGGGCTTCGGCCTGCACGGCGCTGTCGCGCTCGTGCACCAGCTGGTCGTGCGCGCGCCGATTGTCGGCCTGCGCAATGCGGGTTTCGTTGATCAGGCTTTCCAGGATGCGGTTGAGCTCCAGCACGTCTTCAGTGCCCTGGATGCGTTCGACGTGGGTGGTGATTTTGGTCTGGTATTCGTCGTTGGCGGCCAGGGTGTCACTGAGGCGGCTGACGAAGGTGGTCATGGTGGCCTTGAGCCGGGTGGTGGCCTCGCGCAAGCCATGCTTGACCATGCCTTGTTTGTAAATGACTTCCTTGAGGCGCTTTTCGGCTTCTTGCAGCGATTTAATCAGCATCGGGCCGGCGATGACTTCCTGCACCATGTCGAGCTGGCCGCGCATCCAGGTGTCATCGTCAAGCAACTCGCCGATGTTTTCCACCAGCAGCAGCAGGATGCGCTTGAGCGTTTCTTGCTGGTCGTGGGTATCGCTGCCTTGCAATTCGATGCTGACCCACAGGGTTTTCAGCTTGGCAGTCGCGTCGCGCAGGGTGGCGTCGCTGTTGGCGTTGCGGACGGCAACGGCGAGTTGCTGGGCCTTTTCGGCAAGCTGCGGGCTGTGGGCGAGTTGTGCGGCAACGCCGAATTCGAGGGTTTTGGCCAGCAAATCACGCAGCAGGGCGAGATTTTCCGTTGGCGGTGCCACCCCGGCGGGACGCGTTTTTTCGGTTTGCGGAATCAGCTGGCGGCTGATTTGCCCCAATTGCTTGCGGCTTTGCGCCCAGTCGCCTTTGCGGATCGACTGGTCAAGCGCGTTGGCGGAATCGGCCAGCTGCGGATGATGCAGGGTGAGATCCATCACCAGTCCGGCCAAGACGGTGGCCGCGCTGGGGGTGTTGGCTGGCGGTGCTGTGGGGGTGCCGGTGATTTCTTCGAACAGGGTCTGGTAGTTGTCCGGCGTAGGCGCGAGCCGACGCATGGCCAGGCGGCGCAGGGTTTCGCGCGCCACCTCGGACGGGTTGTTCAGATTGATCTTGTCGCTGGGTTCGGCCATGTTTGCATCCTGATTCCGGTGAGACCACTCTGGAGCATCACCTTGCTGACGCATGGTAGGCCGGTCAGGACGTAAAGGAAGGGCGGATTAGGGCAGGAAAAGACCGGCATTTCTCGGCTAACCGCATAACCCGGCTGATCGCAGCGGCTTAGCCCAGCAAATTGTGTTTGAACGCGTAATGCGTAAGCTCGGCGTTGTTCTTGAGCTGCATTTTTTTAAGCAGGCGGGCGCGGTACATACTGACCGTTTTGACCGACAGCAACAATTTGTCTGCGATGGCCGACACCGGTAGCCCGGAGGCGATCATGTGCAAGGTCTGGAACTCGCGGTTGGACAAGGTTTCGTGCGGCAGGCCTTCGCGCTCACCACTGATCGTGTGGGCCAGTTCCTGTGCGACCTCGGCACTGACGTATTTCTTGCCGGATGCCGCCAGCCGGATCGCTTCGATCAATTGTTCTGGTGAACACCGCTTGTTGAGATAGCCGGCTGCGCCGGATTTGAGCGCGCGCACGGCATAGTGGGATTCACGCTGCATCGACAGCATCAGTATTTTGAGATCAGGCTGTTCCTTCTTCAGCAGATCCAGCGTTTCGAGGCCACTGCGGTCAGGCAAATCGATGTCCATCAATACCAGATCCCAGTTTTCCTGCCGGGTCATCTGCTGGGCGCGCCGCGAACTGTCGGCCTCTCCCGCAACCTGAATGCCGGCAACTTTGGCCAGAATGTGCTTGATCCCCTCGCGCATGATGGCGTGGTCGTCGACGATCAGGATGCGATAGGGTTTGGCTGCAGCCACGGATATTTCCGAACGAGAAAGTGTCCGGATTATGCCGGTATTTTGTAGTGCCGGTCGTAATGACAGGGTGGCAAACCTGACCGTGAGCCGCTTTAGCTGGGATCCGGCCGGCCCATCAGGCCATCAATGCTGTAATCCTGAACGGTTTACGCTTTCTTCATGACTTCAGTTGCCGGGTACCCATACCTTGTGCCATGTTGATGTACAGCGATTCCACACGCTCCCGTGCCCATGGGGTACGACGCAGAAACTTGAGACTCGATGTGATACTCGGGTCGTGGGTGAAGCAGCGAATCTCGATTTTTCGCCCCAACGCATCCCAGCCATAGAACGCAACCAGTTCGTTCAACAACTGTTCGAGTGTGATGCCGTGGAGTGGATTGTTGGGCTGGGTCTCTTGCATGGCGCTAAACCTTGTCAGACAACATTTGGTATGTTGTTCAGGGCAGAACTTGGTCAGGCTTCGACAGGGTTCACTGGGTCAGCATGCGCATCCTGTCCAGCTTCTCGACTACGGCCTGATAAAGATCCACATCGGAATCGGGGTTGCGGTCTGGATGGTGTGCGCTACGAATCTTTTTCAGCGCAGTCATATCGTCGGGCAGGTCATGCACCTTGGTCACCCGGTCGCCATTCTTGACCATCTCGCGCTGAACCTCGGCCTCGGCGCCTTCGCGTGTGTCGTGCAACCGCTTGCTGCCAAGACGCCAACCCTCCTGGGTCTTGCGCGGAGACTGGTTTTTCTCACCATCAAACCAGATCCATTTGCCGGTATAAGGGTTCAGTTCAAAATGAACGGTGGTGATGCCGTAGGTGTAAACGGGTGGCTTGAGGTCCTTGGCGAACATCTTGAACGTGCCGACCGTGCCCACTGCAGCAAGGTAATACGCGCCTGCCTCGTGAGGGCAGAACACGCTGCTGGGCGTAGGGCTAGGCGTTGGCTCAGGCTTGCTGTCGTTACTTAACGGATCCATTTCAGCCTTGCGGCTGGCGTGCCATGCTGCCCGGCGTTGTGCGTTGGTCACTGGTATTGCTCCATATAATTGGTTGAAACCCACTGGGATCCCCCTTGCTGAAGGGATCACCCGCTGGACTCCTGGACAGCCTCAATGGCCGGCCCCGTTTTTAGTCGGAAGAGGCGCTTTTGCCAGGCCCGGCCTTACGACCCGGCGCGACGGGCGGCACATAGCCCGAAATCCTGCACTGAAAACCATCAACTCGCTTGTTGCCTTTGAAGTGGGTGACGCTGCACTGGGATATTTCTCCGCGTGTGGTTAATTCAGCCAGTGACTTGCGTACTTGAGTCAGTGCAATTCCGGTTGCTGATGCGATCTCCAGGTCGAGAAGCTGCCCATGTTTTTTCAAGTGGCTTAGAACTTGGTCTGCCTGCATGTCGATTCCTTTGACGAGTGGATGAGCGCGTAACCCAGGGGGAACCCCGAGCCAATACAGAACGCATGGAAAAGCAAAAAAGCCACCCCGAAGGATGGCCTAAATGCTTGTTTCTACTACTGTATTCTGGCTCCCCGACCTGGACTCGAACCAGGGACCTGCGGATTAACAGTCCGTCGCTCTACCAACTGAGCTATCAGGGAATTAAGAGCGCGCATTTTAAGGATGACGGCGTGGTTGGTCAAGCCTAATTGCCGGCGCGAGCCTAAAAACTTGTGAAGCGCCCTGGATGGCTGACGTTACTTTCAAGAAGCGGTGGATTTATTCCGTTAGCGTTGGGTCCGGGCGGGCAGATGGGCTGTGGAATGCGCTGGAAGGCTTCGCTTGGGATGAGTTCACATAATTTTCAGCGTGTTTGCGAACACGCGGTTCAAGAAAAATGGAGTATCTGCATGACGGATCGTAACTACCGACTGCTTTTTGGTTTGGCTATTTTGCTTACGCTGTATTTTGACCTGACTTATGTCCTGTATGGATTGATCGCCTTGATTTTCCTTGAAGGGGTGACCAATTGGCGGATTCCCCTGTTGGTGAACCGATTCATGCAGAAACCGGGGGGAAATGCGCTTCCGGTGGAATCCTTTGATTTCAAATGGCCTTTTCACGTTGAGCGCACCTGGCGTCTGGTGGTCGGTTTCATGTTGTTCCTCACCGCTGTGTTGTTCAATGAGGTTGCCTGGTTTTTGCCCTGGTTTATGGGATTTGCCATTTTTGGCGCAGGGGTGAGCGGTGTGTGTCCCATGTTGCTTGGTTTGCGCTCCGCTGGATGTCGGAGTTGAGTCAGCAGCTCACGTCTCCGCCCCCTGTGAGTGGAGAGCGGGTGTCCGTGAATGGCGGATTGCCGACGCGCATCACCGGTATTGTCTTTTGGGGCATGGTGTTGGCGGGTTTTCTCATCGCACTGGTGACGATTCAGGCCTGGGAAGAGGATTTGGAGAAAGCCCAATCGGCGTATATGGCCGAGGCGGCGCTTACCCTGCAAACGCGGCTCGAAGCACGCCCTGATTTGCGTCCTGGCGGGGGCGCAAAGCCGCCTGGGGTGATGGACGAAATGCGTAGCCAATATGGTTTTAGCGCACTGGAACTGAGCGGCCCGGCTGGCGTGTGGCGGGTCGGTACGCCGGGTCAGGCGCAGGCGATGCATACTCAGGCAGTGGTCATGCATGGCGCAGATGGTGCGCGTGAAAGTTTGCGATTGCTTGCGTATGCGCCGCCGCATTTCGCCTTTCTGAATGAGCAGCGCAAGCATGTGCTGCTGTTCGCGGGTCTGGTCGCGATGGTGTTTGGGTTGATTCTGCAGGCGATTTTGCATCGCATGTTGTCACGCCCCTTTATGCGCATGGTCGACACCGCGCAAAACTTTGCTGCAGGTGACAAATCCGCGCGCTTTGGTGAGCAAAGTGCAGATGAGTTTGGATTTCTGGCGGGCTTTATCAATCAGGCACTGGATGAGGCGAATCGCTCCGAGACGGCTCTGTCCCAGGAGAAAACCCGCATCGAGGTAATGCTGCATTCGATTACCGATGCGGTAATCGCTACGGATGCGAATGGCCGTGTGCAGTTCATGAATCCGGTTGCCCAGGATCTGGTGGCCTGTTCGATCGAGGCTGCCCGTGACAGGCCATTGCATGAACTGGCGAAATTCATTGACGAGTTGACGCGACTATCGATTGCCGACCCGGTGCAGAGCTGTCTGCAGAATGGACAAATAACGGTGTTGCATACCGGCAGTGAATTATTTGTGAACCACCTGGGTGCCGAGATTCCCGTTTCGGGTACAGCGGCACCGATGCGTAACGTTGAGGGTAAGGTCATCGGGTGCGTGGTGGCGTTGCAGGATGTGCGTCATGCGCGTGAGTTGACGCTGCGCCTGACGCATCAGGCCAGCCGGGATAGTTTGACCGGGCTGTTCAACCGCCATAGCTTCGAAAGCCAGGTGCGGCGTTTGATTGACGAGGTGGACGGGGGCTATGCCAACCATGCCATGTTCTACCTCGACCTTGATCAGTTCAAAATCGTGAACGACACCTGCGGCCACGTTGCGGGCGATGAGTTGTTGCGTCAGCTGGGCGTTATTTTGCATGAGGCTCTGCGGAGCGACGACCTCCTTGCCCGCCTGGGCGGGGATGAGTTTGGCGTGCTGCTCAGACGCTGTTCGCTTGATCAGGCCGTCAAAATTGCAGAAAAACTGCGGCTCAGCGTGGAGGAATTCCGTTTTATCTGGGGCGACAAGGTGTTTCAGATTGGTGTCAGCATCGGGGTGGTGCCGGTCGAGCCGGGCGTGGCTGATCTCGCAGCCTTGCTCAGCGCAGCCGATCTGGCGTGTTATGCCGCCAAGGAAGCCGGGCGCAACCGGGTTCATGTTTATGAAGCTTCAGACGATGCACTGGCGCACCAGTATGGTGAAATGCATTGGGCGACCGATCTTGTGCGTGCGCTGGACGAGGATCGCTTCGAGATTTTTGTGCAGCCCATTGTGGCCCTGGCGGCGGGCGATTCGCATCGCCATTGGGAGGTTTTGTTGCGTTTGCGGGCAGCAGATGGAGGCTATATCGGTCCCGG
This sequence comes from Gammaproteobacteria bacterium, assembly GCA_018831045.1. GTDB lineage: Bacteria > Pseudomonadota > Gammaproteobacteria > Burkholderiales > Thiobacillaceae > Thiobacillus. Next base: position 5,424 of record JAHJRA010000002.1, on the reverse strand, counting down.
TGCATTCATGTCGGCGGCTGAGCGTTACGGCTTGATGCCGCGTATCGACCGCTGGGTCATCGAGCGTACTTTCAAGACGTTTTCCGAGATGGCAGCGCGTAGCGCGACAGATTGCTGCCAGGATGTGGTCGCGATTAATCTTTCGGGCGCCTCTCTGAACGACAGCAGTCTGATCGAGTTTGTGCGCAATATTCAGGCCAGTACAGGTATGCCCTGGGAACGTATCTGCTTCGAAATCACCGAGACCGTGGCGATCCGCAACCTGCACATGGCGATCAGCCTGGTGAATGAACTGCGCAATATGGGGTGCAAGTTTGCGCTGGATGATTTTGGCAGCGGCCTGAGTTCCTTTGCCTATCTCAAGAGTCTGCCGGTTGACTATCTGAAGATTGATGGCAGTTTCATCATGGATATCGTCAGCGATCCGGTCGATCGGGCGATGGTTGAAGCGATCCGCGAAGTGAGTCACATCATGGGAGTGAAAACGGTGGCCGAGTGGGTGGAGAACGAGGAAACGGCCGAGGTGTTGCGCACAATCGGCATCGATTACGCGCAGGGTTATTTCTTTGGGCGTCCCGGTGCGGTCGGGAACTGGTCGGAGAAGTGTGAAGCGCTGAACCGGGCGTCTGTGCTGCCATTGGCCCAGCTTCAATAATTGCTCGGGCTATGCGCTCGGCGCTATTGCGTCGCGAGACGCCATGTCTGCAGCACATCGTAATGTGCGCCATCCGCCTGCGGATTCGACGCCACCAGCACAAACCCATCGACCGCCCAGTTAACTGGCAGGCATTCAAGCGCCGCGCCACCCTGCGCCTTGCGCAACAGGGTGATATGCGGGGTGTGCGGGCGGGCGTCGAACGCGATGTCCAGCGTGCGCAATTGATCGCGCAGGGCCTGAACCAGGCTTTCAAGCGCTTGCGAGGGCTGGCTCAAGCCCAGCCAGCCAATCCGGTTGTGCGGCCAGTGGCCGGCTTGATCGAGGCTGAGTTCAAACGCGCCGATGGGAATGCCCTGGATGCCTTGCAGCAAGGCATCGATCTGTGCGGCAGGAAGGTCGCCAAGAAAGACCAGGGTGAGGTGGAGCGTGTCGGCGCGCATGCGGCGACCACCCCAATGCTGGTGCAGCCACTTGCCGGTCCGGTTAAGCGCGTTGCGGGTAGCGTCGTCTGGCCACAGGGCAAAGAACAGTCGTCGCATGGCGGGCTTGGCCGGACCCGATTCAGTCAGGCCAGTTTCAGCCAGCCCGGATTCAGTCACGCTCGATCAGGCACACCGCTTCGGCGGCGATGCCTTCGCCGCGCCCGGTGAAACCGAGCTTTTCGGTGGTGGTCGCCTTGACGTTGACGCGGTCGATGGCAACGCCGAGATCGTCAGCGATGTGAGCCGTCATGCGTGCAATGTGCGGCGCCATTTTGGGCGCCTGGGCAATGATGGTGGCGTCGACGTTGCCGACGCGCCAGCGGCGCTGCTGCAATTGCCCGGCGACGCGGCGCAGCAGGATGCGGCTGTCGATGCCGGAAAATTCAGCGTCGGTGTCGGGGAAATGGCGACCGATGTCGCCCAGCCCGGCCGCGCCCAGGAGCGCGTCGCAAATGGCGTGCAGCAGCACGTCGGCATCGGAATGCCCGGCCAGCCCCTGCTCATGGGGAATATCGACGCCGCCGATGATGAGTCTGCGGTTGGCGGCGAACGCATGCACGTCGAAGCCGTGGCCGATGCGGAGGTCAGGCATTGAGTTGCCCCAGGATCAGGCTGGCCAGTTCCCGGTCTTGCGGATAGGTCACCTTGAGGTTGCGGCTGTCGGATTCGACCAGACGCGGCTGCAGGCCCAGTTGTTCGATGGCCGACGCCTCGTCGGTGATGTCGCTGCCTGCTGCGCGCAAGGCTTCGACGAGCTTGCCATGACGAAACATCTGCGGCGTTTGCGCCTGCCACAGGCCTGCGCGCGGCACGGTGGCTTCGGCACGCGCGCCTGATGCCGTGTCGGCAGCGGCGCGCTTCAGGGTGTCGGCCACCGGCACCGCGAGTAGGCCGCCGACCGGGTCGTCGGCCACTTCATCGATCAACTTGCCCAGCACTTCGTCTGCCAGGCAGGGGCGTGCGGCATCGTGCACCAGCACCCAGTCATCCTCAGCGCACACGCTGGCCATCGCCTGCAGCCCGTTCAGCACGGTCTCGGCGCGGGTGGCGCCGCCGCAGCGCAGCACCTGCAAGCGCTCTTCCCAGCCGCGCCATTCGTAGTTGTCCCACCACACGTCGTCGGGTGACAGCACCACGAACAGCTTGGCAATGCGGGGCTCGCGCGCCAGCACCATCATGGCGTGCGCGATCATGGGGACCGCGTTGAGCGTCATGTATTGCTTGGGCACGGTCTTTTGCTTGGGGTTGGCGTCGCTCATGCGGGAGCCGGTTCCAGCTGCGGGAATCAGTGCGTAAAAATTCATGCGTCGCCTCCTGGCGCTAATACTTCACGGTTGCCGTTCGATTGCATCGACGACACCAGGCCGGCGCGCTCCATGTCTTCGATCATGCGGGCGGCTCGATTATAGCCAATGCGCAACTGCCGCTGCACCGACGAAATCGAGGCGCGGCGGGTTTTCAGAACATAGGCCACGGCCTGGTCATACAGCGGATCGGCCTCTGCCGCTTCACCGAATTCGCTGCCGCCGTCACCGCCTTCTTCGGGGGACTCGAGCATGCCTTCGATGTAATCCGGCTCGCCCAGCGCTTTCAGATAATCGACCACGCGGTGCACTTCGCTGTCCGACACGAAGGCGCCGTGGACCCGTTGCGGCAGCCCGGTGCCGGGCGGCAGATAGAGCATGTCGCCCTGGCCGAGCAGGGCTTCGGCGCCCATCTGGTCGAGAATCGTGCGCGAGTCGATCTTGGATGACACCTGGAAGGCGATGCGGGTCGGGATGTTGGCCTTGATCAGGCCGGTGATGACGTCGACCGACGGCCGCTGCGTGGCGAGGATCAGGTGAATGCCGGCGGCGCGGGCTTTCTGCGCCAGCCGTGCGATCAGTTCTTCAACCTTTTTGCCCACCACCATCATCAGGTCGGCGAGCTCGTCGATCATCACCACGATCATCGGCAGGGTTTCCAGCGGCTCGGGATTGTCCGGCGTCAAGCTGAACGGATGCGTCAGCGGCGTGCCGGCCTTTTTGGCATCGCGGACTTTCTGGTTGTAGCTGGCGAGGTTGCGCACGCCCACGGCGGACAGCAGCTTGTAGCGCCGTTCCATCTCGCCCACGCACCAGTTGAGCGCGCTAGCAGCCTGCTTCATGTCGGTCACCACCGGAGCCAGCAGATGCGGGATGCCTTCGTAAATCGACAGTTCCAGCATCTTGGGGTCGACCATGATCATGCGCACGGCGCTGGGGTCGGATTTGTAGACCAGCGACAGAATCATCGCGTTGACGCCGACCGACTTGCCCGAACCGGTGGTGCCCGCCACCAGCAGGTGCGGCATCTTGCCGAGGTCGGCGACCACCGGGTTGCCCGCGATGTCCTTGCCGAGCGTGATGGTCAACGGGCTGGTGCTGTCGTGATAGGCCGTGGACCCAAGGATTTCGGACAGCCGCACGATTTGCCGTTTGACGTTGGGAATCTCCAGCCCCATCGTGTGTTTGCCCGGGATGGCTTCGACCACGCGAATGCTGATGACCGAGAGGTTGCGCGCCAGATCTTTCGATAAATTGACGATCTGGCTGCCTTTGACACCGACGGCGGGTTCAATTTCATAACGGGTGATGACCGGGCCGGGCGAGGCCGACACCACTTTCACCTCGACGCCGAATTCGGCCAGCTTGCGTTCGATCATCAGCGAGGTGAATTCCAGCGACTCCGCGCTGGCGGTTTCGACCACTTCGTCGGCGGGGTCGAGCAGATGCAGCGGCGGCAGGGGGGAATCCGGCAAATCGGAAAACAGCGGCGTCTGCTGCTCGCTGACCGCGCGCGGCGATTGCGGGATTTCCTTGACGACTGGCTCGATGCGGATGGGCGGCGCTTCGACCCGCTTCTTTTTTTCGACCGAGACGATGGCTTCGCGCTTTTGCAGTGCGGCTTCGCCAACCTTGCGGTCGCGCGAGGCCTGCCAGGCTTCACGCAGTTTCAGGGTGGCTTTTTCGGCCCATTCGCCGGTACGTTCGGCCATGCTGAGCCACGATACGCCGGTGAACAGGCTGAAGCCCAACGCCATCAGCAGCAGCAAGATGAGCGAGCCGCCGGTAAAGCCCAGCAGCGCACCGGCCGCGCCGCCGATGCCAAGCCCCAGCACGCCGCCGTGGGCATCTGGCAGCGCCGCCGTCCAGTGCCAGGTGCGCAGCCATTCAACGCCCGTGCTGGCCAGCAGCATCAACAGGAAGCCGCCCAGCCTGAACCAGCGTTGCCGGCTTTTTTCCAGCGGCGGCTCATCCAGATTGCGGAAGGTATGGATGACATAACCAGCCGCCAGCACCACCCACCACCAGGCTGACAGGCCGAACATCTGCAGCAGCAGGTCGGATACATAGGCGCCCGTGCGTCCGCCCAGGTTGTGCAGCGCGCTGCCGTCGCCGGTGGTCGAAAAACCGGGATCGGCCAGATTGTGGGTGAGCAGAATGGCCGCCAGCAATAGCGCGGCAAACCCCACCAGCAGCGCGCGGGCTTCGCGCAGCAGACGCTGCATGCGGGGCGGTAAAGGCGTAATGGAACGGGGAGCGGGACGCGCCATGGAGACTTGAGGAACTTGAAACGGCAAAAGTGCCCCCGATTATAAACGGGGCAAGCCTGCTGGCAGGCAACCCGGACAGGCGGCATGGAAATGCTGCCACCAAGATTGGTTAGAATAGATCGCTTTCCTCACCCCACCCGAGACCATCCCATGAGCACTGCACACCACAAACTCATCATTCTGGGCTCCGGCCCTGCGGGCTACTCCGCCGCTGTCTACGCCGCGCGCGCGAACCTTTCCCCTGTCGTCATCACCGGCATGCAGCAGGGCGGCCAGTTGATGACCACGACGGAAGTCGACAACTGGCCCGCTGACGTTGATGGTGTGCAGGGCCCAGATTTGATGGACCGCTTCCAGCGTCACGCCGAGCGTTTCAAGACCGAAATCATCTTCGACCAGATCCACACCGCCAAGCTGACCGAAAAGCCGTTCACCCTGATCGGTGACGCCGGCACCTACACCTGCGATGCGCTCATCATCGCCACTGGCGCCTCGGCCATGTACCTGGGGCTGGAAAGCGAGCAGGCCTTCATGGGCAAGGGCGTGTCGGGCTGCGCCACCTGCGACGGTTTCTTCTACAAGAACCAGGACGTCGCCGTCATCGGCGGCGGCAACACGGCGGTCGAGGAAGCGCTGTATCTGGCCAACATCGCGCGTCACGTCACGGTGGTGCATCGCCGCGACACCTTCAAGTCCGAGAAAATCCTGGT
>JAHJRA010000010.1:0-26541 GCA_018831045.1 Gammaproteobacteria bacterium | reverse complement strand
GGCGTCGAAGGTGGCGCCGCCCCAGGCTTCCAGCGACCAGAAGCCGACCTGGTCGAGCTTGCTGCAGATCGGCAGCATGTCTTCGGTGCGCATGCGGGTGGCGATGAGCGACTGGTGGCCGTCGCGCAGGACGAGATCGGTAACGAATACTTTGGCCATGATTACAACCCTTGATGAGCGGCGATGGCGGCGGCGATGGCAGCGGCCATCACTTCCGGTGGTTTCTTTTCGGTGTATTGCGTGAGTTCCGGGTGGTCGTCGACAAAACTGGTGTTGAAGCGGCCGCTGCGGAACTCGGGATTCTTGAGGATTTCCTGGTAATACGGGATCGTCGTTTTCACCCCATACACCAGCATGTCGGCGAGCGCGCGGCTGCCGCGCGCGATGGTCGAATCCCAGGTCAGGTTCCACACCGTGAGCTTGGCGCACATGGAGTCGAAGTAGGGCGGAATCACATAATCGGTGTAAATCGCTGCGTCCACCCGTACCCCGGGGCCGCCCGGCGAGTAATAGCGCGTGATGCGGCCGAGGCTGGGCAGGAACTCGTTTTTCGGGTCTTCGGCGTTGATGCGGAATTCGATGGCGAAGCCGCGGTGGCTGATTTCTTCCTGCTTGTATTGCAGCGGCAGGCCGGAGGCGATGCGGATCTGCTCCTGCACGATGTCGACGCCGGTGATGGTTTCAGTGATCGGATGCTCGACCTGCAGGCGGGTGTTCATTTCCATGAAATAGAACTGGTTGTCCTGATCGAGCAGGAACTCCACCGTGCCAGCGTTGACGTAGCCGACCGACTTGGCGGCGCGCACCGCCAGTTTGCCGATGTATTGCCGCTGCGCTTCGGTTAACTGCGGGCTCGGTGCGATTTCGATCAGTTTCTGGTTGCGCCGCTGGATCGAACAGTCGCGCTCGAACAGGTGAATGACGTTGCCCTGGTTGTCGCCGAGAATCTGCACTTCGATGTGCTTGGGGCGCACCACGCATTTTTCGACGAAGACTTCCGGCTTGCCAAAGGCCTTGCTGGCTTCCGACACCACGCGGTCATAGTTCTTCAGCAGATCGGCTTCGTTGTCGCAGCGGCGGATGCCGCGCCCGCCGCCGCCGTTGGTGGCTTTCAACATCACCGGGTAGCCGATTGTGTTCGCCAGCGTGCGCGCCTCCTCGACGTTTTCCAGGTTGTGGTCCGAGCCGGGCGTGACCGGGATGCCTGCTGCAATCATGGCATTGCGCGCCTGGATCTTGTCGCCCATCTGGCGAATCACCTCTGGCGAGGGGCCGATGAAGCGGATGCCGCGGCGTGCGCAAATGGTCGCAAGGTCAGGGTTTTCGGAGAGAAAACCGTAGCCCGGATGCAGCGCATCACAGCCCGAAGCGGCCGCCAGATTGACCAGCGTGTGCGCATTGAGGTAGCCCAGAATCGGATCTTTGCCGATGTGGTAAGCCTCATCGGCCTTTTTTACATGCAGGGCGTGGCGGTCGGCGTCGGTGTAAATCGCGACTGATTTGATCCCGAGTTCGGCACAGGCACGAACGATGCGGACAGCGATCTCGCCCCGGTTGGCGACCAGTATTTTCTTGAGCATGAGCGAGGTTGGTGTGGTGGCTGGGGTTTCTTTGACAAAAAGAACGCGAAATCATATCATTGCGGGCTAATGTTGCTGGCCATGTCTACCAGGTGCGTCATGAATGAATCCCCCAAGCTTTCGCCAACTGAGGTTGATCCGTGGCGTTTTTGCAAGGACGGGCAGTCGTGGGAAATCCGATCTGATGTGGCTGCGTTTCCGCGTCTCGCCGATGAATTTACGCAAGGCGCCCTGCTCTGTCGAGTGCTTGGACGCGTGAATCAGCGGGGCAGTTTGTCCCTGCAGTTGGCGGTCAGCGGCGAAGTGGAAATGACGTGCCAACGTTGCTTGAATGGTATGCCTTATACGGTTGATCTCGAGCGCACGTTGTATCTGGCGCGAAACGAGGCCGAGATGGAGCGTCTGGACGCGCTGCCCGACAGTGATGCGATCCAGGCGGGCGAGACCTTGAGTCTGGTCGAGTTGGTTGAAGATGAAGTGTTGTTGAGCTTGCCGGTAGCGGTGATGCACGCAGAAGGTAAATGCCCCGTTTGAGGGGCGCTTTGGTTTTCAAACCAGGTTTTTAAAAAGTGATTTTAAAGCACCAGATTTTGGCGCGATGATTTTTAAGGAGTAGGAAATGGCTGTTCAGCAGAATAAAAAATCCCCGTCCAAGCGCGGCATGCACCGCTCGCACGATTTTCTGACCGCACCGGCGCTGGCAGTTGAAGCGACCACAGGCGAGGCTCACCTGCGTCACCATATCAGCCCCAATGGCTTTTATCGTGGCCGTAAAGTCGTCAAGACCAAGGGCGATTGATTTTTTGCGCCACGTTTGATCGCGCTGTGTTTAATCACACCGACGTTTGATCGCATCGACGTGGCGCGTTCATTTCAGCCCATTCTTCCGGCTGCATGAGAAATATCACAGTTGCCATTGATGTCATGGGAGGCGACCACGGCCCTCATGTCACGGTTGCGGCGGCGATACGTTGTCTCGCGCGTCATTCCGACCTGAATGTGATTCTGGTCGGGCCGCAGGATATCGTTGCAGCCGAACTCAAGGCGCGCCGTGCCAAGACCAGCCCACGGCTTATCGTGCGCCATGCCAGTCAGGTGGTGGCAATGGATGAGGCGCCCGCGCTCGCGCTGCGTGGCAAAAAAGACTCTTCGATGCGCGTGGCGATCGATCTGGTCAAGTCTGGTGAAGCCGATGCCTGTGTATCGGCCGGTAACACCGGTGCCCTGATGGCAACCGCGCGCTTCGTCCTCAAAACCCTGCCCGGCATCGATCGCCCGGCGATTGCCGCCGTGATGCCCACTATCAGTGGGCACGCGCTGGTACTGGATATGGGAGCCAATGTCGATTGCACGGCTGAGCACTTGCTGCAGTTCGGCATCATGGGCGCGATGCTGGTGTCAGCCGTGGAACACATACCCAATCCGAGCGTGGGCCTGCTGAATATCGGCGAAGAGGATATCAAAGGCAACGAGGTGGTGAAGCAGGCTTCCATCTTGTTGCGCGACAGTCACCTCAATTTCTACGGCAATGTGGAAGGTAACGATATTTTCAAAGGTACGACTGACGTGGTGGTGTGCGATGGATTCGTCGGCAATGTCACGCTGAAGGCCTCCGAAGGGCTGGCCAAAATGATTGCCACGACGTTGCGTGCCGAATTCAAGCGCAACTGGCTGACCCGGCTCTCCGGTTTGATGGCCTTGCCTGTTCTCAATGCATTCAAGCGGCGACTCGATCCACGCCGCTACAACGGCGCCACGTTGCTGGGGCTGAAAGGCGTGGTGGTGAAAAGCCACGGTTCGGCTGATCGCTTTGCGTTCGAGCACGCGATCGATACCGCCTGTGATGAGGTTCGCAACAACGTGCTGAAACGCATCACCGACCAGATTCAACTTTTGCAACGGGTGCCCGCTTGACCTATTCCCGTATTCTCGGCACCGGCAGCTATCTGCCGGCGCACATCCTCACCAACGCTGATCTTGAGAAACTGGTTGAGACGAACGACCAATGGATCGTCGATCGAACCGGCATTCGTGAGCGCCACATTGCTGCCGAGGGCGAGTTCACCAGTGATCTCGCCACTCAGGCCGCGCGTCAGGCACTCGATGCGGCAGGGTTGGCAGTCGACGACATGGATATGCTGCTGGTCGCCACGACCACTCCCGATCTGGTGTTCCCCAGTACCGCCTGCATTGTGCAGTCCAAGCTCGGCATGACCAATGGCAAACCGGCGTTTGACTTGCAGGCCGTGTGCAGCGGATTTGTTTATGCGCTTTCGGTGGCAGACCAGTTCATCAAGACCGGCGCTGCCAAACATGTGCTGGTGATCGGCGCTGAAACGCTGTCACGCATCACCGACTGGAACGATCGCGGTAACTGCATTCTGTGGGGGGATGGCGCAGGTGCCGTGGTGCTCGGCACATCCAGCGAACCCGGCATTATCGCCACGCACATTCATGCTGACGGCCGCCACAAGGAGTTGCTGCGCACCACCACCGGCACCTCGACCGGTTCGCACGAGCCCGCGCTGATGCGCATGGAAGGCAACGCGGTGTTCAAGATGGCGGTCAACACGCTTGATCGCATCGTTGACGAAACGCTCGAAGCCAATGGTTTGCAAAAATCCGATATCGACTGGCTGGTGCCGCACCAGGCGAATATCCGCATCATTTCCGCCACCGCGAAGAAGCTCGGCATGAGCATGGACCGTGTCGTCACCACCGTGGCGGGCCATGGTAATACTTCAGCTGCATCGGTTCCGCTGGCGTTTGATGTGGCCGTGCGCGATGGCCGTATCCAGCGTGGCCAGATGGTGCTGATGGAAGCCTTTGGCGGCGGCTTTACCTGGGGCTCCGCGCTCCTCAAGTATTAAGGTATTCAGATGAAACTGGCTTTTGTATTTCCGGGACAGGGCTCGCAGTCGGTCGGCATGATGCAAGGGTGGGGCGAGCGTGCCGAAGTGCGTGCGACCTTCGCTGAAGCCTCTGACGCGCTCGGCCAGGATCTGTGGGCGCTGGTGACGGACGGCCCGGCCGATCTGCTTAATCAGACCATTAACACCCAGCCCGCGATGCTGGCAGCCGATATCGCCGCCTGGCGCGTGTGGCGGGCGGCCGGCGGCGCAATGCCGGCGTTGATGGCGGGCCACAGCCTCGGCGAATATGCCGCACTGGTGGCAGCCGGCGCGCTCGGCTTTGCCGATGCGATCAGGCTGGTGCGTTTCCGCGCTGAGGCGATGCAGGCGGCGGTGCCCGAAGGTGTTGGCGCGATGGCAGCAATTCTGGGGCTGGACGACGATGCCGTGCGCGCAGTCTGTGCTGGGGCCGCGGCAGGTGAAGTGGTCGAGGCGGTCAATCTCAACTCGCCCGGCCAGGTGGTTATCGCGGGCAACAAGGCTGCGGTGGAACGTGCCATGGTGCTGGCGAAAGAAAAGGGCGCCAAACGCGCGTTACCGTTGCCGGTCAGCGTGCCGTCGCACTCCTCGTTGATGCTGCCCGCCGCCGAAATACTGCTGGCGCATCTGCAAAACGTGGCGATTGCCTCGCCGATTATTCCCGTGCTGCACAACACGGATGTGCTGAGTCATGCGGGAGCGGATGCGATCCGGATTGCGCTGGCGAAGCAACTGCATACGCCGGTACGCTGGGTCGAGACCGTGCAGACATTGAAGACAGCCGGAATCGAGCGTGTGATCGAATGCGGTCCTGGCAAAGTGCTGGCAGGGCTCAACAAACGCATCGACGACAGTCTGCCGGCTGTGGCGCTGGTGGACGAAACCAGCCTGACTGCTGCGCTTAATCAATAAGGAATCAACATGCAGCAAGGACGCCTCGCGGATAGCGCGAATCTTGAAGGGCAAGTAGTGCTGGTCACTGGCGCCAGTCGTGGAATTGGTCAGGCGATTGCGCTGGCGCTCGGCCAGGCTGGCGCCACCGTGATCGGCACCGCCACCAGCGATAAGGGCGCACAGGCTATCAGCGATTACCTGGCTGCGGCCCAGGTCAAAGGCTGCGGCATGAATCTCAATGTCACCGATGGCGCTGCCGTGGATGCGGTCATCACCGCGATTAACTCCCGGTTCGGCGATATCGGCATTCTGGTCAACAACGCAGGGATCACGCGCGACAATCTGCTGATGCGGATGAAGGACGAGGAATGGGATGACATCGTGGCGACCAACCTCACCTCTGTTTTCAGATTGTCGCGTGCCGTGCTGCGCGCGATGATGAAAGCGCGCACTGGACGCATCATCAGCATTGCCTCGGTTGTCGGTGCAATGGGCAACGCCGGGCAGACCAACTACAGTGCAGCCAAGGCCGGCATCATGGGCTTTACCAAGTCGCTGGCGCGTGAGGTCGGCAGCCGCAATATCACCGTCAACTGTGTCGCGCCGGGCTTTATTGATACCGACATGACGCGTGCGCTGCCCGATGCACAGCGTCAGGCTTTGCTGAACCACATTCCACTGGGACGCCTGGGTTCTGTCGAAGATATTGCGCAAGCCGTGCTGTTTCTGGCGTCGCCTGCTGCGGGCTACATTTCCGGTACGACTTTGCATGTCAATGGCGGCATGTACATGGCGTGAGCGTCAGCAAATTTTGGGTGTAACTTTGATAGCTTTGATAGAATTCAGGGCTACCCTTTTCAGCAGCTTCAATTTCACGGCTTCAGTTTGATTGAAGCCACATTTTTTCAAAGAGGAAATCAATAATGGAAAACGTGCAGCGTGTATTTAAAGTCGTCGCCGAGCAATTGGGCGTGAGCGAAGCAGACATCAAGAACGAGTCTTCCTTCGTGGGTGACCTGGGTGCGGATTCGCTCGATACGGTTGAGTTGGTGATGGCGCTTGAGGAAGAATTCGGTTGCGAGATTCCCGATGAGGATGCAGAAAAAATCACCACTGTCCAGCAGGCAATTGACTACGTCAACAGCCACTCGAGCTGATTGTTCACCCAGTAAGAAGGACTGACTTTTGTCCAAACGTCGCGTTGTCGTTACCGGACTGGGGGTCATTTCCCCTGTCGGCAATACCATTCCGGAGGCTTGGGAAAACCTGGTCGCCGGTCGTTCCGGAATCACCCGGATCACCCGCTTTGATCCCACGTCATTTGCTTCGCAAATAGCTGGCGAAGTCAAAAACTTCGAGGTTGAAAAATATATCAACCCGAAGGAAGCCCGGCGTATGGATACCTTCATCCAATTCGGCATGGCAGCTGGAATACAGGCGATGAGCGACTCGGGTCTGGAAGTCACCGAAGCCAACGCGGACCGCATTGGCATCAATATCGGCTCAGGTATCGGCGGCCTGCCGCTGATCGAAGATACGCATGGTTTGTTGCTGGAGTCCGGACCAAGAAAGATTTCGCCTTTCTTTATCCCGGGGTCCATCATCAACATGATTTCCGGCAACCTGTCCATTCAGTTCGGAATCAAGGGCCCCAACCTCGCTGTTGTGACCGCCTGCTCGACAGGCCTGCATGCAATTGGCTTGTCTGCCCGCATGATTGCGTATGGCGATGTCGACGTGATGCTTGCAGGCGGCGCTGAATGTGCGACCTCGCCGTTGGGCGTAGGTGGCTTCTCGGCAGCGCGCGCATTGTCGACGCGCAACGATGATCCAGCGACCGCCAGCCGGCCGTGGGACAAGGACCGTGACGGCTTTGTGCTGGGTGAAGGCGCCGGCGTGATGGTGCTCGAAGAGTACGAGCACGCCAAGGCGCGTGGCGCCAAGATCTATGCTGAGGTAGCAGGTTTTGGCATGAGTGGTGATGCCTATCACATTACCTCGCCCAGCACTGACGGCCCCAGGCGGTCGATGTTGAATGCGCTGCGGGATGCCGGTCTGAACCCCGACCAGATTCAGTATGTCAACGCACACGGCACCTCGACCCCTCTCGGCGACAAGAATGAAACCGATGCGATCAAGCTTGCCATGGGCGATGCAGCCTACAAAACGGTGGTCAACTCGACCAAGTCGATGACCGGCCATTTGCTGGGCGGGGCGGGTGGCGTTGAATCGGTGTTTACCGTCCTGGCCGTCCATCATCAGGTGTCGCCGCCGACCATCAATATCTTTTCGCAAGACCCGGAGTGTGATCTTGATTACTGCGCGAATACAGCGCGGGACATGAAGATTGAAGCAGCACTGAAAAACAACTTCGGGTTTGGCGGCACCAACGGTTCACTCATTTTCAAACGCGTTTGACGCCAACGGCACACGGTCAGGCCAGGCCGGAAATCCGGGAATGGTCTGGCCATCCTGATCTGATTGGCCTGCAGGCTTCCAATCCCCAGCGCTATCCAGGCTTGTTCTTGAGTAGCGGCGACACCGGGTGGGATGTGTTGTTTGCCTTTCCGCAGGACGTCATGCGTATCGAGTCCGTCGGAGACCTGCATCGTTTGCAGGGGCATCCGGCCATGCAGCTTCATCCGTGCTTAACTCACCCCATTCAACAGGGCTTACCGTTTACAGGCGGCTGGCTGTGCGCCTTGGCGTATGAATTGGGTGCAGCGTTCGAACCTCATGTCGGGTTGCCTGACGATGCGGATTTTCCCTTGGCCTGGCTGGCGCGCATACCCGCTGCGATTCTGTTCGAGCGAAACAGCGGACGTTGTGTGCTGGTGGCTGAATCCGGTCAGCGTGCGCTGATCGATGAGCTGGCGCATGATCTTGCGTCCCCGTCCTGCCTCGTGCCTGCGCTGCCTGAATTGACTGCATTGCACGAAGACGCGCCTGCTGTATTTCTGGCGGGGGTTGCCCGCATCCAGGACTACATCCGCGCGGGTGACGTGTTTCAGGTGAACCTGTCACGCGGCTGGCAGGCTGATTTTGCCGCGCCTGTTGCGCCGGTTGCCTTGTTTAAGCGCCTTATGGCGCGCAATCCCGCACCTTATTCCGCGCTGTTGCAGATGGGCGAGTGGGCCATCGTGAGCTCCTCGCCCGAACGGCTGGTGCGCCTCGGCGCTGACGGGAAGCTGGAAACCCGGCCGATTGCCGGCACCCATCCACGCAGCGAAGACCTTGTGGAAGATGCTGCGTTGCGTGCACGTCTGCATGCGCACCCCAAGGAGCGCGCAGAGCACGTCATGCTGGTTGATCTGGAACGCAACGATCTGGGGCGGGTCTGCGTGGCCGGCAGCGTCAAGGTGGATGCGTTGATGGATGTCACCAGTTATCGACACGTGCATCACATCGAGTCGACCGTAAGCGGAGTGTTGCGCGAAGGGCTGACGGTATTCGATGCCCTGCGCGCGGTGTTTCCTGGCGGCACCATAACCGGCTGCCCGAAGATACGCACAATGCAGATCATTCAGGAACTTGAACAGACGCCACGCCGCAGCTACACCGGTAGCGTCGGTTATATCAATCACGATGGCAGCTTTGATTTCAATATCCTGATCCGTAGTTTTCTGTTGCGCGGCCGTGAATTGAGTTTTCGTGCCGGTGCGGGAATCGTGGCCGATTCGGATGCCATGCGCGAGCTCGACGAAACCCGCGCGAAGGCGCGTGGGTTGTTGCGCACGCTGGAGGCCACATGATCCGTGTCAATGGCCAGGCGACGGCTATGCTGAACGCGCGGGATCGCGGGCTGGCTTATGGCGACGGTGTATTTCGTACCCTGCGCACCGAAGCAGGTCAGCCTGTGTGGTGGGCCGATCATTACGCCAAGCTCGAAGCCGATTGTTCAGTGTTGATGCTGGATTGCCCGGATCAGAACGAATTGCGCGCCGAAGTGTGCCAGGTGGCTGAAGCTGGGCAAGGCGTTGTCAAGATCGTGCTGACACGGGGTATGGGTGCGCGCGGGTATGCCATGCCTGAAGATCCTGCGACAACCTGTGTTGTGCTGGCTTCAGCACTGCCGCAGCAGGTAAAGTCCGCTGACGGCATCCATGCACGCTGGTGCGAGCTCAAGCTGGCACGGCAACCCCGGCTGGCGGGAATCAAGCACCTGAACCGGCTGGAAAATGTGCTGGCACGCGCAGAGTGGGATGATCCGGAGATTTTTGAAGGCCTGTTGTGCGACGATCAGGGCGTGGTCATCAGTGGCGTGATGAGCAACGTGTTCTGGGTGAAGGCGGGCGAACTGTTTACCCCGGATTTGAGTCAATGCGGTGTCGCGGGCGTGGCCAGAATGCGCTTGCTGCGTGCCGTGGCGCGCCGGGGGATGCGCGCCCATATCGACCGTTTTCTGCCGGACGAACTCCTCGCCGCCGACGAAGTGATGATCTGCAATAGCATTGTCGGCGTGCGCCGTGTGGCCCGGTTGGCTGGCATGATCTGGTCGTCTGCAGGCTGGACCACTCTCTTGAATGACGCCTTGTATGAAAAAGTGGATTAAACGACTGTTTCTGTTGATGTTTCTGGCTGCACTGATGGGTGCGGGCGGGCTGACCTGGTATGCCATGCAACCTTTGCGCATTGATCCGCTGCCTCGAACTCTTAATGTGACGCCAGGAACCAATTTGCGCAGTCTGAGCACGATGCTCGAACGCGAAGGCGTGATTGGCAATGCGTCGTTGTTCTGGCTGCTTGGACGCGTGCTGGGCAAAGGCGGCATGCTCAAGCTCGGGGTGTATACGCTGGACAAGCCGCTCACGCCGCTGGCGCTCTACGCCAAATTCGAGCGTGGCGAAGTCTCGCAGGCAATCATTCAGCTTATCGAAGGTAAAAACTGGCGCGAAATGCGCGCAGTGCTTGCGGCCCAGCCCCTGTTAAGGAATGACAGTGCGGCTATGAGCGACGCCGAGCTCATGCGCGCAATTGGCGCAGAAGAAAGCCACCCAGAAGGGATGCTCTTTCCCGATACCTATTTCTACGCGCCGCATACATCCGATCTCGATGTGCTGCGCCGTGCCTATCGCTTGCAGCGCGACAAGCTACAGGCCGCCTGGGAATTGCGTGCGCCCGGGTTGCCGTACCGCACCCCGTATGAGGCGCTGATCATGGCGTCCATTGTCGAAAAGGAGACGGGCGCAGCATTTGAGCGCCCCGAGATTGCCGGCGTGTTCATCAACCGGCTCAGGCTGGGCATGCGTCTGCAAACCGATCCCACCGTGATCTATGGATTGGGCGAGCGCTTCGACGGCAATTTGCGCCGCGCCGACCTGCAACGCGACACGCCGTATAACACCTACACGCGTGCCGGGCTGCCACCGACGCCGATTGCGATGCCAAGCGAAGCCGCCATCCGGGCCGCGCTCAACCCGGCCAGTACGCAGGCGCTGTATTTCGTTGCGCGGGGCAACGGCACCCATGTTTTTTCGCGCACCCTCGATGCTCATAACCGCGCGGTAAACCGCTACCAACGATGAGCATGCCTGGAAAATTCATTACGCTTGATGGGGTCGATGGTGCCGGTAAAAGCACCCACCTGGGCTTTGTTGCCGACTGGCTGCGCCAGCAGGGCAGGGAGGTCATCGTCACGCGTGAGCCCGGCGGTACGCCGCTGGGTGAAACCCTGCGCGAACTGCTGCTGCATCGCGAGATGGATGCGGACACCGAGTTGCTGCTGATGTTCGCTGCGCGGCAGGAGCACCTGGCCCAACTGATACTGCCCGCGCTGGCGCGTGGCGCGTGGGTGCTGTCCGATCGCTTTACTGATGCCAGTTACGCCTACCAGTGTGGCGGCCGTGGCATTGCCGTGGAACGTATTGCCGCACTGGAAGCCTGGGTGCAGCGCGGTTTTGCGCCCGACCTGACCCTGCTGTTCGATGTGCCGGCGGAGGTGGCCGAGGCGCGCCGTTCCGCTGCGCGCGCTGCCGACCGTTTCGAGCGTGAGGCCGACCCCTTCTTCAACCGGGTGCGCCAGGCTTATCTGGATCGTGCCCAAGCGAATCCCAAGCGCATTCGGGTGCTGGATGCGCGTCACACCATCGCCGAACTGCAGGCCGAAATCAGCCGGCTGCTGCAGGAACTGCTGTGAACGTACCTTATCCCTGGCTGGCGTCGTCCTGGCAGCGCTTGCTGGCGAGTCGCTCACGCCCGGCACAGGCCTTGTTGCTGGCCGGGCCGCGTGGCGTGGGTAAAGGTGTGCTGGCGCAGGCATGGGCGCAAACCCTGCTGTGCGAAGCGCCTCTGCCCGATGGCAGTGCCTGCGGTAACTGTCCGGCCTGTCACTGGTTCGAGGCAGGCACCCACCCGGATTTTCAGCTTGTTACTCTGCAGGAAAAAACCACCAAGGAAGGCGATACGCGGATGGCCACCGCCATCGAGGTCGACCAGGCGCGCGAAGCAGTCGATTTCGTCCGCTTGTCGACGTATCGGGCCGGGTATCGCGTCGTACTGGTCAACCCGGCCGATACCCTGAACGTCGCCTCTGCCAACGCCTTGTTAAAGGTACTGGAAGAGCCGCCGTTAATGACAATATTCGTGCTGGTATCGGATCAGCCGCGCCGCTTGCTGCCCACTATCCGCAGCCGTTGTACCCGGCTCGATATCGGCTTGCCGCCGGTTGAATTGGCTGCACAATGGTTGGTTTGCCAGGGTGTGGATGATGCGGTGAATGTGCTTGCACTGGCAGGGGGATCACCGCTTGACGCGCAGCGCTGGGTGGGCAGCGGTGAACTGGAAGAGCGTCGAGGGGTGCTGGAAGGGCTGGCGCGTCCCGATCAGCTGGATCCGGTGACGCTGGGCGAGCGCTGGAAAGCGGTCAGTCCCCAGATCTGGCATAAGGTGGTGTACAAGTGGCTGAGCGATTTGCTGGCCGTGAAATTGCAAGGCGAGGTACGATTTAACCGCGATTTTTCGGACGTACTGGGACGGTTGGGTAAACGGGCTGATCTGACAGGTTTGCTGGCATTGGCCAAATTGCAGGCAGCGGAGGGCAGGACGCTGGCACATCCGCTTAACCGGAGCCTGCAGTTGCAGGCCTGGTTGATTCAATACCGACATGTGTTCGATTAACGAAGAGAAACGATCATGAGTGCAATGCCAAATGATGTCACCGGACAGGTTCGCCCAGGCGTGCTGTCTCTTTCGATCAAGGAAAAGTCAGCCTTGTTCGCAGCCTTCATGCCCTTTATCAAGGGCGGCGGATTGTTCATTCCGACCAATAAGTCCTACAAGATGGGCGAAGACGTATTCATGTTGCTGACCCTGATGGATGACCCTACCAAGCTTCCGGTATCCGGCAAGGTGGTGTGGGTGACGCCCGCCGGTTCGCACGGTGGTCGCACGCAAGGTGTAGGTGTACAGTTCGCGGCAAACGAAAGCGGTCGGGCCGCTGAAAAGAAAATTGAAGGCTTTCTCGGCGGCTCGTTAAAATCCCTGCGACCCACCCACACGATGTAGTCAGGTGCAGGACTCAAGCGACAAGAGGGGCGCCAAGCCCTTTCATAAACCCTGGCGCCTTCAAGCGCCTTGCATCGTGTAACTTGAGCCTTGATTCTGATCCATGTATATCGACTCTCACTGCCACATCAATTTCCCCGATTTTTCCGACAAGCTGCCTGAGCTGTTTGCGCTGATGCAGACCAACCAGGTAAGCCACGCCTTGTGCATCAGCGTGGAACTGGAAAAATTCTCCGAGATTCGGCGTCTCGCCGAGATCTACCCGAATGTGTACGCCTCGGTAGGCGTGCATCCCGATCACGAGAATTGCACTGAACCCACGGTGGACGAACTGGTCGCCTTGGCGGATCACCCGAAAGTGGTGGCGATTGGTGAAACCGGGCTGGATTATTTTCGGCTGACCGGTGACCTCGAATGGCAGCGCGCCCGGTTCCGCACTCACATCCGTGCCGCACGGTTAACGCAAAAACCCCTGGTGATCCATACCCGCGCTGCAGCCGACGACACGCTACGCATCATGCGCGAGGAACAGGCGGGTGAGGCGGGCGGAGTCATGCATTGCTTCACCGAAAGCCTGGATGTAGCCGAAGCGGCGATCGAGCTGGGTTTCTATATTTCCTTTTCCGGCATCGTTACCTTCAAGAACGCGGCGGCGTTGCGCGAAGTAGCTGCGGCGATCCCGCTTGAACGCATGCTGATCGAGACCGACTCGCCCTATCTGGCACCGGTTCCGCATCGCGGGCAGACCAATCAGCCGGGGTATGTGAAGCATGTGGCGGAAGAAATCGGGCGGGTACGCGGCATCACGGCCGAGGCGGTGGGCGAAGCCACCACGAAAAACTTTTTTCGTTTGTTTTCTGCTGCCCGCGCCTGAATCAGGGCTGCCCGTCTGGAATCAGATTCGGCAGGCCACTTTCACCTGATCGCGCCACAGTTGTGAGTCGATCCAGGCGGTTAGGTCGTCGGCCGTACCGCCCTGGAGAACAGATCGCCCTGTGCCTGGTCGCATCCCCGCAGGCACAGCTGGTTGATAGTTGAGGATCGCTTCAGCCTCTACGCTTTCTGCCACCACGCGCCGCCCAAAATTGTGAGCCAGAGCACGCGCGCTAACCAGATGGGTGCTGGTTTCGGCGGCGATCGCTCCCGCCACTACCAGGCACATTTCAAAGGTTTGTCGGTGGTTTTTCTAAATGATGCCGTGGCGCCCGGGGATGGAATACCGGCACAAGCCGGACAACCTCAGTGTCTTCTGTGAAGAGGACTATCGCGATGTTTTCTTCGCCTGGCTGCCCAATAAATCAGTCTCGCTGACGCTGGCTTATGCCCAGCTCGGCAATATTGCGAACCAGCCGGAGCAGGAGGCAGTCGATGCCTCGCTGCAACTAAGCTATTAGGATTAAGGGGCGGCCCAAGGGGTCGACCCTTATCCGAAGAACGACTTCACCTTGTCCATGAACGACTGCGCGCGTGGGTTGTTGTTGCGGCCCGAGCTCAGATCGTCAAATTCGCGCAGCAGTTCGCGCTGACGCTCGGACAGATTCACCGGCGTTTCCACCTGCATGTGACACATCAGGTCGCCGGGCGCATTGCTGCGCACCCCCTTGATGCCTTTGCCGCGCAGGCGAAACACCTTGCCAGTCTGCGTTTCGGGCGGAATCTTGATTTTGGCATGGCTGTCGAGGGTGGGGATTTCGACTTCGCCGCCCAACGCCGCGGTGGCAAAACTGATCGGCATTTCACAATGCAAATCGTCGCCATCGCGCTTGAATACCGCATGCTCTTTGAGCTGAATGACGACATACAAATCCCCGGCCGGTCCGCCGTTGACGCCGGCTTCACCTTCTCCGCCCAAGCGGATGCGGTCGCCATTGTCGACGCCGGCAGGAATCTTGACTGACAAAGTCTTGTGCTTCTTGACCCGGCCTTCGCCATGGCAGGCGGTGCAGGGATCGCTCACCATTTTGCCGGTGCCGCCGCAACGCGGGCAGGTTTGCTGCACCGAGAAAAAGCCTTGCTGGATGCGCACCTGGCCATGTCCGCCACAGGTGGTGCAAGTGGTAGGCGTGGTACCCGGCTTGGCGCCGCTGCCGTGGCAGACTCCGCATTCTTCGAGTGTGGGGATGCGGATTTTGGTTTCGGTGCCGCGCGCGGCTTCTTCCAGCCCGATTTCCAGGTTGTAACGGAGGTCGGCGCCACGATAGACGCGATCGCGGCGGTTGCCACCACCACCGCCGAAGATGTCGCCGAAGATGTCGGAGAAGGCATCGGAAAATCCGCCGCCTCCGCCGCCCATGCCGGCCTGCTGATCGACGCCCGCATGGCCAAACTGATCGTAAGCCGCGCGCTTGTCGGAATCGGACAGCATTTCGTACGCCTGCTTGGCTTCCTTGAATTTTTCCTCCGCGCCCTTGTCGTCCGGGTTGCGGTCAGGATGGTGCTTCATGGCCAGCTTGCGGTAGGCCTTTTTGATTTCTTCGTCCGAGGCGTTTTTGGCAACACCGAGGACTTCGTAGTAGTCGCGTTTTGACATGATGGTGAGCGGTAAACAGTGAGCAGTAAGCGGAAAAAGCAAAAAGCGGTGAACGGTTGCCCGTTCACCGCTTACTGCTCACGGCTTACTTGTCCTTAACCTCTTCAAACTCGGCATCGACCACGTTGTCGTCAGCCGCATGGGCGCCGCCTTCGGCTGCTGCCCCCGGCTGCTGCGCCTGCTCGTCCTTGTACATCTGTTCGGCAAGCTTGTGGCTGGCAGTGGCCAATGCGTTGGTCTTGGCCTCGATGGTGTCCTTGTCGCCTTCGCGCACGGCCTCTTCGCACTCTTTCAGCGCAGCTTCGATCGCAGCCTTTTCGTCGGCCGAAACCTTGTCGCCGTATTCGGTCAGCGATTTCTTCACCGAATGGATCATGCCGTCGGCTGCGTTGCGTGCGGTCGCCAGTTCCACTGCCTTGTGGTCTTCGGCAGCGTTGATTTCGGCATCTTTCACCATGCGCTGGATTTCCTCTTCGGACAGTCCGGAGCTCGCCTGGATCTTGATCTTGTTTTCCTTGCCGGTGGCCTTGTCCTTGGCCGACACGTGCAGGATGCCGTTGGCGTCGATGTCGAAGGTGACCTCGATCTGTGGCATGCCGCGCGGTGCGGGCGGGATGTCGGACAGGTTGAACTGGCCGAGGCTCTTGTTGCCCGAGGCGATTTCGCGCTCGCCCTGCAGCACGTGCACCGTCACTGCGCTCTGGTTGTCGTCGGCGGTCGAAAACACCTGGCTTGCCTTGGTCGGGATCGTGGTGTTCTTCGGGATCAGCTTGGTCATCACGCTGCCCAGGGTTTCGATGCCCAGCGACAGCGGGGTCACGTCGAGCAGCAACACGTCCTTGACTTCGCCCTGCAGCACGCCGCCCTGAATCGCAGCGCCGACGGCGACCGCTTCATCCGGGTTCACATCGCGGCGCGCTTCCTTGCCGAAAAAGTCTTTTACTGCATCCATCACCTTGGGCATGCGGGTCTGGCCACCGACCAGAATGACGTCGTCGATCTGCGCGGTGGTGAGGCCGGCATCCTTCAGCGCCATTTTGCAGGGGTCGATGGTGCGCTTGATCAGTTCCTCGACCAGGCTCTCGAATTTGGCGCGGGTGATCTTCACGGCCAGGTGCTTGGGGCCCGAAGCGTCAGCGGTGATGTAGGGCAGGTTGACTTCGGTCTGCTGCGCGGACGACAGCTCGATCTTGGCCTTTTCTGCCGCTTCTTTCAGGCGTTGCAGCGCGAGCACGTCCTTCTTCAGGTCGACGCCCTGTTCTTTCTTGAATTCGTCAGCGATGTAGTCGATCAAGCGCTGGTCGAAGTCCTCGCCGCCAAGGAAGGTGTCGCCGTTGGTCGACAGCACTTCGAACTGGTGCTCGCCGTCCATTTCGGCAATCTCGATGATGGAAATGTCGAAGGTGCCGCCGCCGAGGTCATACACGGCAATCTTGCGGTCGCCTTCTTTTTTGTCCATGCCGAACGCCAGCGCAGCGGCAGTCGGCTCGTTGATGATGCGCTTGACTTCCAGACCGGCGATGCGGCCGGCGTCCTTGGTGGCCTGGCGCTGGCTGTCGTTGAAGTAGGCCGGCACGGTGATCACGGCTTCGGTGACTTCTTCGCCCAGATAGTCCTCGGCGGTCTTCTTCATCTTGCGCAGGGTCTCGGCCGAGACCTGCTGGGCCGCCATTTTCTGGCCGCGCACTTCCACCCAGGCGTCGCCGTTGTCGGCCTTGACGATCTTGTAGGGCATCAGGCCGATGTCTTTCTGCACTTCCTTCTCTTCGAACCGGCGGCCGATCAGGCGCTTCACCGCATACAGCGTGTTCTTCGGGTTGGTGACTGCCTGGCGCTTGGCCGGCGCGCCGACCAGGATCTCGCCGTCTTCGGTATAGGCGACGATGGACGGCGTGGTGCGCGCGCCCTCGGCGTTCTCGATGACTTTCGGCGTGCCGTTTTCCATCACCGCCACGCAGGAGTTGGTGGTACCCAGGTCAATGCCAATAATGCGTCCCATGATGTGTTCCTTCTGTAAAAGTGTGAATTGAATTGGATATGGGGGAGGGTGGGCCTATTTCAATAAGCCCGCTCAAGCTCGGCCGCGGTGTCTTTAGCGGCTCAGCCGCCGGGGCCCTTGGCCACCATCACCATCGCCGGCCGCAGCGTGCGTTCGTTGAGGCGGTAGCCTTTCTGCAGCACCGTCACCACCGTATTGGCCGGCTGGTCGGACTCGACCATCTGGATCGCCTGGTGCAGGTGCGGGTCGAATTTTTCGCCCAGCGGGTCGATGTCGTTGAGATTGAATTTGCCGAACGCGGCGGTCAGCTGCTTCAGGGTCAGCTCGACGCCGTCGCGCAGGTTTTCCACGCTGGGCGACTCGGCGGCGAGCGCGGCTTCCAGGCTGTCCTTCACCGCCATCAGTTCGCTGGCAAAGCTTTCCACCGCAAACTTGCGCGCCTTGTCGACGTCTTCCGCCGCGCGCCGACGCATGTTCTCGGTTTCCGCCTTGGCGCGCAGCCAGGCGTCGTGATGCTCGGCCGCCTGCAGTTCGGCGGCCTTCAACAGCGCTTCCAGGCTCGGCATGGTGTCTTTTTCGGCGTGTTCGCTAGCGTCGGCGTCGGTTTTGAGTTCGTCCTGCATGTGGGCTCCAAATGGGTTCTCGCGAAGACGTGGGGGCGTATGCAGGCTTTTCAAGCCCCCGGCGCAAATTCGCGGGCGGACCGGCTTTCACCGAAAAACCGGAATAAAGCGGCATGCGCTGCCGTCTTCAATCAAAGGGAGGCAAAGCATGGAAGGATACTGCGCTAGGGCTTCACGCATGCTGCTGGCCGCCGTGGCGATGGGTATGGCATCCGTAGCCGGTGCCGCGTTCCTGACACGGGACGCGGCGCTTGCCGCCCTCGAGCAATACAGCCGCCTGATCGATGCCGCGCCGCGCGTGGCCGTGTTCTATACTCAGCGCGGCGACGCCCACTATGCCCTGAACGACCTGCACGGGGCCGTGGCCGACTACAGCGCCGCCATCCGGCTGGATGACCGCCAGGACCGGGCCTATTTCGGGCGCGGCATGGCGCTCGGCCGCCTGGGTCGGGTGGACGCAGGCATTGCCGACCTCGACGTCTATATCCGGCGCCATCCGAACGATTCCGTGGCCTACACCAAGCGCGGCGTGCGCAACATCTGGCGCAACCATCTGGCGGACGCCGAGCGCGACCTTGCGCGCGCGATCGAACTGGACCCGAACAACGCCGAAGCTCACGACGACCTGGGCGTGGTGCATGCCAGACAGCAGCGCCTGGAGCGGGCGGCCCGGCACTTTTCCACCGCGATCCGCCTGGACCCCGGCTACCAGAAGGCCTACCACAACCTGGCCATCTGCTTTCACCTGAGGGGCCAGCCCGGGGAAGCGCTGGAGATCGTCGATGCAGGTCTCCTGCTGGATCCCGACAGCCGCGATTCGCTGCTGCTGAAGTCGTCCGTGCTGGAGGCCCTGGGTCGGATGGACGAAGCACGGATCGTCGCCGAGCGTGCCGAATTCCTGCCCGAGAGCAACTGGTCCGAGCGCAGCGAGATCGATGCGCCCGCAACGCAGCAGAAACCGGAATGAGGCTGGCGCGCTTCATCCAGCAGTGGGATCAAGCGGAGACGACAACATGAAATACCGAATCGCAGTAGCCGCACTGTGCGTTGCGCAACTGGCGGGGGCGGCGCCTTCACGGCCGGAATTCCATCGCGCGGTATACGCCCTGCACGCACAGCAGCTTGTGCGGCACTCAGTCCGCACCGAGGAAACAACCGGAAAATACGAAGGCGTTGCCGCGGCCGGCTACCGCTACCGCATCACCAGCTACTACGATGCGGCCAGCGGACGCCTGCTGTCGCGGATACAGCGCGATGCCACGCTGCCCGAGGCCATCCATATCGCCGAGGTGAATGTGTACGATGCCGAGGGCAGGGTGGTCCGGGATTATTTTTCCAGTGCGCCGCCTTGGCGGCCGCTGCACCCGTCGCACGCCTATATCAACCTGCACCACCACAACGGCGGACTGCACAGCTTTCGTCAGTTCGAGCTGGACGGGCAGGTGAACTACGAGTCGTGCGAGGGCACGCTGGACGGCAAGCCGGTCCGCATCACGGGGGACTGGAGCGGCACCGACGAGCTCACCCGCAATTCGCCCGAATACCGCGCGTGCTTTGACGGCATCAGCGCGGACTGGACGCGTTACGCCTCCCCGCATTAGCTGGCGCACCTTGGATTGCGGCGTCTCGCCGGTTTGCCTTAACCCGGCCGCTCGATTAGAATGCGCGGCTCCCGGAGAGGTGGATGAGCGGTTTAAGTCGCACGCCTGGAAAGCGTGTTTAGGATAATATCCTAACGCGGGTTCGAATCCCGCCCTCTCCGCCAGCATTCGCCGTATCGCCTGTTACTCGCGGCATTCCGTCCCAGCCTTTTTACCTTGAACGTCCGAATCGATATGCCCTGCAACGGGCCGTCGAAATCAGCGCGTTGGTATAAATGAACTAGAATATCGGCTGTCCCAATCTCGCGCATCAGCGCGCCGCCAGCGCGACCACGCCATACAGCAATGCCGAAACATGCCTATCACGGCAGGTTGTCCGTGGTCGTACCCGTCAAGAACGAGCAGAACAACGTCGAACCGCTGGTACGCGAAATCGCGGCGGCGCTGTCCGGCAATACCGCGTTCGAAATCCTCTACATCGACGACGGCAGTACCGATGCCACGCAAGCGCGGCTGCAGGCGTTGAAAGTCGAATTCCCGATGCTGCGGGTGATTCGCCACCGCGCCTCGTGCGGGCAGAGCCGGGCAGTAGCCACAGGCGTGAACGCAGCGCGCTACGAGTGGATCGCCACCCTCGACGGCGACGGCCAGAACGATCCGGCCGACATTCCCGTGCTGCTGGCCGAACTGGCCAACCCGGTCCAACCGGCGAATCTGGAACTGCTGGCGGGTTGGCGTGCCAAGCGCAACGACACCTTCGTGCGCCGCCTGTCGTCGAAAGTCGCCAATGGCGTGCGTTCGCGCATGCTGAAGGACAACACGCCGGACACCGGCTGCGGGCTCAAGCTGTTCGCCCGCGAGACCTTTCTGCAACTGCCCAACTTCGATCACATGCATCGCTTCCTGCCGGCGCTGGTGCTGCGCAACGGCGGTGCGGTGGTGTCGGTGCCGGTATCCCACCGTGCGCGCGAACGCGGCACGTCGAAATACGGCGTGCACAACCGGCTGTGGGTGGGCATCGTCGACCTGTTCGGCGTGGCCTGGCTGCAGCGGCGGGTGCGCCTGCCGCAGATCGAGCCCGACTCCGATCTTTAAATGAAAGCGCGACTTATTTTCAAGGGCCTGGCGCTGATATTCAGCCTGGCGCTGCTGGGCTATGTGTTCCATACCAGTGATCTGGGGGGCAGCCTCAATGAGGCCTGGATCGATAGGCGGGTACGCGGTCATGGCGTCAGCGGTGAGCTGCTGTTTTTGCTGATGGGCGGGTTGTTCACAGCCATCGGCCTGCCGCGCCAGATCGTCGCCTTTCTCGGTGGTTATGCTTTCGGTGTGGAACTGGGCACGCTGCTGGGCGCGATGGTGGCCTTGCTGGGTTGTATGCTGACCTTTGCTTACGCGCGTTTGTTCGGCAGAGAACTGCTGCGCGCGCGGATGGGCGAGCGTGCAGGACGGTTTGATCGATTCATTCACGATCACCCCTTTACCATGACGGTCCTGATCCGGTTGCTGCCAGTGGGAAACAACCTGCTGACCAATCTGGCTGCGGGTCTTTCGAGCATCCGCCCGCTGCCTTTCTTTTCCGGCACGTTCATCGGCTATCTGCCGCAGACGCTGGTGTTCGCGCTGGTCGGCAGCGGCATGCATATCGCGCTGACCATGAAGATCGCGCTGGCCAGCGCCC
The DNA here is from genome assembly GCA_018831045.1 of Gammaproteobacteria bacterium. Taxonomy (GTDB): domain Bacteria; phylum Pseudomonadota; class Gammaproteobacteria; order Burkholderiales; family Thiobacillaceae; genus Thiobacillus. The sequence continues at coordinate 5,239 of JAHJRA010000010.1, read as the reverse complement.
TATTTGTGATTTCCGGTGCGCTGGGCGCTTATCTCTATCATCGTTTCCGCCATGGCCACAGTCTCGATACACGGATCGATGCCGCGCTGGACGAACCTGACCCTTCACCCGATGAACCTGCAACAAAGCCCTGACGCCTCCGGGCGGGGCCTGCTGCTCCTGAGCCTGCTGCTGCTGGTCGTGCTGGCCGCGGTGGCGCTGTGGCTGCGTCCGCTGACCCCGATCGACGAAACGCGCTACGTCAGCGCGGCGTGGGAGATGTGGCTGCGCGGCGATTTCCTGGTGCCGTACAAGAACGGCGAGCCCTACAGCCACAAGCCGCCGTTCATGTTCTGGATGGTCCATGCCGGCTGGGCGCTGTTCGGCGTCAACGACGGGTGGCCGCGGCTGGTGATGCCGCTGTTTTCCGGCGGCGTACTGGTGCTGACCTTCCTGCTTGCCCGCCGCCTGTGGCCGCAGCACGTCGGCCTCGGCGGGCAGGCCACGTTGATACTGGTCAGCGCGCTGCTATGGATCATTTTTTCCACCACGGTCATGTTCGATGTGATGCTGGCGTTCTGGGTGCTGGCTGGCATGCACGGCGTGCTCGGCGCTGCCGGGGGCAAGCGGCGCGGCTTCGTCATGCTGGGCATCGCGATCGGCATGGGCGTGCTGACCAAGGGGCCGGTCATCCTGCTGAACCTGCTGCCGATCACCGTGCTGGCGCCGTGGTGGAATCCGGGCCTCAGGGGGTCCCGCTGGTTCGCCGGGGTGGGGCTGGCGGTGCTGTTAGGCGCGGCGATTGCGCTGGCGTGGGCCATCCCGGCGGGCCATGCCGGCGGCGAAGCCTATCGCAATGCGATTTTCTGGGGGCAGACCGCCGATCGCATGGTCGAGTCCTTCGCTCACCGGCGTCCATTCTGGTGGTATCTGCCCTTGCTGCCCTTGCTGCTGTTTCCGTGGTTCGCCTGGCCGGGCTTCTGGAAGGCGCTGGTCCATCATTGGAAAACTGGCCTGGACCGCGGTACGCGCTTTTGCCTGGCCTGGATGTTGCCGGTGTTCGTCGCGTTTTCCTTCATCAGCGGCAAGCAGCCGCATTACCTGGTCCCGATGTTCCCGGCGTTTGCCCTGCTGGCGGCGCGCGTGCTGGCTGATCGACCGTCATCCCGGGTTGGCTTGCCTGCCTTGCTGGCAGCGGTTTTGGGTGGTGTGCTGATGCTCGCGGCCAGCGGGCAGATCGCCGCGTTGCAGCATGAAGTCGCTGCTTTGCCGACGCTGTGGCCGGGTGCGCTGCTGGTGCTGGCGGCGCTGGCGGCCTGGACGGGGGGGCGGCGCGGTGTGCAGCCGTTCGTGAATCTGGCGCTGCTGGGGGTGGCCGCCCTGATCGTGCTGCAGTTCACCCTGATGCAGTCGCTCAGGCCGTTCTACGACATCAAGCCAATGGCGCTGGCGATCAAAGCGGTGCAGGACGAAGGCGGACGGGTTGCCAATGCCGCCAAGTATCACGCCCAGTATCAGTTCCTGGGCCGGCTGGAAGCGCCGCTGGACGAACTGCTGGGCAATGAATTGGCTCCGTGGCTGGAAGCGCACCCCGATGGGTACGTGGTGATGTATCTGAAAGACAGGCACGCGCTCGAATCGATCCCCGCCCGCTACGGACAGGGCTATCGCGGCGGCGCGGTCGTGCTGGTGGATGCGCCGACGGCGGCCAGTTTGCTGGTCGCCCGGGTCGAGTGAACGGTCAGGCCTCGGCGGCGTCGCGCGGCGGCAGCACCACTTCGCGCGATGGCGAAATGGTCGAGATGGCGTGCTTGAAGATCATCTGCGCGGCCTGATCCTGGCCCTTGAGCAGCACCACGAACTGGTCGAAGGACTCGATTCGCCCCATCAGCTTGATGCCGTTGACGAGAAACACCGACACCGGAATGCGCTCTTTGCGCAGCGTGTTGAGAAAAACGTCTTGCAGTTGATTATGTTCTTTGGCCATGTTCGGCTCCCTGTCAGGTGAAGGCCGATTGATGCCGGCCTTGAATCATTATTAGTCGTTTATTCGATTTTTGCACTGGCGCGTGCATTGAGGATGGCATCGCGGATGCGCGTCTGCTGCACCTGCTTGACGATTTCACCGCGCACCGTGTCCAGCGGCGGGATCTGCGGCTTGCGCGTGTCGTCGAGGCGAATGACGTGGTAGCCGAACTGGCTCTTGACCGGCGTCTTGCTGGTTTCGCCTTTTTTCAGGGCCGCCAGCGCGTCGGAAAACTCGGGCACGAACGCGCGGCGGTCCGACCAGTCGAGAACGCCGCCGTTACGGCCGGAGCCGGTGTCGATCGACTGTTTCTTCGCCAGATCCTCGAATTTGGCCTTCTTACCGAGGTCGGCAATGATTTTTTTCGCTTCCGCCTCGGTCTTCACCAGAATGTGGCGGGCCCGGTACTCCGGCTCGGTGGCGTCGGCCTTGGCCTGGTCGTAGGCGGCCTGGATTTCGGCGTCGGTCACCGGGTGGGCTTTCACGTAGTCTTCCAGATAAACCTTGGCCAGCGTGTCCATGCGGCGGATGTCGAGGCTGGCGGCGACGCGTGCGTCCTTGTCGAGGCCCTTGTCGACGGCGGCACGCGACAGCAGCTCCAGATTGATCAGCGACTCGCGCACGCGGGCGTCGAGTTGCGGCGAGTCGGGCTGGCCCTGCGCCATTTCGCGTTTGACGATGTCTGCATAGATCGGGGGAATGGCCTTGCCGTTGACGACGGCCATGGGCGCGGTCGGGGTTGCGGGGGTTTGCGCCTGCGCCAGCGGGGCGAGGGCAAGCAGGATCAGGGTGGTGAGTAGGGCAGTACGCATTCGGGTTCCTTTTAGAGTTCTTCGGGGGTGAGGGCGGTGATCGACAGCGCGTGGATCTCGCGCTGCATCAGTTCGCCCATGGTTTCATACACCAGCCGGTGGCGGGCGAGGGTGGAGAGATTACGGAATCGGTGTGACACCAGTGTGAGACGGAAATGCCCGCCGCCCGAGGCCGCGCCGGCATGGCCCTTGTGCTGGGCACTTTCGTCTTCCAGGGTGAAGGTTTCGGGCTCCAGCGCGGCAAGGCGCTCGCGGATCAGGTCGGCCGTGCTCATTGGGGAAAGACTTTCTTGAAAGGTTTGACGCTGACGCCGGCATAGACGCCCGCCGCCACGTAGGGATCGGCATCGGCCCACGCCTGCGCGTCGGCGAGGGTGTCGAATTCGGCGACGATCAGGCTGCCGGAAAAGCCCGCAGCGCCCGGATCGGTGCTGTCGGTGTTGGGAAAGGGGCCGGCCAGCAGCAGGCGTCCGGCCTGCTGCAGGGCCTGCAGGCGTTCCACATGCGCGGGACGGGCGGCAAGTCGCAGATTCAGGCTATCGGGCACATCCTGCCCGACGATGGCGTAGAACATTATTGCTTTTCTTCCTTGTCCAGTTTGGCCTGGTCCAGCTCAGCCTGATCCAGGTATTTGGTCAGCATCATGCTCTGACCGACGACAAACACCAGCATCAGCCCCAGGCTGCCGAACAGCTTGAAGTTGACCCACGCGTCCGTCGAGAAGTTGAAGGCGACAAACAGATTTGCAAGCCCCATGACCGCAAAAAAAGCGCCCCAGCTTGCATTCAACCGACTCCAGGCGATGTCGGGAAGTTCCATCTGCTTGCCCATCAGGCTTCGGATGACATTGCGGCCGAACAAGGCGGCGCCAAAAATGATGGCCGCAAAAATCCAGTACAGCACGGTCGGCTTCCATTTGATGAAGCTCTCGTCGTGCAGCCACAGGGTGGCGCCGCCGAACACCACGATGATGCCCAGCGTGACCCACAGCATGGTCTCGACCTTGTGGCCGCGCAGCTTGACCCAGCCGATCTGCACAAAGCTGGCGACGATGGCGACCAGGGTGGCGAGGTAGATGCCGGGCTTTTCGCCGGCCGCCCCGGGCTGCGGCAGGCCTACGCTTGCCATGAAGTCGCGGGTGGCTTCGACGTTGGCGTCGCCGAGCTTGTAGGCGATGAAGAAGATGATGACGGGGAACAGGTCGAACAGCAGTTTTTTCATCTGGCTTTTTGTCGTTCAGGTGGCGCCCCGCCCTCTGTAATTCGGGCGGCCGCTTATTTTGCTATGATTCCCCCTCCTGACCAAGCGCTTTTGGCCCTGGTCGCCCGATCCCGATCATCGATGCTCAATATCGATCTGCATTGCCATTCCAACGTGTCCGACGGTGTCCTGCCGCCCGCCGACGTGGTTGCCCGCGCCGCGGCCAACGGCGTGCATGCGCTCGCCCTGACCGACCATGACGACGTCGCCGGCATCGCCGCGGCGCAGGCGGCGGCGGAGACCGCCGGGGTGGTGCTGATCCCGGGCGTCGAAATCTCGGTCACCTGGGGCGGGCAGACGGTCCATATCGTCGGCCTGCGGATCGATCCGACCCACCCCGACCTTGCCGCCGGGCTTGCCGGCATCCGCCGCGGCCGCATCGAGCGTGCCCGTCGCATGGGCGACGACCTGGCGCGGTCCGGCATCGCCGGTGCCTATGAAGGCGCGTTCGGCTACGCCGTCAACAAGGAAATGGTGGGCCGAACGCACTTTGCCCGCTGGCTGGTGGCCGAGGGCCACGCACCGGATATGCGCAGCGCGTTCAAGCGTTTCCTCACGCGCGGCAACCCCGGCTATGTCGAGCACGAATGGACCGCGCTGGAAAACGCCGTCGGCTGGATCCGCGCGAGCGGCGGCATCGCGGTGATCGCGCATCCGGGGCGCTATGCGTTCAACGCGCGCGAGCTGCACCTGCTGCTGGATGCTTTCCGCGCGCTGGGCGGCGAGGGCATCGAGGTCATCACCGGCAGCCACCACCCGTCCGAATACGGCAAGTTTGCCGACCTTGCGCGCGCCTTCGGTCTCAAGGCCTCGCGCGGGGCCGATTTCCATGCGCCGGGCGAGGGCATCGACCTCGGCCGCCTGCCCGCGCTGCCGCACTACTGCCAGCCGGTGTGGCAGGGCTGGCCCGAACTGGCCGACCATTTTTCCCCTACGCTGGCCTGAGACCGTATGGCGCAATTCTTCAATATTCATGCAGACAATCCACAGCCGCGGCTGATCCAGCAGGCGGTCGACATCCTCAAGCGCGGCGGGGTCATCGTGTACCCCACCGACTCCTGCTATGCGCTCGGCTGTCACGTCGGCGACAAGGAAGCGGCAATGCGCCTGCTGTCGGTACGCGGCCTCGACACCGGGCACGACCTCACGCTGATCTGCAGCG
>JAHJRA010000001.1:0-57778 GCA_018831045.1 Gammaproteobacteria bacterium | reverse complement strand
GGAAGTCCATCTTTTCGGCGATTTCCTCGGGGGTGGGCTCGCGGCCCAGCTCCTGCACCAGATAGCGGCTGGTGCGGATGAGCTTGTTGATGGTCTCGATCATGTGCACGGGGATGCGGATGGTCCGCGCCTGGTCGGCGATGGCCCGGGTGATGGCCTGGCGGATCCACCAGGTGGCGTAGGTCGAAAACTTGTAGCCACGACGGTATTCGAACTTGTCGACTGCTTTCATCAGGCCGATGTTGCCTTCCTGGATCAGGTCGAGGAACTGCAGGCCACGGTTGGTGTATTTCTTGGCAATGGAGATCACCAGACGCAGGTTGGCCTCGATCATTTCGCGCTTGGCGCGGCGCGCCTTGGCTTCGCCGGTGGACATCTGCTTGTTGATGTCTTTCAGGTTCTTGATCGGCAGGCCGATGCGATCCTGCATCGCGATGAGGGCTTCCTGGTGTGCCTTGACTTCGTACTGCACCTTGGCAAGCGTCGAGCAATAGCCTTTTTTGGCGGCGATTTCCTTGTCGACCCAGGCGAGATTGGTTTCGTTGCCGGGGAAGGTCTTGATGAAATGCGCGCGCGGCATGCCGGAGCGGTTGATGCAGAAATCCATGACCTTGCGTTCGTGCGAGCGCACTTCTTCGACTGCGTTGCGGATCTGTTCGCACAGGCCGTCGACCTGGCGCACCGAGAAGCGGAACACCATCAGCAGGTCAGTCACTTCGGACTGCGCTTTCATGTGCTGCGGGGTGCCGAGGCCGAATTTGGTCTGGGCGAGCTGGGCCTTTTTGTAGGCCTTGCGGATGAAGTCGAATTGCGCAAGGGCTTCGGCCTTGAGTTGCGCCAGGTTGGCGGCCGCTATGGCAGCGCTTGCAGCCTGGGCGGCTTCTTCGTCTTCCTCCTCTTCTTCCTCTTCCTCGTCAGACTCGTCCGTTGCGGCTGCATTGGTTGCAGCGGGTGTCGGCGTGGCGGAGGCGACCTCGACAAAGCCGTCGATCAGTTCATCGATGCGCAACTCGTCTTTTTCGACCAGCGCGGCCATGTCCAGAATCTGCTGGATGGTGAGCGGGCACGACGAAATGGCCATCACCATGTGGCGCAGGCCTTCTTCGATGCGCTTGGCGATTTCGATTTCACCTTCGCGGGTGAGCAGGTCGACCGTGCCCATTTCGCGCATGTACATGCGCACCGGGTCGGTGGTGCGGCCAAAGTCGGAATCGACGGTCGTCAGCGCCTGCTCGGCTTCGGCGACCACATCCTCGTCGGCGACCGCAGGCGCGGCTTCCTGCATCAGCAGGGTTTCGGCGTCCGGCGCTTCGTCGTAGACCTGGATGCCCATGTCGTTGATCATGCTGATCACGCCTTCGATCTGGTCGGCGTCCAGCACTTCGTCGGGCAAGTGGTCGTTGATTTCGGCGTAGGTCAGGAAGCCGCGCTCCTTGCCCAGTATGATCAGGTTTTTAAGCTGGGTGCGACGCGCTTCGGCTTCCACCGGCGTCAATTCTTTGAGAGGGATCAGCGCTTCGGCTTTCTTGGCACCACCACCGGGTTTTCTTCCACGTACAGCCACAGATTCTTCTCCGCTCAGGTTCCATCTCGCGCAGGGCGCGCGGACAGATAAAGTCGTTCAAAAACCGGCAATTATACCGCAATGCCTGGCGTTGTCTTGCCGTTTCTGGCAAGCTAGGACCGTGCCAGGTCTACCAGTTCTTGGCGTTCACTGGCGCTCAGGCTGTTCAGTGGCCGCGCAGCCAGGTCTTGTTGCCGTCGGCGGCGCCAGTCATCGTGGAGTTGCCTGACGGCGCCATCGAATTCGGCGTTCCAGTCCCAGCTATCGTCTTTGTCGAGCAAGTCGGTCATAAGTTCATTGACCAGGCTTTCCAGCGTGCTGCCGCGCGCGGCTTCGGCGAGGGAGGGCAGGCTGGGGCTTCCGATGTCGCGCAGCCAGGTCATGAGATCGGCCAGATGCTCGAACAGCGGATCGTTGGCGTCCAGCCATGCCTGATCGACTTCGGCGACCCGCTGCGGATTGAGCAGCATCATGCGCGCCAGGCTGCGCAAGCGCGAGGGGGCCGGGCGGCGCGTGGGACGCGGCGGTGCGCGGCGGGCAATGGTGGGTTTCACGCCCATTTGCGTGAGTTCGTTGGCCGGCACGTGCGCCAGCTCGGCGATTTGCCGCTGGATCAGGCTGCCCAGCATCGGCGCGGTGATTTTTTCCAGCAGCGGTTTGGCCTGTTTGAGCAGGGATGCGCGGCCTTCCTGGGTGTCGAGCTTGAGCCCGCTTGCCAGTTCACGCACCAGAAATGCCGACAGCGGCAGGGTGTCGTGATCCAGCAGGCGCAGGAAGGCCGCCTGGCCCTGGGCACGAATGGTGCTGTCCGGATCTTCGCCTTCCGGTAGAAACAGGAAGCTGATTTCCTTGCCATCCTGCAAGGCTTCCAGCGAATTTTCCAGTGCACGCCAGGCCGCCTTGCGCCCGGCATTGTCGCCGTCAAACGCGTAGATCAGGCGGTCGGTATGGCGCAGCAGGGTGCGCACATGAATCGGCGTGGTGGCGGTGCCCAGCGCGGCCACGGCAAATTCCACGCCGTGCTGCGCCAGCGCCACTACGTCCATGTAGCCTTCGACCACGATGGCGCGGCCGGCGGCCTTGATCGCTGCGCGCGCTTCAAACAGGCCGTATAGCTCCGAGCCTTTGTGAAACAGCGGGGTTTCCGGCGAATTGAGATATTTCGGCTCGCCCTTGTCGAGCACGCGTCCGCCAAAGCCGACGATCTGGCCCTTGATGTTCTTGATGGGAAACATGATGCGGTCGCGGAAGCGGTCGTAGCGGCTGCGTTCGTTGTCGATGACCAAGCCGGAGGCGGCAAGCGCGTCGGCTGAGTAATCATTGAAAACCTGCTTCAGCGGCGACCAGTCGTCCGGCGCATAACCCATGCCGTAGCGGGCGGCGATCGTGCCGGTGAGACCGCGTTGTTTCAGGTAGTCGATTGCGCGCGGCGAGCTTTTGAGTTGTTGCCGGTAAAACTGCGCGGCTTGTTCCAGTGCATCCCACAGGGCGGGCGGCGGTTTGGGGCGGTCGGAGTCCTGTGCCGATTCCGGTATCGGCAGACCGACATCCTGTGCCAGCGCCGCAACGGCATCGGGGAAGCTCATGTGCTCGTATTCCATCAGGAAACCGAGCGCGGAGCCATGCGCGCCGCAGCCGAAGCAATGGTAGAACTGCTTGGTCGGGCTGACGGTAAAGGAGGGGGTTTTTTCGTTGTGGAAAGGGCAGCAGGCCTGGTAGTTCTGGCCGGCTTTTTTCAGCGACACGCGACGGTCGATGACATCAACGATATCGACGCGGGCAAGCAGGGTATCGATGAAGTCGCGCGGGATCATGGTTGCCGCATACCGAGGGGAGGTGCATCAAAAGCCCGGGCAGGTGCCGGGCGGCGTCTAGCCTGCCAGCCGAGCCTTGATCAAGCTGGAAACCTGCCCCATGTCGGCACGGCCGGCGAGACGAGGCTTCAACAAGCCCATGACCTTGCCCATGTCCTTGGCGCTGGCAGCACCCGATTCGGCAATCGCTGCGATCACGGCGGCCTCGACTTCGGCGCCAGACAGCTGTTCGGGCAGATAGGCTTGCAGCACGACCAGTTCGGCCTGCTCCACGGCCACCAGATCGTCGCGACCGGCGGCCTGGAACTGGCTGATCGAGTCTTTGCGTTGCTTGATGAGTTTTTCGACGATGCTGCTGATCGTTGCATCGTCGAGCTCGATCCGTTCGTCCACTTCCTTCTGCTTGATCGCAGCGAGCAGCAAACGGATCGTGCCGAGACGCGCCGTATCCTTGGCGCGCATGGCATCCTTCATGTCGTCGGTGACGCGTGCTTTCAGCGACATGGGTCGAGCGAGATTCTGCGTGGCCGCAGAATCAATACATCTTGGGGGGGAGTTGCTGGCCGCGCAGACGCTTGCTCTGGCGCTTGACTGCAGCAGCGAGCTTGCGCTTGCGCTCAGCGGTGGGCTTTTCGTAGAACTCGCGGGCGCGCAGTTCGGTCAGCAGACCCACTTTTTCGATGGAGCGCTTGAAGCGGCGCAGTGCGACATCGAACGGCTCGTTTTCTTTGATTTTGACGTAGGGCATTGAAAAAGGATTCCGGGGAACGGGAAAAACGAGAAGCATAGCAAACCTGTGCGCTTTTTTCCAGTCCCCCCAAAATCGCGTTTCAGCGAGTTGGAGGAGCCTGACGGGAGGGCGCCTGACTGGCTCTCCGGATTGTTGGGTTCCCGAGGGCGAGAGGGATGAAAATTTCCAGCAAACTCAAGCGGTCATTTCATGGAAATCGCGACGGATCCGGCCATGCGGGCGCGCAGGGTGTATCGCAAGCCGGAATAAGCCAGACTGCGGTCAACGGGCTTACCGAATATAATGAGCGGTGCAACTCGGCTGGTTCGGGGTGCACCGCTCATTTTTGTTGTGAAATCGTTATGTCTGAACCCGTGCCTACTGAATCCAAACCCACCGAATCCCAGCTTGCGCTGCAAGGCGAAATTGCCGGCCTGATCGTGACTGCGCTTAATCTCGAGCTCAGTCCGGACGACATTCAACCCGACGCGCCACTGTATGGCGAGGGACTTGGGCTGGATTCCATCGATATTCTGGAGGTGGCGCTGGTGGTGTCGAAGCAGTTTGGGTTTTCGCTGCGCGCCGATAGCGCCGACAACACCCGCATATTCAGTTCGCTGGCCGAGTTGACCCGGCACGTTGCGGCCAACCGGACGAAATGAGCTTGATCTCATGCCGTTGAGCGTGGCGCGCGTGGCGCGGGGGTTCATCGTCGCTGTTGGGGTTGTCGCCTACCCCGTGCTGGCGCATTACAGCGCGGCCACGTCGGCCGCCACCACTTTGCCATCGCTCGGCGTGGCGGTTTCGCTGGCGCCGTCGCTGGCGATTTTGTTGTGGCTGGCCTGGCGCTCGCCCAGACGACTACTCATGCTGGCGCTCTGTGTGGCCGTGGGCATGGGGCTGGCGGTGTTCTGGGGCGCGCTGCAACGTAATTTCAGTTGGGTGTATTTCCTGCAGCATGTCGGCACCAATGTCATGCTGGCCGCTGTGTTCGGTGCCACGCTGATGCGCGGGCGGGAGCCGCTGGTTACAAAACTGGCCGAAACCGTGCACCGGACCGCGCTGCCGCCGGAGGTGCTGCGCTACACGCGCCAGGTCACGTTGGCATGGACGTTTTTTTTCCTGGCAACGGCGCTGGTTTCCAGCGTGCTGTTCTGCTGCGCGAGCATGGAGGTCTGGTCTGTTTTTGCCAATTTCCTGTCGTTTCCGCTGATTCTGCTGATGTTTGCGGTTGAGTATGCGGTGCGTCTGCGCAAGCTGCCGAACCTGGAAAAACACGGCATCATGGATGGCGTGCGCGCGTTCTGGAAAAGGCCGGCCACTCTGCCTGACGTATCCTCAAATTCACGTTAAGCCGTTCGCTTCCTGGCCATGCTGACCCTGCCGCTGATTGCTCATTCCTGCGCCGATGCCACCGTGGCGTGGCGCGACGGCGTGCCGGTCAGCGCCGGGCAGTTTCTGCGTGAGGTTGCAACGCTCGCGGGTGAGTTGCCGGCCGGTCGACATGTGCTCAACCTGTGTAGCAATCGCTACCGGTTCACGGTTGCGCTGGCGGCCTGCATCGTCAGCGGCCGGGTGAGCGTGCTGCCGCCCAATCACACCGTGGAAATGGTGAGGCAGATGCAGTGTCTCGCGCCGGATATGTTTTGCATCACCGATCAGGATGCGTACCCCATCGACCTGCCGGTGTTCCGTTACCCAACGTCAATGCCGGAATCGGAGGTCATCCCCCAGATTCCGCAGATCGATTGCGACCAGGTCATCGCCCGGGTCTTTACCTCCGGCTCCACCGGAATGCCGACGCCGCATGACAAACGCTGGGGCAATCTGGTGCGCAATGTGCAGGCCGAGGGCGCGCGCCTGGGCATCACCCCGGCGCATGCGCTGGTGGGCACGGTGCCGCCACAACACATGTACGGGCTGGAAACCACGGTGCTGTTGCCGCTGCAATGCGGCGCCGCGCTGCATGACGGCAGTCCTTTTTACCCGGACGATATTGGCACGACCCTGAAACAGTTGCCGCGGCCGCGGGTGCTGGCGACGTCGCCCTATCACTTGCGCGCGCTGCTGGCGGCACAAGCCGACCTTCCCGCGGCTGATCTGGTGTTGTCCGCCACGGCTCCGCTGTCGACCAATCTGGCCGCCGAGGCGGAGCGTCGCTTCGGCTGCCCGCTGCTGGAAATCTACGGTTGCACCGAAACCGGCCAGCTGGCGACGCGCCGTACCACAGCGGGCGTGGCGTGGCAGACCTTTCCGGAAGTTCGCCTGCGGTTCGAGGGCGAGGCGGTGTGGGCCGAGGGCGGGCACATCGAGGCACCAACCCGGCTGAGCGACGTGATCGAACCCATCGCTGCGAAGCCGGGCCATTTCCTGCTGCATGGCCGCCATGCCGATCTAGTCAATATTGCCGGCAAGCGGACCTCCCTGGCTTATCTTAACTACCAGCTCACCTCGATTCCCGGGGTGCTGGATGGGGTGTTCGTGTTGCCGCCGGACGATGCAGGCGAGGTGGAAAGCGTGCACCGCCTGGTCGCCCTGGTGGTGGCGCCGGCGCTGACCCCAGCCGCGCTGATGCAGGCGTTGCGTGAACGCATCGATCCCATTTTTCTGCCGCGCCCGCTGCTGTTTGTCGACGCGCTGCCGCGCAACGCCACGGGCAAGTTGCCCCATCAGCTGGCGCAGGCTTTGCTGGCCAGCCTGCAGGCAAAAACGTCGCACGGTCTGCCGGCATGACGACGCATTCCCTGCCGTTGGTCGTCGCGGCTGACCATCCGGCTTATGCCGGGCATTTTCCAGGCCGCCCGATTCTGCCCGGCGTGGTCTTGCTGGACGAGGCGCTGCTTGCGCTGGCCGCGTTGCAGGGAACGGCCGCTGCGACCGGTGAGATCAAGTCGGCAAAGTTTCTCAGTCCGGTTTTGCCAGGCGAAAACCTGCGCCTCGATTATTCGTCGACAGCCGTGGGCATCTTCCGTTTCGAGTTGAAGGCGGCTGAACGCGTGGTGGCCAGCGGCATCGTGGCGTTTACCGCAGCCGATGGGGCGACGTCATGACGCCCGCCGGGGTCGATCATCAGGCCGAATGGGTCAAGCGCCCGGAACGCAGCAACATGCTGATGCTGCGCGTGATGAGCTGGATCTCGCTGACCTTGGGACGTCCGCTGTCGCGGGGCGTGCTGGTGGGGATCAGCCTGTATTTCCTGCTGTTTTCGCCGCGCGCCCGCAAGGCTTCGCGCGTGTATCTGCAGCGCGCGCTCGGGCGGCGGCCGCGTCTGTCCGAGCGGTTTCGTCACTTCCACAGCTTCGCCACCTGCATCCACGACCGGGTGTATCTGCTCAATGGCCGCTATGACTTGTTCGATATTCAGGTTCGCGGGCGGGAGGTGTTTGATGCGGCTTACACCCGTGGACAGGGGCTGTTTCTGATGGGGGCACACATGGGCAGTTTTGAGCTGGTGCGCGCCGTCGGCCGGAAAGAGCCCGGTTTGCGGGTGGCGATGGTGATGTACGAGGAAAATGCCCGCCAGATCAACGCCGCGCTCGCCGCCATCAACCCGACGGCGGTGCAGGACATCATTCCGCTGGGGCAGCTCGATTCCATGTTGCAGGTGAAGGCACGCCTGGATGAAGGCGTGGTGCTCGGCGTGCTGGCGGATCGCGCGCTGGATACGGGACCCACGCTCACGCTGCCGTTTTTGGGTCGGCCCGCCCCCTTTCCGCTCGGTTCGATGCGCCTGGCGGCGATGCTCAAGCGGCCGGTGGTGTTCATGACCGGGCTCTATCTGGGGGGCAATCGGTATGCCATCCACTTCGAGAAGCTGGCTGATTTCACCCATGTTGAGCGCGCCGGGCGCGATGCCGCCATCCGTCAGGCGGTGAGCGACTATGCCGCGTGCCTGGAACGTCACTGCCGCGCTGCGCCGTTCAACTGGTTCAACTTTTTTGACTTCTGGCATGCGAAGGATCCTGAATCATGAGCCGATTGATGCGACGTTACTGGGCCGCCGCTGCGCTGGTTCTGCTGTGCAATCAAGCCGCTGCTGCCGCGCCGCTCTCCATCAGCCAGCTGATGGCCGGCCTGGCGCAGCACCCGCAAGGCGCCGCGACCTTTACTGAAAAGAAGTTCATTTCCATCCTCGACCAGCCGGTCGAGTCTTCCGGCGAACTGCTGTTCATCGCGCCGGCCCGCCTGGAAAAGCGCACGCTGAAACCGCGGCCCGAAACCATGGTGCTCGACGGCGACACCCTCACCTTTGAACGCGGCCGCCGCAAGCACGTCCTGCAGCTCAAGGACTATCCGGAGGTGGTCGGCATGATCGAGAGCATTCGCGCGACCCTGGCTGGAGACCGCAAGGCCCTGGAACGGGTCTACCACCTGGCCCTGGACGGTGGCCAGGAAGGCTGGGGCCTGGTGCTCACCCCGCTCGACCCCAAGGTCGGCGCCGTCATTGCCCGTATCCGCATGGAGGGGGTCAAGGACGTGGTGCGCAGCGTCGAGATCATCCAGGCGGATGGCGACCGTTCGCTGATGACCATCGAACAGCTGGCGCCACAGTGATGACCCGCCCGCGCCGCCGTGGCACCGCCGCCATCGTACTGTGGCTGATTTTTTTACTGGCCTGCGTCGGCATCATCAGCCGCACCCACTTCACCACCGACCTGTCGGCATTTTTGCCGAGCAGCCCCACGCCCGAGCAGCAGTTGCTCATGGATCAACTCAGCGACGGCCTGGCTTCGCGCCTGATTCTGGTGGGTATCGAAGGCGCCGATGCCCCCACCCGTGCCCAGCTTTCCAGGCAAGTCGCCCGGCAGCTGCGCGCCGACCCTGCGTTTGTCAGTGTCAATAATGGCGAGCCCGTCAACACCGAGCGCGACCGTGCTTTCCTGTTCGACCATCGTTACCTGCTGAGCCCGGTCGTGACGCCCGAGCGCTTTAGCGCAGACGGTCTGCAGGCCGCCCTGAGCGACAGTATCGATCTGCTGGCCTCACCGGCCGGATTGCTGGTCAAATCCTTGCTGCCGCGCGACCCGACCGGGGAAATGGTGCAATTGCTCGAGCAGCTCAACAGCGGCACCCAGCCGCAGCTGGTAGAGGGCGCATGGGCATCGCGCGATGGCTCGCGCGCCTTGATGCTGATGCAAACGCGTGCCTCGGGAAGCGACACCGATGCCCAGCAACTTGCCATGGCCGCCATCCGGCAGGCGTTCGACCAGGCCCCCGGCGCGACCGCCGCCGCCCAACTGGTGATGACTGGTCCCGGCGTGTTTTCGGTGACGTCGCGCGACACCATCAAAAGCCAGGTCACCCGCCTGTCGATCATCAGCCTGCTGCTCATCGCAACGCTGCTGTTGCTCGTTTATCGTTCCTTCAGCGCCCTGGCATTGGGCTTGTTGCCCGTGATCAGCGGTGCGCTGGCGGGCATTGCGGCGGTCAGCCTGGGCTTTGGCGCGGTGCACGGCATCACCCTGGGATTCGGCACCGCCCTGATCGGCGAAGCGGTGGATTATTCGATTTACCTGTTTGTGCAATCGGAACAAAATCGTGCGGATCATCAAAACTGGATCAAGCGCTTCTGGCCCACCATTCGCCTTGGTGTGCTGACGTCGATAGCCGGTTTTGCCTCGCTGCTGCTGTCCGGTTTTCCCGGCCTGGCACAACTCGGCTTGTATGCCATTGCCGGGCTGATTGTGGCCGCAACGGTGACGCGCTTTGTCTTGCCTTCGTTGCTGCCCGCAAACTTCCACATTCATGATTTATCGGCTGTCGGCCTCACCCTGTCTCGTGTCGCTCAACGCGCGGCAGCCCTGCGCTGGCCTGCGGCGATCGTGTTGCTGGCGGCCTGTGCCATCGTGGTCGCTAACCGTGCCAGTTTGTGGGATGACACCATCGCGTCACTCAGTCCGGTGTCGCAAGCGGAGGTGGAACTCGATAGCCGTTTGCGCGCCGACATGGGCGCGCCGGATGTGCGCTATCTGGTCGTCGTCTCCGGCGCGGATCAGGAATCCGTATTGCGCACCGCCGAGCGCGTTTCCACCCTGCTGCAAACACTCGTCGAGCAAGGCGAGCTTGCCGGATTCGAAAGCCCCAGCCGTTATCTGCCCAGCACGGCAATGCAACGCGCGCGCCAGGCCAGCCTGCCTCCTCGCCCGCTGCTGGAAGCACGCCTGGCGCAAGCCGTTCAAGGCTTGCCGGTGCGCGAATCCCTGTTTACGCCCTTTTTGGACGACGCCGACGTCGCGCGCAGCCAGCCTTTGCTGCAGGCAAGTGACTTGCAGCAGACCTCGATGGCAATGGCGGTCGATGCCCTGCTCATCCAGCAACACGGGCAATGGCGTGCCCTGTTGCCGCTGACCGCGCCCGAGGGGGTCGACATCGACGCGAATCCTGTTCGCGCTGCCTTGGGCGCCATGCCCGATGTGCTGTTTGTGGACATGAAGGCCGAATCGGATCGCCTGTATTCCGGCTACCTGCATGAAGCCATCGTGCTATCGCTCGGCGGGCTGGTTGCCATCATTGCGTTGCTGCTCGTGGTTTTTCGCTCGCCGATGCGCGTGCTGCGCATCATCGCGCCGCTGGCGGCGGCGGTCATGACGGTCACGGCGGGATTGAGCCTGTTTGGTCAGCAAATGATCATTCTGCATCTGGTGGGTTTGCTGCTGGTGGCCGCAGTGGGCTCCAATTACGCCCTGTTTTTTGACCGGCCCGATCCGCATACGCCGATCCTGCCGCGCACGCTGGCCTCGATGCTGTTTGCCAGCGCCACCACCGTCGCCGGTTTTGGGCTGCTTGCATTTTCAGACGTCTCCATCCTGCAGGCAATGGGCGTGACCGTCGCACCGGGCGTCATCCTGGCGTTGATGTATGCGGCGATTTTTGCCCGGCAATACGATGCGGGTTCCAGTCATGCGTGACCCCTGGCAACCCACCCTGTTGATCCGCGTAACCCTCGCGCTGCATGGGCTGGCGCTGGTGGCCGTGATCGCCGAACCTGCGCTATGGCGCTGGGCATTGGGCGCCGTGGTCATCAATCATCTGTTGCTGACCGCTGTCGGCCTGTGGCCGCGCAGCAACTGGCTGGGGCCGAACTGGACACGGCTGCCCGCCGCCGCCGCGGCCAGGCATGAAATCGCCCTGACCATCGACGATGGCCCCGACCCCCTCGTTACCCCGCAGGTGCTGGACATGCTGGATCGCCACGCCGCTCGCGCCACCTTTTTCTGTGTCGGCGCAACAGCGGCACGCTATCCAGAGGTATGCCGGGAAATCGTCCGCCGTGGCCATGCCGTGGAAAACCACAGCCAGCGCCATCGCCACACTTTTTCCCTGCTGGGCCCGCGGGGTTTCCTGCGCGAATTGCAGGCCGCACAAAATACCCTCAGCCGGATTACCGGTCAGCCCCCGGTGTTTTTCCGTGCTCCTGCCGGTCTGCGCAATCCTTTTCTCGACCCCGTGCTGGCGCGACTCGGCTTGACGCTCGCCAGCTGGTCGGCGCGGGGATTCGACACCCGGATCGGTGACGCCGAGCGGGTCAAGCATGCGTTGTTGCAAGGGCTGCGGGGGGGCGCTATTTTGCTGTTACACGATGGCAACGCAGCAAGGACCCCCGGGGGCACTCCGGTTATTCTCGACGTGCTGCCTGCCGTGCTGGAGTCGGCCGCCGCCGCCGGGCTGCGTTTTGTCCGCTTGCGAGACGCCCTCTCATGACCGGCACACCACGCATGCGTCGGTCCTGCCGCACCCCGGAGAACAGGGATTGAAAAACAGTCAGCCAACGCCCTGGTACCGGCAGATTGCAGCGGTCATCTTCCAGCATGGGGTTCTTAAAGCGGTAGGCACGCCCGTTTTTATCGGCCTGTTTTTCGGTGCGTATTTCTACGTGCTCAAAGTGCCGGCCTATCCGACCACAGTGATGCCCTTTACCTGGCTGGACCGGATGATCAGTTTTCAGCCGTGGGCGATGTCGCTGTATGTCTCTTTGTGGGTCTATGTTTCCCTGCCCCCAGCCTTGATTGCGACGCGACGCGAACTCTATCGCTATGGCAGGGCGATGGCCGGAACCTGCCTGGCGGGGCTGATTGTTTTTTACTTCTGGCCCACTGCAGTCCCCGCAGCCGATATCGACTGGGCCCGCTATCCTGGCGTGGATTTCCTGAAAAACGTCGATGCCGCAGGCAATGCCTTTCCGTCGCTGCACGTCGCCACGGCCTTTTTTTCGGGGATCTGGCTGGACCACCTGCTGCGCCGATTCGGTGCACCAGGGTGGAGTCGGCTATTCAACTGGATATGGTGTATCGGCATCATTTATTCCACCCTTGCCACTCGCCAGCATGTGGCGGTCGATGTGTGGGGTGGGCTGATGCTGGGGGCGGCGGCGGCCTGGCTGTCATTGCGCCAGCGTGCCCGCGCAGAGCGGATACCCGGCCGGATCTGAAGGAAACCGGTCGGTGGAATGGATTAAAAATGCACTCCATCTGGATGGGTTTGCTTGTTGAGTTCGCTCGCAATCCGTGCCATCGGTCGCGGCCTTGAATCCGTTCAGCCGCCGCGTCTGCTCGATACTGCGCAGGGTCGCTGCCTGCAACGCGTCACTCTCCCTTTCACCCTTCAATACGCCGCACCATGAACTTCAGTCCCCACGCCCTGCGTCAACGTCTCGTCGATCTGTCCAGCCAGCGCTATCGCAGCGCCGGCCGCTTTGCCTACTACTTCGCACGCGGCAAGCTCGGTGGCGATCCAGTGTTTCTCGGCTTGTTGAAGCGCGGCCTGATCCCCGACCAGGCCCGCATTCTTGATCTTGGCTGCGGCCAGGGATTGCTGGCCGCCTGGCTGCTCGCCACCCGCCATTGTTACGCGGCAGGGGAGTGGCCGGCCGGCTGGCCCGCGCCTGGCCAGCCGGCGGATATCCGCGGTGTCGATCTACTGCACAGCGATATCCGGCGCGCGCAAACCGCCCTGGGCGCACCCGCCCGCTTCGAGCAGGGCGACATGCGCCACGTTGATTTCGGCCAGGCTGATGTCGTGGTGATCATGGATGTGCTGCATTACGTCGATACTCCCGACCAGGACGAGGTACTGCGCCGGGTGCGTGCCGCACTGCCGCCGGGTGGGCTGTTTCTCACCCGGGTGGGCGATGCCAGCGGCGGCTTGCGGTTCAGGCTCAGCAACTGGGTTGATCGCACGGTCGCATTCTTTCGCGGCAACCGCCTGCCCCCGCTGCATTGCCGTCCCTTGAGCGACTGGATCCAGTCGCTGGAAGCGCTGGGGTTCAGCGTCGAAACCACGCCGATGAGCGGAGATTTGCCGTTCGCGAACGTGATGCTGGTGGCGCGTTTGGATTGAAGTCGGGTGCGGCCGGCTACGAATGCGGCGTGCGGCAGGGAGGAGGCAGCAATAGGAAGACCGGCTTGCTGGCGGAAACTGCCGTCAGCAAGCCGGTCTTTTTCGCTTGCAGGATTGAGCGGGCGTAGTCGCCCGGCTCAATCTGCTGTGCGATTACAGCCCCATGCTGGTGAAATCGAGATCGGCGTGCGGCGTGTCGGCCACATTTTCATCGATCATTTCGTAGATTTCTTCGTCGACGATGTCTTCGGCGGGGTGATGCGCGAATGCCGAGAAAGATGCGAGAAAAGAAGTGAGCACTGCAACCTGAAGAACGCTTTTCATAACGGTATTCCCATAAAAGTTGAACATGTCATTCAGCGTGCTGCGATCGGGTATCAAACGTTCGCTCTGCTGATGGGCCGCATCGTAAGCAGAGGGCGTTTCTGCGGCGTGTCCTGCCGGTTTCAGTGTGTTGCAAGGTGTTTCAGCGAACGTTCAGGCGGGGCGTCTGCTTTGCAATTTTCCTGCGGCCGGACTCAGCTTCCCGGCGGCAGCGCACGTGCCACCGCCCAGCATGTCACTTCCCGCGCACCGGCCCGCTTCAAGGTCGCCGCCAGTTCGTCGAGGCTGGTGCCGGTGGTCATCACGTCGTCGATCAGGGCGATGTGCATGCCCGCAACTGCGCCGGAGCAGGCGAATGCACCGCGCACGTTGCGCCGCCGCGCATCGTGCTTCAAACCCATCTGCGGCGGGGTGTCGCGGATGCGATGGCAGCGGGTGGTATCGAGCGGGAATTCGAGTTGGCGGGCGACGACGCGGGCGATTTCGGTTGCGTGATTGAAGCCGCGTTCGCGGATGCGGCTCGGGTGCAGCGGCATCGGGATGAGCAAGTCGGGGCGGAGCTGGGTGGCGACGGCCTCGCTGAGGCAGCAGCCCAGTGCGGGCACGATGCTGAGCTGGGCGTGATATTTGAGGCGCGGGATCAGGCGGTCGAGTGGGAAGCTGTAGGCCAGCGCGGCGTGGGTATGGTCAAAATCCGGCTGGTGCTTGAGGCAGGCGCCGCAGATTTCGCCGCCGGGCGTGGGGAGGGCGCATTGTGGACACTGGGGTTGGCGGTGCCAGGGCAGGTCGGCGTGACAGGCGGGACACACGGGTTGCCTACCGGAGACTGCCCCGCACAACAGGCAGTGGTGCGCGAAAATGTGATTAAAAAATGAGCGGATGTTCAATTTTAAGTGGCTTCAAGTTTGACAGGAAAGGGGTGCGCCCCCGACAATCCTGTCCATGAAAGTCAAACGCGTCATTTCTGCCTCATCCTCCCGTTTCAATGCGTTGTTGTTCAACCTGATTACTGTCGCGGTGATGCTGGTTTCGTTGACGGCGCTGCTGCTGGGCAAGCTGCTTGCAAGCCACAACATCGGTTTTTTGCCGTTTGTGCTGTCGTTGCCGCCGGTGATGCTCTGGCTCGGTGCGTCGATTTTCGTCTACGCCAGCATTGCCCATCATCCCAATGGCCTGACCACGCATTACAACAAGTGGGCAGGCTACCGGTTTTACGGCGTGATGGGCAGCCTGGTGGTGATCGGGCCGGTGATTTACGACCTGCTGGGCGGCTGGCAGGGGCTGATGCTGGTGCTGGGTCTGGCGGTGGCGATTATCGTGCCGTGGGCGCTGTTTGATATTTACAAGGCCGCACGCGAACCGTGGGCGGATATGACCATCGAGGTGGCAATTAATGAATGACATGACTCAACCCGTAGTGCGCCGCTCGGTGGCCGAAATCGAAGCGCTGTTCACGCTGCCGTTCGCCGATTTGCTGTATCAGGCGCAAACCGTTCACCGCGCACACTTTGATCCAAACCGGGTGCAGCTTTCCACCCTGCTGTCGATCAAGACCGGCGGCTGCTCGGAGGATTGCGGCTATTGCCCGCAGTCGGCGCGTTACGACGCCGGGGTCGAAAACCAGGGGCTGCTGAATCTGGACGACGTACTGACGGCGGCCAAGGCGGCCAAGGCCGCAGGCGCCTCGCGTTTCTGCATGGGCGCGGCATGGCGCGGCCCCAAGCAGCGTGACCTCGATCCGGTGCTCGACATGGTGCGTGAGGTGAAAGCGCTGGGGCTGGAAACCTGCGCCACGCTGGGGATGCTGAAGGACGGCCAGGCCGAGCAGCTGAAAGAGGCCGGACTCGACTATTACAACCACAACCTCGACACCGCGCCCGAGTTTTACGGCGACATCATCACCACGCGCCAGTACCAGGATCGCCTCGACACGCTGGATCGCGTGCGTCAGGCAGATCTGCATGTGTGCTGCGGCGGCATCGTCGGCATGGGCGAATCGCTGACCCAGCGCGCCGGCCTGATTGCGCAGCTGGCCGCGCTCGACCCGCAACCCGAGTCGGTGCCGATCAATCTGCTGGTGCAGGTCGAGGGCACACCGCTGGCCAACACCGAGGCGCTCGACCCGCTCGAATTCGTGCGCACCATCGCGGTGGCGCGGATCAGCATGCCGAAGAGTTTCGTGCGCCTGTCGGCCGGTCGCCAGCAGATGAGCGATGCGGTGCAGGCGCTGTGCTTCCTCGCCGGCGCCAATTCGATTTTCTACGGCGAAAAGCTGCTCACCACCGGCAACCCGGAATGGGAACGCGACCAGCGCCTGTTCGACACGCTTGGCCTGACGGCATTGTGAGTTTTGCAGCGTTGACCCGCCTGCAGCAGGGGCTGGCGGCGCTGAAGGCGGATCATCTCGAGCGCAGGCGGCTGCTGCTCGACGGCGCGCAGGGCGCGCAGGTCACGATCAACGGCCAGCGCGTGGTTTCGTTCTGCAGCAATGATTATCTCGGCCTCGCGGCGGATCCGGCGTTGATCGCCGCAGCTCACGCTGCACTCGATCAATGCGGTGTCGGCGCCGGCGCGGCGCATCTCATCAGCGGCCACCACCGGTTTCACCAGGACTTTGAAGCCGCGTTTGCGCATTTCGTCGGCAAGCCTGCTGCGCTGCTGTTTTCCACCGGTTACATGGCCAATCTGGGCGTGCTCACTACGCTGGTTGGTCGCCATGGCGAAGTGTTTGGCGACAAGCTCAATCACGCTTCGCTGGTCGATGCGGCGCAGCTTTCCGGTGCGACATTGACGCGTTACCGCCACGGTGACATCGCGCAACTCGAAACCCAGCTGGAAAAAAGCACCGCGCAGGACAAGCTTATCGTCACGGATCTGGTGTTCAGCATGGACGGTGACATTGCGCCGGTCGATGCGCTGCTCGATCTGGCCGAGCGTTACGACGCCTGGCTCTATCTCGACGACGCCCATGGCTTTGGTGTCTTGAACGGCGGTCGCGGCGGCCTGACCGAGCGCGCGCGTGCCAGCGACCGCGTGATCTATCTCGCCACGCTTGGCAAGGCGGCGGGGGTATCCGGTGCGGCAGTGGCGGCGCATGCAGCGGTGATCGACTGGCTGCTGCAGCGCGCGCGTCCCTACATTTACACCACCGCCTCGCCGCCGTTGCTGGCTGCATGCCTGCTGGAAAGCCTGCGCCAGATCGAGGCGGGCGAGGCCCGGCGCGAGCGCCTGCGCAGCCATATCGTGCAGCTGCGCACCGGCCTGGCGGGACTGACGCTCGGTGAGTTGATGCCGTCCGTCACGCCGATCCAGCCGCTATTGATCGGCGCGAACGCCGACGCAGTGAGCGCGTCGCAAAAACTGTTGCAGCGCGGTCTTCTGGTTCCCGCAATCCGCACGCCGACGGTGCCGCTGAATACCGCGCGGCTGCGCATTACCCTGTCGGCGGCGCACAGCGCGGACGATATTGCGCACCTGATCGAGGCCTTGCATGGCATTGCCCCCCATGAAATCTAGGCCGGTGCTGGCGCTGCTGCATGGCTGGGGCATGAACGCGCGCGTGTTCGACGCGCTGGCAGATCAGCTGGCGGACGATTTCGAGCTGCGCGCACCCAGCCTGCCGGGTCATGGCGGGCGCGCCGCGCTGGCGTACAACACGTTGCAAAGCTGGGCGGACGATCTGGCGCAACAGTTGCCGGAACAGACGATGCTGCTCGGCTGGTCGCTCGGCGGTCAGGTGGCGATGCGTGCAGCGCTCGATCACCCCCAGCTCATTTCGCGGCTGGTGCTGCTGGCGTCCACGCCCGCATTCGTGGCTAAAGCCGATTGGCCGGCCGGCATGGCGGACGACGATCTGGAGGCATTCGGCAGCGCCTTGATTGCCGAGCCGGCGGCCACCCTGCTCCGTTTTCTCAGCCTGCAGACACGCGGCATGCCGGAGCAGAAGTGTGTGTTACAGGCCTTGCGGCAGGTGTTTCTGACGGTGCCGCCTGCCGATGCAGGCGCGTTGGCAAGCGGATTGGACATGCTGCGCCACACCGATCTGCGTGCAGTCGTGCCGCAACTTTTGCAGCCGACTCTGGTGCTGCATGGCGCACTTGATACGCTGACACCGCCTGCTGCGGGTGAATGGCTGGCGGCCACTTTGCCCAACGCGCGTTATGTCGCTTTTCCACGCGCGGCACACGCGCCGCAACTGTCGCACAGCCGGGAACTTGCAGCGGCTATCCGGGATTTTTTGCATGGCTGAATTCGAACTTGATCACCTTGAAGTGCGGCGCGCGTTCGAT
This sequence comes from Gammaproteobacteria bacterium, assembly GCA_018831045.1. GTDB lineage: Bacteria > Pseudomonadota > Gammaproteobacteria > Burkholderiales > Thiobacillaceae > Thiobacillus. Next base: position 39,721 of record JAHJRA010000001.1, on the reverse strand, counting down.
CACGCTGCCGCCAGCTACGACGCGCACGCGGTATTGCAACGCGAAGTGTGTGACCGCCTGCTGGAGCGGCTCGATTTCATGACCCTGCAGCCCGAGCGCGTGCTGGATGTAGGCTGTGGCACGGGCTATGGCCTGGCGCACCTGCGCGCGCGTTACGCCGAGGCTGAACTCTGCGCGCTCGACCTCGCGCCAGCCATGCTCAAGGCTGCGCATGCGCGTCTGCCGCAAGCGAACTGGACGCAGCGTGCGCTTGGCTTCCTGCCTTCTTGCGCTCCGCCCCTTACGCACAGCGTTTGCGCCGACATGGAGCGGCTGCCCTTGGCGGCCAATAGCGTAAACCTGCTCTGGTCCAGCCTCGCCATGCAGTGGGCGTGCGATCTTGACGCCACACTCAAGGGCTTCCACCGGGTGCTGGCCCCCGGCGGCCTGCTGATTTTTGCCACTTTCGGTCCCGATACCCTGAAGGAGTTGCGCGCCGCCTTCGCGGCGGTCGACGACGCGCCGCACGTCAATCGTTTCGTTGACCTGCATGACATCGGTGACATGCTGGTGCATGCGGGCTTTGCCAGCCCGGTGATGGAAATGGAAATGCTGACGCTGACCTACGCCGATTTGAAAACCCTGATGCGCGACCTCAAAGGCATCGGCGCGCACAACGCCGCAATGTCGCGCAAGCGTGGCCTGCTCGGGAAATCGGCGTGGGCGAAACTGGAGCAGGCTTACGACGCGTTACGCCTGGAGGGCCGCCTGCCTGCCACCTACGAGGTGATCTACGGCCATGCCTGGGCGGGTGATAAAACGCAGCGCGAGGATGGGCGGCAGGTGATCCAGTTCAACATCAGCCAGCGCCGTCACAAAATGGGCTTGGCGTGAGTGGACTTTTCATAACCGGCACGGATACCGGCGTCGGTAAAACGCGGGTGGCCGTGGCGCTGATTCATGCATTGCGGGCGCAAGGCCTGCGCGTGGCGGCGATGAAACCGGTGGCAGCGGGCTGCGCGCCGGGCGAATTGAACGATGATGTCAGCGCGCTGCTGCAGGCATCCAATGTCGCGGCCGATCTGCGCGACATCAATCCTTATTCCTTTGCGCCGCCGATTGCGCCGCACCTCGCCGCGCAGCAGGCTGGCGTGCGGATCGAGTTGCCTGTCATCGTTGCCGCTTATGCGCGACTCGCGGCGGCAGCCGATGTGGTGGTGGTGGAGGGAGCGGGTGGCTGGCGCGTGCCCCTGAACGAGCGCGAGGAGATGGCGGATCTGGCGCACGCGCTGGGTTTGCCGATTGTGCTGGTGGTCGGGCTGCGGCTGGGCTGCCTGAATCATGCGTTGCTCACGGCCGAGTCCATCAGCCATCGACGCTTGCCGTGGGCGGGTTGGGTGGGTAACACGATCAACCCGGCGATGGCGTGTCAGGCTGGCAATCTGGATGCGCTGCGGGCGCGTTTACCCACGCCCTGTCTGGGCGTGCAGGATTTTTCGACCGCCCCCATTCGGGATGCGAGTGAGCTGGGCTGGCTGACGTTGCCTGCTACGTTAGTATCTTAGAATACTCTTGAATAACGATATTTAATAATTAAATCAATAAGTTAAAGATCTTTCCCGTCTTGTTTGGAGCGGGGGCATCGTGTACTGTCCGTGGCAGATTGCCGCACCCGGTTTGCTGGTTTCCGGCCTTGATTTCACTTTGAGTCTGAGCGTGAGTGGAGTCGGGTAGCGCGGCACATGTTGCGGCATACCGATAACACGCGCCGCGACATCGACCCATAACAGCGATGAGAGGACGGGGGAGCGCGATGACGAGTATGTGGCAACGGGCAGGAGTAGCAGGGGTGGCGTGGGCAGCGAGCCTTCCAGTGCGGGCGGAATACGCTTACAACCTGCAGGTACCGGCAAGCAAGGTCGCGCAGGACGTATTCGAACTGCACAATCTGATCATGCTGGTATGTCTGGGCATCTTCATCGTGGTGTTTGGTGCGATGTTTTATTCGCTCCTGAAACACCGCAAATCAGTCGGTCACAAGGCTGCACATTTCCATGAAAACACCACGGTAGAAGTGATCTGGACGGTGATCCCGTTCGTGATCCTGATGGGCATGGCCTACCCGGCAGCCAAGGTGGTGATCGACATGAAGGACACCAGCAACCCCGATATGTCGATCAAGGTTACCGGCTATCAGTGGAAGTGGGGCTACACCTACCTCAATGATGGCGTCAGCTTCTACAGCACGCTCTCGACCCCGCGTGACCAGATTGAAGGCACGGCAGCCAAAGGGGCAAACTATCTGCTGGAAGTAGATGAGCCCATGGTGGTGCCGGTGGGTAAACGGGTGCGTTTGCTGATTACGGCCAACGACGTGATTCATTCCTGGTGGGTGCCTGCGCTCGGTGCAAAACAGGACGCAATCCCGGGCTTCATCCGCGACAGCTGGTTCGAGGCCGACAAAATCGGCACCTATCGCGGCCAGTGCGTCGAGTTGTGCGGCAAGGATCACGGCTTTATGCCGATCGTGGTCAAGGTGGTGTCGGAAGCCGATTACAAAATCTGGCTGGACCAGAAGAAGGGCGCAGCAACGACGGCCGCTGCCGACGACGGCAAAACCTTTGACCTGGCCGAGCTCATCGCACGCGGCGAAAAAGTCTATGCCGTCAATTGCGCAGCCTGCCATCAGGCAGACGGCATGGGGCTTCCCGGCGTGTTTCTCCCGATCAATGGGTCGAAAGTGGCAACCGGCCCGATCGATGCTCACATCAGCACCGTGTTGAACGGCCGCCCCGGCACCGCAATGGCGGCGTTCGGTGGACAGCTGTCTGATGCGGACATCGCCGCAGTCGTGACCTACCAGCGCAATGCCTGGGACAACAAGACCGGCGACGCGGTGCAACCCGCCCAGATCGCCGCCGCACGTGGGAGCGCAGAAGCGGCCGCTCCCGCCGCGCCATGAATCACCGTCAGGAGAGCCCAAACATGACTGATGCAGTACACGCACACGGCCACGACGATCACACGCACCACGCTCCTCCGAGCGGAGTCATGCGCTGGCTGACCACCACCAACCACAAGGACATTGGTTCGCTGTATCTGTGGTTTTCTCTGATCATGCTGTTTACAGCGGGGTCGATGGCGCTGCTGATTCGCGCCGAGTTGTTCCAGCCGGGGCTGCAGCTGACCAACCCGGACTTTTTCAATCAGCTCACCACCATGCATGGCCTGATCATGATCTTCGGCGTGATCATGCCGGCCTTCTCGGGCTTCGCGAACTGGCAGATTCCGCTGATGCTGGGCGCGCCCGACATGGCGTTCCCGCGCATGAACAACTGGGCGTTCTGGATTCTGCCGGTGGCCGGCGTGCTGCTGATGGGCTCGTTCCTGCTTCCCGGCGGCGCGGTTGCAGGCGGCTGGACCATGTATCCGCCGCTGTTCATCCAGGGGGGGATGTCCTACGACCTGACGATTCTGGCTGTCCACATCATGGGCCTGTCGTCGATCATGGGGTCGATCAACATCATCACCACTATCCTCAACATGCGCGCGCCCGGTCTCACGTTGATGAAAATGCCGCTGTTCTGCTGGACCTGGCTGATTACTGCCTATCTGCTGATTGCCACCATGCCGGTGCTGGCAGGTGCGGTGACCATGCTGCTGACCGACCGCAACTTCGGCACCAGCTTCTTCAACGCCGCAGGGGGTGGCGACCCGGTGATGTTCCAGCACATCTTCTGGTTCTTTGCCCACCCCGAGGTGTACATCCTGATCCTGCCCGCGTTCGGCATCGTCTCCAGCATCATTCCGACTTTCGCGCGCAAGCCGCTGTTCGGGTATGCCTCGATGGTGTATGCCACGGCATCGATCGCGATCCTGTCATTCATCGTCTGGGCGCACCACATGTTCTCGGTGGGCATGCCCGCGGCCGCGCAGCTGTTCTTCATGTTCTCGACCATGCTGATTGCGGTACCAACCGGGGTGAAGGTGTTCAACTGGGTGGCCACGATGTGGAAGGGCTCGATGACTTTCGAGACGCCGATGCTGTTCGCCATCGCCTTCGTTTGTTTGTTTACGATTGGCGGCTTTTCCGGCTTGGTATTGGCGATCGCGCCGGTCGACATCCAGCTGCACGACACCTACTACGTTGTCGCGCACTTCCATTACGTACTGGTGTCCGGTGCGCTGTTCTCGATCTTCGCGGGCATTTATTACTGGCTGCCGAAATGGAGCGGCTACATGTATGACGAGACGCTGGGCAAGTGGCATTTCTGGCTGTCGGTGATTGGCATGAACATCGTGTTTTTCCCGATGCATTTTCTGGGATTGGCCGGCATGCCGCGCCGCATTCCGGACTACGCACTGCAGTTCACCGAGTTCAACCAGATTGCCACGGTGGGTGCGTTCATTTTCGGGTTCAGCCAGTTGATCTTCCTGGTGGTGGTGCTTAAAGCCGCCAAAGGGGGCGTCAAGGCGACCGACCGCGTATGGGAAGGTGCCGAGGGACTGGAGTGGACGCTGCCATCGCCTGCGCCGTATCACACCTTTGAAACTGCACCGGTGATGAAATGAGCGGGGCCTCAACGATGAGTGCGGAGAAGCGCAACGGTAAATATCGCACGGCCATCTTGCTGGCAGTGTGGGCGCTGGGCTTGTTTCTGTTCACGCTTTACTCCGGGCTGAAATAAATCATGCTCATGGGGAATGCCAAAACCCTGACCAAGCTCGTCGTCGTGACGCTGCTCATGTTCGGGTTTGGCTTCGCCCTGGTGCCGTTTTATTACAAGATTTGCGAAGCCACCGGCATCAACTCGGGGGGCGAGCAAAGTCTGGTGAATAACACGCAGGTGGACACCAGCCGCTGGGTCACGCTGGAATTCGATGCCAACACCAACACTGCGTTGCCGTGGCAATTCAAGCCGCTGCAAAACAGCCTCAAGGTGCATCCGGGGCAACTGGTTCAGGTGGAATACGAAGTGGTCAACAACAGTGACCATGCGATTGTGGGGCAGGCCGTTCCGAGTTATGGCCCGGCGCGTGCCGCCGCCTTCTTCAAGAAAATCGAGTGTTTTTGTTTTACACCGCAAACACTGGCTGCCGGTGAACGCCGCCGGATGCCGGTGCTGTTTGTTCTGGATCGCGCGATGGATAGTGACGTTCACACCGTGACCCTGTCGTATACCTTCTTTGATCTGGGTGCGAAAGCCCAGACCGCTGGCAAGCTGGGTGCCTCGCCGCATGGCTGAAAAAAGCAATATCAAAGTGGTGCTTGCGGTGTTCTGGAGCTTTTTCGGCGTGCGCAAGCGGCGTGACTACGATGCTGATGCGCAAAGCCTGACGCCGGTGCAGATTGTCATTGCCGGACTCATTGGTGGAGCTGTGTTTGTTTCAACGATGTTGCTGTTGGTGTATCTGGCGATGCAGTTCTTGGCGTGAGTAATCAATAGACAAGGAATAGGGGAAAAAACATGGGCATGGCACAAACCGAAAAATATTATTTGCCGCAACCGTCACTGTGGCCGTTCGTCGGCTCGATCGCCCTGCTGGTGATGGCGGTGGGCGGCGTGATGACCATGCGCGAAATCGACCATGGCGGCTGGGTGTTGCTGGCCGGTTTGGGCATACTGTTCTACATGATGTTCGGCTGGTTCGGCGAGGTGATCCGCGACAGTGAGGCAGGGCGCTACAACAAGCAGGTCGACGCCTCGTTTCGCTGGTCGATGAGCTGGTTTATCTTTTCCGAAGTGATGTTTTTCGCAGCCTTTTTTGGCGCACTGTTTTACACCCGTGTGTTGTCGGTGCCGTGGCTGGGTGAAGGCGACACCATGCAGCAACTGTGGCCCACCTTCAAGGCTGCCTGGCCAACTGCCGGCCCCGGGCTGACTGAGGATGGGTTTCAGTTTACCCCGATGGGTGCATGGGGCATCCCGGCGATCAATACGCTCCTGCTGCTCAGCTCGGGTGTGACCGTGACCTGGGCACACTGGGGATTGAAAAAGAATAATCGCACCCAGTTGATTGTCGGGCTGGCCATGACGGTGTTGCTCGGAGTGGTTTTCCTGGGGCTGCAGGCGTATGAATATCATCACGCTTACACTGAAATGGGGCTGACGCTGGGGGCAGGCGTTTACGGATCGACCTTTTTCATGTTGACCGGCTTTCACGGCTTTCACGTGCTGGTGGGGACGACCATGCTGCTTGTCATGTTGCTGCGTGCGATTGCCGGACATTTCACTGCCGATCACCATTTCGCATTTGAGGCGGTGTCGTGGTACTGGCACTTTGTTGATGTGGTGTGGGTGATGCTGTTTATCCTGGTGTACTGGATGATCTGACCCTCATGCGAACGTAAAAAAGCCGCCGGTCCGGCGGCTTTTTTACGAAGCAGATCAGCGCAGGCCGCTTTGTGGAACGATGCCGAAGTAATATCCCGCCATCAGCAGGACGAATAGCGCAAGTGAGAGTCCGACCCGCACCGTCAGCATTTTGACGGCACGATCCGACTGCCCCTTGTCCTTGATCAGATAGTAGAGCGCGCTGGCGAGGCTGCCCAGAATGAACACAATGAATAGCAGGGCAAGGATGCGCATGATGTGGGTCGCTCGGCAAAATTTTAGTCTAACCGGATTGCCCGCCGCATGCACCGCCTGACCATGCGTTTCGGTGCATGGCGCTTTACCCCGGGATTGTGGCCGACCCTGGCGGCACTGTTTTTTTTCGCGCTGACCATGTGGCTGGGTAATTGGCAGAGCGACCGAGCCGCAGCCAAGCGCGCGCTGCAAGTGCGATACGACGTTGCCACGCAAGATCCCCCCATCCACGTTGGCAAGGTTTTGCTGACGCGTGATGACCTGATTTATCGCAAGCTCGAAGTGCAGGGCAGGTTCGATGGCAGGCACACAATTTTGCTGGACAACAAAGTTTACGAAGGGGTGGCGGGCTACCATGTGCTGACGCCGCTGAGGATCGAAGGCAGCCCGATGGCGATTCTGGTGAATCGGGGCTGGGTTGCGTCAGGGCGGTCGCGCGAACAGCTTCCCCATATCCCTACGCCGGCTGGCCTGGTGAAACTGGAAGGCATGGCGGTTGATCCCCATAGCCGCTATTTCGAACTGGCGAACGCCGCGCCGCAGGGGCGGGTTTGGCAGAACCTTGATTTTGTGCGCTACACGATGGACGCTGGTTTGACGCTGCAGCCGGTACTGCTGCTGCAAACCAGCCCGCTACGTGATGGTTTGCAGCGAAACTGGCCGCGTCCGGACACGGGCGTCAGCATGCATCTCGGCTATGCCTTCCAGTGGTACAGTCTCGCAACAACGCTTGCGGTGTTGTGGGTGGTGATGAATGTGAAACGCGATCGCGAGAATGCCGCGTCACTTCTGGAATAAGTCGAGTATGCACCTGAGTTCACGCAGTAAATTCCTTGTTTTGATCGGCTTCTTCATGGTGCCGGTCCTGGCGGCTTATCTGGCTTATTTTGGCTGGCGACCCGCTGGCCACACGAACTACGGCGAATTGTTGAAAGTTTCGCCCCTGCAACATACCGCTGGAAAGCTGCTCGAGGGCCAACCCCTCAATCTTGATAAGTTGCAGGGCAAATGGTTGATGGTGCATGTCGGGACAGCACACTGCGATGAGGCATGCGCGCAGCAGCTGTATCTGATGCGGCAGGTGAGGATTACGCAGGGCAAGGATCAATCGCGCATCGAACGTCTGTGGGTGGTGGCTGACAGGGGCCAGCCTGACGCAAGCCTGCTGCAGGCGCATCCAGGTCTGCTGGTTTGGCGGCCAGAAGATCCGGCATTCCCGAGCCAGTTTCCCGCCGCGCAAAGCCCCGGCCAGCACATCTATCTGGTTGATCCGCTTGGCAACCTGATGCTGCGGTTCCCCGCCCAGCCGGACGCCAAACGCATGATGAAAGACATCAAGCTGTTGCTCAAAGCCTCACAGATCGGTTGACCCCGCCTCACCATGACGTTTTATCGCAAGCTTATTCTGGCCGCGCTCATTCTGACCCTGGGTGTCGTCAGTCTGGGCGCCTATGTGCGCCTGTCTGATGCCGGCCTGGGTTGTCCCGATTGGCCGGGTTGTTATGGCGCGCTGACTCCGCATCACGCGGCTGATGCCATCAATGCCGAACTGGAGGCACGTCCAGATGGCCCGGTATCGCATGCCAAAGCGTGGAAGGAAATGGTGCATCGCTATTTTGCCGGGACCCTGGGCGTGTTGGTGCTGGCAATAACCTTGCTGGCCTGGCGCGGGCGCCGCGAGACCAATGGCGGCCCGGGGCTGCCGCTGTTGTTGTTGGGCCTGATCGTGTTCCAGGCGCTGCTGGGGATGTGGACGGTTACACAATTGCTCAAGCCGCTAGTCGTAAGCGCCCACTTGCTGGGCGGCATGGCCACGCTCTCGCTCTTGTTGTGGTTGTGGTTGCGCGAACGTGGACAGGCCAGCTATGCCTACTTTGCGAGCGTGGATCATCTGCGCCGCGGCGCAGGATTAGGGCTGGCGTTGGTTGTGGTCCAGATTGCCCTGGGGGGCTGGGTGAGCACCAACTACGCCGCTTTGGCCTGTACGGATTTTCCCTTGTGCCAGGGGGGGTGGGTGCCGGTCATGGATTTTGAGCACGGCTTCACCCTGCACCGCGAGTTGGGCGAAACCGCTACCGGCGAACTGTTGCCGCTGACGGCGCTGACCGCCATTCACTGGACACATCGGTTGATGGCGCTGGTGCTTGCCCTGTATCTGGGCTGGCTGGCGGTGCGTGTACTGCGTACACCGGGCTACGCCGGTATGGGCTTGGTCATCGCCGGCCTGTTGACGCTGCAAGTTTCGCTGGGTATCAGCAACATTTTGTTCAGTTTGCCGCTGGCCGTGGCTGTGGCGCATAACACCGGCGCAGCACTGTTGCTGGCAAGTCTGGTGTGGCTGAACTTCAAAGTGCGCAGGAGATAAGCATGGAATCCTTGATGATCGAGAGTGCAACCTGCCGTTGCCAGCAGTTTCTGGCGCTGTGCAAATTGCGGGTGGTCAGCCTGATCGTATTTACTGCGGTAATCGGCATGTTTCTCGCCGTTCCGGGCGTGCCAGCCTGGAACGTGCTGTGGGCCGGCACGCTTGGCATCGCGCTGGTAGCGGCGGCGGCGGCGGCGTTTAATTGCCTGATTGAGCAGAAAATCGACGCTGTCATGGCACGCACGCGTGCGCGCCCCTTGCCCCGTGGCGAACTTACCAACACCCAAACCCTGGTGTTTTCCGGTGTGGTCGGCGGTATCGGCCTGACCCTGCTGAACGTTTTTGTGAATTCGCTCACTATGTGGCTGACGCTGGCCACATTTGTTGGCTATGCGGTGATTTACACCGCCATCCTCAAGCCGGCCACGCCACAAAATATCGTTATCGGCGGCGCTTCCGGCGCGATGCCACCGGTGCTTGGCTGGGCAGCGGCCACCGGCGAAGTGCATCACGATGCGCTGCTGCTGTTTCTGATCATTTTTGCCTGGACGCCGCCGCACTTCTGGGCGCTGGCGCTTTACCGGCGGGACGAATACGCCAAGGCCGGATTGCCGATGCTGCCGGTGACGCATGGTGAAGCGTATACCCGCTTGCATCTGCTGCTCTATACCATGTTGTTGTTTGCTGTCAGCTTGCTCCCGGTCGGCACCGGGATGGGGGGCTGGATATACCTGGCAGGCGCGGTTCTGCTGGGCGGCGGGTTCATGGCGTACAGCTGGCGGCTCTATCGTCATTACAGCGATGCGCTGGCCCGGGAGACCTTCCGTTATTCCATCTGGTATTTGAGTGCGTTGTTTGCCATCATGCTGGTGGACCATTATTTGTCAATACCGGTTTGATTTGTAAGGTAAATAAATCCTTTTTGTAGATATTCAGACAGGATTGTTTTATATTGTGCCCACTTAAAACCCAAGGGCACGAGATGCTTCTCTCCCGCACCAGTCAATATGCCGTGCAGGCGCTGATCTATATGGCGACCCAACCTGCGGCCGCGCCCGTGCTTAATAAGGACATCGCCAGCCAGCTCGGCGTTCCCGCGCCCTATCTGGCCAAAATTCTGCAAAGCCTCGCCAAAGGCAATCTGCTGGTTTCATTCCGGGGACGTCTGGGCGGTTTTTGCTTGCGTGAAGGCGGCGATAAAATCACGCTCATGCAAATTCTGCTGCTGACTGAGGGACCTGCGTTCACCGAAAGCTGCTTGCTGGGGTTGAAAAAATGTAGCGATGAAACAGCCTGCCCCCTGCATTTCCGCTGGATCCCCGTCAAGAAGAAAATTATCGACCTGCTGCAGGAAACGACGCTGGAAAAGCTGGCAAAGGCCGTGGAGACGGGTAAATACCGTTTGGCGGATGTTCCAGGCATGCTGTTTGAGCAACTCGCGCCATGAAATTCATGATCGCTGCCGTTTTGGCGCTAGCGCTGGCAGCGTGCAAGCCGGCGCCAGAAGTGCCTGTATTTCAGGCGACTGATATTACGGGTGCGAACTTTGCGCGTGATTTCAAGTTGACCGACCATAACGGGCAACCACGCACCCTGGCGAGCTTCAAAGGCAAAATTGTCGCCATCTTTTTTGGGTATACCCATTGCCCCGATGTCTGCCCCACGACCCTGGCGGATTTTGCTGCAGCATTGAAACAGCTCGGCCCATTGGCAGATCAGGTGCAGGTTCTTTTTGTGACCGTCGATCCTCAGCGAGATACGCCCGAGTTGCTCAAGATTTTTGTGCCGGCCTTTGATTCCCGGTTTCTGGGGATGACGACCGATGCTGTCAGCCTCAAAGCCTTGGCGCAGGAGTACAAAGTCGTCTATCAAAAGACATCGGTTAAAGGTGCCGACAACTATTTGATTGATCACAGCGCCGGAACGTATGTCTATGATGCTGAGGGACGTTTACGTTTACTGGTGCCCTACGGCAGTAGCCCGGATCTGATCGCCCGCGATCTCAAAACCCTTATAGATACACGTTGAGTCGCTTTGGTTCCTTGCGGCAGGCGCGCGGGCTGTCATATAATCCTGCAGTTTATTAATATAAGCATATGCTGTTTAAGGCGCGACATTATGTCGCGCTATTTTGGTCTAACAGGAGCGGTCGATGGCGGTAACAACCTATTCCGGGGCGGAACAATACAATTTTGATATTGTTAAAAAGTTCGCCGTAATGTCGCTTGTTTGGGCGGTCATTGGCATGTTCGTCGGCGTGTATATCGCTTCAGAGCTGGCATGGCCGTTTCTTAATTTTGACAGCCCTTACTTTTCGTTTGGCCGCTTCCGTCCGGTTCACACCACCTCGGTGATTTTCGGATTCGGCGGCTCGGCGCTGTTTGCCACCTCCTACTACGTCGTGCAGCGCACCTGCCAGACCCGACTGATTTCGGATGGCATGGCCAGCTTCACCTTCTGGGGCTGGATGGCAATCATTGTTCTTGCGGACATCAGCTACGTTCTCGGCTACACCCAGTCGCGCGAGTACGCTGAGATGGAATGGCCGATCGACATCCTGATCGAGGTGGTGTGGGTGACCTACCTGATTTTGTTCGTTGGCACCATCATGCGTCGCAAGCAGCCGCATATCTACGTGGCCAACTGGTTCTATCTTGCATTCATCCTGGCTACCGCCCTGTTGCATACTTTCAACAACCTGGCGATGCCCATCGACCTGTTCTCGATGAAGTCCTACAGCCTGTTCGCCGGCACCCAGGACGCGATGACGCAGTGGTGGTACGGCCACAATGCGGTGGGTTTCTTCCTGACCGCAGCCTTCCTCGGCATGATGTATTACTTCGTGCCGAAACAGGCCGGCCGCCCGATTTATTCGTATCGTCTGTCGATCGTTCACTTCTGGGCGCTGGGCTTCATGTACATGTGGGTCGGCGCGCACCACCTGCACTGGACTGCGTTGCCGGACTGGACCTCATCGCTGGCCGCTGCCTTCTCCATCCTGCTGCTGATGCCCTCCTGGGGCGGCATGATCAACGGCATCATGACCCTGTCGGGTGCCTGGGACAAATTGCGTACCGATCCGATCATGCGCTTCATGATTGTTGCGCTGTCGTTTTACGGCATGTCGACTTTCGAAGGCCCGATGATGTCGCTGAAGGAAGTCAACGCACTGTCGCATTACACCGACTGGACAGTGGGCCACGTGCATTCGGGCGCTTTGGGCTGGGTGGCGATGATTTCGTTCGGCTCGCTGTATCACATGATTCCGAAGTTGTGGGATACCAAGATGTATAGCCAGAAGCTGATCGAATGGCACTTCTGGCTGGCCACCATCGGCATCGTGCTGTACATCGTTGCGATGTGGATTTCCGGTATCACTCAGGGCTTGATGTGGCGTTCGTTCGACGAATTCGGCAACCTGCAGTACTCGTTTGCCGAATCGGTTGCCGCAATGATGCCTTTCTACGCGATGCGTGCGATCGGTGGCATGTTCTTCTTTACCGGTGCGGTACTGATGCTGTTCAACTCGCTCATGACTATTCGCCAGTCCAAGCTGGAGAACGCCGTGCTGGAAGCCAAATTGGCCGCAAAGTTGGCGCGTGCCTGATTCAGGAAATTAGATAATGAACTTCAACTTCAAACACGAATGGATTGAAACCAACATCGGCCTGATGGCCGTGCTGACCATGCTTGCCATCAGCGTGGGTGGTCTGGTGGAAATCGCACCCTTGTTCTTTATCGATAAAACCATCGAAAAAGTCGAAGGCGTGCGCCCCTATACCCCGCTTGAGCAGCGCGGCCGTGACATTTATCAGCGCGAGGGCTGCTACTTGTGTCATTCCCAGATGATTCGCCCATTCCGCGACGAGAAGCTGCGTTATGGTCATTATTCACTGGCTGCGGAGTCGCAATATGATCATCCGTTCCAGTGGGGGTCCAAACGTACCGGCCCCGATCTTGCGCGAGTAGGCGGTAAATACTCAAACGAATGGCAGGTTCAGCATCTGGTTGCACCGCGTTCGATGGTGCCCGAGTCGGTGATGCCGAATTATCCCTGGCTGCTGTCGACGCAGCTGGATATTTCGGACACGGCTGATCGCATGAAAGCATTGCGCAAAGTAGGCGTGCCGTATTCGCTGACCCAGGAAGAATACAAGGCCAACGTCGTCAAGTTTGGCGAAACGGTTGCACCGTTGTTGCACATTCCTGATGCGCAAAAGAATCTGCTCGAGCAGGCGAACTTTGGCAACTATGACGGTGATCGTTCAGGTGTTTCCGAGATGGATGCGCTGGTGGCTTACTTGCAAGTGCTGGGCACCATGGTTGATTTCAGCAAATACGACGACGATGCTTTCGTCAATGACCGCTGATCGTAAGCGGCAGGGAGTCTGAACATGGAATGGTTGATGTGGTTTTCAAAACCTGAAAACACCAAGCCTGTGGCGCTGATTATATTTTTCGTCACCTTCGTCAGCATTCTGCTTTACGTTTACGGCAGTAAAAACCGTGGCAAGCGGCTCGAGACCTACCGCAACATTCCGTTTCTGGATGAGCAGCAGGATGAAAAGAGTCTAGGCGATCAAAAAGACACGAAGGACAAGCAATGAGCGAGCAAAAACTACAATCTCAAACCGTGCAAACAACGGGCCATGCCTGGGACGGTGATCTGCAGGAATACAACAACCCGTTGCCGGTGTGGTGGGTCTACACGTTTTATGCAACGTTTATCTTCGCCATCGTTTACTGGACCATCTATCCCTCATGGCCGTTTGGTAAGGGCTGGATTGGTGGTTTGTCGGATATCACTTACGTCAATAGCGCGGGCGAGACCAAAACGCATAGCTGGAACACCCGTGCGCTTTATCTGGAAGACATGAACAAGGCGGCGGTCGCACAAAAGCCCTATTTCGACAAAGTCAACTCGATGTCTTATGAACAGATCTCTCGGGATCCGGAAGTCACCGCGTTTATTCTGTCCTCGGGAAAGGCCTTGTTCGCGGATAACTGCGCAGCCTGCCACCAGTCAGGTGGCCAGGGCGTGGTTGGCTTCTTCCCCAATCTGACCGATGACGACTGGCTGTATGGCGGCTCATACGAAAAGATTCATCAGACCCTGATGGGCGGTCGGCGGGGATATATGCCGAGTTTCAGCGAAGTGCTGTCTGGCGGACAGATCGATCAGCTGGCCAATTATGTGGCGAGCCTTTCCGGTCTTGAGCATGATGCAGCCGAAGCTAAAGCAGGTGATGTTCTGTTCCACAATGAGACTGCCGCTTGTTATTACTGTCATGGGGTGGATGCAAAGGGCCGCAAGGAAATCGGCGCGCCCAACCTGACTGACGGCATCTGGTTGTGGGCCGGCGTGGCGGCAGCCCCTTCAGGGGAAGGCAAGGTCGCAGCGATTCGTACCGTCATTGCCGGAGGCTTGAGCAAAGGAGTGATGCCAGCGTGGGCCGGACGTTTGTCACCGGAACAAATCAAGGTTTTGACGGTCTACGTTCATGATCTGGGCGGCGGGGTGTAAGCCGCTCGATTGATTCAAGCAAAAGCCCCCGTTTTCGGGGGCTTTTGCTTCCCACTTATCCAATGACCTCACCATGCAAACAGGCTTAGAAGACCAGCTCGGGCTCTACCAGAAGCGCATCCCGATTTTCACTCGATCAGTGAAGGGGCGATTCCGACGGTTCAAGACCTCGGTTCTGGTGCTGGCGTATGCCATTTATTTCCTGTTGCCATGGGTACCCTGGTCGCGACTGGATGCGCCGGCGCAAGCCGTGCTGTTCGACGTCATGGGTCGACGCTTTCTGATTTTCGGATTAACGGTTTATCCGCAGGATGTCATCTGGCTGGCACTGCTGTTATTTATCGCAGCGATCCTGTTGTTCTTCGTCACTGGCTTGGTCGGCCGCGCGTTTTGTGGCTACTTTTGCTTTCAGACGCTGTGGACCGATTTTTTCATCTGGATTGAATCAAGAATACAGGGAGAGCGCCCCGCGCGGGTGCGGCTTTACCGCCAACCGTGGAATCGTGAAAAGCTGCTCAAGATCGGCAGTACGCACGCAGCATGGTTGCTGGCTTCGTTCTGGACGGGACTCACTTTTGCGGCCTATTTTGCCTACGCGCCGCAACTGGTGGTGGATTTCTTTACTGGTCAGGCAGCCGCAGCAGCGTACATCACGGTATCGGCGCTTACGCTGGCGACCTATGCGGCTGCCGGTCTGATGCGGGAACAAATATGTACCTACATTTGCCCGTATGGCCGCTTTCAGAGCGTGATGTACGAACCCGAAACGCTTGCTGTGCACTACGATGCTGCGCGCGGCGAAAATACACATGGGCGAGCAAGCGTGCGTGCTGGCCGAGGCATCGTGGTGGAACGTCGCGGGCGTGAACGCGCCCAGGCAACGGTGGTTCAGGAACGTCGGCGCGTTAACCGCAACTCGGGAGAGCGTGCGCTCGCAGAGCGGCATGAACAAGGCCTGGGGGATTGTATCGATTGCGGCCTGTGCGTACAGGTCTGCCCCGCGGGTATCGATATCCGGGATGGCCTGCAATACAAATGTATTTCCTGCGGCCTATGTATTGATGCCTGTGACACGATCATGGATTCATTCGGCTTCCCGCGGGGGCTCATTCGTTACGATTCAGAGAAGAACCTGGCTTCCCCCACGCCAGCGCCTCCTCGGCTGGAGTGGAAGCGGCTAAAAATAATAGGGTATGGCGTGGCGCTGCTGTTGATGAGCGCTTATCTCGTCTACAGCATCAGCACGCGTGGCAACTTTGACCGTGCCGTCAGTCAGGTCCGTCAGCCGCTCTATGTTGTGCTGTCGAATGGCGATATCCGTAACCGCTATCAAATCCGCATTACCAACAAGGCGGCTGAGGATCAGGTCTACACGATCACTGCGCGCGGCATTCCCGCGTCAGCGCTTGATCTGGCCCATTTCCGTGAAATCACCATCAAGCCTGGCCATAGCGGCTTGGTGCAAGCCAGCGTGCGCTTGCCGCCCGCGCTGGCTGCAAAAACCCAGCAATTCGAAATACTCATCACGCCCAAGGGCAAACCTGCGGAAGCGCGCGCAGAAGTGGTCCGTTTCGACAAACCGAGCCTGCTTCCATGACAACGATCGTTACCCTGTTTGGCGGCATGATTGCCGTTCTCGCGCTGTACGCCATCGGCGGGTTGATCCGCAGTGTGCCGCCGATGTTGCGTGCCGTTCTGGCAGCGGTCATTCCGCTGATGGGCTATTTTGTCCTCATTATTGGGCGCTGGCCCGGGCTCGATGTGGTGGCCATGCACATCTCCGTCTTTTCCGCGACGGCGCTGGTGTTGTTTGCCATGACGCAATTTAGGCGGCGTGGTGGAGAAAAGCTGCATTGGGCGCCAAAACTGCTGATCACCTTTTTTATCGGTCTGGCGTTCCTCAATGCGGCGCTATTGCAAATCGCAACCAAAGGTCTGCCCGAGCCGCTCGCACAGTGGTGGCTGGGAAGCGAGGGCGGTGCGGTTTACAGTGGGTTTTCCGGAGTGGTGCCGCATGGAGAAAATGCGGCCAAAGCGGTGTCTTCGGAACTGAGCGAGACGCACCGAGAGTCGCAGCTGGGTTGGCAGGTTGACGTGTCCGGGCTCGACGGCCTTGGCAAAGCGAACCTGATTCAGGTTCGCGTCAAGGATCGCACCGGTTTGCCGGTTGAGCGGGTGGCTGCGGAAATTCGCCTGCTGCGTGCGGGGGTGGCAGAGCCCGTATTGATCCTGCCGCTGGATGCGGTCGAGGCCGGTGTCTATACGGGGGTGCTGCCGCTGCCGCCTACCGGGCGCTGGCTGATCGAAACGCGATTGATGCAGAACGGCAAGTTGCACTACCACCACATTCAGGAACTGGCTGCCTCATGAACGGCATCATGGGTTTTCTTTTCCTGCTCTCCGGGCTGTTCGTGTTGTTGATCGTCGTGGGCGTGTTCTGGTCAATCAAAAGTGGCCAGTTTGACGACATGGAAGGTCCGGCTGAGCGCATTTTGATGGACGACGATGATCCTTTATTGCCAACACGCCACTTGAGCGTCAAAGACAAGTAAATTAAAATATCTCAACTTAGATTGGAGTGTGCGACATGAAACAACTGATGACCTTCCAGAATTTTCCGATGGTGCTGGTGGTAGGCCTGATTGCTTGGGCATGGATCAGCGTTCTTTCTGTTCTGATTGCTTCGTTTTTCTGACCGGTAAGCGTTAAGGTCCAATAAAAAAGCCCCCGCCACTCAAAGGAGTGGCGGGGGCTTTTTTATTGGACCAGCTGTGTGCTTATGCCGGGATCACTGCGCGCATTTTCTGTAGCGCGCGCGCTTCTATCTGGCGGATACGTTCAGCCGATACGCCGTACTCTGCTGCCAGTTCGTGCAGGGTGGCAGCCTCGCCTTCGGTCAGCCAGCGCGCCTTGATGATATGGCGACTGCGGTCATCCAGGTTTTCGAGTGCGGCAACCAGACCCGTATGGCGCAGGCGTTCGGTTTGCTCGCGTTCGAGCAACTGTGCGGGATTTTCGTCGGGGCTTGCTAGGTAGGCCAACGGGCTGTAGCCCTCTTCCCCGTCATCAAAAGTGGGGTCGATTGAGACATCGTGGCCAGACATCCGGGTTTCCATTTCCAGCACGTCCTTGCGGCTGACGTTGAGCTCGCGCGCCATTGCGTCGGCTTCCTGTAGCGTCATGCTGTTGAGCGACTGCTTCAGGCTACGCAGGTTGAAGAACAGTTTGCGCTGTGACTTGGTGGTGGCCACTTTGACCAGACGCCAGTTTTTCAGGACGTATTCATGAATTTCTGCACGGATCCAGTGCAAAGCGAACGACACCAAGCGTACGCCGCGATCAGGGTCGAACCGCTTGACAGCCTTCATCAGGCCAACATTGCCTTCCTGGATGAGGTCGGCATGCGGCAAGCCGTAACCGAGATAATGCCGGGCCACGCTCACTACTACGCGCAGGTGTGACACCACCAATTGGCGAGCCGCTTCAACATCTTCTTTATCGTGCCAGGCACGCGCCAAACGCTGCTCTTCTTCCAAGCTGAGCATGGGGTAGCGGTTAACCGTCTGGATATAACTTTCCTGGCTATACGCCGAGGGTATAGATAATGACATGGATTGATTCATGGTTGCTTTCCCTCCTATATAACTATATTAGCACTCGCGTCTAATGAGTGCTAAATCAGTGCCGAGTTCCCTTGGCGCGTGGGAAACCGTCAGCGCGGCGAGGCTGTTTGATGCAGCGTGCGTGTCACCGCGATCCAGGCGCCCAGCCAGCCGGTCGCGGTCGTGATGGCCAGCACAATCGCGATCTCGGGGCCAGTAGGCGGCAGCAGTTGAAAACTTGCCCCATACAGGCTGGACAGGTGAGCGACCGGTGCGCGCAACATGCCACCTGCCAGCGCCAGCACGCCGCCCGCAGCGAGGCCGCCCAACAATCCTTGCAGGGCGCCCAGATACAGAAAGGGGCGCCGGATATAGCGATTGGTTGCCCCGATCAGGCGACTTACATGAATTTCGTCGCGGCGCGTCAACACCCGGGCGCGGATGGCATTGCTCGAGATAGCCATGAGCGCGATGGCAAACAGTCCACCCAGCAACCACACCCCGGTGCGTCCGATGGCGAGCGCGGCTTGCAGGCGTTCGATCCATTGGCTGTCGAGCTGGGTTTCTGCGACGCCCGGAAACTTTCCGAGTTCGCTGGCCAGGTGCGTGAGCGCTTCGGGTGTGGTGGCCTGCGGCCGGACGACCCAAGCGTCCGGCAGCGGGTTTTCGCTGAGCCCTGCAGTTATGTCGGCCAAGTCCTGGGAGACGCTGAGCACGGTGAGCGCTTGCTCCTTCGGGATGTGGCGTGCCTGGGCGATGTCGGTTTGCTTGAGGCGAGCCGCAATCAGGCCTTTTTGCGAGGGCGTGACATCGGCGGCGAGATACAGGCTGATTTCCGGCTGCGCGGGCAGGTCGCCCGCCAGCCGGTTAAGATTGCCCAGCATAAGATACAGCGCGCTGGGCAGGCTGATTGCAACACCCATCGCCAGCGCAGTGAGCAGGGTGACCACCGGTTGCGACAGCAGGCGGCGCAGCGCAGTGGTGAGCGCGTGTTTCTGGTGACGCAGCCAATGCTTCATGCCGCAGTCTCCGTTATTTTTCCGTGGTCGA
This sequence comes from Gammaproteobacteria bacterium, assembly GCA_018831045.1. Lineage (GTDB taxonomy): Bacteria > Pseudomonadota > Gammaproteobacteria > Burkholderiales > Thiobacillaceae > Thiobacillus. The sequence goes on along the minus strand of JAHJRA010000001.1, from coordinate 20,611 downwards.
GATGCAGGGTGCGGCCGCCCAGTGCGGAAATGGCACGGTCGTCGTGGGTGGCGATCACCAGCGTGGTGCCGACTTGATGGAAGTCGCGAAACATCGCCATGATGTCGGCAGCGTAGCCGGCGTCGAGGTTGCCGGTCGGCTCGTCCGCCAGCAGCAGGGCTGGACGGGAGACCAGCGCACGGGCGATGCACAGTCGCTGCTGCTCGCCGCCCGACAGGCTGACCGGGTTGGACTTTTCGCGGTTCAACAAGCCGACTTTGTCGATCACAGCGCGTGCGCGCTTCAGTGCTTCGCGGCGTTCAAAGCCTGCGATGTCGAGCGGCAACACCACGTTTTCGATCACACTGCGGTCGAACAACAGCTTGTGGTCCTGGAACACCAGGCCGATGTTGCGGCGCAGATAGGGCACCGCGCGCTGCGACAGGCGGCTGATGTTTTGTCCGTTGACCGACACGACGCCGCTGGTGGGGCGCTCGATGGCCGCAATGAGTTTGAGCAGGGTGGACTTGCCCGCACCTGAATGGCCGGTGAGGAACACCAGTTCGCCCTTCTCGATGGCGAGATTGACGCTGGACAAGGCTTCGTGGCCACCGGGGTAGCGTTTGCTGACCTGGCTGAAGCTGATCATGCCGTGAATACCGCCTCGACAAACTCGCGTGCATCGAATGGTCGCAAGTCATCCAGGGTTTCACCGACGCCAATGTAGCGCACCGGGATGGGGCGGGCCTGGGCGATGGCGGCAATTGCGCCGCCCTTGGCGGTGCCGTCGAGCTTGGTCAGCACCAGCCCGGTCACGTTCAAGGCATCGTCGAAGGCTTTGACCTGCATGACTGCGTTTTGCCCGGTGTTGGCGTCGAGCACCAGCAGCACTTCGTGCGGCGCGCCGGGCGCGGTTTTTTCGATTACGCGTTTGACCTTCTTGATTTCTTCCATCAAATGCAGTTGGGTCGGCAGACGACCGGCGGTGTCGGCCAGCACGACGTCGATGTTGCGCGCGCGCGCGGCCTGGATGGCGTCGAAAATCACTGCGGCGGAATCGCCTTTGTCCTGGCTCACCACGGTGACGTTGTTGCGCTCGCCCCAAACCTGCAATTGTTCGCGTGCAGCAGCGCGGAAAGTGTCGCCCGCCGCCAGCAGTACCGACAGGCCTTGCGACTGATACAGCTTGGCGAGCTTGCCGATGGTGGTGGTTTTGCCGGCACCGTTGACGCCCGCCAGCATGACGATGAACGGCTGCTCCCGCGTGATGGTGAGGGGGGCCTGCAACGGCAGCAGCAGGTCAATCAGCGCCTGCTTCAGCGCAGCCTGCAAATCGGACGCTTCGGTCAGTCCTTCGCGCCGCACCTGTTTCTGCAGCCTGTCGAGCAGGGCTTGCGTGGCATCGACGCCGACATCAGCGGTAATGAGGATGGTCTCAAGCTCTTCGTATAACTCGGCGTCAATTTTGCGTCCGACACCGAACAGGCTGGACAGCTGGCCGCCCAGCCGCTCACGAGTTTTGGCCAGTCCCTGCTTGAGACGCTGCGCCCAGCCCGGACGGACAGGCGCTGCGTCATCTGCCTGAACGGCTGGCGCGGCCTGAATCGCAGGTGCGAGGGGGGCGGGCGTTGAGGGTTCAGGCGTGGCCGGTTCAGGCGCAAGCGGTTCGGGCGTGAGCTGATCCGTCGCCGTCACTTCCGGCGGGGGGGCAGGTTTGGATTTTTTGAAGAAACTAAACACGGATGAAGGCAGTCAGCATGGCTGTTTGACGAACGCCTAATCTTATCATTCGGCTACGGCTTATTATTCGGGCTCATTCAATTAGAGGTGTGGACATGCGGAGCATGTGGGGAATCGTACTGGCGCTTGCGGTGGGCAGCGCCCAGGCAGCGGTGACGGATGTCACGCTGGACAACGGCATGCGGGTGATCGTGCAGGAAGATCATCGTGCGCCGGTGATGGTGTCGCAGGTGTGGTATCGCGCCGGATCGATGGATGAATTCAATGGCACCACTGGGGTGGCGCACGTGCTCGAGCACATGATGTTCAAAGGCACCCAGGCCGTGCCGCCAGGCGAGTTTTCGAAAAAAATCGCGGCGGCGGGGGGGCGCGAGAATGCGTTCACCAGTCGCGACCACACTGCCTATTTCCAGCAAATGCAGAAAGACCGGCTGGAGCTGGCGATGCAGCTGGAGGCCGACCGCATGACGAATCTGGTGATCAGCGACGAGTTGTTCGCCAAGGAAATCCAGGTGGTGATGGAAGAGCGCCGGTTGCGCACCGACGACCAGCCGCAATCGGTGGTGTACGAACGCCTGATGGCGAGCGCATATCAGACGCATCCTTATCGCCGTCCCATCATCGGCTGGATGGACGATTTGCAGAACATGACGGGGCAGGATGCGCGCGACTGGTACGCGCGCTGGTACGCGCCGAACAACGCCACGCTGGTGGTGGCGGGTGATGTGCAGGCCGACGCAGTGGTGGCGCTGGCGAAGAAATATTTCGGTGGCGTGCCTGCGCGTGCGTTGCCTGAGCGCAAGCCACAGCTTGAACCGGTGCAGATCGGCGACAAACGCATCGTGGTCAAGGCGCCGGCGCAGCTGCCCTATCTGTTGATGGCCTGGCATGCCCCGGTGTTGAAGGACTGGCAGAAAGACACCGCGCCGTACGCGCTGCAGATACTGGCCGGCGTGCTGTCGGGTAACGATTCGGCGCGCTTGCAAAAATCGCTGGTCAAAACCCGCCAGGTCGCGGTAAACGCGAGCGCCGGTTACGACCCGGTTTCACGCGGGCCGGGCATGTTCATGATCGATGCGACGCCTGCACCGGGGAAATCGGTTGCCATGCTGGAGCAAGCCATTCGCAGTGAGCTCGAACGGGTCCAGCGCGAAGGCATCAGCGCAGCCGAGCTCGCCCGGGTCAAGGCACAAGTCATTGCGGCTGACGTCTACCAGCGCGATTCGCTGTTCTATCAGGCGATGCAACTCGGCGAATACGCCATCGCCGGATTGCCGCCCGAGGCACTGGCACGCCGGGTCGACAAACTGCGGGCGGTAACCGCCCGGGACGTGCAGGCGGCCGCGCAGCAATGGCTGAAAGACGATCAACTGAGCGTGGCCGAGCTCGATCCGCAAACCTTGAAACCGCAGGCGCGCCGCACAGCAGTGCCGGGAGTGCGTCATGTCAATTAAACATTTTGTGAGCGTCCTGGTGTTGAGCCTGCCGCTGTCGGCGCAGGCTGCGCTCACCATCCAGAACTGGCAAACGCCGCAGGGCGCGCGGGTGTATTTCGTCGAAAGCCATGAGCTGCCGATGCTGGATATTTCAGTTGATTTCCCGGGCGGCAGTGTGCGCGACCCGGCGGGAAAACCGGGGCTGGCCCGGTTGACGCACGGTATGCTCAATCAGGGCGCAGGCGGCTTGTCCGATTCCACGATTGCGCACCGTCTGGCCGATGTCGGCGCGGAAATGGGCGGTACGTTTGACCATGACCGCGCCGGCGTCACCCTGCGCACGCTGTCGTCCAACGCAGAAAAAACCGCTGCGCTGGACATGCTGGCGCGGGTGCTGCAACAGCCCGAATTTCCGCAGGCCATTATCAAGCGCGAAAAGCAACGCCTGATTTCGGGCATTCGTGAGGCCGAGGCCGATCCCGGAACGGTTGCCGAGAAGGCGTTTTATCGCGCGCTGTATGGCACGCATCCGTACGCGCACGATCCGTCGGGCGACCCTGCTGCGATCGAAAAGTTGACGCGCGGCGATCTGCAGGCTTTTTATCGCGCGCACTACAGCGCGCCCAATGCCGTGATTGCGCTGATGGGCGACATCAGCCGCGCCGAAGCCGAGGCGATCGCGGCGCGACTGGCGGCAGGCTTGTCGAAGGCAGCGCGGGTGGCTGAACTGCCGAAACCCGCCCCGGCGCCGGTCTCCGCTGCACGCATTGCCCATCCGTCCACGCAAAGCCATGTGCTGGTTGGGGCGCTGGGCATGGCGCGTGGCGATCCCGATTTCTTCCCGCTGTTTGTCGGTAACTATGTGCTGGGTGGCGGCGGCTTCGATTCGCGGCTGATGAAGGAAGTGCGCGACAAGCGCGGCTATGCCTACAGCGCCTACAGCTATTTCATCCCGATGCAGGAGGCAGGGCCGTTCCAGTTGGGCTTGCAGACCAAGCTCGAGCAGACGGACGCCGCGCTCAAGGTGGCCAAGGACACGCTGCGGCAGTTCATCGCCGAAGGCCCCAGCGAGGCCGAGCTGACGCAGGCCAAGGCCAACCTGACCGGCGGCTTTCCGTTGCGCATCGACAGCAACCGGAAAATCCTCGACTACCTGGCGGTGATCGGTTTTTTCAACTTGCCGCTGGATTACCTCGATACCTGGGTCAACAAGGTTAGTGCGGTGGACGTGGCGGCGGTGAAGCAGGCGTTCGCCCGCCGGCTGGACGCCGACAAACTGGTGGTCGTGGTGGTGGGGGCTGAGGGTGCTCGCTAAACGCGCCGCGCCTAACCGGGCGCACGGGGTTGCGAATCGGGTGCGCATCATCGGCGGCCAGTACCGCCGCCGTTTGCTGGATTTTCCCGATGCAGACGGGCTGCGCCCGACGCCTGATCGCGTGCGTGAAACCCTGTTCAACTGGCTGGGACAGGATCTGCCGGGCTGGATCTGCCTGGATCTGTTCGCGGGCAGCGGCGCACTCGGATTCGAAGCCGCCTCGCGCGGCGCGGCGCGGGTCGTCATGATCGAGCGTGACGCCAAGGCCATCCGCGCGCTGGAAGCCAACCGCGCCATGCTTGGGGCAAACCAGCTCGATATCCTGCGCGTGGATGCGCTGGCCTGGCTGGCAAACAGCCGCGAGAGCTTCGACCTGATTTTTGTTGATCCCCCGTTCGACAGCGGGCTGGCCGCAACCGTGCTGCCCGAACTGGACGCCCACCTGAAACCGGGTGGCCGCGTCTACATCGAGCAGGCCAGGCCGGTGGTCGCGCCGCCCGGACTTGTCCTCCTGCGCAGCGGGCGTGCAGGGCGCTCGCATTTTGCGCTGCTGATCAAGGAGTAAACCATGTTGACTGCTGTGTATCCCGGTACGTTCGATCCCATCACCCGCGGCCACGAGGATCTGGTACGACGTGCGGTGCGGCTGTTCGATCACGTTGTCGTTGCGGTGGCCGAATCGCGCAACAAGCGGCCTTTTTTCGATATGGACGAGCGCGTGGCGATGACGCGCGAAGTCCTGGCCGACGTGCCCAAGGTCCGGGTGGAGGGTTTTTCCGGCTTGCTGATCGATTTTGTCGCCGAGCAGGGGGCGATTGCCGTGCTGCGGGGACTGCGCGCAGCGTCCGACTTCGAGTACGAATTTCAGCTGGCGGGAATGAACCGCAATCTCAAGCCCGACATCGAAACCCTGTTTCTCACGCCGTCGGATCAATATATGTTCATCTCCGCCAGCATGATTCGCGAGATCGCTCAACTGGGTGGTGAGGTCGCACCCTTTGTCCACCCATTGGTGGCACGGCGATTAAGTGAGAAAATTAGTAAAAGCTGATATGACCCGGAGAATCCCATGTCGATGATGATCACGGACGAATGCATCAATTGCGACGTCTGTCTGCCCGAATGCCCCAATGACGCCATTTCCCAGGGCGATGAGATTTACATCATCGACCCCAACAAATGTACCGAATGTGTCGGCCACTTTGATACGCCGCAGTGCGTGGAAGTATGCCCGGTCGACTGCATTCCGCTGAACCCGGATTATTCCGAAACCAAGGAGCAGTTGCAGGCAAAATTTTTGCGCCTGACTGCCGCCAAGTAAGGAATCAAGCCCATCTCAGGCCGTTTTGACCCGTCGCATCTCATCCCGGTCATCGGCCAGCGCATCGGTAATGCGCGTGTTGATACGCGCCAGGTTGTCCAGCTGGTCGCTCACGGTTCCAAGGGTTGCTTCCAGTTCGGCAATCCGGTCGTCCAGCGTTTCGGTCGCGGCATGAATGCGGCTGACGCTTTCCAAACGGCGTTTCAGTTGGGTTTTATGTTCGCGTATCTGGGTTTCCATCGGTGAAATGGTTGCCTTGAGCCAGGCTTCGGTTTCGCTGTTGGCCAGCTCGAACACCTGCACCACCTTGCTGGCCAGGGTTTCAAAGAAGCGCGTGGTCAGCTGCCGCTGGCCAACCGTCAGCATTTTGAGGGTGGTGTTGAAGCGCTCATCGAAAATCCGTTCCAGCCGGACCATTTCCTTGCGATATTTACTCAGGCTGTAGCCCGGCGGGCTGACTGCGGCCAGGCCATGTTCGTCGCTGAACTTTTGGTACATCGCATCCATCATGGCGCGTATGTCTTTGATGACTGCGCTCGATGCGTTCAGATTGCCGTCAACCTGCCGGAAGAAGTGGCCCATGGCCTCGCGCAGGCCGGCGCTGAAATAGCTTTTTTCCATCGCCTGGCGCACCCGGCTCACTTCAACTTTCAGTGCGGGCATGCCCAGGTGGCTACGCAAAATGTCCACCTGGGAGGCGAATACATTGCGCAGCGCATTGAACTGCTGCAAACCCCGCTCAAACTGTTGCTTGTCTTCGTTGGCCTTGGTCATCATGCCCTGGATCACGCCGCGGTTCTTGCCACGCAGTCCTTCCAGTTCGTCAACCTGATCCTGAAGCGCGGACAGCCGGGTTTCCAGCAACTCCGTGGTTTTGACCACCACGTCTTCGATCACAAGCTGGGATGATTCGCTGACCAGGGCTTGCTTGCATGGGATGAGTTCCAGTGTCAGCGCGGCTTCCAGTTCGGGCAGGCGGCTTTTTGCCAGCAGCGCGGCGTCTCCGCGCACTTTTGCCACCAGGGCTTTCTGCGCCGATACCGGATAGATCTGGTTGATCGGCAGGTCGAGCAGCGCGGCGCTGCTGGCAGCTTGCCTGGCGATCTCGGCATCGATTTCAGCCTGGGTTTTGAGCTCATCCCACAGACCGTCAATCTTGTTGAGCACGGCCAGGCGTGCGCGGCTTGCGCCACCCACCGGCGCAATGTGATGGTGCCAGATCTCGATGTCCGACTTGGTCACGCCCGTGTCGGCGGCGAGCAGGAACAAGACGGCATGGGCATTGGGCAGCATGCTGAGCGTGAGTTCCGGCTCGGTGCCGATGGCGTTCAGCCCCGGCGTATCGAGTATGACCAGCCCCTGCTTGAGCAGCGGGTGCGGAAAATTGATCAGGGCATGCCGCCAGCGCGGAATCTCGATATGGCCGTCATGCGCCAGGTGGCGGGCGGTTTCTTCGTCTTCGGGGTCGATCAGGCCATAGGCTTCGGCAGTGGCGGCGTCGACGCGCTGGGTGTCGGCCAGCCGCATCAGCGCAGCGCTCATGTCATCGGCCGAATCGAGATTGAGCGGAAACTCGGTCCAGGCTGCCGCATCCAGCTTGAAATCAGCCAGGCTGCCTGGCTGGGTTTTGGTTTCGATCGGCAACAGGCGCAGCGAAGGCCCGCGCAAGGGGCTGTAATAGAGCTCGGTGGGACACATCGTGGTGCGCCCGGCGGATGAAGGCAGCACGCGCTGGCGGTAATCCGAAAAGAATATGGCGTTGATGAGTTCGGATTTGCCGCGCGAAAACTCCGCAACAAAGGCAACGTTGAGCGTGTCTTCCTGCAGGCGGCCGAGCAACTGGCCCAGCCGGGTTTCGGATTCGGCATCGCCCAGTTCCTGTGTGTCGAGCCAGTCACGCAGCGCCTCGACGCGCACGTACAGGGCATCGCGCCAACTGCTGTAATGCTCGAATTCGTCAACCAGAGAGGTGGAGGTCATAAGGGGTGATTCTTCAGCCAAAGCACGCCTGATTTAACGACAGATAGAGGGCAAACTTGATTGTCCAGCGCGGTGTCAGCGTTGGCACACCGGACAATAGAAAGTGGCGCGCTGGCCCTGCACAATACGCCGGATTGCCGTGGCGCAGGTTTTGCAGGGCAGCCCCGCGCGATCGTACACCTTTGTTTGAAGCTGAAAATAACCGAGTTCACCGCTGCTGTGGACGTAATCACGCAAGGAACTGCCACCTGCAGCAATGGCCGCCGTAAGCACCTGCTTGATGGCCGCCACGAGGCGCGCGCAGGCGGGGCGACTCAAACGCCGAGCGGCGGTGGCGGGGCGAATGCCGGCATGGAACAGCGACTCGGACGCGTAAATGTTGCCGACGCCGACCACCGTCTGCGCATCCATGATGACCTGTTTGATCGCAGCGCCACGACGCTGGCATTGCGCGTACAGATAGGCGGCATCGAATTCCGGCGTGAGTGGTTCCGGCCCTAGATGCGCCAATAATGGGTGAGTGCTTACCGCGTCGGTCCACAGCACGGCGCCAAAGCGACGCGGGTCGCGCAGCCGCAGCAGGGTGCCGTCGTCAAACAGCCAGTCGACATGGTCGTGCAGCGCGGCGGGTTCATCGGCTTCGGCAAAGCGCAGGCTGCCCGACATGCCCAGATGCACGATCTGGGTTACCGTTCCAAAGTCGAACAGCAGATATTTGCCACGCCGTTTGAGCTGATGCAGCGTGAGTCCTTTTAGCCTGATTTCCAGGTCGTCCGGCACCGGCCAGCGCAGCCGTGGGTTGCGCACCACGATGCGCGCAAGCATGCGTCCCTGCAGGCGCGGCTGGAGACCCAGACGGGTGGTTTCGACTTCGGGCAATTCGGGCATGGCGAGAGGAGTTGGATGAAATTGCGGCAGTTTTACACAATGTTTCGCTCGCGGAGGGAACCTAAGCAATACACTGGGATTCTATGCAACGCTTTTCAACCCGGCTTTCCTGTTGCCCTGATATTGTGAATTCACGACTTTGCTTGCTGCTGGTGATGGTTTTTGGCGGCGCGGCTTCGGCTGCCGATCCCTTTGCGGTGTTTCCGCGCGTGTCGCCGTCGCCTGCCGCCGACTTGCGCCCGGCTGCGGCCTGCCATCCGGCCGTGCTGTCGGGCGCGATTTCGCTGGCCCAGGCAGTGGACCGCGCCCTGTGTGCTAACCCCGCCACGCGCAGCGCCTGGCTCGCCTCGCGGCTGCGCGCGGCCGAACTCGGGCAGGTGGACAGCGCCTATCTGCCCGAGGTGTCAATCAACAGCAGTCTCGCGCGCAGTGGCGACAGCGTGCCGCCGAACGATTACTCCACCTGGCAAATCGGCATCGAGGCGCAATACTTGTTATATGACTTCGGTGGCCGCGATGCCCGCAGCAACGCCGCTGAATCTTTGCTGGCGGCATCGCTAGCGAGCCATGAGGCCACCGTGCGCGTGCTGTATCTGCAAACGGTCACCGCCTATTTCAATTTGCTGACGGCGCAGGCCGCGATCACCGCTGCGCGCGAGGTAGAGGCATCGGCGCTTGCTGCATTCAAGGCCGCCGAAGCACGGGTGGAAGCAGGCACCGCGATTCCAGTCGACCGCCTGCAGGCCAAAACCCTTCATACCCAGCGCCAGATCGAGCGCATCCGTGCCGAAGGGACGGCCGCGCGTCTGCAGGGCGAGCTGGCCGCCTTGATGGGTGATGCCAGCCAGAACCACTTCAGCGTGGCGGATAACGAGTGGGCGTTCAGCCAGTCGCCGGATGTGAGCAGTGCGGTGGATGCGTTGATCGAGGCCGCGCGCACCCGCCGGCCGGAGCTGCGTGCGGCGGAAGCCACCTTGCAGGCGCGCGAAGCCGGGGTGACCAGCGCCCGGGCCGATGGCCTGCCGCGATTGTCGGCCTATGTGAATGCTCGGCGGCAGGATTTTGATTCGCTGGCGACCGACAGCTCCAGCCTCGGAATCAATCTGTCCATTCCGCTGTTCACCGGTTACCGCAACACCTATCAGGTCGCTGCCGCGCAAACCCAGGCTGAGCTGGCGGCCGTGGATCGCGACAGCGTCGCCAATCAGGTGGCGCTGGACGTATGGCGCGCCTATTACAAACTGAAGAGCGAGACCGAGGCGGACAGCCGCAGCACTGATCTGGTGGAAAGCGCGACAGCCGCCGAAAGGCTGGCGCTGGGGCGCTACCGGGCCGGGCTCGGCATTCTGCTCGACGTGCTGCGCGCGCAGGCCAGTCTGGCGCAGGCGCGCTACACCCAGTTGCAGACGCGGCTGGGGCTGCGTGTGGCGCGTGCTGAGCTGGCGCAGGCGATGGGCGAATTGAGCTGGGACTGGATGGAGCCCGCGCAGCGGGAAAGCATGAAATGAAAAAGACAGGCTGGATTATATTGTTGCTGCTGGTTGTGGCGGCGGCAGGGTGGTGGTGGAACAGCACCGGCAAACCGGCCGCGCCGCAATTTCGCACCGAGACCGTGGCGCGTGGCGCAATCAGCGCCCAGGTGTCGGCCAATGGCACGCTTAACCCGGTCACGCTGGTCAACGTCGGCACCCAGGTGTCGGGCACGGTGCGCCGCATTGAAGCGGACTTCAACCAGCAGGTGAAAGCCGGGCAGATTCTGGCCGAGCTCGATCCCGCCCTGTTCCAGGCGGCGCTGGCGCAAAGCACCGCCAACCTGACCAACGCACAGGCGCAGCTGGGACTGGCTGAAGCCAGTGCGGCGCGCATGCAGCGGCTGTTCAAGCAGGAATACGTGTCGCGCCAGGAGCTGGACCAGGCGCTTGCCGCACGCGCGCAGGCAGCGGCGCAGGTGCGGGTGGCGCGCGCGCAGGTGAAACGCGATCAGACCAATCTCGGCTTTACGGTGATTCGTTCACCGGTCGACGGCACCGTCATCAACCGCCAGGTCGACGTTGGCCAGACCGTCGCGGCGAGCTTTCAGACGCCGACCCTGTTCCTGATTGGCAAGGATCTGACGCAGATGCAGATCGATTCCACCGTGTCGGAAGCCGATATCGGGCAGGTCAAGGTGGGGCAGCCGGTCAGGTTTCTGGTCGACGCCTTTCCGGATGCGGAATATAGCGGCGCGGTGAGACAGGTGCGGCTGAACGCGACGACCGAGCAGAATGTCGTCACCTACAACGTGGTGGTCAATGTCGCCAACCCCGATCTGGCCCTGATGCCGGGGATGACCGCCAATCTGCGCGTCGAAGTCGAAACCCGCCCCGATGTGCTGCGGGTGCCGACGGCCGCGCTGCGCTACCGGCCGAAACCAGACAACGGCACCGAGGGGGGCGGCAAGCCGCGCGGCGCGGCGGTGCATGTGCTGGTCGACGGTAAACCGCTGCGGGTGGCGGTAAAAACCGGGATCAGCGACAAGGCCTACACCGAGATCGTCAGCGGCAAGCTGAAAGTGGGTGACGAGGTCATCGTGGCCGATCTGGCCGGCAAGCAGGACAGTGCCAGCATGCCGCGCGGACGCCTGTTCTGATGGCGACACCCGGGAAACCGCTGATCGAGGTAGTCCATCTCGAAAAGGATTATCCCACCGGCGCCGGCGTGTTTCAGGCGCTGCGCGGGGTGAGCCTGAGCATTGCCACGGGCGAATTCGTTGCCATCATGGGCGCCTCGGGCTCGGGCAAAAGCACGTTCATGAACCTGCTCGGTTGTCTGGATCGCCCCACGCGTGGCAGCTATCACCTCGACGGCATGGATGTCAGCCGAATGTCGTCGGACCAGCTGGCGGCGCTGCGCAACCGCGAGATCGGCTTCGTGTTCCAGGGCTTCAACCTGCTGCCCAAGCTGACCTCGCTCGACAACGTCGCGTTGCCGCTGATGTACGCCGGCATGGGGCGCCAGGCGCGGCGCCAGCAGGCGCAGGCGGTGCTCGAACGGGTCGGGCTGGGCGAGCGCTCGCATCACACGCCGCTGCAGCTGTCGGGCGGCCAGCAGCAACGGGTGGCGATTGCGCGCGCAATGGCGACGCGACCGCGCATCATTTTTGCCGACGAACCGACCGGCAACCTCGACAGCGAAACCAGCCACCAGGTGATGGGCCTTTTCAGCCAGCTGAACCGCGACGAAGGCATTACGCTGGTGCTGGTCACCCACGAAGCCGACATCGCCGCTTATGCGCGCCGTCGTATCCGCTTTCAGGATGGCCTCGTGGTTGAAGATGTCCCGCAGGCAGGGGTGACCGCATGATTTTCACCAGCCTGTTCGAGACCGCCTGGCATGCGCTCGTCACCCACCGCATGCGCAGCTTTCTCACCATGTTGGGCATGGTCATCGGGGTGGCGGCAGTGATCCTCATGCTGGCAATCGGACAGGGTGCGCAGGCGATGGTGCGCAGCTCGATCGAGTCGATGGGCAGCAATCTTTTCATCATCATGTCGGGCGCCACCACTGCCGGTGGCGCGCGCGTGGCCGGAGGCATGGCGCCCACGCTCACTTTCAGTGATGCCGATGCCATACGCGGGCTGGACGATATCGTGGCGGCAGCACCGGTTTCGCCCGGCACGGTCCAGCTGATCTATGGCGGCCTCAACTGGAATACCTCGGTTTTCGGCACCACGCCCGATTACGCCGTGGTGCGCAACTGGCCCATGGCATCGGGTGGTTTCTTCAGCGAGGCCGACGTGCGCAGCGGTGCACGGGTCGCGGTGATCGGTGCAGTGGTGGCGCGCGAGTTGTTCGGCGATGAGGATCCTATCGGCAAGATCATCCGCATCCGGCAGGCGCCGTTCGAGGTCATCGGCGTGCTGGCGGCCAAGGGCCAGAGCCTGGACGGGCGCGACCAGGACGATACCGTGATCGTGCCGATCACCAGCGCGCAGCAGAAAATCTTCAGCAGTAGCATGCGCAATCGCGCCCGCATGGTCATGGCGCAGGCGGTGTCGGACAAGCGCATGGAGGCAGCGGAATCCGGCATCAACGAACTGCTGCGCAATCGCCATCGCATCGGCGCGGGTCAGGAAGACGACTTCACTGTGCGCAATCTCACCGCGCTGGCCGAAACCGCAGCGTCGACCACCCGCATCATGAGCCTGTTGCTGGGCGCCATTGCTGCCATCTCGCTGGTGGTCGGCGGCATCGGCATCATGAACATCATGCTGGTGTCGGTGACCGAGCGCACCCGCGAAATCGGCATCCGCATGGCGATCGGCGCGCGCCGCCGCGACGTGTTGTGGCAGTTCCTGATCGAGGCGCTGACGCTGTCGCTGATCGGCTGCGCCATCGGTCTGGCGCTGGGCATCGGCGGGGCGTGGCTGGTTGGCAACCTGGCGGGCCTGCCGGTCGCGGTGACGCCGGCCTCGATACTGATGGCGGTCGGCGTGTCCTTCCTCATCGGTGTGTTTTTTGGTTTTTATCCCGCGCGCAGCGCCGCCGCGCTCGACCCGATCGAGGCGCTGCGTGCGCAATAGCCGCGGCGGCTTGCGGGCAGGCTCCGAACGCTTAGAATCATCACACGCCACCCCTTTTAGCAAGGTATCCAGCATGACGCAGTTCAAACTTCTTCCTCTTTACGCCGCACTGCTGCTGGTGACCGCATGCACCCAGCCGAGTGTTAAAGCGACGCAGCCCGATGCGGTGGCGACGCAAGCTGCGCAGCAGGCGGCTGCAGACGCGGCGGCGGAGGAGGCGGCCAAGGTCGCCAAAGCCAAGGCTGAGGCGGCGCTGCCCAAGCAGCCGCTCACACCAGACATCCTGTTCAAGTTTCTGGTGGCGGAAGTGGCCGGGCAGCGTGGCGCACTGGGCGTGGCGCAGCCAGCCTACATGGATTTGGCTCGGCAGACGCGCGACCCGCGCATTGCGCGGCGCGCGGCCGAAATCTCCATGTTTTCGCGCAATCAGGCCGAGGCGCTGGAAGCCGCCCGTTTGTGGGCAGCGGCCGAACCGGATTCGGAGCGTGCCCAGCAAACCGTGGTGGGCTTGCTGCTGAACGAAGGCAAGCTTGACGAGGCTGAGCCCATCCTGCGCAGTTTGCTGAAACAGGACCCGGCAAACGTGTTTTTGCAGATGTCGGCGTTGATGGGCAAGCTGACCGACCATCAGGCTGCATTGGCCATGACCGGGCGGCTGGCGGCGGATTATCCGGCGCTTCCCGAAGCGCATTTCGCCGTGGCGCAGGCGGCGGCGCATGGCGGACGCCTGGACCTTGCCCTGGCCGAACTGAAGCAGGCCGATACGCTGCGTCCGGGGTGGGAACCGGCAGCGTTGATGCATGCGCAGATTCTGGCCAAGACCGCCTTAACTGACGCGCTGGCCTTCATGCGTGCGTTTCTGGTGACCTATCCGGATGCGCGCGAAGTGCGTCTGGCCTATGCGCGTTCGCTGGTCAGCGCCAACCAGATCGCCGAGGCACGCGCCGAATTCACCCGGTTGACCCAGGAAATGCCGCGCAATGCCGAGGTGACGCTGGCGGCCGGTTTGCTGGCACTGCAAGTGGGCGATCTTGAGGTGGCGCGTGGCCTGCTCGCGGACACGCTGGAATTTGAGCCGCGTGATCCCGACATGGTGCAGTATTACCTGGGGCAGGTGGCCGAACAGATGAAGCAGCCCGAGGCGGCCGCAAGACATTACGGTGAAGTCAAAACGGGTAATTATCTTGTTCCAGCACGTGCGCGTCAGGCCAGGTTGCTGGTTCAGGCCGGCAAGCCAGACGAAGCGCAGGCGCTGCTGGCATTCACCCATGGCGAAAACGAGGCGCAAAGCCTGCGCTTGATTCAGGCGCAGGCTGAGCTGCTGGGCGAGAGCAAGCGATATACGCAGGCATTCGAGACACTGTCGGACGGCATCAAGCGTTATCCAAACGCGCCCGATTTGTACTATGACCGCGCCATGGTGGCCGAGAAGCTGGGCAAGCTGGATCTGCTGGAAAAGGATTTGCGCCGCGTGATCGCGTTGCGTCCGGACAATGCGCAGGCCTACAACGCACTGGGGTATACGCTGGCGGATCGCACCAATCGCCTGGCCGAATCGATCACCTTGCTGGACAAGGCGCTGTCGCTGGCACCGAACGATGCCTATATTCTGGATAGCGTCGGCTGGGCGCAATTCCGTGCGGGTGACTTGGCAAAAGCCCAGGCGTATTTGGAGCGCGCCTATAGATTGCGTCCCGATCCCGAAATCGCAGCCCATCTGGGCGAAGTGTTGTGGGCGCGCGGACAGCGCGACGAGGCAGGCAAATTGTGGCAAACCAGTCTGCAAACCCACCCCCAGAATGAAGTGCTGCTGGAAACGCTGCGTCGGCTGAAACCCTGATGTTGCGCGGGATTGCAGGATTGGGGCTGGCGCTGGTCATGAGCGGATGTGCTTCGACGGTTTCCATTCCGGTTGCGCCGGTACAGGTGCTGGCAGCAGCCAACTGGACCTTGCAGGGGCGCATCGGCATCCAAAGCGGCGAGCAAAATGCGTCAGGGTCGATTTACTGGCAACACCGTGAGCATTCGGACGAGCTGCTGCTGACGTCCCCCCTCGGGCAAGGGGTCGCCCGCATCATGGTCAACGCTGCAGGTGCGGCGCTCGACATGCCGAATCAGCCCGTCCGGCAGGCTGTGGACGTCGAAGCCTTGACGCGCGAAACGCTGGGATATTCACTCCCGGTTTCAGGGCTGGTCTGGTGGGTACAGGCACTGCCCGCGCCTGATCGCGTTTATGAAACCCGGCTTGATGCGGCAGGGCGCCCGGCGCAGCTCAAGCAGGACGGCTGGGTGATCGATTATCACTATGCCAGCGACACCGCCACACGCCCGCGCAAACTTCTGGTGGCGCGCGAAGGACTGGAAATCCGCCTGATAGCGGATAACTGGACAATCGAATGAGCCACGCCTACCCTGCCCCCGCCAAACTCAACCTGTTTTTGCATGTGGTCGGCCGTCGTGCCGACGGCTACCACCTGTTGCAAAGTGTGTTCCGCTTGATTGATCGCGCCGATACCGTGCATCTTGAACTCAGCGATGATGGCCAGGTGGTGCGCGTGGGTGACCTGCCCGGCGTGGCAGAAGACGATGACCTGACGGTGCGTGCCGCGCGTCTGCTGCAAGCGCATGCTCCGGAAGGGGTGGGCGTGCGCATCCGGCTGGAAAAAATCCTGCCGATGGGGGGCGGGCTGGGCGGGGGCAGTTCGGACGCAGCCACGGTGCTGCTGGCGCTCAACCGTCTGTGGCAGGTCAACCTGTCGCGCGACGAATTGCAGCAGCTTGCCCTGCAACTGGGTGCCGATGTGCCGATGTTCGTGTATGGCCAGACCGCGTTTGCGGAAGGCGTGGGCGAGATTCTGAGTCCGGTGAATGTGCCGCCAGCCTGGTATGTGGTGCTCATGCCGCCGGTGCAGGTGCCGACCGCGTCAATTTTTGCTGCGCCGGAATTGACGCGCAACACGCCAGCCCTTAAAATAGCGCGCTTTTCCGCAGGCATGGGTCGAAATGACCTGCAGCCGGTGGTCATCAGTCGCTATCCCGAAGTGGCCCGCTCTATCGAATGGCTGGCGCGGTTTGGAACAGCGCAGATGACTGGTTCGGGTGCCTGTGTGTTTGCAGCATTTGAGACGGAAGAGGCGGCATGGGACGTATTGCGTCAACTGCCCGAAACAATGCAGGGTTTTGTGGCGCAGGGTCTCGACAGGCATCCCTTGTTCGAGTGTTGTGCCTGAGTGAGTCAGTTAAGTAAGTAGTGCCGTTGGGGAGTCGCCAAGTGGTAAGGCATCGGATTTTGATTCCGACATTCGTAGGTTCGATCCCTACCTCCCCAGCCAAGAATATGCAGACAGCCGCCGGTGGCGGCTGTTTTTGTTTTGGTGTTTGAGTCCAATCGCCGGAGACGCGCGTGTCCATAGACAACTTGATGGTGTTTAGTGGGAATGCCAACCCGCGCCTAGCCAGCGATGTGGGGCGTCATCTCAATATCCGCCTTGGCCGCGCGACGGTATCGCGGTTTTCGGATGGCGAAGTGATGGTCGAGATTCTCGAGAACGTGCGCGGCAAGGATGTCTTTGTGCTGCAATCGACCTGCCAGCCGACCAACGATACCTTGATGGAAGTGATGGTGATGGTCGACGCATTGAAGCGCGCCTCGGCTGGTCGCATTACTGCCGCGATTCCTTATTATGGGTATGCCCGTCAGGATCGTCGGACCCGCTCGGCACGCGTGGCGATCACCGCCAAGGTGGTCGCCAATATGCTGCAGGTTGCCGGCATCGACCGCTTGATGACGATGGATTTGCACTCGGATCAGATCCAGGGCTTTTTCGATGTCCCGGTCGACAACATTTATTCCAGCCCGATCCTGCTGGGTGATATCTGGAAACGCAATTATCCGAATTTGATGGTGGTATCGCCCGATGTGGGCGGGGTGGTGCGGGCACGGGCAATCGCCAAACGCCTCGAGTGCGAGTTGGCGATTATCGACAAGCGCCGGCCCAAGCCGAATGTCGCCAAGGTGATGAACATCATTGGCGACGTGAAGGACCGCACCTGCATCATCATGGATGACATGGTCGACACCGCAAACACGCTGTGCGAGGCGGCCAACGCGTTGAAAGAGCATGGCGCGAGGCAGGTGATGGCGTATTGCACCCACGCAGTGCTGTCGGGTACAGCGGCCGAGCGCGTGACGAACTCCGCGCTGGATGAATTGGTGATTACCGATACCATTCCGCTGCGCGAGGATGCATTGGCGTGCAAGAAAATCCGGCAGTTGTCGGTGGCTGAGTTGCTGGCGGAAACCATCCGTCGCATCAGCAATGAAGATTCAGTCAGTTCGCTCTTTATCGAGTAGCGATTGGCGAATGCCCCTGGTCGCGGGGGCGGGTTTTATTTACTTATGTTGTAAAAATTGGAGAAACACTATGGAAATCGAAATTATTGCTGCCAAGCGTGAACTGCAAGGTACGGGTGCGAGCCGCCGTCTGCGTCACGCGGGCAAGGTTCCTGGCATCGTCTACGGCGGCACCGCTGCTCCCGTGCAGATCGAGCTGGATCACAACGCGCTGTATCACTCGCTGCGCAAAGAGGCATTTCACGCGTCCGTGTTGACGATGAATATCGACGGCGCCAAGGAATCCGTGCTGCTGCGCGATGCGCAATGGCATCCCTTCAAGCAGCAAGTGCTGCACGTTGACTTTCAGCGCGTCGACAAAACCCACAAAATTCACGTCAAGGTGCCGCTGCATTTCCTCAATGCAGACGTTGCGCCTGGCGTTAAAACCGGTGGCGGCAAGGTCAGTCATGTGATGACTGAAATCGACGTCAGCTGTTTGCCCGGCAACCTGCCCGAATTCATCGCCGTGGACTTGAGTGGTCTGGAACTGGGGCATTCTGTCCATGTGTCCGAGCTCACGTTGCCCGAGGGAGTGGAACTCGTTGCACATGTTCTGCATGAGAACCCGGCTGTAGCGTCGGTCACACTGCCCAAAGGCATGAAGTCTGACGAGCCTGCGCCCGGGGCTGCTGCGCCCGCAGCCTGAGTGATTGCGCAGCAATCTGTTGTTGCGCGCTGAATCGCCATGACGGCGCCTCGCCTGATTGTCGGTCTCGGTAACCCGGGGCGCGACTACGAAGAAACCCGGCATAACGCCGGGTTTTGGTTTTGCGCGCGGCTCGCGCAAACGTGGGGTGCCTCGCTTGCGATGGAGTCACGCTTCCATGGCATCGTGGGCAAAAGCGCTCGCAACATGTGGATGTTGCTGCCACAAACCTTCATGAATCGTTCGGGCCAGGCGGTCGGCGCGCTCGCGCGTTTTCATCGCATCGAGCCGGCCGAGATTCTGGTGGTGCACGATGAGCTTGATATTCCGCCCGGCCAGTTGCGCCTTAAATTTGGCGGCGGAATGGGCGGGCACAACGGCCTCAAAGACATCACGTCGCATCTGGGCACGCAGGATTACTGGCGGCTGCGTATCGGTATTGGGCACCCAGGCGACCGCAATGAGGTGGTGAATTATGTGTTGAAGCCACCGCACCGCGACGAGCAGGCTGACATCGATATTGCCATTGAGCGTGCGATCGACCTGATGCCCTTGATCGAAAAAGATGACTGGAACGCGGCTATCCAGCGAGCCAATACCAAACCCGCCCCACCCAGAACCCAGGAAAAAACATGAGTCTAAAATGCGGCATTGTTGGCTTGCCCAACGTCGGAAAATCCACGCTTTTCAATGCGCTGACCCAGGCGGGAATCGCCGCTGAAAACTACCCTTTTTGCACCATCGAGCCTAATACCGGTGTGGTCGAGGTGCCCGATCCCCGCTTGAAGCAGCTTGCCGAGATCATCAAGCCGCAGAGAGTCGTCCCGGCGATAGTTGAGTTTGTCGATATCGCCGGCCTGGTGGCGGGGGCATCCAAAGGTGAGGGTCTGGGCAACCAGTTTCTGGCCACGATCCGCGAAACCGACGCGATCTGTCATGTGGTGCGCTGTTTTCACGATGAAAACGTGATTCACGTCGCAGGCAGGGTTGATCCACTGTCGGATATCGAAACCATTGCGACCGAGCTGGCGCTGGCTGACTTGGCGAGCACCGAAAAAGCGTTGGTCCGCTATGAAAAAGCGGCACGGGGAGGCGATAAAGAGGCGAAGCTGATCGCTGAAGCCTTGAGGCCAGTACTGGCTGCGCTCAATGAGGGTCGCCCTGCCCGCGCAGCAGGACTTGATGCAGAAGGGCTGGAAGCGATCAGGCCGCTGTGTTTGCTGACAGTCAAGCCCACGCTGTATGTGGCCAACGTCAGTGAAGAGGGGTTTCACGACAACCCCATGCTTGCTGCGCTGAAGGCATTCGCCGAAAAAGAAGGGGCCCCGGTCGTGCCGGTGTGCGCTGCGCTGGAAGCCGAATTGCAGGAGCTGGAGGAGGCTGAGCGTGTCGAGTATCTGAAAGAGCTGGGTTGGGATGAGCCGGGATTGAATCGCCTTATTCGCGCAGCCTACGATCTGCTTGGGCTGGAGACCTACTTTACCGCCGGGGTCAAAGAGGTGCGTGCCTGGACGATCCACAAGGGCGACACCGCGCCGCAGGCTGCGGGCGTGATTCATACTGACTTTGAGCGTGGTTTCATACGAGCTCAGACCATTGCCTTTGAAGACTTCATTGCCTGCAAGGGCGAGCAGGGTGCCAAAGAAGCCGGCAAAATGCGCG
Source organism: Gammaproteobacteria bacterium (assembly GCA_018831045.1). Classification (GTDB taxonomy): domain Bacteria; phylum Pseudomonadota; class Gammaproteobacteria; order Burkholderiales; family Thiobacillaceae; genus Thiobacillus. The sequence continues at coordinate 686 of JAHJRA010000001.1, read as the reverse complement.
CTGAAGGCAAGGAATACGTGGTCAAGGATGGCGATGTGCTGAACTTCCTCTTCAATGTCTAGTCGGTCGCGCCTTGCGACTTTAAATTTACGACAGGATGTTTGACAGGGGATTCTGTATCACCCTATAATCTCCGGCTTCGTTTGGGTGGGGTTCCCGAGCGGTCAAAGGGATCAGACTGTAAATCTGACGGCTCTGCCTTCGAAGGTTCGAATCCTTCCCCCACCACCAGAATTTTTTAGCTGCCTGGCATTTTTGGGTGGCGCGCAGCGGGTGTAGCTCAATGGTAGAGCAGAAGTTTTCCAAACTTATGACGAGGGTTCGATTCCCTTCTCCCGCTCCAGTTTGTTGTGTTGTATGGGTTTTGATGGCGTGTTGTCAAAACCTGCGGCCCGCGTAGCTCAGAGGTAGAGCACTCCCTTGGTAAGGGAGAGGTCGACAGTTCGATTCTGTCCGCGGGCACCAGTTATTGGGTGTGCCTGCCTTGTGGTGGGTCACGGATGTTGAGTCGGGGTGCGGAAAATTCAGCGCATCGTTACTTCTTGTGCAAATTGAGGGTTACTTGAGATGGCTAAGGAAAAATTCGAGCGGACCAAACCGCACGTAAACGTAGGAACGATTGGACACGTTGACCACGGCAAGACCACCTTGACTGCTGCGATCACCACCATTTTGTCGAAGAAATT
>JAHJRA010000009.1:0-16241 GCA_018831045.1 Gammaproteobacteria bacterium | reverse complement strand
GCGAATGCTCGGCAAGGCCATGGCCTGGCTTTCCACCCATCCGAGCGGTTGCTGGTTCAGCTCGATCTCGAAGTTGATGTTGCGCTGGCGATCGTAACGGTCGATTTCGGCCGGGCCGCTATCGAGGCTGAGCGAGGCGACATTGCCGATCATCACCGGGCCATGGGTGCCGGGCACGGTCATGCGTTGCAGGAGCGCCATGTCCTGCCGTGCGCTGGGCGGCAGTTTGACGACGATGGGCACTTGCCGCTGTGCCAGATTGAGTTTGGGCAGGCTTTGGTCGTAGTCGCCGGCGGTGGCAATGCGGAGGGTGTCGGCAATCGCGGCCGCAGTGACGCCGAGCGCAGCGGCTTTGGCAAAATCGGGCCGCACCACCAGTTCGGGCCGCACCAGGCTGGCGCTGGTGGTGACGTTGCCGATGCCGGGAATCGTACGCAGGTCGCGCTCGACCTTGCGTGCATGCTCGGCCAGCGCCTGGCCATTTTCGCTGGCCAGCACCAAGACATATTTTTCGCTGGAACCGCCGAATCCCACATTGATGCGCACGCCCGGCAAAGCAGCCAGCGCGTCGCGCAATTCGCGCTCGACGGTCTGCTTTTTGACGCCGCCGCGCTGCGCGCGCGGGGTCATGTTGATGGTGAGCGTGGCCTTGCGCACTTCGGCAGCGCCGCGTGGCATGAACGGGTCCGATCCCGCCGCACCGCCGCCGACTGCGGTGTACACCATTTTCACGTACTGATTTTTTTGCACGATGACGCGCGCCTGCTCGGCGGCCGCCAGCGTTTCAGCGTAGGTACTGCCGGGCGGCAGCGACAGATAGACCTGGGTTTGCGACAGGTCGTCCGGTGGAATGAAGCCGGTCGGCAGCAAGGGCACCAGGGCGAAGGACCCAAAGAAAAACCCCGCCACTGCGAGCAGGGTGACCACACGGTGGCGCAAGCACCACGCGGCCCACTGCAGATAAGACCCCATCCAGAACGGCTCGACATGACCCGGCTTTGGCGGCTTCAGAATATAGGCTGCCATCATCGGCGTGAGCATGCGCGCCACCACCAGCGAGAAAAACACCGCGATGGCGGCACTCCAGCCGAACTGCACAAAAAACTTGCCCGGCACACCGCTCATGAACGCGGTCGGCAAGAACACGGCAATCAGGGTGAAGGTGGTGGCGATCACCGCCATGCCGATTTCGTCGGCCGCCTCCATCGCTGCCTGGTAGGGCGTTTTGCCCATGCGCAGATGGCGCATGATGTTCTCGATTTCGACGATGGCATCGTCCACCAGCACGCCGACCACCAGCGACAGCGACAGCAAGGTGACCACGTTGAGCGTGAACCCCATCAGATGCATCGCGGCAAAAGCCGGGATCATCGACAGCGGCAACGCGGTGGCGGCGACCAGGGTGGCGCGCCAGTCACGCAGGAACAGCCACACCACCAGCACTGCAAGCAGCGCGCCCTCGAACAGCAGCGCCATCGAGCCGTCGAAGTTTTCCTGCACCGGGTCGACGAAATTGAAGGCCTCGGTGATCGACATGTCCGGGTGCTCGGCCTTGAGCTTCGCCAGTGCGGCACGCACACCGTCGGCCACCTCGACTTCGCCTGCGCCGCGGCTGCGCACGATCTCGAACCCCACCACCGGCTTGCCGTTGAGCAGCGCCGCCGAGCGCTGTTCCGCCACGCTGTCGGTCACCGTCGCCACCTGATCGAGCTGTACGTGGCGACCGTCGGTCAGCACGATGTCCATGCGTGCCAGTTCGCCGGCCGAAGCCACCGTGGCGATGGTACGCACCGACTGCTCCGCGCCGCCCATGTCGGCGCGCCCGCCCGAGGCTTCCTGCTGGATCTGCCGCAACTGGCGCGAGATGTCGGCGGCACTGGCGTTCAGCGCCAGCAGCCGCGCCGGGTCGAGTTCTACCCGCACCTCGCGGTTGACGCCGCCGACGCGCGCCACCGCGCCTACGCCGCGCACGCTGAGCATGCGTTTGGTGACCGTGTTGTCGACGAACCAGGACAGCGCTTCGTCGTCCATGCGGCTGGACGACACGGTGTAGGTGAGAATGGGCGCGCCGGCCAGATTTGCTTTCGATATCACCGGATCGCGCAAATCGCCCGGCAGGTCGGAACGAATGCGCGACAGCGCGTCGCGTACATCATCCACTGCTTCCTGCGTCGGCTTTTCGAGGCGGAACTCGACGGTGATGGTGGCGGTGCCATCCTGCACCTTGGTGTAAATGTGCTTGATGCCTTGCAGCGTGGCGACCGCGTTTTCGATCTTGCGCGCCACTTCGGTTTCCAGCTGGGCAGGCGCCGCGCCTGGCAGGGTGGCGGACACCGTCACTGTCGGCAAATCGATGTCCGGGAACTGCTGGATCTTCATGGCCTTGAACGCCATCAGGCCGGCCAGCGTCAGCATGATGAACAGCAACACGGCCGGGATGGGGTTTTTAATCGACCAGGAAGAAACGTTCATGATTGAGCTTGATCAAGGCTGACTTGAGAACACTGCATTTATGGCTTCTGGCTGACGGCTGCCGGCGCCTCGAGCACCCGCACCCAGTCGCCATCGGCCAGAAAGCCCGCCCCGCCCGCCACGACCCGGGCGCCGGGTTGAATGCCGCTGATGATTTCGATTTGATCACCGCGACGCTGCCCGACACCGACCTTGGTCTGCGTCACCTTGGCCTGCCCATGACCGGCCGTGCCATCGAGCTGGAATACATAGTTGAAGCCTTCGCGCAACACCACGGCCGATTGCGGCAAACTCATGGCGCGCGCGCGCCCGAGTTCAAACTCACCGCGCGCAAACATGCCTGCGCGCACGCGGCTTCCTGTTTCCGTGACGGGCAGATCGACATACACCAGCCCGTTGAGCGTCTGGGGGTCGACAGTCGGCGCAACCATGCGCACCCGGCCTTGCACCTGTGCACCCTCCGGCGTGGTCAGCATGGCGACCATTCCCGGCTTCAGCTTGCCGAGATCGGCTGCGCTGACCTCGGCGCGCCATTCGAGCCGGCTGCCGCGGATCAAGCGGAACAGTTCCTGCCCGGGTTGCGCGAGCGAGCCTGTCGTGCCGGTGCGCGCCGAAATCACGCCGTCATCGGGTGCGCGCACGACCGTCTGCGCCAGACGCAACTGCGCGGACTGCATTCTGGCGCGTGCGGCATTCAGGCGGGCAACAGCAGTCCGCTCTGCCGTCAGGTACTGATTGATCATCTGGGCGCTGAGAAAGCCGGTCTGTTGATATTGACGGGCACGATCGCCGTTCGCGCGGGCTTCACTCAGCATCGCCTCGGCCTCGGCTACCGACGCCTGAGCTTCTGACAACTCAGCTTTCACGGTGTCGTTGGCGATGCGTGCCAGCACCTGGCCTTTTTCCACCCGGTCTCCCACGTTGACCCGCACATCGGTCAAAACCAGGTTGCTGGCCTCCGTGCTGATCACGGCTTCCTGCCAGGCGGCAATATTGCCGTTGGTTACCAGCACACGCGGCCACTCGGTCATCTGCAGCGAGAGGACGGACACGGTCAGCGCGGGCTTCGCATTCGCCGCTCGGTTTGATTCTATATTGGAGTCGACGGCAACTTTCTGGCCTGCCCCGTTATCCTTGGAATCCGGAACCATCACCCACACAGCCACTGCGCCAAGCACAATGACAGACAACCACAACAAGCGTTTTCGCCCTGGAGAAAGCGTGCGGGATAGGGATGGCATCGATCAACCTTGAATGGATTTAAAACAGCGAAAATGACTGGAGATTCAGGCCAAAGAGTTTATATGCAAACAGATCGCGCACGCCAACTGCTCCTGGGTTCGTTTCACGCTGCGGTGGCAGCGGCCGATTCGGCTTGCGTCCTGCCTCCCCACCTGCCCGCGCCGCCGCACGGCCGCACCATGGTGGTTGGTGGCGGCAAGGCAGCTGCAAGCATGGCCGCTGCCGTGGAAGCACACTGGCCCGCTGATGCGCCTTTATCCGGCCTGGTCGTCACCCGGTACCAGCACAGTGTGCCCACGCAGCGCATCGAAGTCGTTGAAGCCAGCCATCCGCTGCCAGACGGACGCGGAGAAGCCGCCGCATTGCGCATACTGGAACAGGTCAGCCAGTTGGGGCCAGACGACCTGTTGATTGCGCTCATTTCTGGCGGCGGCTCCAGCCTGCTTGCCGCCCCGGTCGAAGGCGTCACCCTGAAGGAATTGCGGCAGGTCACCAAGTCGCTGCTGCACGCCGGCGCAACCATTCACGACATCAACACCGTACGCAAGCACCTCACCCGCCTGTCTGGCGGCCGGCTTGCGCAGGCGGCTCAGGGTGCAGCGGGGCTGGCACTGATCATTTCCGATGTCGTCGGCGATGATCCCACGCATATTGCGTCCGGCCCCTGCACCCCGGACCCCACAACGTGTAGCGACGCACTTGAGCGGCTGCACCAGTTTCACATCTCGCTGCCAGCGGGCGTGAGGCACCACCTTGAAGCGTGTGCAGTTGACCCGCTTGAGGACACGCCCAAGGCAGGCAACGCCTGTTTTGCGCACATGGAGAACCGGGTGATTGCGAATGCAGGCAACAGCCTTCGTGCTGCAGCCGATTACTTTGATCAACACGGCATCCCGTCGGTCGTGTTATCGGATAAGGTTAGCGGCGATGCCCAGGTTGTGGCCAAACAACAGGCGGCTTTGGTTCATGCGCTCGCGCGACTGCACCCCCTTGCGATCATTTCAGGTGGCGAAACGACCGTCACCCTGCGCCCGCAACATGGACGCGGCGGACGCAATACGGAATTCCTGCTGGCACTCGCATTGGCTCTCCGGGGCAAGCCCGTTGCGGCCCTTGCATGCGATACCGATGGAATCGACGGCAGCGAAGACAATGCCGGCGCAGTCATGACCCCGGATTCGCTGCTTCGCGCAGATTCTCTACAGTTAAGTCCGCATAAGATGCTGGCCGCACACGATAGCCATGGATTTTTCTCGGCACTGGGTGACCTGGTCATGACAGGTGCCACCCGAACCAACGTCAACGATTACCGGGCTCTGCTGGTTGGCGTTGTGTGATGGGGGAACGGGGGTGTTGCGATCAGTTCAAACGCTGCACCTGCACCGGATCGCCCACTTTCAGCCCATAGGTAGCGGCTGCGCTACCCCGGTTCACGGCCAACTCCAGCAGGCCTACGCTGTTGATAAACCAGAAACCTTCTCCCTTGGCGACGAAACCGAAACTTTCGCTATGCCTGAAGATTTCGCCTGCTGCGCTGATCCTGGCATCAGTTAATACATGGCGTACCCCTGTCCAGGCATTGCCAAAATGGTCAATATAAACAATCCGGGCCAGATCAGCCGCATCAAATTCGACCTGCAAGCATTCAATCGCCGTTAACTTGGCGAGCGGAAAATTGCCGCTTGCTATCTCGGCAGCGATCAATGCAAACAGGTCCCGTCCATGAAATGTCGGGGAGAGCGGATTGGGGCGCCAGCTAATGCGCCAAAGCCTGAAGTCAGCATAACGCGCACGGACAACCGATAACAGCCCGTTGTCCGGTCCAACAAACCAGCGCCCCCCTGCCAGCATTACGACAGCCTCACGCGGCGTTCCCACGCCTGGATCAACCACAGCAAGGAACACGCTACCCATAGGAAACCCGTCTGCAAATGCCGCCAGCAAATGCGCTCCGGCATGGGCGTTAAAGGCCGGCACATCATGCAGCAAGTCGATGACTTGATGGGCTGGCGCATACTCAGCGAGGCGCACTTTTACCTGGCCCACATACGGATCAGCCAAACCAAAATCAGTGAATAGAATGATCATCGACTTCCCCTCTTGTCAGGCCTTGGAAAATCATGCAAGCAAACCAGGATAGGCCGCCACGAAACAGGCATGCATTTCAGTCCACAAGCTGGACAATATCGGAAGTACGTATCGTGCGGGCATGAAAAAGCCGGGAATTCCCGGCTTTTTCATGCCCGCAATGCTTGCGGTAATTTACTCGGCGTCTACAACTTCCGCATCGCTATCGGGACGATCAACCAACTCGATCAGGGCCATAGGCGCATTATCGCCGTTGCGGAAGCCGAATTTGAGAATGCGTGTGTAGCCACCTGGGCGTGTTTTGTAGCGTGGACCCAACTCAGCAAACAGCTTGACCACCATGTCACGGTCGCGCATGCGGTCGAATGCCAGACGATGATTGGCCAGGCTAGGCTCCTTGCCCAAGGTGATCAGCGGTTCCACAAAGCGGCGCAACTCTTTTGCCTTCGGCAGCGTTGTTTTGATCACTTCATGCTTAAGCAACGAAACAGTCATGTTGCGAAACATAGCCAGACGATGGCTGGTGGTGCGGTTAAGCTTACGATTTGATTGACGATGGCGCATGGCAACTTCCTTTTAAATATATTCTTGGGCAAGGTCGCCAGCCAAAGCAACCCGCACTTTATTGTGGTTATTACAAAAAATCAGGGGCGCTCAAGACCTGCAGGCGGCCAGTTCTCAAGACGCATGCCCAAAGAGAGGCTCCGCATAGCCAAAACATCCTTGATCTCATTGAGCGATTTACGACCCAGATTCGGGGTCCGCAACAATTCAGATTCAGAACGCTGGATCAGGTCACCAATGAAATAAATGTTCTCTGCTTTCAGGCAGTTAGCCGAACGCACAGTCAATTCAAGGTCATCAACGGGACGCAACAACAAAGGATCGACTTGCGGTGAACGCGGCAACTCGGACTCGGCAGGCGTACCTTCCAGATCGGCAAACACAGATAACTGTTTGACCAGAATACGCGCCGCAGTCCGCACCGCTTCTTCCGGCTCAACCACACCGTTGGTTTCGATGTCGATGACCAGCCGATCCAAGTCGGTACGCTGCTCAACCCGAGCGCTTTCAACCGAATAAGCCACGCGGCGAACCGGGCTGAAAGAAGCATCAAGAAGGATAGAACCCACGGTGCGCGTGTCTTCAGAAACTTTACGCACACTGGCAGGCTGATAACCGCGGCCAGCCTCGACCTTGATTTCCATGTCCAGCTTTCCGCCCTTGGTGAGGTGTGCAATCACATGAGCCGGATTCAACACCTCAATATCGTGACCAACCTCGATATCACCCGCAGTGACAACACCCTCGCCAGACTTGGAGACTTTCAACACAGCCTCCGACTTGCCGTGCATCTTGAAAGCGATGCCCTTTAGGTTCAGCAGGATGTCAACAACATCTTCCTGAACACCTTCAATCGTCGAGTATTCATGCACAACACCACTAATAGTCACTTCAGTCGGCGCATAACCAACCATGGATGACAGCAGGATACGACGAAGCGCATTACCGAGAGTATGGCCATAGCCACGCTCGAAAGGCTCCATGATGACCTTAGCGTGCAGCGGTGAAGCACGATCAACTTCCACAATACGTGGCTTGAGAAATTCCGTTGCGCTTTGCATAAAGTACGTTTCCTTAACACCCGGCCATCAAGCCCGGCCCAGCTTATTTGGAATACAGTTCAACGACCAGAGATTCGTTGATGGTAGAGGGCAATTCAGAACGAAGCGGAGCAGCTTTGTAGGTACCCTTCAATGCTTTGGCATCCACTTCGACCCACTCAGGGTACCCACGTGCAGCAGACGCTTCCGCAGCGGCCTTGATACGCAAATGACCCTTTGCCTTTTCCGCCACTTCAACCACATCACCCGCACGCACTTGATACGAAGGAATATTGACGCGACGACCATTCACGGTAATACCGTTATGGCGCAAAACCTGACGCGCTTCAGTACGCGAGGCGCCAAACCCCATGCGATAACAAACCGAGTCCAGGCGCGACTCAAGCATCGAGAGCAGATTCTCACCGGTCACACCCTTGCGGCTATCGGCACGCTTGTAAGTCAAGCGGAACTGACCTTCAAGGACGCCATAAATCCGACGAATTTTTTGTTTTTCACGCAGCTGAACGCCATAACCCGACAGACGCGCACCACTCTTCTGGCCATGCTGCCCCGGGGCATAAGGACGACGCTCAATTGCGCATTTGTCAGTAAAGCACTTTTCACCCTTGAGGAAGAGCTTCTCGCCTTCACGGCGACACTGACGGCATTTGGGATCAAGATTACGAGCCATGATTTTCCCTAGTATTAAATACGACGCTTTTTGGAAGGACGGCAACCGTTATGCGGTATGGGCGTCACATCAGAGATCGTCAGGATCTTGAAGCCCAGAGCATTCAGCGCGCGGACAGTGGACTCGCGTCCCGGGCCAGGCCCCTTGATGCGCACTTCCAGGTTTTTCACGCCACATTCCTGGGCAATTTTTCCGGCATTCTCAGCCGCAACCTGCGCCGCAAAAGGCGTGGATTTACGCGAGCCCTTGAAGCCCGCCCCACCCGCAGTCGCCCACGAAAGTGCATTACCCTGACGGTCTGTGATCGTCACGATAGTGTTGTTAAAAGATGCATGAATGTGGGCAATACCCTCTGCCACATTCTTTTTAACCTTCTTGCGAACGCGAGTTGCTGTTTTCGTAGCCATGTATAAACCTTATTTTCTGATGGCCTTGCGCGGGCCTTTACGGGTCCGGGCATTGGTACGGGTACGCTGACCACGTGCCGGCAGGCCTTTGCGATGACGGAAACCACGGTAGCAACCGAGATCCATCAAGCGTTTGATGTTCATGGTGATTTCACGTCGAAGATCGCCTTCGACCGTGAACCTGGCCACGCCTTCACGCAGACGCTCCATCTCCGCTTCAGTCAAGTCCTTGATTTTTGACGACTGGGCAATGCCAGAAGCGTCACAAATCTTTCCAGACGTTGTACGACCGATACCGAAAATGGCGGTCAACGCAATAACCGCGTGTTGATGATTCGGGATATTAACCCCTGCAATACGAGCCATTGGCAAAGCTCCGAGCGCAAAACAAAATATTATAACACGTCAGCCAAAGTTTGGCTGACTCGAATTCAAATCTACAAGCCAAGATCAACCCTGACGTTGTTTATGACGGGGGTCGTCGCAAATTACGCGGACAACACCCTTGCGACGTACAACCTTACACTTACGGCACATTTTTTTAACAGAAGCCTGAACTCGCATGGTTCTCTCCATTCACTATCGGCAGACACCACCGAACAAAAAAAATTAACGCTACGACCACAATGAGGGAACAAACCCAAATCAACTTGGACCACGAATCAGCGGCTAATCAACCCACTCTTGAAATTAGCCTTCTTGAGCAGCCCTTCATACTGGTGTGACATCACGTAAGCTTGAACTTGAGCCATAAAATCCATCGTAACGACCACAATGATCAGCAAGGAAGTACCCCCGAAATAAAACGGCACATTCCATTTCAGGATGAGGAATTCAGGCAACAAACAAACCAGAGTGATATAGATTGCTCCAACCAGTGTTAGCCGGGTCAAGATTTTGTCTATATAACGGGCTGTTTGATCACCAGGACGAATCCCCGGGACAAACGCACCACTTTTCTTCAGGTTATCCGCTGTCTCTTTGGAATTGAACACGAGCGCAGTGTAAAAAAAGCAGAAGAAAATAATTGCAAGCGCATACAACAAAACATATACGGGTTGACCAGGAGATAAAGTCGAGGCGATATCCTTCAGCCACCCCAAACCATCCTTGCTTCCAAACCAGCCAGCAAGAGTAGCTGGAAATAGAATGATGCTGGAAGCGAAAATGGGAGGGATCACGCCAGCCATATTCAACTTAAGGGGCAAATGAGAACTTTGACCGCCTACAACCATTTTCCCAACCTGGCGCTTCGCATAGTTAACGAGAATCTTGCGCTGCCCTCGTTCAACGAAGACAACCAAGGCGGTAACAAGCAACACAGCCACAAACAACATCAACACCAGCGGTATAGAGAACGCGCCGGTGCGGGTCAGCTCAAGCGTGCCACCAATTGCGTGCGGAAGTCCTGCAGCAATACCAGCAAAGATGATGATGGAAATCCCGTTTCCGAGGCCTCGCTCTGTAATTTGTTCGCCCAGCCACATCAAGAACAAGGTTCCGGCCGTCAACGTGACAACCGTGGTCAATCGAAACGCCATACCTGGATCCAGCACCAACCCAGCTTGTGACTCAAGTGCGATCGCAATACCGATCCCCTGAAACAGCGCCAAGAACAATGTTCCATAGCGGGTGTACTGCGTAATCTTCCGACGACCGGCTTCACCCTCTTTTTTCAGCGCCTCCAGTTGAGGTGACACAGTAGTCATCAACTGCACGATAATTGACGCCGATATGTACGGCATGATACCCAGGGCAAAAACGCTGAAGCGTGATAGCGCACCGCCCGAAAACATGTTGAACATGCCCAATATGCCACCCTGCTGTGATTTAAACAGCTGATCGAGCACAAGCGGGTCAATACCGGGTACCGGAATAAAGGTACCGATGCGGTAAACGATCAAGGCACCAAGCAGGAAAAGCAGGCGACGTTTAAGGTCACCATACTTGTTCATGCCGGTTTTAGGCGTAGCCAAAATGCGCGTCCTCGTAAATATCAGTCAGCGATACTGCCGCCGGCCGCTTCTATCGCAGCACGCGCACCCTTTGTGACAGCAATGCCACGCAGCTTGACGGGCTTACTAATCTCGCCAGCCAGGTATACCTTGGCAGCGCGAACCGCAACGCTGACCACACCAGCCTGCTTCAACACAAGCAAGTCGATATCGTCTACACCCATAGACTCAAGTTCAGACATGCGTACATGCGCCGTGTTCGCCTTGGTCAGTGAAACAAAACCACGCTTCGGCAAGCGACGATGCATAGGCATCTGGCCGCCTTCGAACCCGACTTTGTGGAAGCCGCCCGAACGCGAAGACTGACCTTTGTGACCACGGCCAGCAGTTTTACCAAGCCCAGAGCCGATACCACGGCCTACACGACGTTTGTTCTTCTTTGCGCCGTCGGCTGGTTTAATGTTATTCAGTTCCATTTAAGCCTCGCATTTCACCAGGTACGCTACCTTGGTAATCATTCCACGGTTTTCCGGCGTGTCCAGCACTTCAACAGTCTGGTGCATCCGGCGCAAACCCAAACCCCTCACGCAGGCACGATGCGCTTGCTTGGTGCCAATCAGGCTCTTGACTTGCGTTACCTTGATCTTCTTCTGTTCAGTCATGACTTATCCCGTGATGTCTTCAACAGACTTGCCACGCTTGGCCGCAATTTCGTACGGCGTCGACATTTTCATCAAGCCATCGATAGTTGCACGCACCACGTTGTAGGGATTGGTTGAACCGAGGCACTTTGCAAGCACGTTCTGCACACCCATCACTTCGAAAACCGCACGCATCGCGCCACCCGCAATGATGCCGGTACCCTCAGACGCAGGCTGGATCAAAACGCGCGAAGCGCCATGATGGCCAACCACCGTGTGATGAAATGTCCCACTCTTCAGATTGATCTTGACCAATTTGCGGCGAGCCTCTTCCATTGCCTTCTGCACGGCAACAGGCACTTCGCGGGATTTACCCTTGCCCATACCAATGCCGCCATCGCCATCGCCAACTACAGTCAATGCCGCGAAACCCATGATCCGTCCACCCTTCACCACTTTGGTGACTCGGTTGACAGAAATCATCTTCTCGCGCAAGCCGTCGCCGCGCTCTTCGTTACTATTAGGTGCTGTACGGGCCATCTTGGGTCTGCCTCGTTAAAATACCAAACCGCCTTCGCGGGCCGCTTCAGCCAGGGCCTTTACGCGCCCATGAAACTGAAAACCAGACCGGTCGAAAGCTACTTTTTCAATTCCCAAGCCCTTGGCTTTTTCAGCCAAGCGCTTGCCGACTGCCGCGGCCGCATCAACATTGCCACCGTTAGGCAATTGAGCACGCATGTCTTTATCGTTACTCGACACACTGGTCATGACCGTTCCACCATCCGCGGAAATGATTTGCGCGTAGATATGGGTGTTGGTGCGATTAATCGAGAGCCGAATCGCCTTAACGGCCGCGATTTTGGCGCGGGTTTTACGCGACCGGCGAATCCGTGATTGCTTGGTGTTCATTGTTTATCCTTAAACCTTATTTCTTCTTGGTCTCTTTCTTGATAACGACTTCGTCGCTGTAGCGAACACCCTTGCCCTTATAAGGCTCCGGCGGACGATACGAGCGCACATCAGCAGCTACCTGCCCAACAACCTGACGATCCACACCCTTGATCACAATTTCTGTCTGGGTAGGCGTTTCGACCTTAATGCCCGCAGGCATTTTGTGAACCACCGGATGAGAAAACCCCAAGGTCAGATTAAGCGCATCACCCTGTGCCTGCGCACGGTACCCAACGCCAACCAAAAGGAGCTTCTTCTCAAAACCCTTCGAAACACCGGTGACCATGTTGTTGACCAGGGCACGCATTGTGCCGGCCATGGCATTCGACTGGATGGTGGAGGCCGCCGGCGCAAACGTCAGCACACCGCCATCCAGCGCGACCGTGACGTCGCTAGACATAGATTGCGTCATCGCCCCCAGCGGTCCTTTTACGGAGATATTCGCACCCAGGGAAACCTCAACACCTGCAGGCAAGGAAATAGGATTATTAGCAACACGTGACATATCCGCTACCCCTTACGCTACGACGCACAGAACTTCACCACCCACGCCCTTGGCGCGAGCGTGACGGTCGGTCATGACACCACTGGACGTAGACACAATCGCCACACCCAGACCGTTCATCACGCGAGGCAGATCTTCAACACCCTTGTAAACCCGCAGACCGGGTTTACTGACGCGCTCAATCCGTTCGATAACCGGGCGACCGGCATAATATTTAAGCTCAAGCTCAAGCTCAGGCTTGCCAGCCTCGCCTCGAATAGCGAAGCCATCGATATAGCCCTCATCAGCCAGAACCTTCGCAATGGCAACCTTGACTTTCGAACAAGGCATTGAGACAACGGCCTTCTCCACGGCTTGCGCGTTACGGATGCGGGTCAGCATATCCGCGATCGGATCACTCATACTCATATCGTCTTACCCCTTACCAGCTTGCCTTGACGATGCCAGGAATTTCCCCGCGCATCGCATATTCACGCACCTTGCTACGCGCCAGGCCGAATTTGCTGAACACACCACGCGGGCGCCCTGTCAACTGACAGCGATTACGCTGTCGGACGGGGCTCGAATCACGCGGAAGTTCCTGCAATGTTTTATACGCAGCCATGCGATCTTCATCGCTTGTTTTCGTGTTCGAAATCAAGGCTTTGAGCTCTGCACGTTTAGCGGCGTATTTTTTAACCATACGCGTACGCTTTTCTTCGCGGTTAATCAAGGACAACTTGGCCATGCCTACCTCAATTCTTGAACGGGAAGCTGAAGGCAGCGAGCAGCGCTCGTGCTTCATCATCGGTTTTTGCCGAGGTGGTGATGGTGATATTCATCCCACGCAAAGCATCAATTTTGTCGTATTCGATCTCGGGGAAAATGATCTGCTCTTTAATACCCATGTTGTAATTACCACGGCCATCAAAAGACTTGCCCGAAACGCCCCGGAAGTCCCGAATACGCGGCATAGCCACGGACACCAGGCGATCGAGGAACTCATACATCTGACCGCGACGCAAGGTAACCATGCAGCCGACGGGATAGTTGTCACGAATTTTGAAGCCCGCTATGGACTTTTTGGACTTCGTGACCACCGGTTTTTGACCCGCGATTTTCTGCATGTCAGAAACAGCGTGATCCATAACCTTCTTGTCCGCAACCGCTTCGCCCACGCCCATGTTCAACGTGATTTTCTTGATGCGAGGGACTTCCATAACAGACTTGTAGCCGAACTGCTCAACCAGCTTAGGCACCACTGTTTCTCGGTAAAACTCTTGAAAACGCGCCATGATTACCCCTGTGCGTCAACCATCTCGCCATTGGACTTAAACACGCGAACTTTGCGGCCGTCCTCCAGCACCTTATAACCAACTCGATCAGCCTTCTGTGTCGCAGCATTAAACAGCGCGATGTTTGAAGCCTGAATCGGCATCTCTTTTTCCACAATCCCGCCCTGGATATTCCGCATGGGATTCGGTTTCTGATGTTTCTTGACGCGATTGACGCCCTCAACCAACAGATGCCCGGTATCGAGAACGCGAAGCACAGTGCCTCGCTTACCCTTATCTTTGCCGGTCAGGACGACAACCTGATCGCTCTTATGAATACGTGCCATGATTTTCCTTACAGAACCTCGGGTGCAAGCGAGACGATCTTCATGAACTTCTCGGTACGCAACTCACGGGTAACCGGCCCAAAAATACGGGTGCCGATCGGCTCAAGTTTATTGTTCAGCAACACAGCAGCATTACCATCAAAACGGACAAGCGAACCATCCGGACGGCGCACGCCTTTTGCGGTACGCACAACAACAGCACTGTAAACGTCGCCCTTTTTCACGCGGCTACGCGGCGCAGCATCTTTAATGCTGACCTTGATGATGTCGCCCACGCTCGCATAGCGACGATGACTGCCACCCAATACCTTGATGCACATTACCGAGCGCGCACCAGTATTATCAGCAACATCCAATACGGACTGCATTTGAATCATTTAATTGCCTCCAACTTTATCCACCATAGTGGTGGCCAGTTTTGGAACCCGTTCGGGAGATATTCCGCTTACGCAGAAACTATTGAGCCGACGAACCAGTTAACCACAACCGGCACGCCAACCGGAAAACGCAGAACTATACTTTGAAAATAGGTACAGCGCAAGCCTTAAACGCGTGCGCGTTCAACTAATTTGCTGACTGTCCAGGCTTTGGTGCGTGACAACTTGCGTGATTCTTCAATTTGAACCATATCACCTTCATGAAAATCATTATTTTCATCATGTGCATGATATTTCTTGGACAAACGAATAATCTTGCCAATGACCGGATGCTTGACGCGGCGCTCAACAAGAACAGTAACCGTCTTGTTCATCTTGTCACTCACCACGCGCCCGGTAAGGGTACGAACCATCTTTTTGCTATCAGTCATGCTTGACCCACCTTCTCGCGCATAATCGTTTTAACCCGAGCAATATCGCGACGCAATTTACCGAGGTCTGCGGTCTTGGTTGACTGCTGGGTAGCCACCTGCATACGCAGCGCAAAGTGTGCGCGCAGCAAGGACTCAAGTTCCTGTTTCAATTCGACGGCATTTTTGCCGCGCATCTCTTTAGTGTTCATTACTTAGCTCCCGATCATGCGGGTAACAAAAGTGGTTGCAATCGGAAGCTTGGCTGCAGCCAGGCGAAAAGCCTCACGCGCCAACTCCTCGTTCACACCATCCATCTCATATAAAACCTTGCCAGGCTGAATCTCAGCAACGTAATACTCGGGTGCGCCCTTACCATTACCCATACGCACTTCTGCAGGCTTGCGCGAAATAGGCTTGTCTGGAAAGATGCGAATCCAGATACGACCACCACGCTTGATATGACGTGTCATTGCGCGACGAGCAGCTTCAATCTGCCGAGCCGTCAACCGGCCACGACCAATTGCCTTAAGACCAAAGTCGCCAAAACTCACATCGGCACCGCGCGTCGCAAGGCCAGTGTTACGACCTTTTTGCTCCTTGCGGTATTTCCTTCTAGCTGGCTGCAGCATGTTTCACTCCTGGTTTCTTGCTGCGCTTTTCCTGCTCAGCGACCACGGGTTGCTCGCTGCGATTCAGCGCATCACCCTTATAAACCCACACTTTGATACCAATGATGCCGTAAGTGGTCTTTGCTTCAGCAAATCCGTAATCAATCTCGGCACGCAGTGTATGCAACGGCACGCGTCCTTCGCGATACCATTCAGTACGGGCAATCTCCGCACCATTCAAGCGCCCCGAACTCATGATTTTGATGCCTTGCGCACCTAAACGCATGGCGTTTTGCATGGCGCGCTTCATCGCACGGCGAAACATCACACGCTTTTCTAGTTGTTGCGCGATACCGTCCGCAATAATCTGCGCATCTGTTTCAGGCTTGCGAACTTCTTCGATATTCACGTGAACAGGCACAGACATCAGGCGCGCAAGTTCACCACGCAACACCTCAATATCCTCACCCTTCTTGCCGATGACAATACCAGGGCGTCCGCTAAAAATCGTGATGCGAGCGTTCTTTGCAGGCCGCTCTATGATGACTTTAGAAACCGACGCATGCGCAAGCTTTTTCTTCAGAAAGTCGCGCACCTTGATGTCCTCAAGAAGCGAGCTGGCAAAGGTTTTATTGGAACCGTACCATTTAGCGGTCCAGATACGCTGAACGCCAAGGCGGAATC
>JAHJRA010000008.1:0-59047 GCA_018831045.1 Gammaproteobacteria bacterium | reverse complement strand
TCGGCTCGGCACCGGCGCCGGCGCCGTAATACAGCGTCGGGCCGACGGCATCGCCCTTCACCAGCACGGCGTTCATCGCGCCATCGACGTTGGCGATCAGGCGACGCTCGGGAATCAGCGTCGGGTGCACGCGCAGCTCGATGCCGTTTTCGGCGCGGCGGGCGATGCCCAGCAGCTTGATGCGATAGCCGAGTTCCTCGGCGTACTGCACGTCTTCGCGCGTGAGCTTCGAGATGCCTTCGGTATAGGCCTTGTCGAACTGCATCGGGATGCCGAAGGCGATCGCCGACAGGATGGTGAGCTTGTGCGCGGCGTCGATGCCTTCGATGTCGAAGGTGGGGTCGGCCTCGGCATAGCCCAGTTCCTGCGCCTGTTTCAGCACGTCGGCGAACGCCGCGCCCTTGTCGCGCATTTCGGTGAGGATGAAATTGCTGGTGCCGTTGATGATGCCGGCCAGCCACTCGATGCGGTTGGCGGTGAGGCCTTCGCGTAGCGCCTTGATGATCGGAATGCCGCCCGCCACTGCCGCTTCGAACGCAACCATCACGCCCTTGGCCTGCGCCGCCGCAAAGATTTCGTTGCCGTATTTGGCGACCAGATGCTTGTTGGCGGTGACCACGTGCTTGCCGTTGGCGATCGCCTGCAGCACCAGTTCGCGCGCCGGCTCCAGCCCGCCGATCAGTTCGACCACGATGTCGATTTCGGGATCGTCGACCACGTCGAACGGATTGATCGTCAGCGGCAAGTCGCCCGCCAGCAGTTTGGCTTTTTCAAGATCACGCACCGCCGCGCGCACCACGCGGATTTCGCGCCCGGCGCGACGGGTGATTTCTTCGGCATTGCGGCGCAGCACGGTCAGCGTGCCGCCACCGACGGTTCCCAGGCCCAGCAGGCCGACGTTGATGGGTTTCATTAATAAAGGATCTCAGTCAAAAAGGGGAATCAACGATGCGTGCGATTGCGGTCAAGGAACCGGCTCATGCGCCCGATCGCCTCGGTCAGGTCTTCCTCATGTGGCAGGAACACCACCCGGATGTGGTCCGGATGCGGCCAGTTGAACCCGCTGCCTTGCACCACCAGCACGCGTTCCTCTTCCAGCAGGTTGAGGATGAATTTCTGGTCGTCGCTGATGTGGTACTGCTTGGGGTCGAGCCGCGGGAACAGATACATCGCCGCCTTGGGCTTGAAACACGTCACGCCGGGAATCAGCGTCAGCAGCTCGTGTGCCAGATCGCGCTGGCGCGTCAAACGGCCGCTCGGCGCGACCAGGTCGTTGATGCTCTGGTAGCCGCCGAGCGCGGTCTGGATCGCGTACTGCCCGGGCACGTTGGAACACAGGCGCATCGACGCCAGCATGTTGAGGCCTTCCAGGTAATCCCGCGCGTGCCGCTTGTCGCCCGACACGATCAACCAGCCCGAGCGGTAGCCGCAGGCGCGGTAGTTTTTCGACAGGCCGTTGAAGGTGACAATCAGCACATCCTCCGCCAGCGACGCCAGCGAGGTATGGATCGCGCCGTCGTACAGAACCTTGTCGTAGATTTCGTCGGCGTAGACGATGAGCTGGTGCTGACGCGCGATTTCCAGGATTTCCAGCAGCAGCTCGGTCGGGTACAACGCGCCGGTCGGATTGTTGGGGTTGATGATGACGATGGCGCGCGTGTTGGGCGTGATCTTGGCGCGGATATCGTCCAGGTCGGGCAGCCAGCCCGCGCCCTCGTCGCACAGATAATGGCGCGGCTTGCCGCCGCCCAGGCTCACCGCCGCCGTCCACAACGGATAATCCGGTGCCGGTACCAGCACCTCGTCATTGTTGTTCAACAGCGCCTGCATCGACATCACGATCAGTTCGGAGACGCCGTTGCCGACAAAAATATCGTCAATCTGCACCCCGGCAATTCCCTTGCGCTGCGTCTCGTGCATGATCGCCTTGCGCGCCGAAAACAGCCCTTTTGAATCGCTGTAGCCCGAGGCGTTCGGCAGATTCAGAATGACGTCCTGTACGATTTCTTCGGGCGCCTCAAAACCGAACGGCGCAGGATTGCCGATATTCAGCTTGATGATGCGCTGGCCTTCTTCCTCCATCTGCCGCGCGCGCGCCATCACCGGCCCGCGGATGTCGTAGCAGACGCGGTCGAGTTTGGTTGATTTATGGATGGTGCGTAAGCGTGGCGTAGTGTCGGCCGTCACAGCGAATCCTTGTCAAGCTGCGTAAAATCAAGGCCATGCAACACCTTGCTAAAGTGTGGGATTTTACCGGAGCCGCCCTGCCCGGGCAAACCCAAAGCCGTCCCGCGCGCCTGCAACCCTTCAATCTGCTAAGGTTTCAGCATGAAACTGCACCTCAACACCGACGCCGGCCAAAGGCTGTTTACCGGCTATGACACCGATCACGTCCTGATCAACGACCAACGTTTTGATGCCAGCCTGCTGTTGAGCGCACAAGGCATCGAGATCGCGCCCTGGGCCGGACTGGGTTTTGACGCGCTCACCGCTGCGCATTTCGAGTGGCTGGCCCAGCACAAACTGGACATTCTGCTGCTGGGCACCGGCACCCGCCTGCGCTTCCCCCACCCCTCGCTTACACGCGCGTTGACCGAGGCACGCATCGGCCTCGAAGTGATGGACATTGGCGCGCTGTGCCGCACCTACAATTTTCTTGCGGCCGAAGGCCGCAATGTGGGCGCTGCGCTGTTAATCGAGCCGGATCACCTGCCCCTGTTGTAAGGCTGTCAGCTTCCAGTCCGGCGCGGCGGCACGCAGTTCGTCCATGATCGCCGCCTCGTTGCCCGGCTTGAGATGGGTGATCCAGACTTCGGGGTGCACACTGAGCCCAGCCAGTTCGACCGCCAGCGAATCCGGCCAGTGGTGCTGCGACTCACGCGCAATGCCGGCGAACGCATTTTCGAACGAGGTTTCGACAATCAGGTGGCGCAGGTCAGGGATGGCATTCAACGCAGCGACGAAGGCATCGCTATGGGTGGTGTCGCCGCTGAACACCAGGCTGCCCGCCGGGGTGCGAATCTGGAGACCGCAAGCCGGCACCACATGCTGCACCGGCAACGGGATGAAGCTGCGCTGCCCCAACGTACACGTTGCGCCGAGAGGCAGGGGCTCGAAGCGCAGCCACGGCGCATCAATACTGGGGATCTCGCGAAAATCCGGCCACAGCCGCCAGTTGAACAAGTCTGCCGCGAGAATATCCAGCACCTCGGGCAGGGCATGCACCACAACCGGGGCAGACCGTTTTTCCCCCACGACGTCGAGCAACAACGGCAACCCCAACACATGATCGAGATGCGAATGGGTGATGAAGACATGATCGATCGCCAGCAATTGTTCAAAGCCCAGCGTGGTGATGCCGGTTCCGGCATCGACCAGGATGTCGTCGTCGACCAGAAAGGACGTGGTCTGTCGGCCGTCGCCGATGCCTCCGCTGCAACCGAGGATGCTGAATTTCATGGCTGATTTATCTTCGTCTTTATTTGGTCGTGTAGACAAACACCCCGTCCCAGTCAGCGGGCGGCGGAGCGGTGCGAAAGTGTGCAATGCGCTCAAGATAGATATCGTAAAGCGTGCGCGGCGCGCGCGCGTTGAGCGCGTGTAAAGCCGCTTCGGCGGCGTCCCAGTCCTGCGCCTGATACTGCGCGAACGCGGCTTCGAACGCGGCCGCATCGGCTTTCAGACTGTCAGGCAAACCCGCCGTTGCGCCGAGCGGCTCGTAAATCGCCACCGGCAATGCCTTGCCTTTGACCCGCACCTCGTCGACTTTCATGAAGGCATGCAGCGGGTCGGCTTCGACCGTAGGCTGAGTCGCAAGGATGCCGACGCCATACTGCTTGGTGATGCCTTCGAGCCGCGAGCCCAGGTTCACGGCATCGCCCATCACGGTATAGGACTGGCGAAATTCCGAGCCCATGTTGCCGACGCTCATGCGGCCGGTGTTTACGCCGACGCCGATTTTCAACTCGGGCCAGTTGCGTGCGGCGAATTCCTGGTTGAGTTGCGGCAGGGCGGCCTGCATGTCGAGCGCGGTCTGCACCGCCCGGCTGGCGTGATCGCTCAAGTCCACCGGCGCGTTCCAGAACGCCATGATGGCGTCACCGATATATTTGTCGATGGTGCCGCGCTGCTGCTGCACGATGCGAGTCATGGTCGACAGATAGGCGTTGAGCACGGCGGCGAGTTCGGCCGGCGGCAGCTTTTCGGAAAAGTCGGTGAAGCCGCGAATATCGGAAAACAGCACGCTCATCTCGCGCGACTGGCCTTCCATCGTGTAGTGCGCCGGGTCCAGGCTCATTTCAGCCGCAAGTTCGGGCGGCACATACTGGCCGAACAATTTGGTCATCTGGCGTTTGCTGCGCGTCGTGGCAAAAAATCCATACGCGGTGTTGAGCGCATACAGCCCCGCCACCGTGAGCATCGGCGCGGCCATCGGCACCACCCAGAACCGTATCCAGGCAGCAGCGTAGGCCGCCGCCAGCGCAGCGAGCAGCAGCAGCGTGGTGGCCAACCCGATCAGCGGACCGAAGCGCAGCAGCACAACGACCAGCAGCCCCCCAAGCAGCAGCACAGCCAGCACGCGTACATCGTTGGCCCACGGCGGGGTCATGCGGGTCGTGCCGTCGAGCATGCCCGCAAGCAGGTGGGCGTGGATTTCCACCCCGGGAAAGCGGTTCGAGAACGGCGTCACCCGCAGGTCGGCCAATCCCGGGGCAGTGGAACCCAGCAGAACAATGCGGTTTTCCAGTTGCGCCAGTGGGGCTGTGCCCGCCAACACCGTGCCTGCCGAAATGTAGGGGAACGGCGCACCCGCGCGATAGGGCACATACACCGTGCCGTCGGCCCCCAGCGGCACGCGCAGACCGCCGACCTCGATCCACGGCGTGGCGTAGCGCTGCCCCAGCACGCTGGTTTTTTCAACACCTGCAGTGACAGGATCGCCGCCGAAAGCCACCCGCAAGGTGGAAGCGGACAAGGCCAGATAGGTACCGGCGCCGTACGGCATCAGCAACTGCATTTTCCGCGCGGTACCATCGGCATCGGCAAGCATGTTGAAAAACCCCGCGCCTTGCGCCGCGTTCTGGAATACCGCCAGATTCGCGCCATAGCCTGTGGGTACGTCCTCGCCCATTGCCACGGGCAGCGAGGGGGGCGGCAACCTGCCGGTTTTGGCATCGCCGGAGCCTGCGGGGATGAAGTAATAGCCCAGAGAAACCGGGCGCCCGGCCAGCGCCCGGGCAAAGCGGGCGTCGTAGTCAAGGCGCGGCGCAAGTTGCTTGAGCACAGACTGAAAGTCGCGATTTGCGACCAAATCGTGCTGCGCCAATCGTTTCAGGGAATCAAGCCCCGAACTGGTGTCGGGCTCAGCAAACACTACGTCAAACCCGACCGCCGCCACGCCATAGCGATCGAACAATTGATCGACCAGCTTCGCCATCTGGTCGCGGTTCCAGGGCCATCGACCCACGCTTTTCAGACTGGCTTCGTCGATATCAAGAATGGCGACGCGATCATCGAGACCGGACGGCGCAGTCCACCTCAGCCCGCTGTCATACAACCAGGCTTCGGCACGCTGCATCGGGGCGATAATGATCAGCCCCGATGCATGCGCCGCCATCAGCAGGACAAACAGCAAAGACAGCGCCGCCTGCGTCAGCCTCGACGACAAACGCGTCACCGGATGCGGTAAAAACGGCTGGCCAGATCTTTGCCCTGCACCGCATCAAAATGCCCGCCCACGGACTCGCCCAGGGTTGCCAGACGGTCGGCCGGGTGCGGATGCGTTTTGTAAAGTAGGCTGGTGCGCTCGTCCTTGGCGGGCAATCCGGCCAGATCCTGCAACACATCGGGCAAGCCCCACGGGGTGTAACCCGCCCGCGCCGCATACACCATCCCGACACGATCAGCCTCGAACTCGGCACTCTTGTCGAGTCCGCGCGCCATCATTTCAGCGCCGTTGCCGATCAGGTTCTGCACCACCTGGTCGCTGCTTTGCGCCTTGCTACTGGCCACCTGCCCCAGCGCGCCGATCAGGCTCGACTGCTTGAGCACCTTGAGGTGATGCCGCTGTGTGACATGGGCGATCTCATGCCCCAGCACTCCAGCCAGCTCGGCCTCGTTATTCAATCGCCGATACAAGCCTTTGGTCACGAACACATAGCCGCCTGGTGCCGCAAACGCGTTGATGTCCTCGGTGTCGAGCACACCAAAGTGCCAGACCCGATCCTTGCTGCCACTCTGCAACGCCACCCAGTTCCCCACCTGATTGACGTAGCTTTGCAGCTTGTCGTCGCGCACCAGCGGCACTGCGCCCAGCAAATCTCCTGAAACCTGCTTGCCGATCCGGCTTTCCTGCTCGGGCGTGTAATCGCCGAACAGGGCGAACCCCAGCTGGTTAACATCCAGCTGCTGCTTGGCCGGTGCAGGCGCGGCCGTGCTGGGCTGGGCTGTCGGCGCAGTCTTTTGTTCAGACGGGGTCGATTTGTTCAACTCCTGATTCAAGCGGTCTTCCAGCATTTTCCCCAGATCGAATCCACTCGCTGCCCCACTCAAAAGCAGCATCGAAACGGCCAGTGCAACGTGTTTGGTATTCATTGATTGTCCTCCCAGGATGATGCAGGCGTCTGCGCGGGCTGTGGTCTGGCCAGAACCGGCACCTTGATTGCGACCAGACCCGCCTGGCGGGCAAAACGCTTGCTTTCCTCCGCCGTTACGCGCGTCCTTTCCAGCCGGGCCAATTCGTCCGCATTGAATGTGGCTTTTTTCAGGTCTTCTTCGTTCAAGCCGCGCAGCCCCGCCACCGCGACCACGCGACTGGGGTCAGAACGGGTGGTGGCCGCCCCCACCACATCGCCCAGCCCGTTGCCGCGCAAGCCTCCCGCGCCAACACGCACCGACAGCAAGCGTATCCAGCCGGTTGTTTTGCCTGTGCTCACGCGCAGCCAGCCGCCCTTCTTGGCAAGCACATTGAGCGTGGTCCCCTTGGCTGCTGTTCCCGCCACTTTGGCTGTCGCGCTGGGTTGGCTATACAGCTTGTCGGTGCGCAGCACCGTACCGGAGGCCGCCAGAGCAGACCCCATCGTGGCAATCAGCAGCAACAAGCCTGCCGGAATCAAATAAGGTTTCATCGTGCGTTTCTCCATCAATTGGCAGAACTGAATGACCCGCTCCCCGGGGAGGCAAGCCGCATTGAAAGCGTTAAGATACTGCGATGAATTTCCTTGCAGCCTCCATCGAATCGCTCGGTGCCAAAATCGTCAGGGGACTGGCCGTTGGCTACGGACTGCTCGCCTTTCTGACAGAAGCCCTGTTAGCACTGCTCGACCGCAATACCTGGAACCGCGCTACCTTCGATGTAGTGGTTAAACAGATTTATTTCACCGCAGTGCAGATTCTGCCGGTCTTTCTCACCTATGTGCTGGTCATTTCGTGGCTCATCATCACCATCATCCTCACCACGGCTCGCGACTTCGGCCTGAGTGCATTCGCCAGCGAAATGACCATCCGGGTGCTGGTGCTGGAGCTGCTGCCTTTCCTCACTGCACTGTACATCGCCTTGCGCTCGGGCAGTGCGATCAATACTGAAATCGCACTGATGCAGGTCAACAATGAACTGGACGCCCTGGCGCACTGCAAAGTTCCGCCGATGCCGTTCGAGTTTCTGCCGCGCCTGATCAGTGGCGTGATTTCGGTGGTCGCGCTTGCCAGCCTGGCCTGTCTGCTCGCCGTGCTGCTAGGCTACCTGGCGATTTATGGGCTGAACGCATCAGGATTCGAGTACTACACCCGCACCATCTCAAAAATCCTGGATTTCAAAATTGTGGCCGGCCTGTTTTTCAAATGCGCTTTGTTTGGGCTGGCTGTCACCGTGATTCCCATCACGGCCGGACTGGAAACCCCCAAAAAACTGTTCATGGTGCCGGTCTCGGTGTTACGCGGCATGATGAAGGTATTTTTCGCCATCATGGTGATCGAGGTGGTGTCATTAGCACTCAAATACATCTGACATCGTTCACCGACCGCACCGCACTGATGGCGGCCGTTGCCGAACTTGGCGACGATGTGGCACGAGTCGGGCTCGATCTGCCGCTGCGCGCCAATCTGTCCGCGCTCGACAACATTGCGCTGATCCCGCTGTATCAGCGTCATTACGGTGCGGCCGAAGCCAGCCAGCAGGCGCAAGCACTGCTGGCGCTGCTGGGGCATGCCGACATCGCCTCCTTGCGGGATCCGGACATGACGCCTTCGCAACGGTTCGTCACCCAGTTGGCACGCGCGCTCATCCTCAAACGCCCCCGGCTGGTCATCGACCGCCCCGGCGCCACCCTTTACGATGTGCCCTACCCGCGCTTTATCCGCCAATTAGCCGACCAGGCCAACACAATCGGTACGTGGGAAATTTTCGACTTCAGCTGGAATCAGGCGCTTTATTCAGAATGAACACATTTAACTTCAAGGTAGGGCTGTTTGCCTTGGCCACCCTATTGCTTGGCGCCGCTTTTCTGACGTACCTCCTCTATGCCCGCGGCTATTTCGAAAACACCTACCGGCTGCAACTCGCCGCTGCCAGCGCCGATGGCGTCGTGCCCGGTGTGCCACTGGTTTTTTCCGGTATCGAAATCGGCAATGTCACCTCGCTAGGCTTTAACGAAGGCGGTGGCATTGTGATTCAACTTGAGCTGCCGGAACGGCACGCCAAATGGCTCAAACAGGACAGCATCTACACGCTGGACAAACCCTTGATCGGCAGCGTCAAAATCAGTGTTGACTCGGGCGATCTCGCTGGAGCCGCCTTGCCGGAAAACTCCACCATGCTGCTGCTCACCCCGGATATCAACAAAGAAATCCCGGTGCTGATCGCACAGGTCAAAGCGATTCTGGCCAATGTCGAACACCTCACCCGCAAGGAAGGCGACGTCAACGCCACGCTCGCCAACCTCAAGACGGTGACGGGACGCATGACCGGCGAATATGGCATGCTCGAAAGCATCCTCGGCAGCCCGGAACAAGCCCGTGCAGTGACCGACTCGCTCGACAAGACCCGTGCGCTCATGATCAAACTCGATGGTCTGGCAGGCAAAATGGATCAGTGGCTGTTCGCCCAGGACGGCGTGGCCGACAGCACCCGCGAATCGCTGGCCCAGATCCGCATCATGCTCAACGACGCGCAGTCCAGCCTGAAAAAGGCCGATGAGATGATGACGAACGCAGTTGCGATTTCTGCCGACGTCAAGGCCGGCACGCAGGACATCGCTGCACTGCGCGCCGAGATCGACGATGCCGTGCGCAAAGCCAATGCCCTGGTCAACGAGATAAATAAAATGTGGCCGTTCGCACGCGACCCCGAGGTCAAGCTGCCATGAAATCCCTGCTCGTCATCGCCTGCCTGGCGCTGCTCACCGCCTGCAGCAGCGGCCGCCCGACACCTGATTGGAAAGTCGACGCTGCGGATTTGGTCGAGCGCTATCAAAAGCATGCGCTGCTGGGTGAAAACACCCTGGCCGAGCGTTATTTCCAGCTGGCCATTGCCGCCACGGGCGGTGCCGGCCGCGTCACCGAAACAGCACAATTGTGGCTGGTCCACTGCGCCACCCGCCGTGCCATGTTGATCGACGACCATTGCGCCGAATATGTCGAGTTGGCCCGGATCGAACCGCATGCTGCGAACGCCGCCTATTTCCAGTTTCTGACCTTGCGCTGGGAGTCGGTCGATATCGCCCTGTTGCCCAAGCAGCACCAGCGTTTCGTCAGCGCCCCGGCAGCCGCAAGACCCGGCCTGCTAGCCTCGATCGACGATCCGCTGGCACGCCTGCTGGATGCCAGTTTGCTGGTCATGCGCCAGGAAGCGGACGCCAACACCCTCAGCCTTGCGACCGCCGCCGCCTCGGATCAGGGCTGGCGACAACCGCTCCTGACTTATCTCAAACTCCAGCACAAGCAGGCCAGCGCGCGCGGCGATGCACCTGAGCTCGCCCGCCTGACCCAGCGCATCCAACTGGTCGAGCAAAGCCTTGAAACGCCGCCATAAACTCAGCTAGTTTGCCCATAAGCAAAAGTTGACCGCACGGCTGCCGAAAAAATGACGATTACATTGACAAGCCAACAGTGCATCGTTAACTTGGCGGGTCGAAGCGTCCAGCGTCTTCGTATCTACCAAGTTGTACCCCAATACTTAAATGGAGGAGTCCCATGAAATACGCATCGATCGCCCTGGCCACCCTGGCTGTATTTTCAACTGCGGCCCATGCCGCTCCCGCCCTGATGAATGCCGATTGGACCGCTCAAGCGTGTGAGGCCTGGAACAAGGATGCCACTCTGACCACCGGACTGGGCGACAAATGGATCAAGAATGATGGTGGTCGCGGTCACAAGATCATCCATCTGTATCGCACCGACTGCGGTGAAGCCACCCAGACCGAGCTGAAAATTGTGCCCAAGGATGGCAAGGCCATCTGTGCCTACGGTGGCGCGGTTCAAACCACCAAAATGGAATACGCATACGACTACACGATGCACGCCACCACCGAAAAATGGACCGAAATGGGCGCCGGCGAATACGGCCCGATGAAAGCCATGATGTTCGGCCGCCTCAAGTTTGTCGGCCCCAAAGTGGAAGCCATGACGGTAATGGGTCCGTTTGAAACGTTCCTGAAACTGCCAGGCAAAGTGGCCTTCGACAAAGCCTGCCCCGCCAAATAAGCAGGATTTGCCACGAAAAAAAACCGGGGAATTCCCCGGTTTTTTTCGTCTGTCTTCTACCTAGAGTTTCTGCCAAGGATTAATGCACCGTCCCGGTTTTGACATCGAGCGGCCGTCCATTCTGGATTTCCTCTGGCGTGGCATCGCGAATATCAATGATGTTTACCAGGCAAGTCACGGTTTGTCCTGCCAGGGAAGGATTTCCATCCAGCGTAAGTTGGCCATTCTCGATTGCGGTGACATAAAAAACCTTGGTTTCACCCGACGCGTTCTCGAACATGACCTCTGCCCCCACCCGGCGAAACTCCGGCGGCACGTTCTCAATGTCATCCACAAACACCAGGCTCTCGTCGCGCACCCCGTATCCATCTTCCGGCATCAGCTTGATTTCGATCCGTTCGCCCAGCGTGCGCCCTGCCACGGCCGACTCGATGGCTGGCAAAATACCGCTGTTGGCGCCCTGCACATAGCCAACGGGTACATCATGCTGTTCAACGACCATGCCGCGTTGATCCAGAATGGAATACGTTATGTATACAAGTTTATGACGTGCTACGGTAACCATGCTGTCTCATCCTGAACCGTCTAAAAAGGGGGCTGCGCACTGCCTGACCGGCATTCCGCATCGCCCGCTTATGATACCTTTGATGCTCGCCCTGCACACTGCCTGACTATGACTCCGCTCAAACAGCTCCCTGCCTGGAAAGTCCTCGAACAGCACTTCAAGTCGATGCGACAGTTTGACATGCGCACGGCGTTCCGTGAGGACCCCCACCGCTTCGATCACCTGTCCCTGCGCTGTGGCAACCTGCTGCTCGATTACTCGAAAAACCGCGTCACCGCCGAAACGATGGGGCATCTGATGCAGCTGGCGCGCGAGTCCGACCTGGAGGCGATGCGCAATGCCATGTGCAGCGGCGAGCGCATCAACTTCACCGAAAAGCGGGCTGTTTTGCATGTGGCGCTACGCGCACCGACCCGTCCGCGACTGATGGTGGAAGGCGTCGATGTCGAGCACGAGGTTTCATTGGTGCTCAAGCGGATGCAGCACTTTGTCGAATCCATCCACAACGGCAGCTGGCGGGGCCATACCGGCAAGCCGATCCGCGACGTGGTCAACATCGGCATCGGCGGCTCGGATCTCGGCCCGGCGATGGTGTGCGCCGCACTCGACCATTACGCGCTGGAAAGCGTGCAGGTACATTTCGTTTCCAATCTGGATCCCGCGCATCTGGCGACCACCCTCAAGCACCTCGACCCTGAAACCACGCTGTTCGTCGTCGCCTCGAAAACCTTCACCACGCTGGAAACGCTGGCCAACGCCAATTCGGCCAAAGCCTGGCTGTTGGCCGCGCTGCGTGCGCCCGCAGCGGTTGCCCGGCATTTTGTAGCCTTGTCGACCAACGCGGAGGCTGTCGAAGCGTTCGGCATCGATCCGGAGAACATGTTCATTTTCTGGGACTGGGTGGGCGGTCGCTACTCGCTGTGGTCGGCGATAGGCCTGTCGATCGCGCTGCAAATCGGCTGGGGCAATTTCCAGGCCCTGCTGGCAGGCGCCCATGCGATGGATGTCCATTTCAAGGAAGCGCCGCTGGAAGCCAACATGCCGGTCATCCTCGGCATGCTGGGCATCTGGTACGCTAATTTCTGGGGGACCGACACCCACGGCATTTTTCCCTATGACCAACGGCTAAGACTGCTGGTGCCGTTCCTGCAGCAACTGGACATGGAGTCGAACGGCAAGAACGTCACCCGTTCCAACCGCATGGTCAACTACAACACCGGCCCCATCGTCTGGGGTGCGCCCGGCACCAACGGCCAGCACGCGTTTTTCGAGCTGATCCACCAGGGCACCCGACTGATCCCGACCGATTTCCTGATGGCCGCAGTGAACCACACGCCGCTGGCAGATCAACACGAATGGTTGCTGGCCAACTGCATGGCGCAATCCGAGGCGCTGCTCAAAGGCAAATCACGCGCAGTGATCGAAGCCGAACTGATTGCCCAGGGCATGAGCCGCGAAGCCGCCAAGGCGCTGGCACCGCACAAGGTGTTCCCCGGCAATCGTCCCAGCAACACCCTGCTCTACCAGAAACTCGACCCCCATACCCTGGGCATGCTGCTTGCCCTGTATGAGCACAAGATATTCGTGCAGGGCATCGTCTGGCAGATCAACAGCTTCGACCAATGGGGCGTTGAACTGGGCAAGCAACTCGCGCCACCGATTCGTGCCGCCCTGAGCTCGGTGCGAGCCGTCGGCGAGCACGACAGCTCCACCCAGGGGCTGATCGCTGACATCCGCCGCCGGCGCGGACTCAGTACCTGACGCGCACGCGGTAGCGCAACGTCGTCTGCCCCTCGGCCGGCACCGCCACTTTCCACTCGGCGGTGCCAGATGCCGCTTTAGTGTGCGGCTGCGATTCGCTCACCATGCTCCAGTCACCCGGCATCGGCTCGCGCACGGTCACGCTCACCGCTTCGGACTTGGCATTTTTCAGCACGATTTCATAAGCCGACTCGAACACGTAGTTGTAGCGCCCCGTCCCGGCCAGTTTCTGAAACGCGGTCTGCTTTTTGTCCGCCGTCACATCAAACGCATCGCCCAGTTTCAGTCGAACGGCTTCATTCTTCGGCGTATGGTCGATGCGATCTTCGCCGACGAATAACGCATTGCCCTGGCTGTCTTTCTTGTAGACGCGAATCACGCCTTTGGGCAGCGGAATGCCCAGCCCCTCGCCCTTGTTGTGAAACTCAACCGATACGCTGACCTTCAGCTTCTGGCCAATCTCGCCGTGCTGCCCCGAGTAATAGTATTCCGCGCCCTGCAGCAAGAACTCTTTTTTCACCGGCACCTGCATCGCCGACATCAAGGCCACCTGCTTGATCTGGTTTTCTGCCAATGTCGTCGGACGTTGCAAGGTATAGAGGTGATATTCGAACAGGGATTCCTGTTGCATCTCGGCAGCGTCGGCCACCTTGGCCGCCATCGCCATCATCGCCCGCGGGGCGGGCTGTTCGTCGCGCACCCGGTTGAGATCGCCCGCCACCAATTGCAGTTTGGCGTTGGGGTACGCCGCACCGCTCTGGTTGTTCAGCGTCACCCAGCCATTCAAATCCAGCTGGCTATCGCTGGCATTCAATTCGGCCACATAATCGGCACGCCAAGACAAACCGCCGGTCAGGTAGGACAGCTCCAGGTTCTGCATTCCCGCGCTGGGGTTGACCAGGGAAATGACCAGCGTCGGCTTGTCGCGCAGGGTGTCGGGCACGCTCGGAAAAACCAGTCGTCCCGGCACCCCCGTTTCGATGCGGTCAGAAAACTGGAGCACCACCCCATTATTGGTCGACAACACCCGGGCGGTTTCCCGGGTTTCCGCACCCGTGGCAGGATTTACTTTGACAACCTCAAGTTCGCGCCCGACATATTTTTCCAGTAGTTTCTGCGGGGTCAGCAGGTCAAAATCGAAATTCTGCTCCTGCAAGCGAAACCCGGCCGGATTCGACATATTGCGCAGCTGCGCGGTTTCCGGACGCATCTGCGCCGACACTTCACGCCACGCCAGCTGATTAAGCGCGCGATCCAGCTTGACCCGCCGCGCCTCCTTCACCAGTGCCAGATTGTCGTTGTAAATTGTCACCGCCACGCTTTGCTGATCGGCAACCGTACTGACGACTTCGTCACGCGGCGCGGCCCAACTGGCATGCGCTACTGCCAGCAGGCCAACGACCGCCATGCTCATGCGACTTTTCTTCATCATGCAAATCTCCTCAACGCCTGAAAGCAATGGCGTATCTTGACCGATGCACGCGATTTAGGGTTCACCGCGCTAAAATGAAGCCAACCCACACTTGCATGACCAACATGACGACCGACGATTCCCACCCTCCCCGCATCGTCGGTGGCGGCATCAATACCCAAGCCTCCGAACAGCCTGTCGTCGTCACGCAAATGCTGGGCATCGACAACAGCGAGCCGGTGCGTGAAGAAGCCTTGCGCGCGCGCTTTCTGTCGTTTGACCCGCTATTTGACTCTGCGTCCAGTCTGGTCGCGCATCAACTGGTTCTGCGTGGACGCACCGCATCGGCCGACGCCCCCCCCGAGCTGCAGCAAATGGACGAGGACATGCTGCTGACCGGCCTGTATTCGCTCACGCAAAGCAACCTGACGGGGACGTTGCCCTTGCTGGTGCAAATCAGTTCAAGCGTGCTGTTCAGCGGCATCCCGCAACAACTCAATCACCGCCAGCTGGTCTGGCGCATCAACATCGACACCGAACAGCATCTGGCGCGTGCTCTCGCCCTGCAGGACGCCGGCCTGACGTTCTGCCCGGCGCTCAACCGTGCCCATCCAGTCATAAGGGAAAGCGAGTCCATCTGGCGCTATCTGGCCTGCAATGCCAACGACACCCCGCCAACCGTAGCCGCACGCCCGGTCGTCGAAGGGGTGCGCCACGCCCACACGCAAGCCAACTGGCCCGAGCACGCCTGGTTCAAGGGCAGCTTTTTCACCGGCGACACCCAGCCTGCCGACGGTTCGCATGAGCTGGCCTTGCAGCTCGATTTGTTGGGTATTGCATTGCGCAGTTCACTCGATACGCTCATCCAGTTTCTGCAGCTGAACCCCGAAATGGCACCGCGCCTGCTTGCCATTGCCCATTCCCAGGTGGGCGGCATGAGCCGCCCCGCCGAATCGGCTGCCCATGCCCTCATCATGCTGGGACCGCAACGTGCCAGTCGTGTGGCAGCGTTGCTTGCGCTGACCGGCACGCATCCCACCGAAGCGACCCGCCATTATGCGATTACCGCCCTCACGCGCGCGCTGTTCCTCGGCAAAATCACCCGCCTCAGCGCATCGGCCGAAAATGCCGCTGAAGCCTTTGAAATCGGGTTGCTCTCAACCGCCAATCTGGCCTTGTCCGTTCCGCTTGAAAGCCTGATCCGCAAACTGGGCCTGTCCGCCAACTGCGCGCGCGCGCTCAGCGTGCATGGCTCGGCTGAAAGCGCGATGCTGCAACTCGCCTACGCCTGCGAAAACAACGATGTTGACACGCTATCCGCCTACGCCCAGCAACTGGACATCCCGTTGCACCAGATTTCCGTGGCTTACCTGGACGCGCTGATTGCCGCCTCGGCACTCGACGCTGCCCTGCAATAAACCGGCGCTCAATCCGAACACGAATCCGGCTGCCGGGTAACGTAAAATGGCGGTTTTTGCTCGCGCCCGCCCCATGCACCCCACCCTGGTTTTCGACATTGAAACCATTCCCGATCTCACCGGGTTTGCCGCAGTCAACGGCATCGACGTCAGCACCCTGCCGCACGCCGAGCTCACCGAAATGGCCCTGCTCGCCCGTCGCCAAAAAACCGGCAGCGACTTCATGCCACATCACCTGCACCGCGTCGTCGCCATCTCCTGCACATTGCGCAGCGCTGACGCACTCAAGGTCTGGTCGCTCGGCGAACCGGGCAGCAGCGAAGCCGACCTGATTCAGCAGTTTTACGACAGCATCAAGCACCACACCCCCCAGCTCGTTTCATGGAACGGCGGCGGTTTCGACCTCCCGGTGCTGCATTACCGCGCGCTGATTCATGGCATCACGGCGTCGCGCTACTGGGACTGGGGCGACGACGACAAGGACTTCAAGTGGAACAGCTATCTCGGCCGCTACCACACCCGCCATCTCGACCTGATGGACGTGCTGGCGATGTACCAGCCGCGCGCCAACGCGCCGCTCGACCAGATGGCCAGGCTGTGCGGCTTTCCCGGCAAGCTGGGGATGGACGGCTCGCAGGTGCTGGGGGCGTTTCAGCGCGGTGAAATCGATGCCATCCGCAATTACTGTGAAACCGACGCGATGAACACCTGGCTGGTCTACCTGCGCTTCCAGAAAATGCGCGGCACGCTGACTGAGGCGGCCTACGCGGCTGAAATCGAACTCACCCGCAGCACGCTCACCCAGCACAGCGCCCCGCACTGGCAGGAATTTCTGGCGGCCTGGGCATGAGCAAAAAAACCGGCAACATGATCGTCGACATCCTCTCGCTCGACCACGAAGGCCACGGCATCGCGCGCATCGACGGCAAAGTCACCTTCGTCGATGGCGCACTGGCGGGCGAGCAGGTAGAAATCAACGTCTACCGCCAGCATGCCAAATACAACTCAGCCAATGCCGTCGCCATCCTCAAAGCCAGTGCGCAGCGCACCACGCCGCGCTGCCAGTACTTTGGCCGCTGCGGTGGCTGCTCGATGCAGCATCTGGAGCCCAGCGCCCAGGTTGCGGCCAAGCAGCGCGTGCTGGAAGACAACCTCGCCCACATCGGCAAGGTCAAGGCCGAAATCATCCTGCCCGCCCTGCACGGCCCGAGCTGGAACTATCGTTCCCGCGCGCGGCTGTCGGCGCGGCTGGTCGACAAGAAAGGCGGCGTACTGGTCGGCTTCCGCGAAAAGCGCTCCAGCTATATCGTCGACATGACGAGCTGCGAAATCCTCACCCCCGATGTGTCGGCACTGCTGCAACCGCTGCGCGAACTGACCGTGCAGTTTTCCAACGCCGACCGCATTCCGCAAATCGAAATCGCCGTTGGCGAGCACATCACCGTGCTGGTGTTCCGTCTGCTCGCCCCCTGGAGCGACGACGATGCCGTCAAAGTGCGCGCCTTTGCCGAGCAGCATGGCGTGCAGGTGTGGGAACAAAGCAAGGGCCCCGAAACCGTCCGCCCGTTCTGGCCCGAAACCGCACCCGAACTCAGCTACAGCCTGCCCGAATTCGGCCTCACCATGCCGTTCAAGCCGATCGACTTCACCCAGGTCAATGTCGCCATCAACCGCGCCCTGGTCAGCCGCGCCATGCGCCTGCTGCAACCCCAGCCAGGCGAACGCATTGCCGACCTGTTCTGCGGACTGGGGAACTTCACCCTGCCCATCGCCACCAGCGGTGCCGACGTGGTCGGCATCGAAGGCAGCCCGGAGCTGGTTGCGCGCGCACGCGAAAATGCCCTGCACAACAAGCTGTCGAACGCGCATTTCGCCGTCGACAACCTGTTTGAAATGACGCCGAAAAAATTCGCCGCGCTCGGCCATTTCGACAAGCTGTTGATCGACCCGCCGCGCTCGGGCGCCATCGAGCTCATCAACGCGCTGCCCGACAGCGGCGCACCGCACCGCATCGTCTATGTCTCGTGCGACCCCGCCACGCTGGCACGCGATGCCGAGGCGCTGTGCCACAACAAAGGCTACCGGCTGGCAGCGGCCGGTGTCGCCAACATGTTTCCGCACACCGCGCACGTCGAATCGATTGCACTGTTCGAGCGGTAATTTTGGCGATAATCCTTTAACATCCTGCGCTTAACTTCTCCCAACACATCATGGCTCTTATCGTACAAAAATATGGCGGCACCTCGGTCGCCAGCGTCGAACGCATCCGCGCAGTCGCCGAGCGCGTCGCCAAATTCAAAATGCTCGGCCACCAGGTCGTCGTGGTGCTGTCCGCCATGTCGGGCGAGACCAACCGCCTGATCGGTCTGGCCAAGCAAATCCAGACCACCCCCGATCCGCGCGAGCTGGACATGATGGTGTCCACCGGCGAACAGGTCACCATTGCCCTGCTCGCCATGGCGCTGAAAGACCTGGGGCTCAAAGCCAAAAGCTATACCGGCGCCCAGGTGCGCATCCTCACCGACGACGCCTTCACCAAGGCACGCATCCTGTCGATCGACGAATCCAGGATGCGCGCCGATCTGGATTCCGGTCACGTGATCGTCGTCGCCGGCTTTCAGGGCGTGGACGAAGCCGGCAACATCACCACCCTCGGGCGTGGCGGCTCCGACACCACCGGCGTGGCGCTGGCCGCCGCCCTCAAGGCCGACGAATGCCAGATCTACACCGACGTCGATGGCGTCTACACCACGGACCCGCGTGTCGTACCCGACGCACGCCGGCTGAAAACCATCACCTTCGAGGAAATGCTGGAAATGGCCAGCCTCGGTTCCAAGGTGCTGCAAATCCGCTCAGTCGAATTCGCCGGCAAATACAAAGTCAAACTCCGCGTGCTGTCCAGCTTTCAGGACGAAGGCGACGGCACGCTCATCACCTTCGAGGAAAACGCCAGCATGGAACAACCTGTCATCTCCGGCATCGCCTTCAACCGTGACGAAGCCAAAATCACCGTCGTCGGCGTGCCCGACCATCCCGGCATCGCCTACCAGATCCTCGGTCCGGTCGCCGACGCCAATATCGACGTCGACATGATCGTGCAGAACGTCGGTCACATGAATACAACCGACTTCACCTTCACCGTTCACCGCAACGACTTCGCCAAAGCCATGGACATCGTCAAGTCCACCGCCACCACCATCGGCGCACGCGAAGTCACCGGCGACGACAAGATCGCCAAAATCTCAATCGTCGGTGTCGGCATGCGCTCGCACGTTGGCGTCGCACGCACGATGTTCGAAACCCTGTCGAAGGAAAACATCAACCTGCAGATGATCTCCACCTCGGAAATCAAAATCTCGGTGGTGGTGGAAGACAAATACATGGAACTCGCCGTACGCGCCTTGCATCAGGCCTTCGAACTCGACAAAGCCACCGCTTGAGGTGGCTTTGTCCCGCGCATTCCGCTACAATGCGCGGCGGTTCGGAGACGTGGCCGAGAGGTTGAAGGTACTCCCCTGCTAAGGGAGCATGCGGGCTTAAACCTGCATCGAGGGTTCGAATCCCTCCGTCTCCGCCAATAACAATACAAGTTTGTGTCAGTCACGCGAAACTGCGTATAATGCGCATCCTTCAATGCGCCGGTAGCTCAGCTGGATAGAGTACTTGGCTACGAACCAAGGGGTCAGGAGTTCGAATCTCTTCCGGCGCACCAAAATACAAGGGGTTAGCTTAGGCTAGCCCCTTTTCTTTTGTGCGGGCTAGCACCGGGCTAACCTTTGTTGGCCCATAAAAAAACCCGGCTTGCAGCCGGGTTCAGATCTGATATGGGGATGCCCCTCAAATCAGTTACGCGAAGCGCCGATTATTTCGGCTTGGCAACCCAGGCAACGCAATAGCCCTTGGGGGAAATCTCGGTGTCGCCGGCGAATATTTTGCAGCCGCCGAGATCCTTTGCCGTTTTGCCCGGGACGAACTGCATGCAGTTGGCGCAGTTCTTGTCGCCGTTGGGCTTGTCCTGGTATTTCATCGAGGTGCGCATTGCAGCGTTTTTGGCGGCCATCGCCTTCCCGGATATGACCAGCACGGGAATCATGGCGATTGCGGCACCACCGACTTTCAGGAATTGCCGGCGCGAAGGTTGAAGCGTTTCGTTCATTACTGAGGTCCTTTTCTAAGCGGTTAATGAATCACCTTGCAGCACTTCATCTGTGCTGACCTGTCAGCCAGTTCACCCAAAAACTGAATTCAGTCCCTGTGAGAAGTTAGCTTTTTCAAATATACGCTCCATTAAGGACAATGCAATCCGTTTACTATCTTTTGAGCCGAGGGACGCGGTTCCAGCCATCAACTGCCTGGCGCTGCCGCCGCCCTACATCGACACGCAATTAAAGCCCAAAAACTTCCCAGCGCCCTCACCTCCCCTTGATCGCAGGAAAACACCGGGGTGATCATGCGCAGGGCAACGGATGCCGGGGGCCAACTCCCCGCAAAAACCGGCACAAGGCCGGTTATGTTCAATGCGGGATCCGCCGTTTTTGCTGCAGGCAGCGGAATTCAAGACGTCTTGCGCCCTGCTTCCACGGCAGGAGCGGGAGGGCGCAGTGCGGATGGATGCTCAGGAAAGTCTGAAATCTTCCAGAAAGCGCGTCATCTGATCACTCGGTAACGGCCGGCTGATCAGATAGCCCTGAATCACGTCACAGTTCAGCACGCGTAAATGGCGTGCCTGCGCTTCTTCTTCGACCCCCTCGGCGATGACTTCGAGCCCGAGGCTGTGCCCCATCGCAATAACCGCTTGAACGATGGAGGCGTTGCCGCTGTTGGTCGTCATGTCGCTCACAAAGGACATATCCACTTTGAGTTTGTGTACTTTGAGTTGCTGCAAATAAGCCAGCGAGGAATAACCGGTGCCGAAATCGTCGATCGACAGCCGCACACCCAGCGCCTTGATCTCCGCCAGTGACTTGAAGGACTGCTCGTGATCGGACATGACGAAGCTTTCGGTGATTTCGAGCTCCAGTTGTCCGGGAACGATACCGCTTTGCTCCAGCGCGTGCTTGACCGATTCGACCAGATTTCCCCGGCTCACCTGGACGGCGGAGACATTCACCGCCGTCTGGCGCGGCGCCAGCCCGGCGGCCGACCACAACTTGATCTGGCGACACGCCTCGTGCAGGACCCAGTCACCCAACCGGATCACCAGCCCGCTTTCCTCCGCAAGGGGAATGAATTCGTTGGGCGGGATGATTCCGCGCTCCGGATGCGCCCAGCGCACCAGCGCCTCAAGCCCGACGATCTGCCCACTGGCCAGATCCATCTGGGGCTGGTAATAGAGGCGAAACTCGTCATGATCAAGCGCGTGGCGCAGGTCGGACTCGAGTCTCAGGCGCGTCTTGGCCCGGCCGGACATCTCCGGCGAAAAGAAACGCAGGATGCCCCGGCCATGCGCCTTGGCCTGATGCAGCGCCGCATCGGCATTGCTTTGCAGGGTTTCCACGCTGGTGCCGTCTGTCGGATAAAGCGCAACGCCAATGCTGGCTCCGACATAGACGCTATGATCGTCCAGGATGAAGGGATCGTTCAGGGAATCGATGATGTGCTGTGCCCGCAGGTCAACCCAGGGCATGTTCTCTTTGCGCTCAAGGATGATGTCAAATTCGTCCCCACCGATACGGGCGACGGCATCGCTTTCCGGGCACAGGCTTTGCAGCCGCTTGCCCACTTCAACCAGCAGTTGGTCGCCCCGGCTGTGACCCAGGCTTTCGTTGATGTTCTTGAAATTGTCGAGGTCGAGTGACAACAGGGCAAACTGGGCAGAGACGCGCTCGGCAGACTGGATGGCATGCGCCAGCAGCTCCGCCGACAATATGCGGTTGGGCAAACCGGTAAGCGGATCGCGATGGGCCAGGACGCGATATTTCTCTTCACTGACCTGCAGCATGGCGGTGCGCTGCGCCACCAGATCTTCGAGAAAGCGCCGCAAGCGCGCCAGCTCGAGATGGGTGCGCACGCGGGCGTGCACCTCACCGATATCGAAGGGCTTGGTGATGTAGTCCGCCGCACCCAATTCAAAGCCTTTGAGCTTGTCCTGGATCGCGTCAATCACACTGACGAAAATCACGGGGATGCGGTTGCCGGCAGGGGTGGACTTGATGCGGCGGCACACTTCGTAACCGTCCATTTCCGGCATCACCACGTCCAGCAGCACCAGATCGGGAGGCGACGCGCCCTGCACGATTTCCAGCGCGCGGGTGCCGGAACTGGCAACCTGAATCCGGTAATGATCCTTCAGCGCTTCGAGCAGCTCATGGATGTTTTCGGGAACGTCATCAACCACCAGTAGCGAACTGATGCGCTCGGTCTCAGGGTACGTCACGAGGTCAAACATTGCCGGGTTTTGGCGACACCGCTGCAATTCGAGCTGGGTGCGCAGGCGCGCATGGAGTAGTTCAGGATTGACCGGTTTGGTGATGTAGTCGGCTGCGCCCATCTTGATGCCGCGCGCCTCGTCTGCGGTCTCGGCCAGCGCGGTGACAAAAATAACCGGGATATCTGCCGTGACCGGGTTGGTTTTGAGTTCGGACAGGACGGAGTAACCGTCCATGCCCGGCATCTTGATATCCAGCAGAATCAGGTTGGGCCGGGGTTCGCGCTGCGCCAGTTCGAGCGCCTTTTCGCCTGTGGTGGCGGCGGTAATGGCGTAGTCGTCGCGCAGGTTGCTCATCAGCGCGTGCAGGTTTTCATGCACATCGTCGACGATCAGAATGCGCGGGCGTGGGTCCATCGGTTCGTTGTTTTTTTCGATCATATCGGGTTGCCTTGGCCGGAGGTTTCCAGTGCTTTCAGGTGCGCCAACGCCGTGTCGATATCAAAAACATCAACCTGCGCAGCGATGGCGGCGATTTGGGTTTCCATCGGGGTGCCCGCCACGCCCTTGCGCAATTCAACCAGCAAGGGTTCGGCAGCGCCCAGATCATAGGTGAGCGCGTAGGCCAGTCGAGCCAGCCGGTCGCGCACGCTTTCGGGGGATAGCCGCGCAGCGGCGGGATCAGGGGCTGGGGCCGACCCGGCGTCGAGACTGTCAATATCGCGTAACACCTGCTCCAGCAGGGTGCGCAACTCGTCCAGCTCGCTGGCTTCGGGCAATGCCCCCTGTTTGAGACGGGCGTCGATTGCCGTCACTTTCCCATATAAAGCTGCGGCACCAATATTGCCGGTCACGCCCTTCAGCGCGTGGCAATAATCTTCAGCCTTTTGCACGCCCTGCTCTGCGGCCAGTCGCTGCACCTGTGTGACCGCATCGGAATAATGTTCGCGAAAGCGGCGCAGCTGCTTGCGATAGGCATCGGCCTTGCCGCCGATGCGACGAACGCCCTCCGCTGTGTCCAGGCTGGTCAACGCACGCAGATCGGCAGGAATCTCGCCGGACTTTGGCGCGTCTGCGATCGCCCTGCGGGCCGTTCGATCCGTCCGCCCGACAGACACGTCAACCACTCTCGCCAGCGCAGCCATCAGGCGATCGGGCGCAATGGGCTTGGTGACGTGATCGTTCATCCCGGCAGCCCGACTCTGCTCGGCATCCTGCGCCATCGCCAGCGCGGTCATGGCGATGATCGGCAAACGGGCAAACCGTTCACCGTTTTCCGTTGCAGCCAGCGCGCGGATGCGGCGCGTGGCTTCGAGGCCATCCATCACCGGCATCTGGATGTCCATCAGCACCGCGTCGAAATCCTGCTGCCGCACCCGCTCGACGGCTTGCGCGCCATTTTCCGCCACATCGACCTCGATCCCTTCGCTACGCAGCAGTTCGACGGCAAACTCGCGGTTGATATCGTTGTCCTCGACCAGCAGCACATGCGCACCAGCCAGATTGCCGCTGCTGGCAAGATCCGGCGTATTCGCGTGGCCCTGCCCCGCTGCCGCCAAAATGCGGCCGCGCCCCAGTACCGAAAGCATCGTATCGAGCAGGCTCGAGGGCGACACCGGCTTGACGAGGAAGCCCTCCACGCCGGCCTGTTCAGACAACTGGATCACGTCTTCGCGACCGTACGCCGTAACCATCACGACTTTGGGCTTGCGCGGAATGGCTGCATCGCGATGAATGCGCTGCGTTACCTCGTCGCCATTCATGCCAGGCATGCGCCAGTCCATCAGCACCAGGTCGTAGGGTGAGTCGACGGCGGCCCGGAGTGCAGCCAGCGCCGCCGGTCCATTCGGTGCGGTGCCCACATCCAGGTGGAAGAAGCGCATCATCTCGGCCAGAATCTCGCGGGAAACCTGGTTGTCCTCCACCACCAGCACGCGTATGCCCATGAGCAACGGTCCCGCCTGCTCGACCAGTTCGCGCTGGCGAGCCTGCGCCTGCTGGGCAATCTGCAAATTCACCGTGAAACATATGGTCGTGCCCACTCCTGGCTGGGAATCCTCGATCCAGATGCGTCCGCCCATCAACTCGGTGAGGTTCTTGCTGATCGCCAGCCCCAAGCCCGTGCCACCGAAGCGGCGCGTGGTGCTCTGGTCGGCCTGGGTGAATTTCTCGAAAAGGTTTTGCTGCACCTCCGGGGTCATGCCGATGCCGGAATCACGCACACAGACCTGAATGCTGAGGTGCGTTTCAATGGCGTTGAGGCAGTTAAAGGACAACTCAACCTCGCCCTGCTCAGTAAATTTCACCGCGTTTCCGCACAGGTTGAGCAAAATCTGTCCCAAACGCAGCGGGTCGCCAATGAGACGCTGGGGAATCGCCGGGTCATAGCGGATCAGGAACTCGATGTTTTTGTTCTGCGCCTGGTAGCCCACTGCGTCGGCCAGCTGTTCGAGCACGCTGTCGAGCCCGAATTCAACCTGTTCGATCTCCAGCTTGCCGGCCTCGATTTTTGAAAAATCGAGGATGTCGTTGATGATGCCCAGAAGCGAATGTGCCGCGCCCTGCGCCTTGCTCAGCTGATTATGCAAAGCCGGCGTCAAATCGTTTTTCAGGGCCAGATACAACATCCCGAGGATCGCATTCATCGGGGTGCGGATTTCATGGCTCATGTTGGCAAGAAAATCGCTTTTCACCTGCGTCAGAAGCTCGGCTTTGTCCTTGGCGGCGAGATACTCCGCCGTGCGATCGGCGATCTGGTGTTCCAGGCTGGCGCGCTCGGCTCTCAGCACCTGCGCGGTGATCACCAGGGCGCGTGTGCGTTGTTCCACCTTTCGACGCAGCAGCAGATTGATGCTTAAAAGCAGGAGCAGACCGACGCCCAATACCACCAGAGACAACTGGATCCAGCGCGGTACCAACACCTCGGGCAGATTTGCCATGCTGCGGCGTGTGGCATCGAAATAGATCGAATTCGCATCGCTACGCCAATCGCTCAAATGCGTATCGATTCGCGCCAGCAGATCGGCGTGCTGGCCCTTGGCTGTTGCGAAGTAGAGCGAAGAAGGCAGGAAGACGATGGGCGTCTCCCGGAGCCGGTATTTGTGGCCATTGCTTGCGGCAAAAAAGCTGTTGGTGACCACCGCGTCTGCCTGTCCGTCACGCACCGCCCGATAGCCCGCATCAAGCGTATTGACCGCTACGGGCTGATAGGCAATCTGGTTGCCCGCCATCAACCGGTCAAGAAAGGATTGCTGGATGCTGTCCTGCAGGATGGCGACACGCATGCCAGCCAGATCTTCGAGCGCCTGGATATTCAGGTCGGACTGGACATAAACCTGAGACCAGCTGTTGGCCACCGACACTTTGTGGAAGTCCAGGCGCTGGGCGCGCTCGGTGGAAAAGGCCACATCGGGCATCAAGTCGAGCTGCCCCTGCTGCAGCTGTTCGAGACAAGCGGCCCACTCGCAAGGAACATAGCGCAACTGCCAGTTCTCGGCACGTGCCATCGCATCCAGCAATTCGACGAACAAGCCGGCCGGCCGGCCTTCTTTATCGGTGTAAACCTTGGGGGCGTTCTCGTAGAGCCCGACCCGGACAACCTGGCGAGCGTGTTGTCCGTCAATGCCGCCACGCCACTGGATCGCGATGACGGCCAGCAGGGCAAGCCCGGCCAGAATCGCAACAGAGAGCAGGTGACGAGAACGTTTCAAGAAGCGGGTTCCGGATGGGAAACGCTTCAGAATATAACCGCATTTCTGCGCAGCCGCGCGATCCGGGGCGCCGTGCGGCGGCATGCATCCCGGCTAACGCAGGTAGCGCTGGCGTATCCCGTGATCAAGCGAAAGCTTGCCCGGACCCGACAGCACCAGCGGGATCAGCATCAGCAGATACATCAAGGGCAGCTTGAAGCCGTTATCGCAGACGTTGTAACCATTGCCTGCATGGACGGCCTGCCAGGCGACGATATCCAGGATCAGCAGGGATAACGCCCAGAAGCGCGTGCTCAATCCCAGCAGCAGCATCACGGGGCCTATCAGCTCGACCCAGATTGAAAGAAACCAGCTGATGTCGACCGGCACCACGCTGAACGGAAACGGGAATTGCGACTGGATCTCGCCGAACCAGTTGTCGCCGCGAAATTTTTCGACCCCGGACTGCCAGAACTCGTAGGCCAGTAACAGACGCAAACCCAGCAGCCCCGCCCAGCTACCGAGGCCATCCAGAAAAGTGAGGCTACGCATGGCACAGGTTTTTGCAGAGCAAGTCATGTTTGTCTCCTTGGAATAAGCCTGTTGTCGGACGGGTCGTTCAAACCTTACAAGGCTTTAAAATCGACACATGCCCAAACTTGAATCGCTCACTTTCGACAACGGCTTTGCCCGTCTGCCCGAAGCCTATTATTCGCGCGTCTGCCCGACCCCGGTTCCCGCCCCCTACCTGGTCTGCTATAGCCCGGAAGCACTGGCGCTGCTCGATCTGGATGCAAGCGAAATCAACCGTCCCGAGTTGATCGAGACGCTGGCGGGCAACCAGCTGTTGCCGGGCATGGATGCGCTTGCCGCGCTGTATGCCGGGCACCAGTTCGGCCATTTCGTGCCGCAACTCGGCGACGGCCGGGCGATCCTGCTGGGCGAAGTGAAGAATGCCGCGGGCGAAGGCTGGGAGCTGCAGCTGAAAGGTGCGGGGCGTACTCCCTATTCGCGGGGCGGCGACGGGCGTGCAGTGCTGCGCTCGAGCATCCGCGAGTTTTTGTGTTCGGAAGCGATGCGCGCGCTTGGCATTCCCACCACGCGTGCGCTATGCATCGTCGGCAGCGATCGCCCGGTTTACCGTGAAGACGAGGAAACCGCTGCGCTGGTGACGCGTCTGGCGCCGAGCTTCCTGCGCTTCGGCTCGTTCGAGGTGTTCTATTACCGCAACCAGATCGAACCGCTCAAACACCTGGCCGACTATGTCATTGCGCGCTATTACCCTGAGTTGGCGACGCGTGCCGAACCCTATGCCGAGCTGCTGCGCGAGGTGACGCGCCGCACCGCCGAACTGATGGCGCAATGGCAGGCCGTGGGCTTTTCGCACGGGGTAATGAACACCGACAACATGTCGATCCTCGGACTGACGCTGGACTATGGCCCGTTCGGATTTCTCGACGCGTTTGATCCCGGCTACATATGCAACCATTCCGACACTGGCGGGCGCTATGCCTTCGACCAGCAGCCGGATGTGGCAGCGTGGAACCTGACCAAGCTGGCACAAACCCTGGTGCCGCTGCTGTCGGTGGAAGCCGCCTCCGCTGCGATTGCCGATTATCCGCAGCAATTCGGCCAGGCGTATATCGCCCGCATGGCTGCAAAATTCGGCCTTCCGGCCAGCGGCGACACGCTGCCGCTGCTGATGGATGCGCTGCAATTGCTGGCGCAGAACCATGTCGATTACACGATTTTCATGCGCCGCCTAGGGGATTTCGACAGCGCGGCAGGCTCGCTCAACGCACCGCTGCGCGACCTGTTTCGCGACCGCGCGGGCTTCGATGCCTGGGCACAGCGCTATGCCGCTGCGCTGCGTCAACTGGGGTCA
The DNA here is from genome assembly GCA_018831045.1 of Gammaproteobacteria bacterium. GTDB lineage: Bacteria > Pseudomonadota > Gammaproteobacteria > Burkholderiales > Thiobacillaceae > Thiobacillus. The sequence continues at coordinate 31,253 of JAHJRA010000008.1, read as the reverse complement.
GGCGACAACGAACGCGGCATGGCCATGCGCGCAGTCAACCCCAAATACATCCTGCGCAACCATCTGGCCGAAGTCGCCATCCGTCGTGCCGCAGACGACCGCGATTACAGTGAAATCAACCGGCTGCACCGGCTGCTGACCCGTCCATTCGACGAGCAGCCGGAAAACGAATCCTATGCGGCCGAGCCTCCGGACTGGGCGCGGCAGATTGAGGTAAGCTGCTCGTCGTGAACACTTCCATCCTCGCCTGTCTGCTGAGCATTTTCCTGCTGACCGCCTGCGCGGGGCAAGCCATTCAGCGCAAGGATGGCAGCAGCAGCGTGCGAGGTTTCAGCATCAGGGATCTGGCCAAAAGCGACGTTGACAGCGTGGTCGAGATCCACCAGCAGGAAGTCATTGCCATCCTTAAAACGCTGACGGCGAAACTCTATCGCTGCAACCCGGGCGAATGGAAAAAATCGGGTTACCGCAGCGCCGACGCGGCGACTCACGCACTGTTCAAAGCCCTGCCCTACTGGCAGCTGTCATCACAAAAAAATCTTGGCTGGGCAGGTTTATTGACTGAGGCAGGCCAGCAGACTTATGCCGGCGACCGGGTGAAGGCCATGATGAATGGACTGCTGGTCATGAACATGGCCGCTTACAATCATCAAACCGAGTTTTACCTGCTAAGCGAAATGGATGCGCAGAAGTTTTACAACGCCGCACGCAATATCGAATATGTCGCATGGGAACTTGCCACACACCGCGATCAAAACAGTCAGCCGCTGCTTGCTTCCAGCCAACCTGGCGACAGCGAGAACCGCGTGACCGGGCACAGCCTCGAACGCGAATTCGGCAAGCTCATCGGCCTCCAGGACACGCTGGCCAAAATCATCGAAGACAAGAACAACCGCGCCATCCGCTTTAGCGTGGTCAACGCCGCTGGTTCCCTGTTTCTGCCGATCTGACATGGCTGGCTACGCCTATTGCGCGAACCTGACGCGTGACCAATGGGCGTGGGAATTTCTGCGCCGCAACGCCGGATACCGGGCCGACTACCGTCAGTTCATCGCCCTGTGGCACGCGCTCGAAGCCGACTACGGCGCCCCGCCCCATCGCGATTACCCGCGCTGGAAACTTGACCCGCGTGCTTATGGACCGCTACCGGGGAACGAAGCGCTGGATCAGCCTACGGGCGAACGCTGCATCGCGGACAACGACCGGATCCTGCTCGAATGCTGGATGGGGGCGAAATGGGGGTTCTACAAATTCCCGCTCGACCCCGAACGCGCTGCTCTGCCCAGCCCTGATGAACTGGCCTGGCGGCCGCCACCGATACCCAATACGCCGCCTGACGCGGCCTACCGGCTGGATATCTGTTTCGATCTGTCGCTGCCGTTGCCCCCACAACTGGAAACCGCAAAATTCCGTCTGATCAGCCGCGCCACCGAACTGCGCCGCAGCGGGCTGGCCGCGCCGATGACCGTAGCCAACCAGCGCGAGCGCTGGACGCAGATGCTGCGTCTGCTCGATGCCAAGGCTGCGGGTATTTCAGTGGAAGGGGAAGTTGCCGCGCTACGGCGCGAAGCGCAGGCGATGGTGCGTGGAGGTTATCTGGAAATCCTGCGGCTCGCCGCCGCAGAATGAAAAACCGGGGCATTGCGCCCCGGTTCTCATTTCATCTGCCGATCATGCTCAAGCGAAATTTGCTTCGGCAAATTTCCAGTTCACCAGATTGTTGAGGAAGGTCTCAACGAACTTGGGACGCATGTTGCGGTAGTCGATGTAGTAGGCGTGTTCCCACACGTCCACGCACAGCAGGGCCTTGTCGCCGGTGGTCAGCGGGGTGCCGGCGGCGCCCATGTTGACGATGTCGACAGAACCGTCGGCCTTCTTCACCAGCCAAGTCCAGCCGGAACCGAAGTTGCCGACGGCGCTGGTCTGGAATGCGGTCTTGAATGCATCGAAGCTGCCCCACTTGGCGTTGATGGCATCCGCCAGCGCGCCGCTCGGTGCGCCGCCGCCGTTGGGCGACAGGCAGTTCCAGAAGAAAGTGTGGTTCCACACCTGGGCAGAATTGTTGTAGACGCCGCCGGCGGGCGCGCTCTTGATGATGTCCTCAAGCGACTTGCTCTCGAAGTCGGTGCCCTTAATCAGGTTGTTGAGGTTGGTGACGTAGGCCTGATGGTGCTTGGCGTAGTGGTATTCGAAGGTTTCCTTGGACATGTGCGGCACGAGCGCATCCATGGCAAAAGGCAGTGCGGGCAAGGTGTGTTCCATAACTCTCTCCTGATATTGAACAAACAGCAACAATCGCTTGGCGATCTGATTTGACAACCCAACGTTACATCCAAGGTGGACAACAAGAACACCTTAAAGAACACTTTAATGAAAAAAGGGCCGGTTTGACCCGGCCCTTTTTTCTTGTATTTATTTGGTCGGGACGAGAGGATTTGAACCTCCGACCACTTGACCCCCAGTCAAGTGCGCTACCAGGCTGCGCTACGCCCCGACGAAGCCAGAGATTCTACCAGAGGAGCGGTCCCTGACGGAAGCCCATCAGCCCAATATTTTAAGGATGGCGGTGAGTTCGGTGCGCAGACCCGCGACATCCAAAGCCGGTTTTGCGGCAGCAGGCAAAGATTCAGTCGTCGATCCGGCCTCATGTTCGAGACGTTGCCGGGCACCGCTGATGGTGAAGCCTTCTTCGTACAGCAGTTCGCGGATGCGGCGAATCAACAACACTTCGTGATGCTGATAATAGCGTCGATTGCCGCGCCGTTTGACCGGGCTCAGCTGGGTAAACTCCTGTTCCCAGTAACGCAACACGTGGGCCTTGACTGCGCACAGCTCCGACATTTCACCAATGGTGAAATACCGTTTTGCCGGAATCGGCGGGAGTTCACTCCGGGATGGGCGTTCCAACTTGGGCGCCTTCAACCTGGGATTTGAGTTTCTGGCTGGCATGGAAAGTCACCACACGACGCGCAGAGATCGGCATTTCCTCGCCGGTTTTTGGATTGCGACCGGGACGCTGGGGTTTTTCACGGCATTGAAAATTGCCGAAACCGGACAACTTGACGATGTCGCCTTTTTCAAGCGACAAACGGATCTCGTCGAAAAACGACTCGACGACATCTTTCGCCTCGCGTTTGTTCAAACCCACTTTTTCGAACAGTAATTCGGCCAGGTCAGCTTTGGTGAGGGTGGTCATACGTTTGATAAGCGTGGTTCAAAAATGCGCGTTAGGTACGCAAGCTGGCATTGCACTGATCAAGCGCGGCATCGACCAGTTTTTGCACTGCATCGTCCACTTCCTGATCCATCAATGTGCGTTGAGTATCTTGCATAACTACCCGGATAGCAAGGCTTTTTTGGCTTTCAGACACGCCTTTTCCACGGTAGTCGTCAAACAGCTCGATGGACTGAACATGATCCGATGCAGCCTCGCGCAGCGCGGTTAGCAAGGTTCCAGCCGGGGTGTTGACGTCGAGAACGAACGCCAGATCGCGCCTCACCAGGGGAAAACGCGACAGGCTGGTATGGCGCGGCACACTGCGTCGCGCGAGCACATTACTGTCCATTTCAAACAGGACGGGCGCACTTGGCAAATCGAACGCCTGCACCAAACGCGGATGCAGCGTACCGATCCAGCCCACTGCCCAGCCATCTATCCATAGTTCGGCGGACTGTCCTGGATGCAGCGCGGGATGCACACTGCGCCGTGTATCCAGCGCATGACCCAACAGGCGTTCCAGATCGCCCTTGATGTCGAAGAAATCAATACGCCGGGCCGTCGCGCCCCATTGTTCGGGCAGTACATCCCCATAGGCCAAACCGCCCAGTTTCATCGGCTGCGCAGTAAGCGATGTGTACACACGCCCCAGCTCGAAAATGCGCACCCGCTCCTGCTGGCGATTGAGGTTATGACGCAAGGTTTCGAGCATGCCCCCCCACAACGTGGTTCGCATCACCGACAACTGGCTGGCAATGGGATTGGCGAGCGGCAGCGGGCAGGCACCGGCATCGAGCCCGGCTTCCCACGCCGGGTCGACAAAACTGTAGGTGATGACTTCCTGATAATCCAGGTCAACCATCTTTTGCCGCAGAATGTCGTCGGCCAAGATCGTTTCGTCCTGCGGCAGCATGCGCGATGGCGCTGCAGGCGGCTGGGCAGGAATGTTGTCATAGCCGAACAGGCGTACCGCTTCTTCGATCAGGTCTTCTTCAATCGCCAGGTCAAAACGAAAACTCGGCGGGGTCACGATCAGGCGATCATCCTGACGCTCAACCTGCGTCCCCAGCGCAAGCAGACCTTGTACAACCTGATCGGTATCGATTTCGATCCCCACCACGCGCTTCAGACGTGCCAAGCGCAAGGTAATCGGCTTACGCGACGGCAATTCAGCCACGACTTCGGTAATCGGTCCGGCCTGACCACCGCAGATATCCAGCAGCAATTCGGTTGCACGCTCCATTGCCCGCCGCGTCGCGCCAAAATCGACGCCGCGCTCGAAGCGATGCGATGAGTCGGTGGACAATCCCAGACGCCGCGCGCGCCCGGCAATCGCTGTTGGCGCAAAGAAAGCCGCTTCGAGGAAGACATCCGGCGTATCCGCTTCCACGCTGGCAGGCAGCCCGCCCATGATGCCTGCCAGCGCCACCGGCCCGGCGGCATCGGCGACCACCAGCATATCGGGGGCAAGCTCGGCCGCCTGGCCGTTAAGCAAGTCCAGTTTTTCACCCGCGCGCGCCATGCGCACCTCGATCCCGCCGTTCAGGCGCGACAAGGCAAAGGCATGCATAGGCTGCCCAAGTTCAAGCAACACATAGTTGGTGATATCGACGGGCGCCAGCAACGGGCGTATCCCGCTGCGCTCCAGCCGTTCCGCCATCCACAGCGGTGTGGGCGCCTGCGCGTTGATGCCGCGCACCACGCGCCCCAGATAAAGCGGGCAGGCTTCGCTTGCCGCCACGTGCACTGCCAGGGTGTCCTGGATCTGCACGGGGGCATCGACAACCTGCGGCAAGCGCGTCGCCGTACCCGTAATCGCGCCCACTTCGCGCGCCAGACCCTGCATTGACAGGCAGTCTGCGCGGTTGGGCGTCAGTTTCAGGGTAATCAGCGTGTCGTCCAGATTGAGCCAGCTGCGAAAATCGGCACCCACCGGCGCGTCTGCCGGCAACACCATCAAACCGTCCGCCACGCCCTCCAGCCCAAGCTCCTTGGTCGAGCACAGCATGCCGAAGGATTCGACGCCACGCACCTTGGCCACCTTGATTTCGATGCCGGGCAGCTTTGCGCCGGGGCGCGCGCACGGCACTTTGAGTCCAGCTGCCGCATTGGGCGCACCGCACACGATGGTGACCGGATTGGCCTCCCCCACATCGACCTGGCACACGCGCAAACGATCGGCATCGGGGTGCTTTTCAGCCGACAGGATTTCAGCCACCAGCACGTTGTTGAACGGCGGCGCAACCGGGGACAACGCCTCGACTTCCAGCCCGGCCATGGTCACCACATGAGCCAGCTGAGCGGTGTCCAACGCAGGATTAACGAGATTACGCAACCAGGATTCAGGAAATTGCATGATAAGCGCGCTCTAGTTAATTGAATTTCTTGAGGAACCGTAGATCGTTCTCGAAGAACAATCGCAGGTCATCGACGCCATATCGCAACATCGCCAGCCGCTCGACACCCAGGCCGAAGGCAAATCCGACGAAGCGTTCGGTGTCGATTTCGACGTGCTTGAATACGTTGGGGTGCACCATGCCGCAGCCCAGTACTTCCAGCCAGCCGGTATGCGAGCACACCCGGCAGCCTTCACCGCCGCACATGACGCAGCCGATGTCCATTTCGGCCGACGGCTCGGTAAAAGGAAAGAATGAAGGCCGAAAGCGAACCGGCAAGTCGTCGCGCTCAAAAAAGTTGCGCATGAAGTCGGCGAGCACCCCCTTGAGGTCGGCAAACGATACCGACTCATCCACCCACAGGCCTTCGACCTGATGGAACATTGGCGTGTGCGTGACATCGGAGTCGCAGCGATAGACACGGCCCGGCGCGATGATGCGCAAGGGCGGCTGATGCGTCTGCATGTAACGTACCTGAACCGGCGAGGTGTGGGTACGCAGCAGGCCTTCCGACTGCAGGTAGAAGGTATCGTGCATGGCCCGCGCGGGATGATCTTCCGGAATATTCAGCGCGGTGAAATTGTAGAAGTCGGTTTCGATCTCGGGACCCGTTGCCACTTCAAAACCAATCGAGCGAAACAAGGCCTGAATTCGCGTCAGCGTGCGCGATACCGGATGCAGCCCGCCATGCGACAGCCCACGCCCCGGCAAGCTCACGTCCAGGGTTTCAGCTGCGAGCTGGCGATCCAGCTCGGCCTGCTGCAACCCATCGCGCCGCGTCTTCAATGCGGCCTCAACCGCCTGCTTGGCTTCATTGATGCGCGCACCCGCAGTTTTGCGCTCGTCGGCAGGCATCGCGCCCAAGCTTTTCAGCAGCTCGGTCATTTGACCGCTCTTGCCCAGATAGACCGCCTTGACTTGTTCCAGTGCGGGCAAGTCGGGACAGGATTGAATCGCGGTAAGGGCATCTGCAACGATTTCGTTGGGATTTCGCATGGGGGATCTCGGTTGGATCATTAACAGCAAAACGTGGGCAAACAAAAAAAGGCCTTACGGCCTTTTTTTGTTACGAACTGTCAGCTTAGGCTGCCAGCTTGGCCTTGACCTGATCGACGATCTTGGCAAAAGCATCCTTGTCGAAAATCGCGATATCGGACAACACCTTGCGGTCGATTCCGATTTCAGCGCGCGACAAGCCGTTCATGAACACGCTGTAGGTCAGACCGTGCTGACGCGATGCCGCGTTGATACGGGCAATCCACAATGCACGGAACTGGCGCTTGCGCTGACGACGGTCGCGATACTGGTACTGACCGGCTTTCATCACCGCTTCGTTGGCGACGCGGAATACGTTCTTGCGACGACCGCGATAACCTTTGGCGGCGTTGATGATTCTCTTGTGACTGGCTCGGGCTGTTACACCCCGTTTGACGCGTGGCATCTAATCTCTCCTTAAGCGTAGGGCAACATGCGCGAAATCGCTTTGTGATCGCTGGCATTGACTGTTTCCATGCCGCGCAACTGGCGCTTACGCTTGGTGCTCTTCTTGGTGAGAATGTGACGCATGAACGCGTGCGAGCGCTTGAACTTGCCGCTGCCCAGCGCGCGGAACCGCTTGGCGGCGCCGCTCTTGCTTTTCATCTTTGGCACGATGCTTCCTTTTATCTCATGTAGTCAGGTGATCCCACGGTGTGGAATGCTTCACCAACCCGACAACACGTATTGTGGCGTTTTTAACCCGCTGGCTTGATCTGCCAGGAGCCTGAGAAACGCCTGTCTCAAAAGCTTAAATCTTCTTCTTCGGCGCCAGCATCATCACCAGCTGGCGACCCTCCATCTTGGGGAACTGCTCGACGATCGCTATCTCGGCCAGATCAGTGGAAACGCGCCGCAACTGAGCCATGCCGATTTCCTGGTGGGCCATTTCACGCCCCCGGAAACGTAGCGTGATTTTGGTCTTATCGCCTTCTTCCAGAAACTTGGTCAGATTGCGCAGCTTGATCTGGTAGTCGCCTTCATCCGTTGCCGGACGAAACTTGATTTCCTTGATCTGCACCTGCTTCTGCTTCAGCTTGGCTTCATGCTGCTTCTTGCTTTCCTGGTATTTGAACTTGCCGTAGTCCATGATCTTTGCGACCGGCGGCTGTGCCGTCGGCGCAATTTCAACCAGATCCAGATCAGCTTCTTCCGCCTGACGCAGCGCATCGTAAACCTTCACGATACCAAGCTGTTCGCCTTCCACACCGACCAAACGCACTTCCGGGCAATTGATTTCCCCGTTGATGCGTGTCTGTTTCTTTTCTGTCGCGATGAGCCGTTCTCCAAAATATCACCCGGAATCTGCCGGGGCAAAATGCAAACAAGGCGCGGGATTCTCCCCAGCGCCTTGTCTGACCTATCTTATTGACGCGCCGCGATATCCGCTTTCAGGCGCGCAATCAAGTCATCCAAACCGAGCTGCCCCAAGTCCTGGTTACCGCGGGCCCGGACGGAAACCGCATGGGTTTCCATTTCCTTGTCGCCGACCACCAGTAAATACGGCAGCTTTTGCAAGCTATGTTCGCGGATTTTATAGGTAATTTTATTGTTACTCAAGTCCGACGCTGCGCGGATGCCAGCCGCACGCAGTTTGGCGACAACTTCATGGGCGTAATCCGCCTGTTTGTCGCTGATATTGAGAACCATCGCCTGCACCGGTGCCAGCCACGCGGGGAAATTTCCCGCATGATGCTCGATCAGGATGCCAATGAAGCGCTCCATCGACCCAAGAATCGCGCGGTGCAACATCACCGGCGGCTTGCGGCTATTGTCTTCATCGACAAACTCGGCACCGAGGCGCACCGGCAGGTTGAAATCCAGCTGGATCGTGCCGCACTGCCATAGACGGCCAAGCGTGTCTTTCAGCGTGAACTCGATCTTGGGGCCGTAGAACGCGCCTTCGCCAGGCTGCAGGTCGTAGGCCAGCCCATTCTTGTCCAGGGCGGCGGCAAGTGCCGCTTCGGCGACATCCCACGATTCATCCGATCCCACCCGCTTGTCCGGCCGCGTCGACAACTTCACCAGCACATCGCTGAAACCGAAATCGGCATAGACCTTCTGCAGCATGACGATGAAGTCCGCCACCTCGGGTTCTATCTGCTCCTCGGTGCAAAAAATGTGCGCATCATCCTGGGTAAAACCGCGGACCCGCATGATGCCGTGCAGCGCGCCTGATGGCTCGTTGCGATGACACGAACCGAACTCGGCCAGGCGCAACGGCAAATCGCGGTAGGAATGCAGGCCGCTGTTGAAAATCTGCACGTGACCGGGGCAATTCATCGGTTTCACTGCGTAATCGCGGTTTTCCGAGGATGTAGTGAACATGTTGTCGTGATAGTTCTCCCAGTGCCCGGATTTCTCCCACAGGCTGCGGTCCATCACCGCCGGCGTGCGCACTTCCTGGTAACCATAATCGACAAATTTCTGCCGCATGTACTGCTCGATCTGCTGCCACACGATCCAGCCCTTGGGGTGCCAGAACACCATGCCCGGCGCTTCTTCCTGCATGTGCAGCAGATCAAGCTGTTTGGCGAGACGGCGGTGATCGCGCTTCTCGGCTTCCTCCAGGCGGAACAGATAGGCTTCGAGATCTTCCTTCTTTGCCCACGCCGTGCCGTACACCCGCTGCAGCATTTCGTTCTTGCTGTCACCGCGCCAGTACGCGCCAGCCAACTTCATCAATTTGAAGTGCTTGAGTTTGCCGGTCGACGGCACGTGCGGACCACGACAAAGATCGATGAAATCGCCCTCACGATAAAGCGAAATATCCTCGTTGCTCGGGATCGAGGCGATGATTTCGGCTTTGTACGCTTCTCCCATGTCGCGAAAGAAAGTCACGGCCTCGTCACGCGGCATCACGCTGCGAATCACCGGGATATCCTGCTTCGCCAGCTCGGCCATTTTCTTTTCGATGGCCACCAGGTCGTCCGGCGTAAACGGGCGCTTGTACGAAAAATCATAGAAGAAACCGTCGTCAATCACCGGCCCAATGGTTACCTGCGCATCGGGGTAGAGTGTCTTCACTGCGTAAGCCAGCAAGTGCGCGGTCGAATGACGAATCATGTCGAGGCCGTCGGCATCCTTGTCGGTCACAATGGAAAGCGCAGCATCGGCATCAATGACATGGCTGGTATCGACCAGTTCGCCATTCACCCGCCCGGCGAGCGCCGCTTTGGCCAGGCCCGCGCCGATGCTGGCAGCAACCTGAGCGACCGTGACCGGCGCATCGAACTGCCGCACCGAACCATCGGGAAGCGTGACGTTAACCATGACTCAAACTCCAGAATGAAAAAAAGCGCGGACTGCCCGCGCTTTTAGATACTACAAGAAGATGCCTAATGTTCTGTGAACCGCAATGCGCCAGTGTTTTATCCAGTGACCCACTTGCTAGTTCGCAGCGACATCGTGCTACCCCTCAGGTCATCCCGACCCATAAATATTGGTAGGCGCGAATGGACTCGAACCATCGACCCCCACCATGTCAAGGTGGTGCTCTAACCAGCTGAGCTACGCGCCTAATGCGGGGCGCATCTTAACCGAAACTCGCCGGACGTGTCGAGAAAAACCGGCAAACAAGGATATTTTTACCGGCTGTCGGTCAGTCGGCCATGACACAGCACTGATGTGCCCAGGTACGCAAATGCTCAAAATCTTCAGCACGGATCACCGGAAGCGGGCGCGTTTGCCGCAGGCCAGGCGCAAGTGCCGGGTTCTGGAATAGCGCCTGGCGTTGCGCGGTCCAGGTTTTGAGGCGGACAAACCCGTCGACCTGATTGCGTAACGTCAGGCAAAGTCATTTCCAGCGAGCCGGCCTGCTGATCCTGCTTTCGGCATGGAAACGATCAGTCCGGCGGGGACAATGAGTCTAGTTCGAACCCGTCCAGTCGCAGGGTGAGGCGTTCGCCAGATTCCGTCTCGGCCAGCATCCACTCCGCGCCATTTCGGGCATAGATATCCAGCGGCAGCACGCGCATCGACAAGCCATTCACGCGCACAGCCAGTTGCTGCCGGGTCAGTGCGGCGAACTCCAGCCGCTCGTGATCGACGCAGGCAATTGGCCGGTAATCGCTCACCGCAGACTGACTCCGGTTTTCTCGAACGGTGTCCAAGCCTTGGCGACCGAGGCACCCAAACGACCGGCGAGGCGCTCGGCCAGCCCCTCCTGCTGGGTGTAATCGACGATGTCTTCGACCTTGATGACATCGCGGGCGACCGATTCAACGCTGCCGAGACCGTCAGCGAGGCCAAGCTGGATGCTTCTTTCGCCGCTCCACACCAGACCGCTGAACATTTCCGGCGTTTCCTTCAGCCGCTTGCCGCGGCCCTGACGCACGACGGCGATGAACTGGCCGTGGATTTCTTCGAGCATCTGCTTGGCAAAGGCCTGCTGTTTGGGATCAACGGGGGAAAAAGGATCGAGAAAGCCCTTGTTTTCACCTGCCGTCAGCAAACGCCGCTCAACGCCCAGCTTGTCCATGGTTTGAGTGAAGCCGAAGCCATCCATCAAAACGCCGATGGAACCGACGAGACTGGCTTTGTCGACGAAAATCTTGTCTGCTCCGGCAGCAACGTAGTAGCCGCCGGACGCGCAAATGTCGTCCACTACAGCGTACAAGGGTATTTCCGGATGTTTGGCACGCAGGCGCTTGATTTCATCGTAAATCTGGCCGGCCTGTACCGGGCTACCGCCCGGGCTGTTGATGCGCAGGATGACGCCTTTGGTTTTCTTGTCGTCGAATGCACCTTGCAGACTGGCAATCACCGAATCGGCGCTGGCCTGATCCGATGCGATTACGCCCTGCAGATCGACCAGCGCGGTGTGCTCCTTGATCGAAACACCGTCCGAACCGAACCAGCCAGCGGCAAGAAACAGCACGATAAAGAGATAGATAAAAGTCAGCGTCTTGAACAGGATGCCCCAGTGGCGCGTGCGGCGCTGTTCCTGGATTGCCGATAACGCCAGCTTTTCGAGCACGCTGCGCTCCCAGTTTGGTGGTTGTTCGCTCATAGGGTTTCCGTCAGGCTGGTTCAATTAGGAGGGATCTCAGTCAAGTAAACATGGCCGTCGCGTTCAACGACCGGCAAGGGGATCAGGCCGCGCCCGGCGCAGCGTCCGCCCACGCACGCGCCGGTGGCGGGATGATACAGCGCGCCATGCGTGGCACAGATCAGATAATGCCGCGAGTCATCGAAGAACTCACCTTCCTGCCAATCGAGCTCCACCGGCACATGGCCGCACTGATTGAGAAAGGCGCGCGGCAGCGTGTCGAAACGGATAACAAAGGCAGGCTGCAACTGACCGTGGCGCTCCAGCTCGAAGCGCACACCCTTGCCCTGTTCAACAAGGTCGCTGGCTGCACAGATCAGGCGTTCGCGTTCAGCCACGCATGCACCTCGGCAAAACTGTTCATCAGCGCCAGCGGCGTGTGCGGGGAGAGGTCATCCGGCTCATGCGCACCATAGGTCACCCCCAGACTGGCCACCCCGGCATTCGACGCCATCAACAAATCATGGCTGGTATCACCGATCACCAGCGTGCGCGCAGGATCGGCGCCGAGTTCGGCGATCAGCTCCAGCACCATCGCTGGATGCGGCTTGGAGTGCGTTTGGTCGGCACAACGGGTGGCGGCGAACCACTCCCTCAGACCACTGGACGCGAGCGCCCGTTCGAGGCCGAGACGACTCTTGCCGGTGGCGACAGCGAGTTGAAAACCGCTTGCATGCAACTGGCCGATGCCGTCGACCACGCCCGCGAACAGCGGAATGTCGTCATCGCGTCCGAGATAATGATGGCGATAGCGTTCAACCAGCCGCGGGTAATCATCGGCAGGCAAGTCCGGCAACAAGGCCTGCAGCGCCTGGATCAGCCCGAGTCCGATAATCTGGCGCGAGGCGCGGTCGCTTGGCGCGGCGAGGCCGATGTCTTCACAGGCGCGCTGGATTGAATCGACGATGACTCCGGCGGAATCCATCAGGGTGCCATCCCAGTCGAAAATCAGCAGGTCATAATGCTTGGGCATGAAGCGAATCCAGAAAGGGAGAAAGGTCAGCGGGCAATGGCGCTTCGATCAACAAACGCTCACCCGTAATCGGATGGGCGAACGAAAGCTTGGCCGCGTGCAGGAACATCCGCTTAAGCCCGCTTTTGGACAGCGTTTTATTCAATTCGAAGTCGCCATACTTGTCGTCCCCCGCTATCGGAAACCCCAGGTGCGAGGTATGCACGCGAATCTGGTGGGTGCGCCCGGTTTTCAGTTCCGCTTCCAGCAGGGTGAACTCGGCAAACGACTCCAGGCGGCGAAAAATGGTGTGCGCGGTCTGGCCGTCGTCGCGCACCGTGACGCGTTTTTCACCGTCGTCGGTGACACGCTTGTGCAGCGGCAGCTTCACATGCTGCAGCGGATTCGGCCAGCGCCCGGCCACCAGGGTCAGGTAGCGCTTTTCGATCTGTCCGTCACGCATTGCGGCGTGCAGCCCAACCAGCGCGCGCCGTTTCAGCGCGATCAGCAGCACGCCCGACGTTTCGCGGTCGAGCCGGTGCACCAGCTCCATGTAACGGCATTCCGGCAGCTCCAGCCGCATTTGCTCGATCACCCCGCGCGAAATGCCGCTGCCGCCGTGAACCGCCATGCCGGCGGGCTTGTTCAGCGCGATCAGCGACTCATCGCGGTAGAGAATGCGCGGCAGCAACCGGATGCCGCCCTGCGGCAAATGCGTGGCCGGGGTGATGACATGCGCTGCGGTGCGCACCGGCGGAATCCGCACCTCGTCGCCCAACTGCAAGCGATAGCTGACCTCGACGCGGCCGCCATTGATGCGCACCTCGCCACCGCGCACGATTTTATAAATACGGCTTTTCGGTACGCCTTTCAGCTTCGCCATCAGAAAATTGTCCAGCCGCTGGCCGTCGGCGCTGTCGTCAATCTTCAGACGGCGTACCGAATCTTTCTCTAAGTCATTATTTTTCATATACACTACCGCCGGTTCAGGCCTTGTTTTGGCTGACAATTTAGGGGTTTGACCTCTATATAAAGATTACCGCCGGTTACAACGCTCACCGGCCGCCGTCTGCCCGGCCCGTCTGGATTCCTGCCGCCCAGCTAACAATCAAGTTGGCGCGAACAGTCGAAACCACCCTGCCCCGCCAGTTGGCAAAGCAGCGATGTTATCAATAATGACGCGACAACACGCATACGAAAACAAGCATTCACGCTCGGCCCACGCCAGCGGGAATCGGAAAGACCGCCTCGGCTCTGCCGACGACACTCTCCAGGAACAGGACACCCTTAACCCATGCCGTTTCACTCACACCCCCTGTAATCGCATGAGCCGCTAAAACCAGCGGCAGTCTGGCCTGTCCCGTATGCACGCGCGCGGGAGTAAACAATGAAGCGCATGCTATTTAACGCAACCCAGGCGGAAGAACTCCGGGTTGCCATCGTCGACGGGCAAAAACTCGTCGACCTTGACATCGAGTCCGCCAGCAAGGAACAACGCAAGGGCAATGTCTACAAGGGTGTCATTACCCGCGTCGAGCCCAGCCTGGAAGCCGCATTTGTCGATTACGGCTGCGAGCGTCACGGCTTCCTGCCGTTCAAGGAAATTTCCCGTGCCTGCCTGCCCGGCAACGGTCGTCCGCAAGATGCGCTGAAAGAAGGCCAGGAACTGCTGGTCCAGGTGGAAAAGGACGAACGCGGCAACAAGGGCGCCGCCCTCACCACCTACGTCTCGCTGGCCGGCCGCTATGTCGTGCTAATGCCGACCAACCCGCGCGGCGGCGGCGTCTCGCGTCGCATCGAAGGCGAAGAGCGCAACGAACTGCGCGACACGCTTGCGCAACTCGACATCCCCGAAGGCATGAGCCTGATTGCCCGCACTGCCGGCATCGGCCGCACCGCCGAGGAATTCCAGTGGGACTTGAACTACCTGCTGAGCCTGTGGAAAGCCATCGACGGCGCGTCCACCTTGCAAAAAGGCGCCTTCCTGATATACCAAGAAGGCAGCCTGGTGATCCGCGCCATCCGCGATTATTTTTCGGCCGACATCGGCGAAATCCTGATCGACACGCAGGACATTTACGATCAGGCACAGCAGTTCATGGCCCACGTGATGCCGGACAACGTCAACAAGGTCAAGCTCTATCACGACGACGTCCCCCTGTTCTCGCGTTTCCAAATCGAGCACCAGATCGAATCGGCGTATTCGCGCCAGGTCAACCTGCCATCCGGCGGCGCGATCGTGATCGACCACACCGAAGCGCTGGTGTCGGTCGACGTCAACTCGGCGCGCGCCACCAAGGGCAGCGACGTCGAACAGACCGCCACCGCCACCAACCTCGAAGCGGCAGACGAAGTCGCCCGCCAGATGCGCTTGCGCGATCTCGGCGGCTTGATCGTGATCGATTTCATCGACATGGAGAACCCGAAAAACCAGCGCGAAGTTGAAAATCGCCTGAAGGATGCCTTGCACTACGACCGCGCCCGCGTGCAGACCGGCAAGATCTCACGCTTCGGCCTGCTCGAAATGTCGCGCCAGCGCCTGCAGCCTTCGCTTGGCGAAACCAGCTACAACCCCTGCCCGCGCTGCCACGGCACCGGCCATATTCGCGGCACTGAATCGTCAGCGCTGCACATCCTGCGCATCCTTCAGGAAGAGGCCATGAAGGACAGCACGGGCGCGATCCACGTCCAGCTACCGGTTGACGTCGCCACCTTCCTGCTGAACGAGAAGCGCGTCGACATTTACACGATCGAGTCCCGCCTCAAGGTCAATGTGGTGTTGATCCCCAACATCCACATGGAAACCCCGCACTACACCATGACCCGGTTGCGTCACGACGAGTTGAATCAACGCGACACCGCCGAGCCAAGCTACAAAATGGCGACCCTGCCGGAAACCGAATCGGGCTATCAGGCAGAACAGGCACCCGGCCCGATCCGACAGGAAGCGGCGGTCAAGTCGATTGCCCCACCCAAGCCGGTTCCCGCCGCTCGACCGGTCGTGGCCGCCGAGCCGCAGGCTCAAGCCGGCCTGCTCGACCGCATTGTCGGTTGGTTCAAGAAGCGGGGCGACGATACGCCTGCGGCCGAAGCGTCTCCCACTGAAGCCGTTGCCGCCATTGCGCGCAGCGAACGGCCAAGCGAACGCCGCGAGCGTCCGACCGAACGCAAGTCCGGCCAGCGTCGCGGACGCGGTGAAGGCCGTGGTGGCGAGAACCGGAGTGATGCCCGCCAGTCGGAGTCACGCCCAACCGAGCCACGCCAGAACGCGCCCCGCCAGAACGAAGCGCGTGGCACGGAAGCAGACAGGCCTGCGCGTCCGCCTCGCCAGCCGAAGCCGCGTCCCGAGGCAGAAGCAACACCGCGCATCGCTGAGCCGGTCGAAGCGCCAAGCGAAAGCGGCGGCGAAGAAAAGCGCGAATCACGCAGCCGTCGTGGCCGTGGCAATCGCCGCCCGCGCGAAGCACGCCCCGAGGGCGCAAGCGGCCTGCCGATGGCCATAATCGAAATCGCAGGTTTCCGCGCCATCGTCGAGATCGCGCGTGCACCCAAAGCGGTTCTGGCCCCGCAAGCGTCTACCCAGCAGGACCTGCAACTGGATGCCTCAGCCGTACCCGGCGTGCCCGCCGTCACCGCCTCGCCCACCGCCGTTCTGGCGAGCATGGCGGCCACTGCCGCCAACCTGCAACAGGTAGAAACCCAGGGCATCGCGGCCAGCGCATCAGACACGCAGGATGCTGGACGTCCACGCCGCCGTCGCCGTCCAGCGGCCAAGCCTGCGGACACCGGCGCCGCCAGCCTGATGCAGGTGGAAACCAGTGCCACGGCAGCACCTGTCGTTGAAACGGCAACGGCTGATGCGCCGCACCCCACGCGTCGCCGCCCGCGGCCTCAGGTCACTCCCACCCAGGAGCCCCTGGTTCAGGTGGAAACCCAGGCCAAGTAAGCGCCTGCAGTGCAAGAAAGAGCCGCTTGATGCGGCTCTTTCTTCGTCACCTGTCCGGATATGTAGCATTCGCCGTGCACAATGCAGTCATCCAACGCCCTGGCCAGGATCAACATGTCGACCTCGCAAACAAACTTAGCGCATGCCATTTTGGCGGGCGTGCAGAACAAGGTGGAAACCCTCCGCAGCATCCGCCCCTATCTGATCGACTTGTCCTTGCGCGAAAACCCGGTGGGGGCCCGCATCGGGCAAACGCTGGCAGACAAACTGGCCATCCTGCCCAGACTGCGCGCGTTCGGATTCAGCAACATTCTGCTGGGCACGCTGGATTACGCCCTGCCGGACGAGTTGGAGGTGGATGACGACTTCATGCTCTACCTGCGCGATCACCAGATCGACATGAGCGGCTGTTTCGCATTTACCGACATCGGCATCGCCCAGCCCGATGGCAGGTTTACGCCTTCACCTTCCCAGCTCAAGCTGCAGACTTATGGGGTGCCCAACACGCTGCACGAAATCTATCTCAGCAAGGCGGGCATGCAGGGGCAATATGATCTCGCGACGCTGCTTCGCAGTCTGCCCGCAAGCATCCAGTGGCTCAACGACAACGTCCGTGGCGACGCGGGAGGCAGGCCGCGTATCCTGATCAATATCGTGGACGGCTGCGATGCTTTTGCCGAGGACCCCGAGGCGGTGTTTTCAGTCCTGAGCCTGCTTGCCGGACTGCCGATCGAAGGCCTCAGCATCGAGGATGACCGCGGCACCTATCTGCCGTTTCAGGTGGGCGCGTATGTCGCGGCGACGCGTGTGTTCCTGCCGCAGCCACTGAAAATCCTGGTGCATATGCATGCCGGCGCAGGCTTCGAAAACGCCGCCGTGATCGAGGCGCTGCTCAATGGCGCCGATGGCGTATGGGGCGGACTGCCCAAGCGCGCCGCGATTATCGGCCATGCCTCGCTCGGCGAATTGATTGCCAACCTGGTGCGGGTGGGCAATCCGCACATGCAGGACTACCAGCTCGACCAGTTGCTGCCGCTGGCAAGCGGGCTGCAGGTGCTGGATGAAAACGAGCCGGTACCGGATGACCTGCCCATCCTCGGGCGAAATGCCTACCGCCTGCCCCTGAGCTTCTTCCGGCAGCAGGCCGGCCGCTTCATGGATCTCGCGCCGGAAGCCATCGGCGGCGAATACCGTTACCGCGTTTGCCCGGTCGTCAGCGACCCGGCCGTGATTGCCGGGCGGCTGTCTGAAGTCACCGGACGTCCGGTGAAGTCCTTCCCCGACGAAGTGCTCCAGCAGATGGTCCGGCTGATGCGCCGCGATCTGCGTGCCGGACGGCGCATCGTTTATGATGACCCGGAATCCCTGATGGAACTTTTTGCGCGTGCCTCGCTTCCTTGAGCTGCGCATGCCATCTCACGTTAGCCATACAGCAGACAGGAATCACGAGCGATGAGCGATTTTGCGCAAGACATTGAAACCGACAGTGGCATCTACAAGACCCTGCTGGAATCGACCAAAGCGATTCCCTGGAAAATCGACTGGGCCAGCATGCGCTTCGCCTACATCGGACCGCAGATCGAAAGCCTGCTCGGCTGGTCTCCCGCAAGCTGGGTGAGCGCCGAAGACTGGGCAAACCGCATGCATCCGGAAGATCGCGCATGGGTGGTGGATTATTGCGTCTCGCAATCCCAGGCCGGAACCGACCATGAGGCGGACTATCGTGCGCTCACCAAGGCGGGCGACTATGTGTGGATCCGCGATGTGGTGCACGTCATGCGCAACGCAGCGGGCGAAGTGGAAGCCCTGGTCGGTTTCATGTTCGACATCAGCGAGAGGAAAAAGACCGAGCAGAAACTGCTCGACCTGCAAAAGGAACTGGAAGCCCTGTCGTTCAAGGACGGCCTGACCGGTATCGCCAACCGGCGCATGTTCGATTCCGTCATGGAAATGGAATGGGCCCATGCCCGACGCAGCAGCCAGCCGCTTTCGCTGATCATGCTGGACATCGATTATTTCAAGCAATACAACGATCACTATGGCCACGTTCAGGGCGACCAATGCCTGAAACAAATCGGGCAGGTTCTGACTTCCGCCGCAACCCGCTCACGCGATTTTGTCGCCCGCTTTGGCGGCGAAGAGTTCGTGCTGGTCCTGCCTGAAACGGAGGAGGAGTCCGCCGCCAAAATTGCCGAGCGCTGCCGCAACCTGCTGTTCAAGGAACAGATCCCGCATGAGAATTCACCGGTAAGCCAGATCCTGTCCGTCAGCATCGGTGTGGGTACAGTCGTTCCCACCCATAGCGATGAGCCCGTCGCGTTCATCGAAGCGGTGGACCGGCGGCTGTATCAGGCGAAGGACAAAGGCCGCAACTGCGTCGTCAAGGCAGGCTGATCGACTGACGTAGCGATTCAGGCGCCCGGGCGTCTGCTGGCCTGGCGGTCGCCGGTGATATCGCGGATCAACCCCTGCACCGCATCCTCGATCATGTCGAGGTTTTCTTCGAAGCCCTGCGGCCCGCCGTAATAGGGGTCGACCACGTCCAGATTGGGATACTTGCGGCTGAACGCCAGCAACCGTTGGATCTTGCCGTGATGCTGCGCCGGCGCACGCTCGATCAGAATGCTGTGATTGTCGCCATCCATCGCCAGGATGTAATCGAACGCCTCGAAATCCACGTCCGCCACCTTGCGCCCGCGCAAGCGGCTGATATCGGCGCCGCGCTGGCGCGCCGCCTGCTGCGCGCGCGGGTCGGGCGCATCGCCCACATGGTAGGCGTGAGTGCCGGCAGAATCCGCTTCCACCTGCTGCTCCAACCCTGCTTCACGTATGGCCTTGCGGAACATGCCTTCCGCCATCGGCGACCGGCAGATATTGCCCATGCAAACGAATAAAACCTTTGTAGCCATACTAAACCTTATTATTCATTGATTTAACACCAGTTAAGCCGAGGAAAATATCAGTTAAACTAGCGTTATCGATAACGGAGTGATAACGGATAA
Source organism: Gammaproteobacteria bacterium (assembly GCA_018831045.1). Lineage (GTDB taxonomy): Bacteria > Pseudomonadota > Gammaproteobacteria > Burkholderiales > Thiobacillaceae > Thiobacillus. The sequence goes on along the minus strand of JAHJRA010000008.1, from coordinate 11,655 downwards.
CGCCATGGCACTCACTGAAACCACCATTCGCAAACTCAAAGACCCAGCCAAGGAAAAACTCATTGGCGATGAGCGCGGCCTATACCTGCGATGCTACCCCAGCGGACGCCGTAGCTGGCTCTACCGAAGTCGCAAAGGCGGATCGTGGAAAACCCGCAACTTGGGGGAATGGCCTGCCGTCAGTCTTGCCGAGGCCCGCAACAAGTCCGCCGCACTGTCAAAAACCGTCCTGCCTGGATCCGTCACTTTTGGCGATCTTCTAGATGAATGGTTCCAGCGTCGAATCGAGCCACGTTACAAAGTGACAAAAAACATAGAGGTCTACGTCACGAAGGGAAAAGCCCAGGCTGGCAACGCCCCGCTCTCCCAACTCACCACCAAACGACTGACCGACATTCTGGTCGAGTATGCCGACGCCGCGCCCGTTGCTGCCAATCGCTGCCTGTCGAATTGGAAGCTGGCGCTGAGGTATGCGGTTGAGCGCGGTTACATCGAGCGCAGCCCATTGGAAAACTCAACGTCTGCCGTTGCTGGTGGCGATGAAAAGACACGCGACCGCGTACTGACTGACGACGAAATCCGGGCGCTTTGGAATGACCCGCACGACCATGCCCCACTGCTCAAATTCCTGCTGCTTACCGGCCTTCGAATATCCGAAGCGCAGTCTGCAACTCACGAAAACATTAACGGCGATATTCTGCAAATTCCTGAGAATAAAAGCAGTCGCCCACACTGGGTTTTTTTGCCCCCATTGGCACGCGAACTCATTGGCGACCATGATGGTTACCTGTTTGCGCAGCGCAGCAACACGGCTGTTCAGGCGCGCCTGAAACGGGCTGGCAAGGGCTGGACGCCGCACGATCTACGCCGCACCTTCGCCACCCGCCTTGCCGGCCTGGGCGTCGCCACCCACGTCATAGAAAAGATGCTGAATCATTCGCTGGGCGGGGTGCTGGCAATCTACAACCGCCACGCCTACGAAAACGAGCGCAAGGAGGCGGCGATTCGCTGGGCCGAGGAAGTTATGCGGATAGTCGGGGAAGATGATGAACGCGCGTGACCAGGTGCACCGTTTTCTCAAAGACGAGAGGCGCAAGTTGGAGGGTGAAAATCTCATGCGTGCCAAGCGCGCATTGATCGACCGAGTCCTTGCCGCGAACGGCGTTGAAGCTGGCATGTTGGCAGCCTGGGATGACATCCTTGATTCCTGCCGACCTGGCTGTCCGCCAAACTCATTGCGTCAACGTTGGCAGATTGTCGTCGACCGACTCATTGAAGTGGCGGTCGATTACTCCCCGCAGGAAATAAAGGTGGCCCATGACGCTATCAAACGCATCGGCGATAAAAATATTGAAATAGCTGACTCCGCCTCGCGCCTCGCCCGGCTGATCCGCGAGCGGGATAGTTTGAAGGAGGGGTTAGGCCTGAATTTGGTGGGCGAACGCAATCCGATTGACTTGATGTCACGGGCGGCTGAAATCAGTGAGAGGCGCCGCGTCGCGCAGCTTTATCCAGCCTTTGTAGAGTCGGAGCTCCTGGAAATTCGCAAACGCTTTAAAGCGTTACGGAGCCAATTCAATTGGCAATATTGGCCCGAAGCGGCGGCTCTAATCGAGGCATTTTCCGAGTCTCATTTTGATATGGCGATTGAAATCGAGGATGAGCGTTTGGAGGCCGCGTTTAAACCAAAGCTGGGGGAGAAAACTACCAAGAGAACGCCGAGCGATTTTTTGCGGGTGTTCCTGGCCGAAGTCGAGAATCTTGGCCAAGATGATTTGGCGGGGAATCTGCTTGACCTGCGTGATAAATCAGTCGCGGCGCTCTGCACGGTTCTCACCGGGCACACATTCACGGCTGTTAGCGTGAATCGGCATCGCAACAGATAACCCCTCACCAACACGAAAGATACAAAACAGAAAAAACAACTTTCTATTTTGTATCCCGAAGCGCAAGGCGCTTATGTGACAGTCCTATCAACCCTGTTTCTGGTCTTTTCTGAGGTTGATATGGACGACAATTGCAAAGAGTTGCCGAGCGAACTCATGGCGAAGCCGTGCTGGTCGTGGAACGAATTTTGGCAAGGGATACTAGAACTTCCGGATTCGACAGCTGTGCTGGTCGCTCAAGAAAAGCCCATGCCGAAATTTTTCATGCTTGGGCGTAGGCGATATATCCGGGCCGAAGATGCCGCAAAGTGGCTTAAGGAACGATCCGAAGCCGCCCCCTACTTCCCTCGTCGTAACAAGCGCAGCGCCTAGCCATGAGCGCAGCGCAACCATTGCGCCACAGCAATCGGCTTGCCTGGCAGGCGCGTGCCCACAAGGTATGGGCGGCCGGAACCGAAGCCCCGCACGGCGTGCGCACACTCGGGCAGTTGACGCTCGTTCCTGCCATGCGCGCCGGAGAGATGCGCAATTTGTGGGTGATCGAGGCAGACGGGCACGCCCACTTCCTAACCCATGGCAAGTCATGCGGGTGTTCCTATGTCGTCGGACAGCCGAGCAATATGGTCTTGGTGGTCGTCGATTTTATCGACGCTGTTCGCTGGCATGAGGATCTCGGTATCGCGTGCGTGGTCGCCTTCAATGTCGAGAATATGTTGCACGTTATCCGGCGCGTTTGGCTCGACCATGATGCCAAGATAATCGTCGCGACCAATTCATACGACAGCCGTATTCAGGACGCCGCCCGGGCAGTGCGCGCGGCCTACCTTCGCTCAGACCTCACCGAGTGGGGTAAATGTTCGTGAGCGTGCGTGTGATGAGTTTGGTATGGGATGGCTTTCCCCGGGGTGGCAGCGACAAGCTCGCCATGCTGGCGATGGCTGACTGGTGCAACGATCATGGTGGAAGTCTTTATCCATCAATTTCCGCCATTGCCAAAAAGATCGGTCGCACGGAAAAGCAGGCCAGGGTAATCGTTCATCGCCTGATCGATGAAGGATGGCTCGAGGTCGTCGGCAACGAGTTCGGGGGTGATCCCGGTCGGTCAAGGCGGTATCAGCTGATTGTCGAAAAGCTACGCCCTCCCGTGGAGGTTACCCCTCCCGTGGAGGTTACCCCTCCCGTGGAGGTTCGGGACCCCTCCCGCTGGGGTTCGTCAACCCCTCCCGTGGGTGGGAGCCAATCCACCAATGAACCATCAGGAACCGCCATAAAAACACTGCGCGATGAATTCGACGCACGATCTTTTCTTCTAAAAGCCGGTGTATCAGCCCGGATTGCCGACGACTGGCTCTCGCTATGCGAGGCACGAAAAGTTTCTATCACCCGTGCCGATCTGGTACGCATCGAGCGAGAGGCCGACAGAGCCAGGTGCACACTCAGCTTCGTGCTGGACGAATGCTGCATCCCCTCTGGCTGGACTGATTTCAAGGCCGGGATCGATGACTAGAAGAAGTGCAGGTAGGTTCTCCCGGACACCCCGGCCATACGGGGCAGAGACTCGCCGAAAATCTCTAGTCATGGCGTGTTTGCTAGGGGATTATTAATAATCAAATGACCATTTATCAGAAGAACCACGAAACCCTTGCCAGAGCAGCATCTGGCGACCCTGAAGCCGCAATCGCTGCCCATGGAATTCTGCTGCGTGGTCTCCGCGACTATTTCGAGTGCGGGGGTGAGCGTGACCTGGCGGCCTGCTGCGGGCTGCCGTCACCCACTGCCCGCCGCAAGTTAGAACTGTTGAATCGCGACCGCTGGTTGTGCGAAGCGGCAAGACAGATCGACGCGGATACGCCGTGGGGGAGATCGGTCCAGTTGGGGCTGGAGCTGCGGAAATTCTCAACGCGCATCTGGCCTGCATGGCAGCGCAAAGCCGAGCCGCCACCCGGTGCATCGATGTTGCATACCTGCCTGTTTCGCGCGGTATTGGCGGCGCCCGAGAAGGTCCCAACCGCCACCAGGCATTTGCACCGCATCGTGGGCGAGGTCGACTTGCATTCGCAAACGAGCTTCGAATTGAAGGCCATTGCAATCGTTGAACGCGATGCCTGCATTGCATGGGAGGAGTCGATCTGGCTGCGCGAAAGCTTTACAGACTTGGAGTCCTATTTGGCTTTTCGGCGCGCTGAAGCAAAGGGCAGAATTATCTATTCCAGTGACATGGAATCGGCGTGCAATGTCACAAAACCGCGTTCATGATGCTTTCAAAGGAGAGCAATTTATGACCGATTCCCAAAGCCAGATCCGCATCGCTGCGGCAAACGAATTTAACCGCAGCCCGGCGCTGCAGGCCGAGTTCACATCCGAGGCCGTATACGTAGCCTATCGCTGTGCTATGGCTCGCGGCGCTGCCCGCATCTACGGCAAGACATCCGCTGCGTCCGCCGCACCTGGACAGTCCCACATAAACATCGCCCCTGGCCGCTCTGTTCAAGTGCGGTGGGGTAAGTCATGACAACAAAGAAGCTCAGTTTTGACATTGAGGCCAACAGCGACAGCGCCAAGCGCGCGCTGGCGGAACTGCGGAGCGCCTTCGACGCCACCCTGGCCGCGCTGAAAAAACAGCAGGGCGAAGTCGCACTGTTCAAGGCGGCGCAGCGCGACGCTGCAGCGCTGGAAAAGCAGATTAAGGCGCTGGGCAGGGCCGGCGGCGACACCACGGCGCTGAACACCGCATTGAGCGCCCAGCGTGCCACGTTGGCGCAGTTGTCGGCATCTCTGCAGAAAGCCGGCATTGACACCAATGCGCTGACCGCTGCGCAGGCCAGACTTCGCGGTCAAGTCGAGCAGGTCAAACGAAATTTCGTCTCGCAGTCGCAAACGGTACGCGACGAGCTCGGCGGGATCGAGAAGAAATCGGCCGGCGTCGGCAATGTGCTGTCGGGGGTGTTCTCTAAAATCGGGTTCCAGCTTGGCGCGGTTCTCAGCGTCGGGAAAATCGCCACGATGTCGGACGAATACGCCAGCCTGCAGGCCCGCCTGAAACTGGCCAGCCGTAGCACGGAAGAATTTGCAGCAGCGAACGACGATGTTGTCCGCATCGCATCTGCCGCACGTGTGCCCCTGGCGCAAACTGCCGAGCTTTACGTGCGGATTGCGTCCAGCGTGAAGGATCTCGACGTTGCGCAGCGGGACGTTGCCGGCGTGACTGAGGCGGTCGGCCTGGCGCTGAAGCTCTCGGGCGCGAGTGCTGCGGAGTCCGGTAGCGCAATGCTGCAATTCAGCCAGGCTATCGCCTCGGGCGTGCTGCGCGGGGAAGAATTCAACAGCGTCAATGAGGCGGCACCGCGGCTGCTGCAGGGGCTTGCCAAGTCGCTGGGCGTGCCTGTCGGGCAGTTGCGCGAAATGGCGAAGGCCGGCCAGCTCACCCGCGACGTTTTGATCGATGGCCTGTTGAAGGATTTGCCGACCCTGCGCACTGAGGCCGCAAGCCTGCCGGATACCATCGGCGGGACCTTTACCGACCTGGGCAACAAGCTGCGAATCGTTGTCGGTCAGTTCGATCAGGCAACGGGCGCGAGCAAGGGCTTTGCCGGCGTCATCAACGCCGTCGGCACGACGGGTATCGAAGCGCTGGCCGTCGTCGGTGCGAACGTCGCGTTTGTGTTCAAAGGCATCGGCCGGGAAATCGGCGGGATCGCCGCCCAGCTCGTCGCGCTTGCAACGTTCGATTTCAAGGGTTTCAAGTTCATCGGCGAGCAAATGAAAAAAGACGCCGCCGAAGCGCGCCGCGAGCTCGACGCCTTCGAGAAACGCATCCTAGAAGGCGCGGGGCGCGTGGTGCAGGCGACCGAAAAAACCACGCGGGCGATGTCCGACCGCAACGTCGCACAGAAAGCCCTGGCCGCACGTTTAGCAGAGACCGTTGAGGGCGAAACCAAACGGGTGGAAGCTGCTTTGGAAGCGCAGGTGGCTGCCCAGCGCAAAGCTCAGTCGGAAGCCGGGAAAATCAATTCTGAACGCGTCGAATTGGCCAAACGGAACGCGGCGCGGCTGGCCGATATTCAGGCACCGAAAGCCAAGTCCGCCGACCTCAATGCCAATGACCCGACGGAGCGATTCTTTAATCAGGCAGCGGCCCGGGCGAGCCTTCAATCTTTGCAGGCACAGCAACAGGCCGCCTTGGCCAGCAATGATTTCGATAAGGCGATTGATCTAGGCGAGCGAGCGTCGTCATTAATTGCCGAACTGAATTCGGCAGGCGCGAGCGCAGCGAGCGTATTGGCAAGCCAACAGCGCGAAGTGGCAGCGCTGCAAGACGAAGCGCTAGCCGGCAAGGCTGAGGCAGCCAAAGCGAAGGCCGCCGAGGCTGTGGCAGCTGTCGACGCACTCAAGAAAGAGCTTGAATCACTGAAGGCTGTACCGGTTCAAGTCGACCTGAAAAAAGCCGAGGAATCTGTCCGCGAAGCGCAAAAGCGGATGCAGGCCATTTTGGACGGCAAGCCGCTTACGCAGAGCGTCAGTCTTTCTGCCGGTGGCGCCGATCTGCCGGCGAAAGCAGATGGCGGACTACTCAGGGGGCCGGGCACCGGCACCAGCGACTCCATCCTGGCACGTGTCTCAAACGGCGAATACGTGGTGCGTGCGCGCGCTGTGCGCCAGCTGGGGCTGGCGAACATGCACGCGATTAACCAGGGGCGGTTGCCCGACCTTCGCGCGGCTGCCATGCGATTGATGGATGGCAGGCAGCTCGCCATTCGCTCGGCCATCGATCGCCGTATCCCGCGCTTTGCTGACGGCGGCCTGATTGCCGGTTCGGTCGGCAGCCTGCCACGCCCGAGCGCAGACGGCGGCGGCGCCACCAGCATACTCAATCTCACCCTGCCAGGCGTCGGCACATTCGAAACCCGCGCCGATGCAGCAGTGGCCGATTCGCTCGAGCGCGCGCTGCGCACGGCAGCTCTCAAACATGGAAGAAGGACCTGATTATGGGTGCGTCATCGATCACCGAAAAAGGAATTCGCGGCGAGTTTTTCGCCACGCTGGAGAGCAGCCTTACTGACCACTGGGTCAGTGAACTGTCGTTTCCTGTCGAAAGTAACCAGGGCAGCCAGGATAACGTCTGGATTTCCGCCGCGCCCATGATGCGCGAGTGGCTAGGCGGCCGGTTTGCCGGGGCTTTTTGGGAAGATTCGGTCACCATCGCCAACAAAAAGTTTGAAGGCACGCTTGAAGTGCTGGCCGATGAAATCCGCCGGGACAAGACAGGCCAGGTGATGCTGCGGGTGCGCGCCCTGGCTTCGGGCTACCCCATCCTGTGGGCGCAGCTGATTACCGCACTTGTCGACCAGGGCGAAACGGGGATCGGTTACGCCGGGGAGCCCTTCTTTTATGGCGCGCATGCGCGCGGTCGTACCGGTGCGGAGGCCGATCCGCAGTCGAACCTGCTGACATACAACGTCGCCACGCCGACCGCTCCGACCGGCCCGGAACTTCGTGAGGCCATCGCCGCAGGTGTCGCGGCGATTATGGGTTTTCGTGACTATGAGGGTGAGTTGGTCAGTGAGGATGCGCGGCATTTCACCCTTTTAATGCCGACGGCCTTCGTCAAGGCGGCAGCCGATGCGTTGCCGTTTGGTGGCGGCTATACGGTGCGCTGCGTGCCGAACCCCTGGCTATCTTGGTCGGACAGGATTGCGGTATTTCGCGCCGATGGCAGCGCCAAGGCATTCATTCGCCAGACAGAGCATGTCAGTTTTGAATCGGTGGCCAAGGGATCCGAACTGGAGTTCAACGAGGAAAAGCATCGCTACGGGGCATCCGCGAGCTGCAATGCTGGGTATGGGCTGTGGGAACACGCGGCCCTGATTAACTTGATTTAACGGAGGTAAAAAGATGAGTCTGTTTGATTTTTCCGGTGTTAAAAAGTTGTTTGGCGACGCCGGCGCAATGATCCGCTCCAAGCGTGCGGAGCTGGAATCACTGAAGCGTGAGCGGGACATTCTCGCCGCCGCACCCCTCTCAAAAGAGGACACGGTCAAGGCCATGCACCGCCGCATTGATGCGGATGCCGCACGGCACATGGCGACTCTTTCTGCAGCGGTGCGGCAGCTGGTTGTTGGTGGGAATCCAGACCGCATCGATATGCCTATCCTTGCCATGACGAAACCGGACTACACACCGACACCGCTTTCGATGGAGGCTGGTATGTGTCTCGCGTTTGGCGATCAAATGAAAGCCGCGGCAAGCCGAATCATTGAGGGTATGTCGTGGCCTGATCATGCAATGGATTACCGCGACAAAACCGAGCGCCTGGCCAAGCTCGATGCCAGGATTGCAGCTGTTGAGAACGACGTTCGCGGCATGATTGAATCTGCCCGCGGCGCTGGTCTGAATTTTTGATTAGGAAAACCACATGTACTTTTCTGGATACACACCCAAATTAGCGGTGCAGGACGTTTTGAAATTCATGGCCTATCGCGTTAATCACCCCGAGGCTGCACCTACCGACGAACTGCTCGCCGCCGAGGCCCGTCTGCATGACTTGAACAGCGGTGAGCTGCTTGACGCCGTGGGCGCAGCCTTACGCTGCGGAATCAACCCGGGAATTGCCCGGGCCGGCTCAAATGTAAAAAATCCGTTCGAGGATAAGCGCGGACGTTTTTAAGGCGTCTCCTGATACCACCACTCCCGTGCGAGACAGCGCATGCCCATAGCACGGGAGTGGGCGTTTGGTCTTGTTTCATCAAACGCTTGGCATGGGAAGCGCACCGGCAGTCATGGTCGCTCGTGGCGACGTTACATGACTGGAATCCCGCCGGCCCCCCGAAACGAAGGGGGAGCACCGGGAACCACTCCCCACACATTTGAAAAACCGCCCCGCCAGAATCGCCGTGGCGCAGTTTTTTTCGGCCGGTTGAATCCATGGGCCATGCGGCGCAAAAAAACCGTCACACGGCTGCCTCCCCTCGGGCGGCTAAAAAAGCCGTATAGTCCTCGGACAACCAAAAACCAAGCAGGGAGAGACCATGAGCCAACCGACCGAGAGCGACGGCGCCCCCATCGCCGCAGCGCTGCTGATCATCACCCCCGTGTTGGCCGCGCTGGCGGCGTGGGCGGTGCCGAGGCTGCTGGCACTGGGCGAACATCCAATCGGATGGCTGGCTGGCATCGCGGCCGCGGCAGTCACAATCACCGCGGTCGCGGCGGCGGTGGAGTCGGCGCCGCAGCGAGATCCGGCGCGCACCGTCTGGCCGCTGCTGCTGGCGTGGCCGCTGGCGTTTCCCCTTTACATGAATAGCCGTGATCGCCTCGGCAGCGGGCTGGCCGGCGCGTTGTTGCTGGCGGGCGCGCTGGCGTGGTCGACCTGGCAGGTACATCGCGGCGAGGAGGCCGCCGCCTGGCTGCTGCAGACCTCGAACGGGGCAATCGACAGCACCCCCACGGGCGAAGCAGAGATGAGCGAAGCCGAGCGCATCCGCATCTTGCGGCAGCGCGTCGACGCCATGCTTGATGCCGAGCGGTAATAAGCCCCCTCGAATAACTACATCCCTGCCGCTTCCATTTGCACGACATCCTTAGCCGCGGTTTCTGTCATCTTCTGGATGCTCCAGAGCATCGACGTGCGGAGTTTGCTGTCATCGTCTTTAAGCTCCATTGCCGCTGCGGCAAGCTCCTCAATAGTGATAAGCAGTGAGTGGATCGCGCTCAAATCGGAAAAGGTTGGGGTGGTGTGGTTTTCTCTAGCCATGGTGGGGACTCCCTTTACGTTGCGATAAGGGCCGGGATGCTGCTGCACCTACCCGGCCCGGTTTGCCGTAAGGCGGCAAATGAATCGTATTGGGAAATCTTTAAACGTGCTGTTTACTTTTCGAAAAACATCCCGTCTAAGCTACACCGATAACGGAATCGATAACGAAAAGCCACATAGTCCCCGTGTTTACTTGGTTTCGTCTTTATTGCCCATGCAAACGAATAAAACTTTGGTCATGTATCGTGCTCTTCCACTCCAAATAACAACTGCTTGAGGTCCCTCAGCTGATCGCGAAGTTCCGCGGCTTTCTCGAATTCGAGATTTTTCGCCGCGTCTGCCATGTCTTTTTCCAGCTTCTTGATTTTCTTGGTCAACGATTTCTCGTCCAGCACCTTGTATTCGGCGACGATCTGCGCGGCCTTGAGTTCCTGGCGCGAGGCGTCGGCATCGTATACCCCATCGATGATGTCCTTGATGCGCTTGACCACCCCGCGCGGCGTGATGCCGTGTTCAGTGTTGTACGCAAGCTGCTTGATGCGACGCCGACTGGTTTCGTCCATCGCGCGGTGCATCGACTCGGTGATTTTGTCGGCGTACAGAATCGCACTGCCATGCAAATGGCGTGCAGCGCGACCAATGGTCTGGATCAGCGAGCGCTCGGAACGCAGAAAGCCTTCCTTGTCGGCATCGAGGATCGCCACCAGCGACACCTCGGGAATATCCAGCCCCTCGCGCAGCAGGTTGATGCCGACCAGCACGTCGAACACGCCCAGCCGCAGATCGCGCAGGATTTCGACGCGCTCGACCGTGTCGATGTCCGAATGCAGGTAGCGCACCTTGAGCCCGTGTTCGGTTAAATAATCGGTGAGATCTTCCGACATGCGCTTGGTCAGCGTGGTCACCAGCACGCGCTCGCCGACGGCTATTCGCTTCCTGGCCTCACTCATCAGGTCATCAACCTGGGTGCCGACCGGCCGCACCTCGACCAGCGGATCGACCAGCCCGGTCGGGCGCACCAGCTGCTCGACCACCTGGCCGGCGTGCTCGGCTTCATATTTGGCCGGGGTCGCCGACACGAACACGGTCTGCCGCATCATCCGCTCAAACTCCTCGAACTTGAGCGGGCGGTTGTCGAGCGCAGATGGCAGCCGGAAACCGTAGTCGACCAGGTTTTCCTTGCGCGAGCGGTCGCCCTTGTACATGCCGCCGACCTGGGTCACGGTGACGTGCGACTCGTCGATGAACATCAACGCATCTTTCGCCAGATAGTCGATCAGCGTCGGTGGCGGATCGCCCGGCTGGCGGCCGGACAGATGGCGCGAATAGTTCTCGATGCCTTTGCAGAATCCGAGTTCGGCCATCATTTCCAGGTCAAAGCGGGTGCGCTGCTCCAGCCGCTGCGCCTCGACCAGCTTACCGTTGGCGTAATACCACTCCAGCCGATCGCGCAGCTCGACCTTGATCTTTTCGATCGCGCGCAGAGTCGTCTCGCGCGGGGTCACATAATGGCTGGACGGGAATACGGTGAAGCGGGCTACTTTTGACAGTATCTGTCCGGTGAGCGGGTCGAACTGATGCAGGGTTTCCACCACGTCATCGAACAGCTCGACGCGAATCGCGGTCTCGGCGTGTTCCGCCGGAAAAATGTCGATGACATCGCCGCGCACGCGGAAATGGCCGCGCGAGAAATCAACGTCGTTGCGTTCGTACTGCATCTGCGTCAGCCGCGTGATGACATCGCGCTGGCTCATTTTCTCGTTCACGCGCAGCAGCAGAATCATGCTGTGGTAATCCGACGGGTCGCCGATACCGTAGATCGCCGACACCGTTGCGACGATCACCGTGTCGCGCCGCTCCAGCAGCGACTTGGTCGCACTCAGGCGCATCTGCTCGATGTGCTCGTTGATGCTGGAATCTTTTTCGATGAACAGGTCGCGCGCCGGCACATAGGCTTCGGGCTGGTAGTAGTCGTAATACGAGACGAAATACTCGACCGCATTTTCCGGAAAGAACTCGCGC
>JAHJRA010000007.1:0-4325 GCA_018831045.1 Gammaproteobacteria bacterium | reverse complement strand
TACAAGAATGATCGCCATTATTTTTATGAAGCGCGGATTCCGGTGGCGTTGTTCGGCTTGAACTGGGGGAGTGGCGATGCATTTGATGTGCACTGGACGATGAACTGCGCCAATGATTCGCTGGTCGTAGACCCGGTTCCAACTGCGCACATTCCTGAACCCGGCACACTGGCTTTACTGCCGTTGGGGTTGTTGGGGATGCTGGGATGGGTGCGCCGCCGTCGTGCCTGATTATTGATTCGGCCAGATAAAGTTTGAAATGGCCAGGAAATCCGATTCGATGATGCAAGGTCGGGAAGCGAACAGGCCGAAGCAACAATCAATTAAAACAGCGCCCTGTTGAGACGGCACAACGAACCGGTCTGCCCCTAAGCCCTTGCAAACCAATACGTTTCAAGCTTCTTCGTGTGCCTCAATCGTTACGAAGGAATCCATCAAGCCGTTGGATGGCTTCTGCCAAGCGCGGCAGGGGTTGGGTATAGGCAATTCGCACGAAATCTTGTGCGCGATGCTGGCCGAAATCGAGACCGGGTGTGACTGCCACGCCGATTGTTTCCAGCAGCGTTTGCGCCAGACTAAAGCTGTCTTTGGTAAGTGCGCGGCAATCTGCGTAGAGGTAAAACGCACCCTGGGGCTGAACCGGAATGACGAATCCCCGTTCACGCAATGCCGGCACAAGATAGTTGCGACGGGTGTGGAGTTCGGCTTTGCGGCTTTCGAGTTCACTCAGGGTGGCTGCTGAAAATGCTGCCAGGGCGGCATGTTGTGCCGGGGTGGAGGCGGCCAGAAACAGGTTTTGCGCCAGCCGTTCCAGCCCATCGATAGCCCAGGCGGGGGCGATCAGCCAGCCCAGCCGCCAGCCAGTCATCAAGAAATATTTCGAGAAACTGTTGACGATGAATACGTCATCCCAGCGCGCTGCGCTGTGTTCGTCGCCATCGTAGGTCAGCGCCAGATAGATTTCATCCACGATGAGCGCCACATCCCGTGTGCTGCACCAGTCATGGATGCGCGCGAATTCTTCCGGCGCGATGGTGGTGCCGGTGGGATTGGACGGACTGGCAATCAGGACGGCGCGCGTGCGGGAGGTGGCGTGACGTTCAATGTGTTGCAGCGTGAGTTGAAAACCGCTGTCGGCATCGACCGGGATGGTGACGGCGCGGGCATTGCAAAACTGGGTAAAGTGGCGGTTGCAGGGATAGCCGGGATCCGCCATCAGGACTTCGTCGTCGGGTCCTGCCAGCAAGCCCAGCGCCAGCAACAGCGCGCCGGATGCCCCGGGGGTGACGATGACGCGCGAAGCGGACACTTCAGCCTGCCAGCGCGTGGCATAAAATCCGGCGATGGCTTCGCGTAATTGGGGCAGGCCGAGTGCGCCGGTGTAATGCGTGTGGCCCGCGCGCAAGGCGGCGACCCCGGCTTCGATGATGGGCTGCGGCGTGGCGAAATCAGGCTCACCGATTTCCAGATGAATGATGTCGTGTCCGGCCGCCTCCAGCGCCTGCGCGCGCGCCAGAATATCCATGACGTGAAACGGCGCAATGCCATTCATGCGGGCGGCGGTTTTCATGCAGGTCCCTTCAGGTGGTCCGACAACCGGGCCAGCGGATGCTGGCGGTAGAACAAGCGCATCTGCTGGTAAACCGCCGGGTATTCACGATGCAGCAAGGCAGGGGTTTCAAAGAACATTTCACTCAGCACGGCAAAAAACTCGGCAGGGTCGCTGGCAGCATAGGGATCGATTCCGGTGTCTTCGCCGGCATCAATGCGCGCGCATAAATTGTCATAGGCCGTGCTGAAATCGTGCGCCCAGGCAGTTGAATCCATGCCGCGATGCAAGGGGGGAAAACCGTTGGCATCGCCATTCAGCATGTCCAGCTTGTGGGCAAACTCGTGCAGCACGACATTGACACCATCGGCCTGCCCGCTGGCTTCAACGTCGGCAAGCGACAGCACCAGCGGCCCACCCAGCCAGGATTCACCTGACAGGATGTCGCGCGAGTGGTGCACGATGCCGGTGTCGTCCATTTCTTCGTGCTGCCGCAGGAACGCATCCGGATAGAGAATGATCTCGTTCCAGCCTTGGTAGCTGGACTCGTCCAGATGCAGCGTCAGCAGACAGGCTTGCAGCGCGATGGTGAGCTGGGTGGCATCGTCAATTGTCGCTGCGCCCGCCGCTGCGAAGCTTTTGCCGTGCAGAAACAGGCTGGCTGTTTCGTGCAGGTGATTCAATTCGGCAGGGGTCAGTCCGCGCAAAATCGGGAGCTGCTCAAGGGTCGTCTGAAAAAGTGCGTGCGGAACGAGGTGACGTTTGAGGATGCGGGTGCGGCGCCAGCGGGTAAACCAGTTCATTCGTCGCTGTCGGGAATCTGCAGGGTGGCTTCAGCCTTGGGATGGTCGAGTTCAACCCGCTCGATCTGTGCAAAGCGTTTGCTGATCTTGTTGCTGGAGATGCGCACTTCGCCGACATCCTTGCTGGCCTGCTCGATGTGGGATGCGAGCTTTTTCATGCGGTCGTCGAAGCGCGCGAAATCCTTTGCCAGTTTGCCCAGTTCGTCCTTGATGACATGCGCCATGCGCCGGGTTTCAGAATCGCGGATCACGGCGCGAGCGGTGTTGAGCACGGCCATCAGCGTGGTGGGCGAGGTGAGCCAGACGCGTTTTTTTTGTGCGTGCTCGACCAGGTCGGGATGGTAAGCATGGATTTCGGCAAACACCGCTTCGGCGGGCAGGAACATCACGGCGCCGTCGGACGTTTCACCTTCGACGATGTATTTGGCGGCAATGTCGTCGACATGCTTCTTGACATCCGCCTTGAATTGCCTCCGCGCCGCATCACGTTCGGGAGGCGACAGGCTGTCGTCGAACATGCGGCTGTAGTTTTCCAGCGGGAACTTGGAATCGACGCATACGGTGCCGGTGGGCTCCGGCAGGATCAGCACGCAGTCGGCACGCGCGCCACTCTTCAACGTGTGCTGGAACGCGTAGGCGTCGGGCGGCAGGCTGTTGCGCACCAGCGCTTCCAGCTGGACTTCGCCAAAGGCGCCGCGCGAGCGCTTGTCGCCGAGGATTTCCTGCAGCGACACGACGTTGCTCGCCAAGCCCTCGATCTTTTTCTGCGCCTCGTCGATCACCGCCAGCCGCGACATCACCGAGGTGAAGGTTTCATTGGTTTTCTTGAAGCCTTCATCGAGCCGCTCGGCCACCTTGCCGGATATTTCGTTGAGACGGCCGTCGACCGTCTGCGACAGGAGTTGCACACGCTCGCTGAAGTGCGCGGTCATGCCTTTCAGCGTGTCCTGCAGCAGGCTCTGCTCGGCGCGACCCTGCTCGATCAGCTTTTCCAGCATCGCGGTCTGGAACTGGCTGAACTGGCCGGTGACGGTTTCACGCGTTTCCGCCAGCCGCTCGGCTTGCGCGATTTGCAGGGATGCCAACTGGGTTTGCATGCGGTCGGATTGCTGCGACAGCCCGCTGTGCAGATCCGTCAGCACCGAGCGGTGGCGTGCCTCCATGTCCTGTGCCAGCAAGGCAGGAAACCGGCTCAGGGTGTGCTGCTGCAAACGCAGGTGCCAGAACAGGCCAATCCCCAGCAGCAGGAGCAAGGCGAGTCCGGCAAACAGCGCAAGGTCGGCGTAGGGCATGGGTGGATTATACGGTGGCCGGATCGACCGGCAGGCGATTCGGGCCTCGGCAACAAGGCATGCTTGCGTTGCCAGGGCATGGAAACCGGGGCAGTGAACTGGATTTGGGTGAGGGGGCAAGGTGCAAATTCGGTTGTCTTGCTGGGCGCGTATGCAATCGGCCGTGTCAATCGGCTGAACCCAACAAAAAGCCCGGCATCAGCCGGGTTTTTTGTTGGGTCTGCCGACGCAAGCGTCAGCAGGAGGGCCTTATCCGCGATTCGCCTTCTTGCGCTCGTGCTCCTGCAGGAAGCGCTTGCGGATGCGGATTGACTTCGGCGTGATTTCCACCAGTTCGTCGTCGTCGATGAATTCCACCGCGGATTCCAGCGTCAGCTTGATCGGCGTGGTCAGGCGCACGGCTTCGTCGGTGCCGGACGAACGGACGTTGGTCAGCTGCTTGCCCTTGATCGGGTTGACCACCAGGTCGTTGTCGCGGCTGTGAATGCCGATGATCATGCCTTCGTACAGCTTGTCGCCGGGCGAAACGAACATGCGGCCGCGGTCTTCCAGTTTCCACAACGCATAGGCCACGGCCTCGCCGTTGTCCTGGCTGACCAGCACGCCGTTGTGGCGGCCGGGCAGGTCGGCTTTCACCGGGCCGTAGTCGTCGAACACGTGGCTCATCAGGCCGGTGCCGCG